>NZ_JBITJM010000002.1:0-579264 GCF_044460025.1 Streptomyces sp. NPDC050161 | reverse complement strand
GGGGGGGGGGGGGGGGGGGGGGGGGGGGGGGGGGGGGGGGGGGGGGGGGGGGCGCCGGGGGGGGGGCGGGGGGGGCCCCCAGCCCGGGGCCCGCCCCTCCCCCCAGGCCCCCTCCCCCACATCCCCGCCCGCCCCTCATCCCCGCACCCCGTCCCATTCCTCACCTCCACCCCAAGGAGCAACGATGAATCTGCGTGACGACGCCCGTGCTCTCTCCGGCGATCTGGTGCGGCTGCGCCGTTCGCTGCACCGCATCCCCGAGGTCGGGCTCGATCTGCCGCGTACTCAGGAGAAGGTGCTGGAAGAGCTGGCCGGGCTGCCGCTGGAGGTGCGTACCGGTGACGGGGTCAGTTCGGTGACCGCCGTGCTGCGGGGCGGACGGCCGGGCCCTGTGGTACTGCTGCGGGGCGATATGGACGCGCTGCCGGTGTCCGAGCGGACCGGCCTGGACTTCGCGTCGGACACCGGCCGGATGCACGCCTGCGGCCACGACCTGCACACCGCCATGCTGGCCGGGGCCGCCAAGCTGCTGTCCGCACACCGCGAACGGCTGGCGGGCGATGTGCTGTTCATGTTCCAGCCCGGTGAAGAGGGCTTCGACGGCGCGCGGTACATGCTGGCCGAGGGACTGCTGGACGCCGCGGGGCAGCGGCCGGAAGCGGCGTACGCGATCCATGTGATGTCGGCGGGCCATCCCAGCGGCGTCTTCGGTACCCGTGGCGGCCCCACGCTGGCGGCGTCCAATGTGCTGCGGGTGACCGTACGCGGTGCGGGAGGGCACGGTTCGATGCCGCACCGTGCGAAGGATCCGGTGCAGGCGGCGTGCGCGATGGTGACGGCGTTGCAGGCGTGGATCACCCGTACCTTCGACGTCTTCGACCCGGTGATCCTCACGGTGGGCACGTTCCACGCCGGTACGCAGCAGAACGTCATCCCCGACGCCGCGGAGTTCGAGGCGACGGTGCGGAGTTTCTCGCCTGCGGCCCAGGCCACGGTGAAGGACGGCACGGTGGAGGTGTGCCGGGGGATCGCCGCGGCGTACGGGGTGAAGGTGGAGGCGGAGTTCGCCGAGCAGTATCCGGTCACCGTCAACGATCACGCAGAGGCCGGATTTGCGGCCGATGTGGTGCGTGAGGCGCTCGGTGAGGAGCGTTACGGGGCGCTGCCGCACCCGCTGCACGGTTCCGAGGACTTCTCCCGGGTGCTGGCCGAGGTGCCGGGGGCGATGCTGGCGCTGGGTGCACCGCCCGCCGGCGCCGACCACGAGCGCAGCGCCAACAACCATTCTCCGCTGGCCGAGTTCGATGACGCAGTACTGGCCGACGGGGCGGCGGTGTACGCGGAGCTGGCGGCGCGACGACTGACGAAGGCGGCGGGGCCGGTGTAGGGGGACGGACCAGTGCAGGGGGACGGACCAGTGCAGGGGGACGCCCGGTGTAGGGGGACGGGCCCTGTGCAGCGGAGAGGGCAGCCGACGAGGGGCTGAGGGCCGTCGGTGCGGGAGCAGAGAGCCGGGGGCGGAGAGCCGGGAGCAAGGAATCGGGAGCAAGGAGCAAGGGCGAGGGAGTCAATGCGGCAGGTGCCAGCGTGCCGTGCGGCTGGCGGGGGCGCAGTCCACGAGGGACAGCGGTGCGCCTTCCTGCGTCGCGAGCCGGGGGGCCACGCCCAGGCAGAGGTCGCCGGCGGCGGCGTTGCGGATGAGGGTGGTCCCGTCGCTCTGTGGATCCAGCCACCACAGTTGGTTGTCGTCCCGGTTGGCGTTGCAGGGGCCTTCCGCCACCGTGGTGCCGACGGGTTGGGCGGCCCCTCCCGGCAGATCCAGGCACAGCCTGCCGCGGTCCTTGGAGTTAGCGATCATGACGAGGTCCACGCCGTGCGGCCCCTCGTGCGGGTGCGGAGTCGTCACGTCCCACAGCTGGTTGTCGGCGGGCGAGGGGTTGCAGCCTGACTGGTCGATGATGCCCGACATCCCGGGGCCTTCTCCCGGCAGGTCGGCGCACATCCCCGTCGCGGCGTTCCGGAAGAGGGCACGGGTGTACGGCTCGGCCTGCTTCGGCGGTCCTGCGGGCGCGCCGGACGGGGGCGGGGGCGCGGGGGATGACACCGGCGCCTGTGGTGGCACCCGTCCCGCCGCCGGGTGCCCGGTGCCGCCGTCGTGCATCGCACTCCACGCGAACCAGCCGCCGCAGCCCAGCACCACCACGCCCAACACACCCAGCACGCTCGCGAGCAACGACCCGCGCACCCGTACGTGGCCAGGCTCCGCGGGCCGCCCGCCGCTCCTCTTCCGCAACGGCGTCGTCGGGCGCGGGGCAGGCGTGTCGGCCGTCGGGGACGCCTCGCCGTCGGCGGCCCACCGCACGGCCTCGGAGCGGGACGCGAAGCCAGGGCCTGAGCCGTACCCGGAACCGACCCCGCTTCCGCTCCCGCCCCCGGACGCACCCCCCGCAACAGCCCCCGCCACCCCCTCCAGGCCACCCCCGTCACCCTCATCACCCCTCACTGCGATCCTCCGCAGCGCCTCCTCCGCCCGTCGGCCCGTTATCCGTTGCTGCGGGTCCTTCGTCAGCAGTTGTTCGATCAGCGGTGCCAGCGGTCCGGCGTGCGGCATCGCCGGGACGGGTGCGGTGCGCACCGCCACCAGCACCTCGAACGGGTCCGGGTCGCGGAACGGCGCACGTCCCTCCGTCATCTCGAACAGCATCACCCCCACCGACCACACATCCGCCGCGGCGGCCACCGCGCCCGCCGACCGCTCCGACAGCGGAACCGCCAACTCCGGTGCCAGGTACCGCGGCGTCCCCACCACCTCGTGCACCTGCGTGACCTGGGAGGCGCCTTCGAAGGTCGCGACGCCGAAATCCATCAGCACCGCCCGGCCGTCGCGGCGGAACAGCACGTTGTGCGGCTTCACGTCCCGGTGCAGCACCCCCGCCTCGTGCACCTCCCGCAACCCGCGCAGCACCTCGCTCCCGATGCGCGCCGCCTCTCTCACCGGGAGGCGCCCCTGCTCCCGCACGAGGTCCGCCAGCGAGCGCGAGCCCACCCGCTCCATCACGATCCAGATCTGCCCGCCGGCCTCGATCACGTCGTGCACCGTCACCACGTGTTCGTGCCCGACGCGCGCGATCGCCTGCGCCTCACGCCGTGCCCGCGCCACCCAGTGCGCCCGCTCCTCCTCGTCCACGGCGCCCCGCAGCAGCAGTTCCTTCACGGCGACCCGCCGCTCCAGCCGGGTGTCGAGCGCCTCCCAGACCACGCCCATGCCGCCGCGCCCCAACTCCCGCTCCAGCACGTAGCGCCCGTCCACCCGGTGGCCTGGCGCGCCGCCCACCGCCCCGGATCCGGTCCCCCCGGGTGACGTCGGCCCGTTGCCCACCGCACCCGACGTCACCTCGTCGTCGTACGGGGCACCCACCGGCCGCTCCCCACCACGCACACGCCTCTCCTCCACGATCCGTCACCCGAGTCCCCACAGACTAGGACGGGCCCGTGAAGCCGCTGCGCCCGCCCGGAGGGCAGGGAACGCGCTGGTCACAAGGGACGCGTGCGGGGCGGGACTTGACGGGAGCGGGTCGGTTCCGCGCGGTGTTCTCGCGGGTGGCCGGCCTTCAGCCGCTTCGGCTCGGGCACCGCGCGCCCCTACCCAGGCGTGCGTGGAATCTGAGATCCCGTCAGTCGGGAAAGCCGAGTCCGGAACGCATAACGATCTACCGCTGGAGTAACTAAGCTGATGTCAGTTCTTTTCAGTATCCCAACTCTTGGCAGGAGAACGGTCGATGAGTCGTTATGCCCGGTTGGCGTTTACCGAAGGCGTCCGGCACGTCCAGGAGGAGAAGGGCAGCGCTCCGGCCATGCAGCGTCTGCTCAGGGGGGACACCGGGGAACCGGATCCGCTGGGGCCCGCAGAAGCTGCCTTCATCGAGTCCCGCGACGGTTTTTACCTCGCCTCGGTGGGCGAGACCGGCTGGCCGTATGTCCAGTTCCGCGGAGGACCTCCCGGGTTTGTCCATGTGCTGAACGAGCGGACGCTGGGTTACGCGGAGGTGCGAGGGAATCGCCAGTACATAACAGGCGGCAACATTCGCTCCAATAATCGAGTTTCTATGTTCTTCATGGACTACGCCAGACAAACTCGACTGAAGGTTTTCGGCCACCTGGAGCCCAGGACGCCATCCGACATCCCGGGGATTGACGTCCAATTGGGCGCCACGCGCACCGAAGGGCACCCGGAGTGCTTAATGATCGCCCACATCGAGGGATTCGCCTGGAACTGCTCCCAGCACATCACGCCACGATTCACCCGGGATGAGGTCACGCACGCCCTGGGCCCGGTCTACGAGCGGATCGCACAGCTGGAACAGGAGAACGAGGAGTTGAAGTCGCGGCTCGAAGAGCGGGGTTGAGGCGGACGCGAGGCATCAGGGGTGGCGGGCGAGCAGGACCTCGGCGATCGCCTTGGCCTGGAGGGCGGGAGCGGCGGAGCGGATGCGCTGGGCCGTGACGTGCGCGCCGTCCATCAACATGAGGAATTGCTGGGCGAGTTGCCGTGACTCCGGGTGGCCCGCCTCGGCCAGCAGGTCGGCGATGTATGCGGCCACCGCCTGCTTGTGCTCGGCGGCCAGCCGGTAGACGGGGCTGTCGAGATCGGTGTCCTCGATCATCGCGTTGATGAAGGCGCAGCCGCGGAACTCGGAGGAGGCGAACCGTTCGGCGAGGGCATCGAAGATCGCCAGGGGGGCGCCGCCGCGGGCGGTGACGGCCTGCTCCAGCCAGGCGCGCCAGCGTTCGTCGCGGCTGCGCAGCACTGCCAGGGCCAGGTCCTCCTTGCTGGAGAAGTGGCGGTAGAAGGACGCGCGGCCCACGCCGGAGACTTCCAGCAGGCGTTCCACGCCCACGGCTCGCACTCCTTCGGAATAGAAGAGTTCATCGGCGGTAGCGAGAAGACGTTCACGAGCTCGGGTGGCCATACCCCTCACTTTAATCGTCTTGACATTATTCGGAACCGAGCGGTACCGTCCCGCGAAATGGTACTGATCGGTTCCGAATGTCTCAGCTTGCGCCCCTGAATGACTCAGTCCGTGCGCCTGGAGGAATGATCTGTGGTCGACAACGCTGCCAGTGACGGCAAGGACGCTCCCCCGAGGCAGGGTTGGCGCGCACGTACCGCACTTCTCACGTTAGGCGCCTTCGCGGTCGGTACCGATGGCTACGTGATCGTCGGCCTGTTACCCCAGATCAACAACACGCTGCATGTCAGCAGTGCCGCATCCGGCCAGTTGGTGAGCGTCTTCGCCCTGGTGTACGCGATCCTGTCACCGGTTCTTGCCGCGGTTACCGGCAAATGGCCGCGGCAACGAGTCCTCGTCGCCGGACTCCTCCTGCTCGCGGCAGGAAATGCGGTGACCGCGCTCGCCGACGATTACGGACTCGTGCTCGCCTCCCGGATCCTGGCGGGTTCCGGTGCCGCACTGTTCACCGCGAGTGCGGTGGCCACAGCCGCCTACCTCGCTCCCGGCGAGCGGCGCGGGAGCGCCATCGCCATGGTGACCGCGGGCTCGACGCTTTCCCTGGTCCTGGGCGCTCCGCTCGGTACGGTCATCGGCAATCAATGGGGCTGGCACGCGGCGATCTGGTTCATCGCCGGCATCGCCGGCGTTGTCGCCGCCGCCATCGCCACCCTGCTGCCCAACATCAGCGTCGGTCAGGCCGTCCCGCTGCGACAGCGCCTCGTCCCGCTCGCCGACCGGCGCGTGCTGAAAGTCCTCGCGGTCACGCTGCTGGCGTTCGTCGGCATTTTCCTTCCCTTCACGTATATGAGCGCGATCTTCGCGCCCGCGACCGGTGGCAGCCAGGACCGGCTCGCGCTGCTGCTGATGGTCTTCGGCATCGCCGCGACGGCGGGGAATCTGACGGCCGGACGGTTGGCCGACCGGTTCAACGCCCGGATCGTTGTCGTCCTCGCCACCCTGTGCATCACCTTGGTGTTCCTGGCCATGTTGGCCGCGCGGGGGACCTTCACCCTCGTGGTCGTCCTGGAAGCGGTGGCCGGCTTTGTCTGCTTCTCGGTCATCGGACCGCAGCAGCACCGCATCATCGACTACGCGCCCGAAGGCGGCGCCCCCCTCGTCACGTCGCTCAACCTGTCCACCGCGTACCTGGGGAACTTCGCCTCCAGCGTTCTCGGTGCCGTCATCCTCTCCACCGCCAGTTCCGCGGCCTTCGTGCTGCCGGTGGCCGCGGCCTTCGCGCTTGCCGCATGCCTGATCGCCATGTGGACCGCAAGGTCAGCAGGAGCTACCGGCGGCAATCCCGCCGAGGAAAACCGCAGCGCCACAGCGACTGCGAAATGAGCTCGCCGGCGACCTGCCGGCACAACCGAAGACGATCGAGAAACGGGGATAAGTGTTATGGCCAGCGTATCGATGCAAAGAGTTGAGGCCGCCGGAGTTCCGGTCGGCTACTTCACGCAGGGAACGGGACCTGAGGTTCTCCTCATACACGGTGCCGGCGGGCATCCCGAGTCGAGCTTTGCCAATCTTCTCGACCATCTGGCGCAGGATCGAAGACTGATTGTGCCGGGCTACTCGGGCAGCAGCTTCACCCCCCTGCCCGAAGACGGCGAATTGAGCTTCGAGTTGCTGGCCGACCAGATGATCGAGGTGCTGCGCGCGACCGCACACGGCCCGGTGGACGTCATCGGATTCTCCACCGGTGCGGGCATCGCCTCGGTCATCGCGGCGAAAGAGCCGGAACTCATCCGGCGCATGATTTTCTGCGGTGGATTCATGCACTACAAGGATCCACGACAACGCATGTTCATCAGGACCTGGCTCAAGCTCGCCAAGCTGGACGCCAACGGGTTCGCCGACTACTCCACCATCCACGCGCTCTCGGATCGCTATCTGGATTCCATCAGCGCAGACGAACGGTTTCAGATACGCGTCGGCTTGATGCCGTCCGACGGGCTGGTAGCCCTGTGCAAACTCGTCAACGACATGGACCTCAGCGGATACATGCCGAAAATCACGTGCCCCACGCTCGTGGTCGCACCGACGGGTGATCAGCTGATTCCGAACCGATATGCGCGGCAGTTGCGGGACGTGATTCCGGGCAGCGAGTACGTCGAACTGGACTCGGGTCACCTGGTGGCCGTGGAAAAGCCGAAAGAGCTGCTCAAGATAATCGACGAGTTCCTCGATCAGCGCTCCTGACGTCCGGGGGCGGCTGCACGAAGAGAGCCGGCATCGCCTGGACGATGCCGGCCTCCTCGGTCTCGCCGCCCCCTGCTGCTCCACACGCTCCACACGGCTCCGCCAACTCACCCCGCAGGACGCCGTCTTAGAAGTTTCTTAAACCCCTCGACTATCCCTGCACCATGGATTCCGAGACCACTCACAGAAGCGACGCGGGCACCGGGCACACCCGACCGGCCCGGCGGCCGGGCCCGCGCCCCGGCCGCCGCCGTGCGACGCGCACGCTGGCCGCGTCCCTCGCGCTGACCGCCACCGCCTTCGGCGTCGCAGGGTGTGACAGCGCGGCGGCAGGCACCGTCGAGGGGCGGCATGTCGAACTCCCGGTGAGCGGCGGTACGGCCGTCGTCGACACCGGTTCGCTCGCGGTCACCGCCCGCGCCGACGACGGGCGGACGATGACGCTGTCCGGCCCTGCCGCCGGCGGTCTGGGCACGCCGGGGCCGGTGCGGCGCACGGCTGCGGGGGCGCGCTGGAGCTATCCGGCGAAGGGGCTGAGCGTGACCGCGCGCGCCGATCACGGGCGGCTGCGGATCGCGTTGCGCGCGGACCGCGACGGGTCGGTCACCTGGCCGGTGACCGGTACCGATCCGTCCGCTTCGTCCCTCCAAGTGCCGCGCGGCGAGGGTCTGGACATCCCGGTGCGGGACGCGTTCTGGAACTCGGCCAAGGGCGGCCTGGCGGGCAGCACGGTCGACATGGGTGCCGATCTGGCCCTCCCCTTGTGGGGCTACAGCCTGGGCGAATCCGGTGGCGGGCACGGTGTCAGCTATCTGACCTCCACCGACATCGGTACATCCCTGCGGTTCGCGTCCGCCGGTGGCCGGCTGCGGACCACGGCCTCGCACGCCTTCGACGCCGGCGACGGCACCCGTGCGTACGAGGTGTCCTTCGCGCTGACCGACGGCGATCCGGTGGCGCCCGCGACCGACTACCGTGCGCTGCTCGCGCAGCAGGGGAAGCTGGGCAGCCTGCGCGAGAAGATCCGGAAGAACCCGGCCAACGGCAAGCTGCTGGGCGCCTTCCACGCGTACCTGTGGGGTGACGCGCGCACCGCGGACGGTGTCGGGCGGCTGAAGAAGCTCGGCGTCGACCGGATGTGGCTGGGGTACGACGCAGGTCCCGGGCCGATGGACGCGGCGGCGGTGCGGGCGGCGAAGGGCGCGGGGTATCTGGTCGGCCCGTACGACTCGTTCGCCAACGGGCAGGATCCGAAGACCGCGGACAGTCCCACGTCGGTGTGGCCGGGCCGGGTCTATCCGGACTTCTGTGTGCGCCGGGCGGACGGCTCGCCGGAGAGCGGTTTCCACGGCCGTGGCTGCTATCTCAGCTCGCGGGCGTTCGAGAAGGCCGAGCCGCGCAAGCACTATCTGGCGGACCGTACCCGGGCGATGGTCGCCAACGGCGCGGACAGTTACTTCCTGGATGTGGACGCGACGGGTGAGCTGTTCCGCGATCACGCCGCGGGCCACCGGATGACCAAGGAGGACGACCGCGCGATGCGGCTCGCCCGGATGCGGCGGCTTGCGCAGCATCTGGTGCTGGGGTCGGAGAGCGCGCAGCCGTGGGCCAACAAGGTGCTGGCGTTCGACCACGGCGCGGGTACGCCGGTCGCCGACGGACTGTGGAAGCTGGAGCGCGACAAGGAGGCGTGGGGCGCGTACTACCCGGAGAAGGCCCCGAAGTTCTTCTTCAAGCCGGTGCGGCTGCCGGCGGATGTGGCCAAGGCGATGTACGACCCGAAGTACCGGGTGCCGCTGTACGAGACGGCGTTGCACGGTTCGCTGGTGAACGCCGAGCGCTGGGAGCTGTCGTACGAGAAGCTGCCGGCGCAGAAGACCACCAGGGCGCTGCTCGCGATTCTGTACAACACCCCGCTGAACTATGTGCTCGACGGCCCTTCGCTGAAGCGCGACGGCGGTGAACTGGCGGCGTTGCAGCGGTACTTCTCGCCGCTGCACCGCGCGGCCGGCACCGAGCGGATGACGTCCTTCCGGTGGCTGACCGAGGACCGGACGGTGCAGCGGACGGTGTTCGGTGACGGCGCGCTGACGGTGACCGCCAACTTCGGGGACGCGGCGCACCAGGGGCTGCCGGGCGGCTGTGTGGACGCGCGGCTGCGCGGGGACGAGGCGCCGCGGCGGCTGTGCCCGGCGCGGGCCGCGGGCTGAGCCGGGGCCGCGGGCCGGGCGGTCAGGCGTCCGTGCGGCCCGCGGTCTCCAGGTAGCGCAGCACGGCGAGCACCCTGCGGTGTTCGGTGTCCGACGGCGGCAGGTCGAGCTTGGTGAAGATGCCGGCGATGTGCTTCTCGACCGCGCGCTCCGTGACGGTCAGCGCGGCGGCGACGGACCGGTTGCTGCGGCCCTCGGCCATCAGCGCCAGCACGTCGCGTTCGCGCGGGGTGAGGCGTTCCAGTGCCTGGGCCCGGCGGCTCGCCTTGAAGAGGCGGCCGACCACCTCGGGGTCGAGCGCGGTCCCGCCGGCGGCGACGCGTTCGAGTGCGTCGGTGAACTCGGCGATGTCCACCACCCGTTCCTTGAGGAGGTAGCCGACGCCGGCGAAGCCCTCGCCGAAGAGCCGGTCGGCGTAGGCGGTCTCCACGTACTGGGAGAAGATCAGGATTCCGGTGTCCGGGTGGTCGCGGCGCAGCGTGACGGCGGCCCGCAGGCCCTCGTCGGTGTGGCCGGGCGGCAGCCGGATGTCGATCACGGCGGCGTCGGGGCGGTGGGTGGCGACGGCGTCGAGCAGGGCCGCGGCGTCCTGGACGGCGGCGGCCACCACCACCCCGCGCAGGGCGAGGAGTTGGGCGAGTCCTTCCCGCAGGATCGCGGAGTCCTCGGCGATGACGACGCGCACGGCAACCTCTATGTCTGTGATGTCGGTGGCGGGCTGGGGAGACGGACGGTGACCACCGTAGGGCCACCGGCCGGGCTGTCGCAGGTCAGTGTCCCGTCGACGGTACGGATCCGGGTGCGCAGGCCGGTCAGTCCGCTGCCCGCGCCGGGGAGCGCGCCGCCCCGCCCGTCGTCGTGGACGGAGAGCCGCAGCGCTGCGGGGCCGGTTTCGGTGCGGACGTCGATGGTGACGCGGTCGGCGCCGCTGTGTTTGACGGCGTTGGCGAGGAGTTCGGCGGCGCAGAAGTAGGCGAGGGTTTCCAGGGCGGGCGGCGGCCGGTCGCCGATGCGGGTGGTGACGGCGACGGGCAGCGGGCAGTCGGCGGCGAGCCCGGTGAGGGCGGCGTCCAGGCCCTGGTCGAGTACCGGCGGGTGGATGCCGCGGACGAGGTGGCGCAGGTCGGCGACGGCCTGCCGGGCGTTGCCCTGGGCGGTTTCCACGGCGGTCAGCAGCCGGTCGCGGTCGGCGTCCGCGGTGATCAGTTCGCGTATCAGGGTGAGGTGCATGCCGAGGCCGACGAGCCTGGCCTGGGTGCCGTCGTGCAGGTCGCGTTCGATGCGGCGGAGGGTGGCCGCGGCGTCGTCGACGGCCTGCGCGCGGGTCTCCTCCAGGGTACGGATGCGGGCGCCGGCGGCGTCCGGGCCGAGCAGGGTGCGCAGCAGCAGGCGGTGCGGGGCGGCGGCGGTGCGCAGCAGCCAGGGCGCGGCGGCCAGCAGCAGCGCTCCCGCGGCGACCACGACCGTCCACCGTGGCCAGGTGTCCAGTTGCACGCCGTGGATCTGGACCGCCACCTTGCGTACGGATCCGTCGGCGTTGTGCAGCGTGAAGTAGTTCCAGTGCCTGATGACCGGGTGGGCGAGCATCAGCAGGCCGTAGACGTAGCCGGCCACCACGGCCAGCAGCGGCGGGAGTGCGGTCAGCGGGGCCAGCAGGGCGCAGCCGACGGCCCGCCAGCCGGCGCGGTCGGCGAGCTGTGCCCGACGCCAGCCGAACACCCCGGCTCCGGTGCGCCGTTCGGCGGGCTCGATCCCGAATCCCAGCAGGCGCCCGGCCATGGCCCGTTGGAGGTCTCCGGCGGCGAGCGCGGCCCGTACGGACAGGGCGAGCAGCCAGGGCCCCGCAGCCGTCCAGGACAGCGCGCCGCCCAAGGCGAGCCCGGCCGGCACCAGCAGCAGGCCGAGCAGCGCCACCGGCAGCGCGAGCAGGGCGTGCAGCGCCCCGGCCAGTGCGCGGGGCGTGAACGGCGTGGTCAGGAGCGTACGGGCGGCGCGCAGGGCCGCGGTCGGGCGGGGCATGGGGGCCAATGTAAGCGGCGGGCGCGATCGTTGGCGGGGCGGCGGCGGGCGCGGTCCCGGGCGGGATCTCACCGGGGCCTCACAGGGGCGGCGCGGGGCCGCTGAGGGCAGTGTTCCGCACGGGAAACAGCGGAGATGCCGGCGGGTAACAGCGGCGGCGCACGCTGGCGGCACGGCGTCGAAGGGCCCGGCGGACCGCCGGGGACCAGGCGTCCCGCCGTTCCCGGCGCACCACCGATGGAGGGTTTCGACCATGGCCGCAGCCGCCCACCGCCCGAACACCGCAGCGCCGGCGACCGGCGCCGCGACCGCCCGTGGCCTGCCCGTCCTCGTCCTCGTCGGCCACGGCATGGTCGGCCAGCGGTTCCTGGAGGAGCTGGCGGAGCGCGGGGTCACCGGGCGGATGCGGGTCGTGGTGCTGTGCGAGGAGCCCCGCCCGGCGTACGACCGGGTGCAGCTGACGTCGTACTTCGCGGGCCGCTCCCCCGATGATCTCTCGCTCACCGCGCGGGACTTCATGGCGCGGCACGGCATCGAACTGCACCTGGGCGACCCGGCGACGGCGATCGACCGGGAGGCCCGCACGGTCACCGCGCGCTCCGGCCGTGTCATCGGCTACGACACGCTGGTGCTGGCCACCGGCTCGGCCCCGTTCGTGCCGCCGGTGCCGGGCCGGGACAGTGCGGGGTGTTTCGTCTACCGCACCGTCGACGACCTGCTCGCGATCGAGGAGTACGCCAAGAACTCCCGTACCGGCGTGGTCGTCGGCGGCGGGCTGCTCGGTCTGGAGGCGGCGGGCGCGCTCAAGGGCCTGGGGCTTCGCACCCATGTCGTCGAGTTCCACCCCCGGCTGATGGCGCTCCAGGTGGACGAGGGCGGCGGCGCCGCGCTGCGCAAGGCCGTCGAGGAGCAGGGCCTGGAGGTGCACACGGGCGTGGCGGGCACGGAGATCACGGCGGGCCGGGACGGCGCGGTGACCGCGATGGAACTGTCGGACGGTTCGCGGATCGGGACGGATCTCGTGATCTTCTCGGCGGGGATCAGGCCGCGTGACGAACTGGCCCGCGCCTGCGGCCTGCCGGTCGGCGAGCGGGGCGGCATCGACGTCGACGGGCGGTGCAGGACCTCCGACCCGGCCGTCTTCGCGATCGGGGAGTGCGCGCGGGCCGCCGACGGGCGGGTCTACGGCCTGGTGGCGCCCGGCTACGACATGGCCCGTACGGCCGCCGAAGCCATCGCCGGTGCGTCAGGACCTGCCTTCACCGGGGCGGACGTGTCCACCAAGCTGAAGCTGCTCGGGGTGGACGTGGCGTCCTTCGGCGATGCGCACGGCGCCGCCGAAGGCTGCCTGGACGTCGTCTACTCCGATGCCCGCAGCGGCATCTACAAGAAGCTGGTCGTCGGGCCCGGGGGCGAGCTGCTGGGCGGCGTGCTGGTCGGCGACGCGGAGGCGTACGGCGTGCTCCGTCCGCTGACCGGCAGTGTGCCGCCGGTGCCGCCCGAGCAGCTGGTGCTGCCCGCGGGACCGGCGGCGGGCGGCGGCGCGGCGCTCGGTCCTGCGGCGCTGCCCGACAGCGCGGTGCTGTGCCACTGCCATCACGTCACCACGGGGGCGGTGCGCGCCGCCGTGTCCGAGGGTTCCTGCGGTGGCGTTCCCGAGGTCAAGAAGTGCACCAGGGCCGGTACCGGCTGCGGCAGTTGCGTCAAGGCGCTGACCGCCGTGGTCAACGACGAGCTGGCCGCTTCGGGTGCCGTCATCGACACCGGGCTGTGCGGCTGCTTCCCGCACACCCGCGCCGAGCTGTACGAGATCGTCCGCACCCTGCGGCTGACCTCGTACGCCGCGCTCCTCGCCTCGCACGGCCGTCCGGCGGCCAGGGGCGGCGAGGGCTGCGAGGTCTGCAAGCCGGCGATCGGTTCGATCATCGCCTCGCTGGCTCCGTCCGTGGGCGCGGGCGGCTACGTCCTGGACGGCGAACAGGCCGCCCTTCAGGACACCAACGACCATCACCTGGCCAACCTCCAGCGCAACGGCTCGTATTCGGTCGTGCCGCGGATACCCGGGGGCGAGATCACCCCGGAGAAACTGATCGTCATCGGCGAGGTGGCCCGCGACTTCGGCCTCTACACGAAGATCACCGGCGGCCAGCGGATCGACCTGTTCGGCGCCCGCGTCGACCAGCTCCCGCAGGTCTGGGCGCGTCTGGTGGCGGCCGGCTTCGAGTCGGGGCACGCCTACGGCAAGGCGCTGCGCACCGTGAAGTCCTGCGTCGGGCAGACCTGGTGCCGCTACGGCGTCCAGGATTCCGTCCGGATGGCGATCGGTCTGGAGCTGCGCTACCGGGGCCTGCGGTCGCCGCACAAGCTCAAGTCGGCGGTCTCCGGCTGCGCCCGCGAGTGCGCGGAGGCCCGCGGCAAGGACTTCGGCGTGATCGCCACCTCGCACGGCTGGAACCTGTACGTCGGCGGCAACGGCGGCGCCGAACCGCGCCACGCCGACCTGCTCGCCCAGGACCTCTCGGACGACGGACTGGTGCGCCTCATCGACCGGTTCCTGATGTTCTACATCCGCACCGCGGACCGTCTGGAGCGCACCTCCGCCTGGCTTCAGCGCATCGAGGGCGGCCTCGACCACGTACGGGACGTCGTCGTGCACGACGCACTCGGGCTCTGCGACGAGCTGGAGGCCCTGATGGCCGCGCACGTCACCCACTACCGCGACGAATGGGCCGAGACGCTCGCCGACCCCGAGCGCCTCGCGCGCTTCGTCTCCTTCGTCAACGCCCCGGACGCGCCGGACCCGACGGTCCGCTTCGTGCCCGAACGCGACCAGGTCAAGCCGGACCCCACCCTGCTGGCCGGCCCGACCCTGCCCGTACGCACCCTGGAAGGGACCTCCGTGTGATGCCCGTACCGACGCCAGAGCCCACGACGCCGGACCGGACCGCCGCCGCGGTGGTCGAGATCCACGGCCCCGACGGCTGGTTCGCGGTCTGCCCGCTGTCCCGGCTCCTTCCCGGGCGTGGTGTGGCCGTGCTGCTGCCCGACGGCGGCCAGGCGGCCCTCTTCGTCGACCGCGCGGGCCGCCCGTACGCGCTCGGCAACCGCGATCCGTTCACCGGCGCGCATGTGCTCTCCCGCGGTCTGACGGGATCGTCCGACGGCCGTCCTTTCGTCGCCTCGCCCCTGCTCAAGCAGCGTTTCGACCTGGTGTCCGGGGTCTGCATCGACGATCCGGACGTCTCGGTCCCCGCCTACCGGGTGCGGACCAGGGAGGGGTAACGGGAAACCGGACGCGCAACCCTCCGGTTGCGCGATCCTCCGTGACGTGCCAGGCTCGACACATACGCAACCCACGAGTTGCACGTCACGGAGAGCGGCACCCAGGAGGCACCCCATGAGCGACACCACCGACGGCCACCACCACGACACCGACCGCATCGAACGGGAGATCAGCATCGCGGCGCCGGTGGCACGCGTCTGGGCGGTGCTCACCGAGCCCGAGCACGTCGGCAACTGGTTCGGACAGGGCGAGCCCACCCCCGTCGACCTGCGCCCCGGCGGCCTCATGCACCTCGACCACGGCCCCTACGGCCAGTTCCCGACCACCATCGTGCGGGTCGAGCCGCCGCACCGCTTCGCCTACCGCTGGGCGAGCGGCCACCCCGGCGAGGTCGCGGTGGAGGGCAACTCCACCCTGGTGGAATTCACCCTCACCCCGGAGGGCGACGGCACCAGGCTGCGGGTCGTGGAGTCCGGCTTCGACACCATCGACATCCCCGAGGGGCGCACCGGCGCCTCGTACGAGAGCCACGCGGAGGGCTGGAGCGGGCAGACCGAGAACATCAGGCAGTACGCGGAGCGGCTCGCGGCATGAGCGCGGAATCCCCCCTGGACACCGTGGCGGACGTGCTGTCCGCCCTGGCGGACCCGACCCGCCGCCGGATACTCGACACCCTGGCCGCCCACGGCGAGGCGACCGCCACGGCCCTGGCGGCGCAGCTGCCGGTCAGCCGCCAGGCCATCGTCAAGCACCTCGCCGTCCTCGACCGGGCCGGCCTCGTCACCGGCCACCGGGAGGGCCGCGAGACGCGCTACGCCGTACTCCCCGCCCGCCTCGGCGTCACCGCCCGCCGGATGGACCGCATCGCCGCCGACTGGGACGGCCGCCTGTCCGCCATCAAGCGCCTCGCGGAGTCGGCACCCGATCCGGACGAGCCGGGCGCGGCGGGCGGCCCCGGTGCCGGGGCGGCCCCCTGAGGGCGGCAGGCGCCGCGGCCCCAACTGCCCTGCTTCCGGGCCGCATCCCCGGGCGTACGCTGGATTCCCCCCGACAGAGGAGCCAGGCGTGCCCCGGTGGACCACCCGCCAGATCCCGGACCAGACCGGCCGCTGCGCCGTCGTCACGGGCGCCAACAGCGGCATCGGCTATGTCACCGCCCGTGAGCTGGCCCGCAGCGGCGCCCGCGTCCTGCTGGCCTGCCGCAACGAAGCGCGCGGCAGCGCGGCCCTGGACCGGCTGCGCACCGAAGTCCCGGCCGCCGAGGCCGAGTTCCGCCCCCTCGACCTCGCCGACCTGTCGTCGGTACGCGCCTTCGCCACCGGACTCGACACCTTCGACCGCAGCCGCCTCGACCTGCTTGTCAACAACGCCGGCGTGATGGCGCTGCCGTACCGCACCACAGCCGACGGCTTCGAGATGCAGCTCGGCACCAACCACCTCGGCCACTTCGCCCTCACCGGCCTGCTGCTCCCCCGGCTGCTCGCCACCCCCGGCGCCCGGATCGTCACCGTCTCCAGCTTCCTCCACGTCCTCGCCAGCGTCGACCCGGACACGCTCAACAGCAGCCGCCCCTACCACCGTTGGGCCGCCTACGGCCGCTCCAAGAGCGCCAACCTGCTGTTCGTGCACGAGCTGGCGAACCGGCTGGCCGCGGCCGGATCGCAGGTCGTCGCCGCCGCCGCGCACCCCGGCTACGCGTCGACCAACCTCCAGACCACCGGCGCCAGGATGGCGGGCCGCAGGTCCGTCGAGCGCCTGATGGAACTGGGCAACCGCATCGTCGGCCAGCGCCCGGAGGGCGGCGCGCTGCCCACCTTGTGCGCGGCCACCGCCCCGCAGGTGAAGCCGGACGCCTTCATCGGCCCGCGCGGCGGCCTGCGCGGCGCCCCGGCCCCGTCCCCGCGCGCCCCCTGGACCACGAACGACGCGCTCTCCGCCCGCCTGTGGGCCGCGTCGGAACGCCTCACCGGCGTCCGCTACGACTTCTCCGCCCCCGCCGGGCCCTGACCGCGGCGTCCGGGCCCGGACGTGGGCCCGCCCCCGCACCGCGGCGGACCGCGCTGCGCGTCCCGCTGCCCCCGGGGTAAAGTGGGTGACTTCAGCAGTGGACACGACGAGGAGGTGAGACCCATTACCGCTGTATCAGCTGGGTGCTCTCACCTCGCGACCGTGCGGTTCACCAGGCAGAGGTGACCGGGAGAGCGCCCTTCGGTACCCCGAAAGGCCCTCATGTCCGTGCATCCTTCTCCTGTTTCCGCCTCACCGGCTTCCCGCACCGCCGTATCCCCCGCCGCGCCTTCGCCCCGCCCCGCCGTCGTCGCCCGGCTGCGCGCCGCGGGCTGCGTCTTCGCCGAGGACGAGGCGGAACTGCTCCTGTCGACCGCCCGCACCCCCACGGAACTCGCCGCCATGGTGCGGCGCCGCGCGGACGGCCTGCCGCTCGAACACGTCCTGGGCTGGGCCGAGTTCTGCGGCCTGCGGATGACCGTGGGCCCCGGCGTGTTCGTGCCCAGGCGCCGTAGCGAACTCCTCGTCCGGCAGGCGGCTGCGCTCGCCGCGCCGGGCGCCGTCGCCGTCGACCTGTGCTGCGGATCGGGGGCGCTGGGCGCGGCGCTCGCCGCGCGGGTGCCGGGTGTCGCACTGCACGCCGCGGACATCGACCCGGCCGCGGTGCGCTGCGCCCGCGCCAACGTCGCCGCCGCCGGCGGCCTGGTCCACGAGGGCGACCTCTTCGCGGCGCTGCCCGCCGCCCTCCGCGGCCGGATCGACGTGCTGCTGGCCAATGTGCCGTACGTCCCCAGCGAAGAGGTCGGCTTGCTGCCGTCGGAGGCCCGTGAGCACGAGCCGCTGGTGGCGCTGGACGGCGGCACGGACGGGCTGGACGTCCTGAGACGGGTGACCGCCGCGGCGGCGGCGTGGCTGGCGCCCGGCGGGAGCCTGCTGGTCGAGACCAGCGAGCGGCAAGCCGACCGGGCCGCCGCCCTGTTCGCGGACGGCGGCCTGACCCCCCGCTCGGTGACGTCCGACGAGCTGTACGCCACCGTCGTCATCGGCACCCGGCCGGGAAGGCGCCCGGCGGACCGGTGAGCAGCGGGCCGGGGGCGCGGGCGGGGCGCCCGCGCCCGTAACCGGCGTGCCAGGGGGCGGATTTGCACGGTTGCCATGCGTTCTTCACGTGCGTACGGCACAGTGGTCGGGCACCGTACGTTGATCGACGATCACCGATGAGCAGCACGGCAGGGGGCGAGGGGCCATGACGGGCACAGGCACCGGCACAGGCATCGGCAGACGACGGCTGCTGGCCGCGGGCGGCGGCCTCGCGCTGACCGGCGCCCTCGCCGCCTGCGGCGCCAACACCGGCCGGGGCGGCGGAGGTTCGGGCCCCGGGCTGAGCCAGTGGTACCACCAGTACGGCGAGAGCGGCGTCGAACAGGCCGTCGGACGCTACGCCGCCGCGTACCGGAAGGCGCAGGTCACCGTGCAGTGGCGGCCGGGCGACTACGACCGGCAGACCGCCGCGGCGCTGCTGACCGACTCGGGTCCTGACGTGTTCGAGGCCAACGGGCCGCTGCTGGACCAGATCCAGAGCGGCCAGGTCGTCGACCTGACCGCGGAGGTCGAACCCGTCAAGGACGACTTCAACCAGGCGGTGCTCGCCCCGAAGATCTGGCAGGACAAGATCTGGGGCATCCCGCAGGCCGTCGACATGCAGATGCTCTACTACCGCAAGAGCCTGCTGAAGGACGCCGGGCTCCAACCCCCGCAGACGCTCGACGCGTTGGTGGACGCGGCGAAGAAGCTGACGACGAAGAAGGCCAAGGGCCTGTTCCTCGGGAACGACGGCGGTGCCGGGATGCTGGGCGGCACCCCGCTCTTCGCCGCCGGTCTGAGCCTGATCACCGAGGACGGCAAGGTCGGGTTCGACGATCCGGCGGCGGCCAGGACCCTCGGCAAGATCCGCCAGCTGTACGCGGACAAGTCGCTGCTGCTGGGGGCGCCCACCGACTGGTCCGACCCGTCGGCGTTCCTCCAGGGCCTGACCGCGATGCAGTGGTCGGGGCTGTGGGCGCTGCCGCAGGTCGAGAAGGCGTTCGGCGACGATTTCGGGGTCCTGGCGTTCCCGAAGGACGGACCGGACGGCCGGCCTTCGGTGCCGGTGGGCGCGTACGGCGCCGCGGTCAGCGCCCGCAGCGCACACCGGGCGCAGGCCAAGGACTTCGCGAAGTGGCTGTGGGTGGAACGCACCGATTTCCAGCAGGACTTCGCGCTGTCGTACGGCTTCCACATCCCGGCCAGGATCTCTCTGGCGAAGAAGGCGGAAAAGCTGCGGAAGGGCGCGGCGGCGGACGCGGTCCGGTTCGCGACGGACCACGGCTCCGCCGAGCCGCTCCTGTGGACGGCCGCGTCCCGTACCGCCTATCAGGACGCGCTGAGCCGCATCATCAAGGACGGGGCGTCTCCGGAGAGCGAGCTGAGGACCGTGGTGCGCAAGGTCAACGCCGAACTGGCGCGGGTCAGGAAGAAGTGACCGTCAAGACGACGGGTGCGGCGGCGGGCGGTCCTGCCGCCGGGGCGCGTCCTGCGGGCGCCGCGCAGGGCCCGCGCCCCGCCCGCTGGCTCGGCCCGCAGCGCCGCACCCTCTGGTTCTGGGTGTTCGTCGGCCCGTTCGCGCTCGGGCTCGGCCTGTTCACGTACGTGCCGCTGGCGTGGAGCGTCTACCTCAGCTTCTTCGACGCGCACAACACCGTCAGCCCCACGGACTTCGTCGGCGCCGGCAACTACACGTCGATGCTGACCGATCCCGCGTTCCTGTCGAGCCTGGGCACGTTCCTGCTGTTCACGGCCTTCATCGTGCCGGCGACCTACGTGCTGTCGCTCTCCCTGGCGCTGATGGTCAACCGGCTGCGCTTCGCCCAGGCGTTCTTCCGGTCGGTGTTCTTCCTGCCGACCGCCTGCTCGTACGTCGTGGCGTCGCTGATCTGGAAGCTGTCGCTGTTCAACGGGGTGCGGTTCGGCCTGGCCAACACCGTTCTCGGCTGGTTCGGCGCCGATCAGACGGCGTGGCTCTCCACCACCGATCCGCCCTGGTACTGGCTGGTCATCGTGACCGTGCGGCTGTGGCTCCAGGCCGGTTTCTACATGATCCTGTTCCTGGCCGGGCTCCAGCGGATCTCCCCGCAGCTGTACGAGGCCGCCGCGGTGGACGGCGCGCGGCCCGGCTGGCAGGTCTTCCGGCACCTCACCTTCCCGCAGCTGCGCGCCACGTCCGTGGCGGTGGTGCTGCTGCTGGTGATCAACTCTTTCCAGGCGTTCGACGAGTTCTACAACCTGCTCAGCGATTCCCGCGGCTATCCGCCGTACGCCCGCCCGCCGCTGGTCTACCTCTACTACACCGCGCTGGGCCGGGACCAGAATCTGGGGCTCGGCAGCGCGGGCGCGGTGATCCTCGCGCTGATCATCGCGGTGGCGACCGTCGTCCAGGCCCGCTGGTTCGGCCTCGGCCGCAAGGAGGACTGACCGCCGATGCACGACGCTCTGACCCGGGTGGGCCGCGCACTGCGGGTGGTACTGCTGCTCACGCTGGCCCTGCTGTTCCTGATCCCGTTCTACCTCCTGGTGCGCAACGGCCTGGCGACCGAGGCGGACATCACCGCGCCGGACTGGACCCTCTTCCCGCGCAGCCTCCAGTGGTCGAACCTGACCGAGGTCTTCGACGACCCGAACCTCCCGCTGGGCCGGGCGCTGCTCAACTCCACACTGATCGCCGTCGCCACGACCGTCGGCACGGTGCTGCTCGCCTCGCTCGCCGGCTACGGACTGGCCCGGATCCCCTACCGCGGCGCGAACGCGGTCTTCTACGCGATCCTCGGCACCCTGATGGTCCCGGCGGCCGTCACGTTCGTCCCGAGCTTCGTGCTGGTCTCGACGCTCGGCTGGATCTCCACGCTGCGCGGACTCGTCATCCCGACGCTGTTCAGCGCGTTCGCCTGCTTCATCTTCCGGCAGTACTTCCTCGGCTTCCCCAAGGAGCTGGAGGACGCAGCCAGGGTCGACGGCCTGGGGTACTGGCGCACGTACTGGCGGATCGTGGTGCCCAATGCCCGCCCGGTGTTCGCCGCGGTCTCCACCATCGTCTTCATCGGCGCCTGGAACGCCTTCCTGTGGCCGCTGGTGATCGGCCAGGACCAGCAGTCGTGGACGGTGCAGGTCGCCCTGTCGACGTTCACCACCGCGCAGAACCTCAACCTCCACAAGCTGTTCGTCGCCGCGGCCGTCTCGATCGCCCCGCTGGTGGTGGTGTTCCTGGTGCTCCAGCGGTACATCGTGGCGGGTGTGGAACGGTCGGGCATCGACGACTGAGGGCCCAGGCCCGCTATGGGCGGCGGCTTCGGCGGCCGGTGGATGGGGTACGGTGCCAGGCATGAGCACGCACCCGAACGTCCGTGAGGCGGCGCCGCGACACCGCGGCCCCCACGGCGAGTGCGCGCCCCGCGGCCTGAGCTTCCTGCGCCGCCGCGGCCGGGTGGGTTCTCCCCCCGCCGCCCTCTGTACGTCCTGACGGCACCCGGTACCGGCTTCGGCCTCCCGGCTCCCGTCACGACGCTCTCTCCCCCTCCCCCTCCCTCTCCCCTGCCCTCTTCTCCCCTACCAGGAGGATCAGTTGACGGCTCTCACCGACTCCCCGCGCCCCGCCACCGCCCCCGCCCTGCGTCCGCACCGCATTCCCGCCGACGGCCTGTACGAAGGCGACCGCGTCCTGCGCCGCACCCCCGACGGCTGGCAGGACCGGCCGTACGACCTGTTCGACGTCGTACCGCAGGGCCGCACCATCGGGGCCGAAATTCGCGGCCTCGACCTGTCCCGTCCGCTCTCCGCCGAGCTGCGCGCGGAGCTGAACCGGGCGCTCGTCGAATGGAAGGTGCTGTTCTTCAGGAGTCAGCATCTGACCTCCGCCGCGCAACGCGAATTCGCCGCGAACTGGGGGGAGTTGGAGACCAATCCGCTCCTGGCGACCGGCGCGGAGAAGGACGTGGTGCGCTTCGACAAGGGCTCCGACTCCGTACCGACGTTCGAAAATGTCTGGCACACGGACGTCACCTTCCGCGAACGGCCCGCGCTGGGCGCGGTGTTGCAGCTGCGGGAGGTGCCGCCGTCCGGCGGTGACACCATGTGGGCCGATATGGCCGCGGCCTACGACAACCTGCCGTCGGACATCAAGGAACGCATCGACGGGGCGCGTGCGGTGCACGACTACCTGCCGGGATTCGCGCGCTTCTATTCCGCGGAACGGCTCGCCCCGCTCCAGGAGGAATTCCCTCCGGTGGAACACCCGGTGGTACGCCGCCATCCCGAGACCGGCCGCCGGATGCTGTTCGTCAACACCTCGTTCACCACCCGCATCGTGGGCCTTCCGGAAGCCGAGAGCGACCGGCTGCTGCGCCTGCTCTTCCAGCAGGCGCACGTACCGGAGTTCCAGGTCCGCTTCCGCTGGCAGCCGGGCGACATCGCCTTCTGGGACAACCGCGCGACCCAGCACTACGCCGTCGCCGACTACGCCCCGCACCGCCGGGTCGCCGAACGCGTCGCCATCGCGGGCGACCGGCCGTACTGAGGGCCGTGCGGCCGGGGGCGGGGCAGTGCCGCCGCCCTCAGCCGCACGTCGACCGCTCGTAGGCCGCCTCCGCCGGTACACCCCCGCGCAGCAGGGCGGTCCCCAGCGGCGTCAGGGTGTGCAGTACGGCGTTGCCCTGCCGGAGGGTGACCAGCAGACCGGCGTCGCGCAGCACCGTCGCGTGCTGGCTGGCCGAGGCGAGCGAGACGTCGACGCGGCGGGCGAGTTCGCTGGTGGTGCAGCCGACGCCGATGCCACGGAGGATCTCCGAGCGGGTGCGTCCGACCAGCCGGCCCAGGGAGTGTTCGGGCGGCAGCGGGGGCACGGTCCGCGGCACCGGGTGCTCGACGGGATAGACCAGGACGGGTGTCAGGTCCGGGTTGTGGAAGGTGACCGGCGTGCGGCGGCAGAAGTACGAGGGCATCAGCAGCAGCCCGCGGCCGTCGAGATGCAGATCGCGGTCGACGGGGTAGTCGGCCTCCAGGACCGGGGCGCGCCAGCGCAGCATCGGCGGGAGGGTGGCCAGCAGTTGGTCGGCGCCGCCGTCCAGCAGGGCCCGGCCGCGGGCGGCCCGGTCGGCCGCTATGCGGGCCTGGAGCCGCGGCCAGTAGGGGGCGACGGCGGCGTCGTGGTAACGCTGGAGGGTGCCGGCGAGGCGGCCGATCTGGCGGACGTCGCCGTCCCCCATGGCCCGTATCCATGACGGGAGCGGGTGGGCGTGGGAGAGCCTGGACAGCTCGGTGTGCACCCGCGCGGGCGGCGTCTCGCGCAGTGCGCCCAGCGCATTGTCGAGGCCCAGCAGCCCTTCGGGCGGGGTGAGGAAATCCGGGAAATAGCCCCGGGTGGGAACGAGCGGCGCCAGCAGACGCGTTTCGCCATTCAACTTCTCTCGTGTTTCTGCGCGCCATTTTCCGAACGCCGTGTCGTCACGTCGGTCGCGCAGTCGGTGAAAACTGAGGATCGTCTCCCACAGCACATCCGGACGCGCGGCTATCCGCACGCGGGCCAGATCGAGTCCACTGAAATGGACGCGTAACACCGAACCCCCACCCATGGCTTCCTCGGTTGCCCCCCGGCACGCCTGAGTATGCACGCCGACACACGCGGTCACCATGCCCTTTTGGCCAGAGTTGAAAAGGGTCGCGCTTCCCCGTGGTGAGCGGGAATGCTGTACTCAATTCAACGGCGGTACGTACGGCACGGATTGCTCGATCCCGTGGGGGGTGATGGGCAAAGACCCGGCCGTTCGGCATTCCCCGTTGAAGGCCGCCTTCCCACGCCGACATGGGAGGCGGCAGCTCCCGAGGGGGGAGTCCGGAAAAAGGCGAGGGCGGCACCTCCGCACAGGTGCCGCCCTCGTTGTGGTGCCGGACCCGGCGGCGCAGTTGAGGGTCTGGTGCCGCCGCCGGTCCGGTGGTCGCATGCCGGGTGCCGCGCGCGCCTAGCGCTCGCGTCACCCGTCGGGTCAGCGGCTGTCGCTCCCCTTCGACTCGGCTGCCGCGCGGCCCGCCTCCAGGCGGGCGACGGGGATGCGGAACGGCGAGCAGGAGACGTAGTCCAGACCCGCCTCGTGGAAGAAGTGCACCGACTCGGGGTCGCCGCCGTGCTCGCCGCAGACGCCGAGCTTGAGGTCGGGGCGGGTGGCCCGGCCGGCCGCCGCGGCGTCCCGTACGAGCTTGCCGACGCCGTCCTTGTCGATGGTCTCGAAGGGGCTGACGCCGAAGATGCCCTTCTCCAGGTAGGCGGTGAAGAAGCTGGCCTCGACGTCGTCGCGGGAGAAGCCCCAGACGGTCTGTGTGAGGTCGTTGGTGCCGAAGGAGAAGAAGTCGGCGGACTCGGCGATCTGACCCGCCGTCAGTGCGGCACGGGGCAGCTCGATCATGGTGCCGAGGGTGAGCTTGAGGCTGACCCCGCGGGCCTGTTCGACCTCGGCGATGACCTGCTCGGCCTCGTCGCGGACGATCTCCAGTTCCTGGACGGTGCCGACCAGCGGAATCATGATCTCCGCGCGCGGGTCGCCCTTGGCGTTCTTCCGCTCGGCCGCCGCCTCGGCGATGGCCCGCACCTGCATGGCGAACAGGCCGGGGATGACCAGCCCGAGGCGCACACCGCGCAGCCCCAGCATCGGGTTCTGCTCGTGCAGCTTGTGCACGGCCTGGAGGAGGCGCAGGTCGTTCTCGTTGGCGTCCTTGCGGGCCTCGGCGAGCGCGACCCGGACCGACAGCTCGGTGATGTCGGGCAGGAACTCGTGCAGCGGCGGGTCAAGGAGACGTACGGTCACCGGCAGCCCGTCCATCGACTCGAACAGCTCGATGAAGTCGGCCTTCTGGAGCGGCAGCAGCTCACGGAGCGCGGCTTCCCGGTCGGCGTCGGTGTCGGCCAGGACGAGGCGCTCGACCATCTCGCGGCGCTCGCCGAGGAACATGTGCTCGGTGCGGCACAGGCCGATGCCCTGGGCGCCGAACCGGCGGGCGCGGGCGGCGTCCTCGGCGTTGTCGGCGTTGGCGCGCACCCGCAGCCGGCGCACCCGGTCCGCGTACGCCATGATCCGGTGGACGGCCTTGACCAGTTCGTCGGCGTCGTCGGCGCCGGCGTGCATCCGGCCCTCGAAGTACTCGACGACGGGCGACGGCACGACCGGCACCTCGCCGAGGTAGACCTTGCCCGACGAGCCGTCGATGGAGACGACGTCGCCCTCCTCGACGACGACGCCGTCCTTGGTCGTCATCCGGCGGGACTTGGTGTCGACCTCCAGCTCCTCGGCGCCGCAGACGCAGGTCTTGCCCATGCCGCGGGCGACGACGGCGGCGTGCGAGGTCTTGCCGCCGCGTGAGGTGAGGATGCCCTCGGCGGCGATCATGCCGTTGAGGTCGTCGGGGTTGGTCTCGCGGCGGATGAGGATGACCTTCTCGCCCGAGCGGGACCACTTGACGGCGGTGTACGAGTCGAAGACGGCCTTGCCGACGGCGGCGCCCGGCGATGCGGCGATGCCGCGGCCGATGGTCTCGGACTTCGCGTCGATGTCGAAGCGCGGGAACATCAGCTGGGCGAGCTGCGCGCCGTTGACCCGCTGCAGGGCCTCGGCCTCGTCGATCAGCCCCTGGTCGACGAGCTGGGTGGCGATGCGGAAGGCGGCGCCCGCGGTGCGCTTGCCGACCCGGGTCTGGAGCATCCACAGCTTGCCGCGCTCGATGGTGAACTCGATGTCGCACAGGTCCTTGTAGTGCGTTTCGAGGGTTTCCATGATCTGCATCAGCTGGTCGTAGGAGGACTTGTCGATGCCCTCCAGGTCGGCCAGCGGCACGGTGTTGCGGATACCGGCGACGACGTCCTCGCCCTGCGCGTTCTGGAGGTAGTCGCCGTAGACGCCCTGGTGGCCGCTGGCGGGGTCGCGGGTGAAGGCGACGCCGGTGCCGGAGTCGGGGCCGAGGTTGCCGAAGACCATGGAGCAGACGTTGACGGCGGTGCCGAGGTCGCCGGGGATGCGCTCCTGACGGCGGTAGAGCTTGGCGCGGTCGGTGTTCCAGGAGTCGAAGACCGCCCGTACGGCGAGGTCCATCTGCTCGCGCGGCTCCTGCGGGAACTCGCGCCCCGTCTCCTTGGAGACGATGGTCTTGAACCGCTCGACCAGCGCCTGGAGGTCGGCGGCGTCCAGGTCGACGTCGACGGTGACGCCCTTGGCCCTCTTGGCCTCCTCCAGCGCCTCCTCGAAGAGGTCGCCCTCGACGTCCAGCACGGTCTTGCCGAACATCTGGATGAGGCGGCGGTAGGAGTCCCACGCGAACCGCTCGTCGCCCGCCTGCGCGGCGAGGCCGGAAACCGACGCATCGGAGAGCCCGATATTGAGGACGGTGTCCATCATGCCGGGCATCGAGAACTTCGCCCCTGAACGCACCGATACGAGAAGGGGGTTGTCGGCCTGGCCGAGCTTCTTGCCCATCTGCCGCTCAAGAGCGTCGAGGTGCTCGGACACCTCGGCACGCAGTGCCTCGGGCTCCTCGCCGCTGTCGAGGTAGACCTTGCAGGCTTCGGTGGTGATGGTGAAGCCGGGCGGGACGGGGAGCCCCAGGTTGGTCATCTCGGCAAGGTTGGCGCCCTTGCCACCGAGGAGGTCCTTCAGGTCCTTGTTGCCTTCGGTGAAGTCGTAGACGAACTTCGCGGACGCAGGCTGGTTTACGTGGGGATTCTGTGTTTCCGACACGGGACTGGACTCCTCGCGGACGGCTGCCCTGACGGCGAGGAACATACCCAGATCGAAGGCGTCTGGGTACGTCCACTTGGTCGACATGCGTGCGTAACCCGTCGTCCGCCACCAGATCGAAAGTTTTCCCTCGCTGCGGCATGAATTCATTACATGAATGCATCACTCCACTGAGTGATCGAATCTGCCGAGGCCCGCTACACATCGTGCATCCTGAGTCGATATACCGAATACTGAACCCATGGCACCCAGTGCCACCGTTGGAGAGATGGAGCCCTCTTGAGGGTGCTCATGTGAGCGGACCCCCTATCAAGGGTGGCGAGAATCACGCGCTCTAGCGAGTCCCGGTCCCCTCATTCGAGCGACATGGAGTGTCGCGCGAGGCACGCAACAGCCGCCCTTTCCGTCGCGATCCGGACCTCTCTCCGGGCCACCAGGTGCCGAGCGACAGGATCCGGTCATAGTTCCGCGGGGCCGGCGGCCGTCGGACCCCGCCTTCCGGGCCGGGGCCGCCACGGCGCTGCGCCCGGTCGGCCGAGCGCCAGGGGATGGCGCTCCGCCCGGCGGGCAGGCTGGTGGGGACAGCGCACCGAGAGCCGCACACGGCAAGGAGCCAACGATGGGCCCCACCGACAGCCACCCGGACGACGCCCAGCCCACCGCAGCGGCCGACGAGGGCCGGGAACAAGGCGCATCCGCCGGAGAGTTCGGCAACGCGACGTACGGGCAGAAGCCGTTCCGCCGGTCCCGGAGCCACTTCGCCGACCGCGTCACGGCCGACGGCAGGGACGGCTGGCCGGTCGAGGCGGGCCGCTACCGGCTGGTGGCCAGCCGGGCCTGCCCCTGGGCGAGCCGGGTGCTGGTCTCCCGTCGGCTGCTCGGCCTGGAGGACGCCCTCTCGCTCGGCATCGCCGACCCCCTCCAGGACGAACGCAGCTGGCGCTTCACCCTGGATCCGGGCGGGCGCGACCCGGTCCTCGGCATCCGGTACCTCAGCGAGGCGTACGACGCGCGGGAGACCGGCTATCCGGGCGGCGTCAGCGTGCCGGCGATCGTGGACGTGCCCAGCGGGCGGCTGGTCACCAACGACTTCCAGCAGATCACCCTGGACCTGGCGACCGAGTGGACGGCGCTGCACCGGCCGGGCGCCCCCGACCTGTACCCGGAGCCGCTGCGCGCGGAGATCGACGAGGTCATGGAGGGGGTCTACCGCGACGTCAACAACGGCGTGTACAAGGCCGGGTTCGCCACCGGGCAGCGCGAGTACGACGAGGCGTGCACGGCCCTGTTCGCGCGCCTGGAGGCGCTGTCCGAGCGGCTGTCGGGGCAGCGCTACCTGGTGGGCCGCTCCGTCACGGAGGCCGACATCCGGCTGTTCACCACCCTGGTGCGGTTCGACGCCGTCTACCACGGCCACTTCAAGTGCAACCGCTTCAAGCTGGCCGAGGACCCGGTGCTGTGGGCGTACGTGAAGGACCTCTACCAGACACCTGGCTTTGGTGACACGGTCGATTTCCACCACATCAAGCAGCACTACTACCGGGTGCACACGGGTGTGAACCCGACCGGCATCGTGCCGCTCGGACCCGACCTCGACGGCTGGCTCACGCCGCACCACCGCGAGGAGCTGGGCGGCACGCCGTTCGGGGACGGCACCCCGCCGGGCCCGGTCCCCGCGGGCGAGGAGGTGCCGCCCGGGGGACGCCCCTGATCCCGGGCCGCCCCGGGGCCGTCAGCCGCCGGAGGTGTCCAGCTCCGCGTCCGCGCCCACGCCGGCGCAGTCGTACGGGTCGTCCAGCCAGCCGTCGGGCAGGACCACGCGGTCCCGGCCCGAGGTGCGGCCACGCGGGCCGTCGGCGCCGGCCGGCCAGGGCTGGTCGAGGTCCAGCTGCTGGAGCAGGCCGTCCAGCTCGTCCAGCGACGAGGTGACGGCCAGGCTCCGGCGCATCTCGGAGCCGATCGAGAAGCCCTTGGTGTACCAGGCGACGTGCTTGCGGAAGTCGATCACACCGCGGGTCTCGTCGCCGATCCACTCGCCGAGCAGCGTCGCGTGCCGCACCATCACGGCCGCGACCTCCTTGAACGTCGGCTCGGTGTACGTACCGGTGCCCTCGAACGCGGCCACCAGATCGCCGAACAGCCACGGCCGCCCCAGGCAGCCGCGCCCCACGACGACGCCGTCGCAGCCGGTCTCGCGCACCATCCGCAGCGCGTCGTCCGCCGACCAGATGTCTCCGTTGCCCAGCACCGGAAGCTCGGGGACGTGCTCCTTGAGGCGCGCGATGGCGTCCCAGTCAGCGGTGCCGCTGTAGTGCTGGGCCGCCGTCCGCCCGTGCAGCGCGATGGCGGTGATGCCCTCATCGGCGGCGATCCGCCCGGCGTCGAGGTAGGTGAGGTGATCGTCGTCGATGCCCTTGCGCATCTTCATCGTCACCGGCAGCGCGCCCGCGTTCGCCACCGCGTCCCGCAGGATCGCCCGCAGCAGGTGCCGCTTGTACGGCAGCGCGGAGCCGCCGCCCTTGCGGGTCACCTTGGGCACCGGGCAGCCGAAGTTCAGGTCGATGTGGTCGGCCAGGTCCTCGTCGGCGATCATGCGGACGGCCTTGCCGACGGTGTCCGGGTCGACGCCGTACAGCTGGATCGAGCGCGGCTTCTCGGTCGCGTCGAAGTGGATCAGCTGCATGGTCTTCTCGTTGCGCTCGACCAGCGCCCGCGTCGTGATCATCTCGCTGACGAACAGGCCCTTGCCGCCCGAGAACTCCCGGCACAGCGTCCGGAACGGGGCGTTGGTGATCCCGGCCATCGGCGCGAGCACCACGGGCGGTTGCACCGCGTGCGGTCCGATCTGGAGCAAGGTCATGGAAGCGGATTCCTTCGGCGGTCGGGGGACGGATGGCGGCGCGGCACCGGGCGGGCCGTCGTGCGACCTCCCATTGTCCCGCATCCGATGACCGGTTCCGGCAGGGCCTTCGGCCACCGGTCGTTGTAGCGTTCAACCATGCCTGAGCTGAGCCACCGGCGGCGCCTGCTCGTCCTGGCGATCTGCTGTATGAGCCTGCTGATCGTCAGCCTCGACAACACCGTCCTCAACGTCGCGCTGCCCTCCGTGCAGCGCGAACTGCACGCATCGGTCTCCGGCCTGCAGTGGACCATCGACGCCTACACGCTGGTCCTGGCCTCGCTGCTGATGCTGTCCGGCTCGATGGCCGACCGGCTCGGCAGGCGCCGGGTCTTCCTGGCCGGTCTGGTCGTCTTCTCGCTCGGGTCGCTGCTGTGCAGCCTGGCGCCCGGCCTGGAGTGGCTGGTGGTCTTCCGGATGGTGCAGGCGGTCGGCGGCTCGATGCTCAACCCCGTCGCGATGTCGATCATCACCAACACCTTCACCGAGCCCCGCGAGCGGGCCCGCGCGATCGGTGTGTGGGGCGGCGTGGTCGGCATCAGCATGGCGGCCGGGCCGATCGTCGGCGGCCTGCTGGTGGAGTCCGTCGGCTGGCGTTCGATCTTCTGGATAAACGTCCCGATCGGTGCCCTGGCCCTCTTCCTGACCCTGCGCTACGTGCCCGAGTCCCGCGCCCCGAGGCCGCGCCGGGCCGACCCGGTCGGACAGCTGCTGGTCATCGCCCTGTTCGGCTCGCTCACGTACGCGATCATCGAGGCGCCCGACGCCGGCTGGCTCTCCGCCGAGATTCTGACCTTCGCCCTCGTCGCGCTGGCCGCGCTGGCCGGTCTCGTCGGCTACGAAAGGCGGCGCCGCGACCCGCTGATCGATCTGCGGTTCTTCCACAGCGCGCCGTTCAGCGGGGCCACCGTCGTCGCGGTCTGCGCGTTCGCCTCGCTCGCCGGGTTCCTCTTCATGAACACCCTCTACCTCCAGAACATCCGCGGCCTGTCCGCCCTGGAGGCCGGGCTCTACATGCTGCCGATGGCCGGGATGACGCTGCTGTTCGCGCCGCTGTCGGGGCGGCTGGTCGGCAGCCGGGGGCCGCGGCTTCCGCTGCTGCTCGCGGGCTGCGCGATGGGCGCCAGTGGGCTGCTGTTCGCGGCGTTCGACGCGGCGGCCGACAACGCGCTGCTGTTCACCGGCTACGTGCTCTTCGGCGTCGGATTCGGCCTGGTCAACGCGCCGATCACCAATACCGCCGTGTCCGGCATGCCGCGCACCCAGGCGGGGGTCGCCGCGGCCGTCGCCTCGACCAGCCGCCAGGTCGGATCGTCGCTGGGTGTCGCGGTGATCGGCGCGGTGCTGGCGGGCGGTGTGCACACCGCCGCGCACCCGGCGCACGCGGCGGCAGCAGCCGACTTCGTCGCAGCCGCCCGCCCCGCCTGGTGGATCCTCACCGGCTGCGCCGCCGCCATCCTGCTGCTCGGCGCGCTGACCACAGGACGCTGGGCCCGCGCCACCGCACGGCACACCGCTGCGCTGTTCGACGAGGAACCGGCCCGCGGGCAGCCGTCGGCGACCACGGGCGCCTGACGTCCGCGGCCCGCCCGGGGCGCGCTGGGCACCCGGTGCTACTCCAGGCGGGCCAGGGCTTCCAGACGCTCCCGGGTCGCGTCGTCGACCGGCGTGTACGTGAGCAGCCTGGGGCCGCGGTTGGGGCCCGTCCACAGCGACGCGACGGCGAACTGGACGATGCCCACCTGCGGGTGCCGGAAGACCTTGGTCCTGCTGACCGGTTGGACGACTTCGTGCCGGGCCCAGATCTCCCGGAACTCCGGTGACGCGTCGGTCAGCCGCGCCAGCAGCGACTTCCAGTCGTGTTCGGCGACGTGGTCGGCCATCGCGGCGCGGAACTTCGCCGCCATCGTCCGCACCACGACGTCCAGGTCGACGAGCCGGGCCCGCCACTCCTCGTTGGTGAACGCCAGCCACAGGCAGTTGCGGTCCTCCTCCGGCAGCGCGTCCAGGTCGCACAGCAGCCGCCCGTAGGTGGCGTTGTACGCGAGGAGATCGAACCTGCTGTTCTGGATGACGGCGGGGAACGGCGACAGCTGGTCGAGCACCTGCCGCAGCGCGTCGGGTATGCCCGTGCACTCCTTGCCGCCCCGCGGCTCGGCCTCCCCGGCGAGCGCGAACAGATGGCTGCGCTCGGCGCGGTCCAGCAGCAGGCCCTTGGCGATGGCGTCCAGCACCTGCGTCGAGACGCGGATGTCCCTGGCCTGCTCCAACCACGTGTACCAGGTGACGCCGACGGCGGCGAGCTGCGCGACCTCCTCGCGGCGCAGCCCCGGGGTGCGGCGGCGCCTGCCCCGGGGCAGGCCGACCTGCTCCGGGGTGATCCGCTCCCGGCGGCTGCGCAGGAAGCTCGCCAGTTCGGCGCGCCGGATCTCGGCGTCGGTGCGCGGACCGGCCGGCCGCAGGGGCCCGGTCCCGGTCCAGCCGGCGGGAGGGGCCTGGATCTGCATCTGAGGGGTGGACACGGTCGCCGTCATGCGTCAAGAGTGCAGCAGGGCTCAGCCGGTTACCAGGTGGTAGCAGTACCAGGATAAAGACACTCTGGTACCAGGCTGAGGCGGCGGTGATCGTCGTCCCCGTGAGCGATACCCGCATACCCACCACCGTTCCTGCCGGCCCCGGAACCGCACCGCCCGCGGCCGGTCACGGCGCCACCGCGGCGTCCGCGCCCGGCGCCGCACCGTCCCTCCTGACCCCCGTCGGCCTGCTGACCGTCCTCCTGGGCGCGGCCCTGCCGATGATCGACTTCTTCATCGTCAACGTCGCCCTGCCGACCATCGACCGTGACCTGGACGCGGGCCCGGCGATGCTGGAAATGGTGGTGGCGGGCTACGGCGTCGCGTACGCGATGCTGCTCGTCCTGGGCGGCAGGCTCGGCGACATGGCGGGCCGCAGGCGGCTGTTCCTGTGGGGTCTTGCCGCTTTCGGTGTGACCTCGCTGGCCTGCGGCCTGGCGCCGGACGCGTGGACGCTGGTGGCCGCCCGGGTCGCCCAGGGCGCGGCTGCCGCGCTGATGCTGCCGCAGGTGCTGGCCACCATCCAGGCCACGACGACCGGCGCGCACCGGGCCAGGGCCGTCAGCCTGTACGGCGGCACGGCCGGGATCTCCAGCGCCGTCGGCCAGGTGCTCGGCGGGCTGCTGGTCTCCGCCGACCTGGCGGGCACCGGCTGGCGGGCGGTCTTCCTGGTGAACGTGCCGATCGCCGCCGCGGCCTGGCTGCTCGCCCTGCGTACCGTCCCTGAGACCCGCTCGCCGCACCCGGCGCGGGTCGACGGCCCCGGCACCGCGCTGCTGGCCGCCGCGCTGATCTCCCTGCTGCTGCCGCTGACCGAGGGCCGGGCGGCGGGCTGGCCGCTGTGGTCCTGGGTGCTGCTCGCCGCGTTCCCGTTCGCCGCCGTCGCGTTCGTCGTCGTCGAGCGTCGCGCCGAACGCACCGGGCGCGCCCCGCTCGTCCCGCCGTCCCTGTTGCGCATCCCTTCCGTGCGCAGCGGCCTCACCATGATCGTTCCGTTCTCCGTCGGCTTCGGCGGCTTCATGTTCGTGGTGGCCGTCGCCCTCCAGGACGGCCTGCGGTACGGGCCGTTGGCCGCGGGTCTGTCGCTGGTGCCGCTGTGCGTCATGTTCTTCCTGGCCTCGCTCGCCGGGCCGCGGCTGGTGGGGAGGTTCGGCCGCCGGGTGGTGCTGGCCGGTTCGGTGATCCAGGCGGCCGGTCTGGTGGCTCTGGCGCTGACCGTGCACGGCGGGTGGCCCGGCGTTTCGGTGGCCGGTCTCGCGCCGAGCATGGCGATTCTGGGGCTCGGCCAGGGGCTGGTGCTGCCGGTGCTGATGCGGGTCGTGCTGAGCGAACTGCCGATGGCGCAGGCCGGGGTCGGCGGCGGTGTCATGGTCACCACGCAGCAGTCCGGGCTCGCGCTGGGCGTGGCCACGCTCGGCACGCTCTTCCTGTCGGTGGCGCCCTCGACCGGTATCCGTGACGCGCTGCTCGCGGCCCTGCTCACCCAGCTGGTGATCGTTCTGGGCACCACCGCCCTGGGCTTCCGGCTGCCGCGCACGCTGCGCTGAGCGGGCCGGGGCGGGGCGGGCGGCCCGCTCCCGGCACCGGACTCACACATGACGACCGATGACGACTGACAGATATTGAAATCTGTCAGTCGTCATGCCATGCTGGGTGCACGCCACCGTCCCTCCCATCAAGGAGCACATCGTGCGCACCCGCACCCTCGGCACCACAGGACCCCGGACCTCCGCGCTCGGTCTCGGCTGCATGGGCATGTCCGCCCTCTACGGCGACACCGACCGCGCCGAGTCCATCGCCACCCTGCACGCCGCCCTCGACGCCGGCGTCACCCTGCTCGACACCGGCGACTTCTACGGCATGGGGCACAACGAACTCCTCATCGGCGAAGCCCTGCGCACCGCTCCGGCCGCCGCCCGCGAAAAGGCCCTGACCAGCGTCAAGTTCGGCGCCCTTCGCTCCGTCGAAGGCGCCTTCAACGGCTACGACGGCCGTCCCGCTGCGGTCAAGAACTTCGCCGCGTACTCCCTCCAGCGGCTGGGTGTCGACCACATCGACATCTACCGCATCGCCCGGCTCGACTCCGACGTCCCCGTCGAGGAGACGGTCGGCGCCATCGCCGAGCTGGTCGAGGCGGGCCACGTCCGGCACATCGGCCTGTCCGAGGTCGGCGCCGACACCCTGCGCAGGGCCGCGGCCGTCGCCCCGATATCCGACCTCCAGATCGAGTACTCCCTCATCTCCCGCGGCATCGAGGACAGCATCCTGCCCACCGCCCGCGAGCTGGGCATCGGCGTGACCGCGTACGGCGTGCTCGCCCGCGGCCTGATCAGCGGGCACTGGCAGCGCGACCGCAAGCTCGCGGCGAACGACTTCCGCGGGATGAGCCCGCGCTTCCAGGGCGAGAACCTCGACCGCAATCTCGACCTGGTGGACGCGCTGCGCACGATCTCCGAGCAGCGGGGCGTCTCGGTCGCCCAGACCGCCATCGCCTGGGTGCTCTCCCGCGGCGAAGACATCGTGCCGCTGGTCGGCGCCCGCCGCCGCGACCGGCTGGCCGAGGCCCTGGGCGCCGCCGACCTCACGCTGGACGCCGACGACCTCGCCGCCATCGAGGCCGCGGTACCCGCCGGTGCGGCGTCCGGCGACCGCTACCCGAAGGAGGCGATGGCGGACCTGGACAGCGAGCGGTGAGCGGCGGGGGCACGCGGGGCGGCTGCCGGGTACGGTCCCGTACGTATCCGGCGCACCCGCCAGGTACGGTCCGTACGTACCCGGCGCGTGTGTTCCCCGGTGTCCGCCTCCTCCGGCGGGTGCCGGGCGGGCACTCCGGGCGGGCGCACCCGCCGGATGCGTCCGTACTCCGCCCCGTCACTCCGAAAGGCCGGCCGCGTCATGTCCTCCGAGACCCTGACTCCCGAGCGCATCCTCGAAGCCACCGAGGACGTGCTGCGCCGCTACGGCCCGGCGAAGGCCACGGTCGTCGATGTCGCGCGTGCCCTGGGAGTCAGCCACGGCAGCGTCTACCGCCACTTCCGTACGAAGGCGGCGCTGCGCGAGGCGGTCACGGCGCGCTGGCTGGACCGCACCAGCGAGCAGCTGTCGGAGATCGTCACGGAAGAGGGCCCGGCGGCCGACCGCCTGGACCGCTGGATGACCGCCCTGTTCGAGGCCAAGCGGCACAAGGCCGGTGACGACCCCGAGCTCTTCGCGACGTACATGGCGCTGATACGCGAGAGCGGCGGCGTCATCGACCGGCACATCACCGACCTGGAATCCCAGCTCACCGCCATCATCGAGGCCGGCGTGGCCCAGGGCACCTTCACCGCGCCTTCCCCCGCCGTCACCGCCCGCGCCGTCTTCGACGCCACCGGCCGCTTCCACGACCCGGCCTACGCCCCCGAGTGGTCCCGCCCCGACATCGCCCCGGCCTTCGAAGCGGTACGCCACCTCGTCCTGCGCGGCCTGGGCGCCTGACGCCGGAGGCGGGAGGCGGGAGGCGGGAGGCAGGAGGACGGCGGCCACGGGCCGGGCCACCGGGCCGGGCCACGGCCGCGTGCCCCTCAGTCCCGCCCCACGCCCAGGAAGCGGAGCACCGCCAGCACCCGGCGGTGGTCGGCGTCGGTCACCGGCAGGTCGAGCTTGGCCAGGATGCTGTTGATGTGCTTGGCGACCGCGCTCTCGCTCACGACGAGCTGCGCGGCGATCCCCGCGTTGGAGCGGCCCTCGGCCATCAGCGCCAGCACCTCGCGCTCGCGTCCGGTCAGCCGCTCCATCGGGTCGCTCGCCCTGCGCACCAGCAACTGCGCGACGACCTGCGGGTCGAGGGCGGTGCCGCCGTCCGCGACCCGCCGCAGCGCCTCGATGAACTCCTCGACGTCCGCGACCCGTTGCTTGAGGAGATAGCCCACCCCGCTGGTGTGGCTCGCGAGCAGATCGGCCGCGTAGCGCTCCTCCACGTACTGGGACAGCATCAGCACCGCGGTACCCGGCCACTCCCGCCGGATCGACAGCGCGGCCCGCACCCCCTCGTCCGTGAAGCCGGGCGGCATCCGGACGTCCACCACCGCGAGGCCGGGCCGGTGGGCGGCGACGTCGGCCAGCAGCTGCTCCGCGTCGCCCGCTTCGGCCAGCACCGTGAACCCGGCCATCTCCAGCACCTTGACCAGGCCGATCCGCAGCAGGACCGAGTCCTCGGCGATCACGGCGGTGCGCCCGCCGGCGCCCTCGGGGACCACGGCGGCACGGCTCACATCGGGCACGGCAACTCCACTCTCATCACGGTCGGCCCTCCCACGGGGCTGCTCATCCGGAACGTCCCGTCCACCGAACGCACCCGCTGGGCAAGCCCCTTCAGGCCGCTCCCCCGCGACACGTCGGCGCCGCCCGCCCCGTCGTCGGCTATCGCCACCCGCAGTATTCCGCCGAGCCGGGTGACGGTCACATCGGCCCGGGTCGCGTCCCGCGCGTGCTTGGCCACGTTGGTCAGCGCCTCCGACACGACGAAGTACGCGACGGCCTCGACGGGCGCCGCGGCCCGCTCCGGCAGATCGACCCGCAGCCGCACCGGCAGCGGCGCACGGGCCGCGAGCCCCGACAGCGCGGCGTCCAGGCCGAGTTCGTCGAGTACGGCGGGGTGCAGCCCGCGCACCAGGCTGTTCAGCTCCTCGATCGCGTCCTTCGCCTCGCGGTGCGCCGCGTCGATGACGTCCTTGGCCTCGGGAGGCAGATCGGTGAGCGTCGCCTTCGCCAGACCGAGGTTGAGCGCCAGCGACACCAGGCGCTGCTGGGCGCCGTCGTGCAGATCCCGCTCGATGCGGCGGCGTTCGGCGTCGGCCGCGTCCACCGCACCCGCCCGGCTCTCGGTCAGGTCCTCGACCCGCCGCTCCAGTTCGTCGGACCGGCTGACCCCCAGCACCGCCCGCCCGACGAGATCCTCCAGCCGCACCAGACCGGCGGCCAGCGGCGGCACCGCGGCCAGCGCGAGCAGGCCGAGCGCGGTGACGTAGGCGGCCCGGGTCGTGTAGCCGGGGTGCCCGACGCGCCACTGCCAGGGCACGATCCAGATCCACACCAGCACCGTCGACGCCGCGATGCCCACCGCCAGCAGCGCGAGCAGCAGGAGTTCGAGCACGCCGAGCAGCGGGCCGATCAGGAACTGGTAGCCGAACTGCCGCCGCGCGCGCCGGAATCCGAGCCGCGGCAACTCCACCCCGCACAGGGCGCGGAACCGCCACCGCTGCGCCTCCGTCAGGCCGTACCCGGCGGCGACGAGCAGGGCCAGCGGGACGGAGAGGATCACCGGGGCGTCGGACGAGGTGCCGGCCAGCGTCTGGCCGATGAGCACCGCGGCCCAGACGAACAGGGGGACCGGCAGCAGGTGCACGAGCACCCCGGCGGCGAGGAAGAGCAGGTCGCGCCGCAGCCGCAGCAAGCGGCGCAACCAGGGCGGAAAGGTCATGTCCCCACGCTATGCGGGGTGCGCGCGGCACCGCATTGACGCCACCTTCCGGTTCGGGGGTGTACCTGGTGCCACCCCAGGTCGGACAGCCGGGCTACCGACACGGGCGGCCCGGATCACCAGAGTGGAAACCGAGCCCGAGAGCCGGGTTCCCTCTCCCCGAAAGTGGTCCCGACCATGGCCCTTGTCACCCTCAACTCCCCTGTCCCGACCGGCGGTTGGCGCCTCGCACGGGTCGGTGGCGGCAGCCGTTGGCAGGGCCGGGTGCTGACCGGCGCGGGGCTCGCCCTGCTGCCGTGGACGGTCTGCCTCGCCACCACGCTGCCGCCCCGGCAGGCCGCCGCCTGGATCGCCCTCGACCTCCTGGAGGCGGCGGCCCTGCTGACCGCGGGGGCCCGCCTGCGGCGCGGCACGCCGGGCCACCGCACGGCCGCGGCGGGCGCCGCCGTACTGCTGACCGCCGACGCCGTCGTGGACGTCGCCACCGCGGCCGGCCCCGACCTGGCCTGCGCCGTGGCGATGGCGCTCGCCGCCGAACTCCCGCTGGCGGCCCTGTGCGCACGGCTCGCGCTGCGCCCGGCCACGCCGCACGGCCGCTGATCCGGCCCCGCGACCCGCCCCCTTCGCCACACACGTCAGGCGCCGTCCCTCCGGGAATTCCCGGCGGGACGGCGCCTGATGCGACGCGTGGACGGCGCGACCTCGAAAGGCCCCGCGCCCCGGACTAGCAGCCGAGCAGCCGCGCGCCCAGGTATGCCTGGATCTGGTCCAGGGAGACGCGCTCCTGCTTCATGGTGTCGCGCTCGCGCACGGTCACCGCGTTGTCGTCGAGGGTGTCGAAGTCGACGGTGACGCAGAACGGGGTGCCGATCTCGTCCTGGCGACGGTAGCGGCGGCCGATGGCGCCCGCGTCGTCGAACTCGATGTTCCAGTTCTTGCGCAGGTCGGCGGCGAGGCCCTTGGCCTTCGGCGACAGCTGCGGGTTGCGGGACAGCGGCAGCACGGCGACCTTGACCGGCGCCAGGCGCGGGTCGAGACGCATGACCGTGCGCTTCTCCATCTTGCCCTTGGCGTTCGGCGCCTCGTCCTCGATGTACGCGTCGAGCATGAAGGCGAGCATGGCGCGGTTCACGCCGGCCGCCGGCTCGATGACGTACGGAGTCCAGCGCTCGCCGGCCTCCTGGTCGAAGTACGACAGGTCCTGGCCGGACGCCTTGGAGTGCGCGGACAGGTCGAAGTCGGTGCGGTTGGCCACACCCTCCAGCTCGGAGAACTCGGTGCCGCCGAAGTTGAAGCGGTACTCGATGTCAGCGGTGCGCTTGGAGTAGTGGGAGAGCTTCTCCTTGGGGTGGTCGTACCACCGGATGTTCTCCTCACGGATACCGAGGTCGCGGTACCAGTTCCAGCGCTGCTCCATCCAGTACTCGTGCCACTGCTCGTCCTCGCCCGGCTTGACGAAGAACTCCATCTCCATCTGCTCGAACTCGCGGGTGCGGAAGATGAAGTTGCCCGGAGTGATCTCGTTCCGGAACGACTTGCCCATCTGCGCGATGCCGAACGGCGGCTTCTTGCGGGAGGTCTGCTGGACCTGGGCGAAGTTGGTGAAGATGCCCTGCGCGGTCTCGGGGCGCAGGTAGGCGACCGACGCGGTGTCCTGCGAGGGGCCGAGGTGGGTGGAGAGCAGGCCGGAGAACTGCTTGGGCTCGGTGAAGGAGCCCTTGTTGCCGCAGTGCGGGCAGTTCAGGTCGGCCAGACCGTTCGCGGGCAGCCGCCCGTGCTTCGCCTCGTACGCCTCTTCCAGGTGGTCGGCGCGGAAGCGCTTGTGGCAGGCGGTGCACTCGGTGAGCGGGTCGGTGAAGGTGGCGACGTGGCCGGAGGCCACCCAGACCTCGGGGGCCAGGATCACGGACGAGTCGAGGCCGACGACGTCGTCGCGCGAGGTGACCATGGAGCGCCACCACTGACGCTTGAGGTTCTCCTTGAGCTCGACACCCAGCGGACCGTAGTCCCAGGCGGCCCGCGAACCGCCGTAGATCTCACTACAGGGGTAGACGAAGCCACGGCGCTTGCTCAGGCTGACGATGCTATCGATCTTGTCGGCGGCCACGGTGCTCTCTTCATACGACGACGAACGATGGATGGGGGGCGGCGCACAGCGCCACGATGCGGAGGCGGTGATGAGACGAACCAAGAATGATTCAGGGTACCGGCGGCCGTACCCCCCGGGCCAAATCGGATAACGGCCACTTCCCGCTTCGTCCCGGAACCCGCCCTTCCCTACCGGTCCGACAATCCGCTTTGTTGACAATCGTTTCCAACTTTGTTGAAAATGACTGTCATGAACATACGTCGCCTCATACCGACCGCTGCCGTCGCCGGAGCCTCCGCCCTCGGTCTCCTGGCCCTCTCCGCCTGCTCCGCGTCCGACGGCGCGGGCCGCGACAACGGCAAGCTGAAGGTGACGGCGTCGTTCTATCCGATGCAGTTCCTCGCGGAGCAGATCGGCGGCGACCACGTCGAGGTGTCCAACCTCACCAAGCCCGGCGTCGAGCCGCACGACCTGGAGCTTTCCCCGCGGCAGACCGGCGCGCTCGGCGAGTCCGGCGCCATCGTCTACCTCAAGGGCCTCCAGCCCGCCGTCGACGAGGCGATCAAGCAGTCCGGCGTCAAGAACGTCGCCGACGCCGCCGCGATGACCTCGATGGAGGAGCACGGCTCCGAGGTGGGCGGCCACCACCACACCACCGGCGACGACCACGCGCACTCCGAGGCCGAGGCCAAGGCCGGCGACGACCCGCACATCTGGCTCGACCCCGTGAAGTACGCCCAGGTCGCCAAGGGCGTGAACAAGACCCTCGCCAAGGCCGACCCTGACCACAAGGCCGACTACCAGAAGAACACCAACGCCCTGGTCAAGAAGCTGGACGGGCTGAACACCGCCTTCGAGAACGGCTTGAAGAACCGCGCGTCGGACACCTTCATCACCACCCACGCGGCCTTCGGCTACCTCGCCGAGCGCTACGGCCTGACCGAGGAGGCCATCAGCGGCATCGACCCCGAGTCCGAGCCCAGCGCCAACCGCATCAAGGCGCTGCACGGCCTCGCCGACAAGCACCACGTCTCCACGGTGTTCTTCGAGACCCTCGCCAACCCGGCCACCGCCAAGTCCCTGGCGGGCGACCTGCACCTGAAGACCGACGTCCTCGACCCGCTCGAAGGGATCACGGACAAGACCCGCGGCCGGGACTACTTCGAGGTGATGCAGTCCAACCTCGCCGCCCTCCAGAAGGCGCTCGGCAGCAAGTGACCCACCCCCAACCGCCCGCCCTGGACCGCACGTCGTGACGGAGACCACCATGAACACACCGGCGCGAGAGCCGGACCGGCAGCCGGTCATCGACCTGCGCGCGGCCACCGCGACGCTGGGCGCCCGCCAGGTCCTGCGCGGCGTCGACCTGACCGTACGCACCGGCGAGGTCGTCGCCCTGCTCGGCGCCAACGGCTCCGGCAAGTCCACCGCCGTACGGTCGGTGATCGGCCAGGTGCCGCTCACCGGCGGCACGCTGTCGCTCTTCGGCACGGAGTTCCGCCGCTTCAAGGACTGGGCGCGGATCGGCTACGTGCCGCAGCGCACCACGGCCGCGGGCGGCGTCCCCGCCACCGTCAGCGAGATCGTCACGGCCGGGCGGCTGGCCCGTACGAAGTTCGGCCTGCTGCGCAAGGCCGACCGCGCCGCCGTGCACCACGCCCTGGAGCTGGTCGGGATGGCCGACCGCGCCAAGGACTCGGTGAGCGCGCTCTCCGGCGGCCAGCACCAGCGGGTGCTGATCGCCCGCGCGCTGGCCGTCGAGCCGGAACTGCTGATCATGGACGAGCCGATGGCCGGTGTGGACCTGGCCAGCCAGGAAGTGCTGGCGGGCGCGCTGCGCGAGCAGGTCGCCCGCGGCACCACCGTCCTGCTCGTACTGCACGAACTGGGCCCGCTGGAGCCGCTGATCGACCGTGCCGTGGTCCTTCGGGACGGCTGCGTGGTGCACGACGGCCCGCCGCCGGAGGCCGTCGGCCAGCACGCCCTGCCCGGCCACGACCACGTCCACCCGCACGCCGACCCGGCACCGATCCGTACGGGACTGCTGAGCTGACATGGAAATCCTCGACTACACCTTCATGCAGCGGGCCCTGCTCGCCGCCCTGATCGTCGGCATCACCGCGCCCGCCATCGGCATCTACCTCGTCCAGCGGCGGCAGTCCCTGATGGGCGACGGCATCGGCCACGTCGCGCTGACCGGCGTCGGCCTCGGCTTCCTGATCAACAGCGGCTCCATCTGGGCCAGCCCGGTCTGGGTCGCCACCTTCGTCGCCATCGGCGGCTCCGTCGCCATGGAGCTGATCCGCTGGTACGGCAGGACCCGCGGCGATCTGGCGCTCGCCATGCTGTTCTACGGCGGTATGGCCGGCGGCGTGATGCTGATGAACCTGTCCGACGCGGGCTCCAACGCCAACCTCAGCACCTACCTCTTCGGCTCCATCACCACCGTCTCCTCGCAGGACATGGTGACGATCTGCGTGCTGGCAGCCGTGGTCCTCGCGATCACCATCGGGCTGCGCCGCCAGCTGTTCGCGGTCTGCCAGGACGAGGAGTTCGCCCGGGTCACCGGACTGCCGGTGCGGCTGCTGAACCTCCTGGTGGCGGTCACCGCCGCGGTCACCGTCACCGTCGCCATGCGGGTCGTCGGCCTGCTGCTGGTCTCCGCGCTGATGGTGATCCCGGTCGCCGCCGCCCAGCAGATCACCCGCAGCTTCGCGGTGACCTTCGTGCTGGCCGTGGCGATCGGCGTCGGCGTGACCCTGACCGGCACCGCCACCTCGTACTACGTCGACGTCCCGTCCGGCGCGACCATCGTGCTCTTCGCCATCGTGCTGTTCGTGCTCTTCACCGCGCTCGCCGCACCCCTAGCGAAAAAGCGCGCGCGGGCTGCCGCCGGCGGCGCGAAGGGGTGCACCCTGGAAGTACCCGGCGGCCGGACCGCGGCGGACGACGTGAGCGTCTGACCTCGGGGGCGGTGCCGGGTGACAGTGCGGGCGGGAGTGCGGGTGACCCGCCCGGGACTGCCGGTAAGTGTTCCACCGGCGTTCCGGTCATCACCTGGCACAATGGCCCCACCCGTCCAAGGGGGACGGCCACGACCTAGGGAGGCAACGGTGGCGACGAGCGCGGGATCTCCGGTACGCGGCCGGTCGACGCGGCAGCGGACCGCGGTGTCCGCCGCACTCGACGAGGTGGACGAGTTCCGCAGTGCGCAGGAGCTGCACGACATGCTCAAGCACCGCGGCGACTCGGTCGGGCTGACCACCGTCTACCGCACGCTGCAGTCCCTCGCCGACGCAGGCGAGGTCGACGTACTGCGCACCAGCGAGGGCGAGGCCGTCTACCGCCGGTGCAGCACCGACGACCATCACCACCACCTGGTGTGCCGGGCCTGCGGCAAGGCCGTCGAGGTCGAGGGCCCTGCGGTGGAGAAGTGGGCCGACCAGATCGCCGCGGAGCACGGCTTCCGCGACGTGGCGCACACCATCGAGATCTTCGGTACCTGCGGCGACTGCGCGGGCGAGCAGCCGGACGCGGCGCAGGCGTAGCCGCAGAAGCGAACGAACGGGCCGCCTCCCCCTGATCCGGGGAGGCGGCCCGTTCTGCGTTCTCGGCGTTCTCGGCGTTCCGCCGCGGCTGCGACAGGCCCTACGTCGCCGACTCGCCCTCCGCGACCGGCGCCGCGCCGAACCTGCGGTCCCGCTTCGCGTACTCCAGGCAGGCTTCCCAGAGGTTCCGGCGGTCGAAATCCGGCCAGAGAATGTCCTGGAACACCATCTCGGCGTAGGCGCTCTGCCAGATCAGGTAGTTCGACGTGCGCTGCTCGCCGGACGGCCGCACGAAGAGGTCCACGTCCGGCATGTCCGGGTAGTACATGTACTTCGCGAGGGTCTTCTCGTTGACCTTCGCCGGGTCGAGCTTCCCCGCCTTCACGTCCGCCGCGATCCCGGCGGCGGCGTCCGCGATCTCCGCCCGACCGCCGTAATTCACGCAGAAATACAGCGTCATCGCGTCATTGTTCTTGGTCTGCTCCTGCGCGACCTGGAGTTCCTGGACGACGGACTTCCACAGCTTCGGCATCCGCCCGACCCACCGGATGCGGATACCCAGCGCGTCCATCTCGTCACGCCGCCGCCTGATGACGTCCCGGTTGAAATTCATCAGGAAACGCACCTCGTCGGGTGACCGCTTCCAGTTCTCCGTCGAGAAGGCGTACAGCGAAAGGTTCTTCACACCCATTTCGATGCAGCCCTTGAGCACGTCCATGACGACGCCCTCGCCGACCTTGTGCCCTTCGGTGCGCGGCAGCCCGCGTTCCTTGGCCCAGCGGCCGTTCCCGTCCATGACGACGGCGACGTGTTCCGGCACCAGCTCACCGGGAATCTTCGGCGGACGCGCGCCGGAAGGATGCGGTTCGGGCGTCTCGTATTCACGCCGGTTACGGCCCAGAATCCCGCGTCGTGCCATGCGCCCCACGTCTCCCATTTCTCCATCGCCCTGGGCCGGTTCAGGCCGGACCGGGCCGGATTACGTCTCGTCCTGCGTCTCGTCGATTCCTGCACACCGGGCCCCCGTCACGCGCTATTTCTCCACGTACCTGAGGGAACGCAGACCCCGCTCCAGGTGCCAGTGCAGATACGCGGCGACGAGCCCGCTGCCCTCGCGGACATGCCGCGGCTCGCTCGCGTCCGCCGTCTCCCAGTCGCCGGTCAGCAGCGCGCTGAGGAGCCCGATGGCCTCAGAGGAGGGTACGACGCTTCCCGGCACCCGGCAGTCGCCGCACACCACACCTCCCGAACCGACCGAGAAGAACCGGTTCGGGCCCGGCAGTCCGCATTTCGCACAGCTGTCGAAGCTCGGCGCGTAGCCGTTGACGGCCAGCGAGCGCAGCAGGAACGCGTCCAGGACCAGATGCGGCTCGTGCTCCCCGCGCGCCAGCGTCCGCAGCCCGCCGACCAGCAGCAGGTACTGCTGCACCGCCGGCTCGCCCTCGTGATCGGTGAACCGCTCGGCCGTCTCCAGCATCGCCGTGCCCGCCGTGTAGCGGCCGTAGTCGGTGACGATCCCGCCGCCGTACGCCGCGATCGTCTCGCTCTGCGTGCACAGCGGCAGCCCGCGCCCGATCAGCTCGCTGCCGCGCGCGAAGAACTGCACGTCGACGTGGGAGAACGGTTCGAGGCGCGCCCCGAACTTCGACTTCGTCCGCCGCACGCCACGCGCCACCGCCCGTACCCGGCCGTGACCACGGGTGAGCAGCGTGATGATCCGGTCCGCCTCACCCAGCTTCTGGGTGCGCAGCACGATGCCGTCGTCGCGGAACAGACTCATGGGGGCCATTCTCGCGCATCGGCCGGACGCGGCGGGCCCGGCCCTTGGGGACCTCAGGCTCGGGACGCGAACTTCTCGATGGCCGCCGTGGTGACGGGGGTGAAGAAGTTGACGAGGTTGCCGTCGGGGTCGCGGAACAGCAGCGACCTGTTGCCCCAGGGCATCGTGGTGGGTTCGGCGACGAAGTCGGGGACGAAGCCGGTCAGCTCCTGGTGCACGCGGTCCACGTCGTCGACGCGGAACTCGGTGATCACGCTGCGGTTGTCCGCCGGGCGGGCCGAGCCCGGGGCGAACAGCGGGACGGTGCGGGTGCCGGCGATCGCGAGGGTCGCGTGGGGAGTCCTGAGTTCGGCGAAGTCCTCGGTGGCCCACGCCGCCTGCACCCCCGTGACGCGCTCGTAGAACGCGACGAGGCGCGCGACGTCGCCGGTGATGATGCGGATCGAGACGAAGTCCATGCCCATGGTGATCTCCTTGGCTGCTGAGGCTGCTGGGGCTGTTGCGCCTCGCAGGCTAGGAGAAATAGCGGACAGAATCGGTCCAGTATTCGCGTTAGGTTGGGAACATGCCTCGCCCCACCGGCCGCGTGCTGACACTCCTGGAACTGCTTCAGTCGGGCGGCACGCGCACGATGGCCGAACTGGCCGACCGGCTCGGCGTCGACGGTCGCACCGTGCGGCGGTACGTGGACCAACTGGCCGACCTCGACGTGCCCGTGGAGTCGGTGCGCGGGCGCTACGGCGGGTACCGGCTCGCTCCCGGATACCGTCTGCCTCCGCTCATGTTCAGCGACGACGAGGCGCTGGCCGTACTGCTCGGCCTGGTCGCCGGCCGCCGGACAGGGTTGGTGACGGCGGGGCACACGGCGAGCGAAACGGCGTCGGCCAAGATCCGGCGGGTGCTCCCCCGGCACGTCGCCCGCCGGCTCGACACGCTCCTGGAATCGCTCGCCTTCACGGAGCGGCCCGGCGCGTTCGCCACCCCGGACGCCGGGGTCCTGCTCACCCTCGCCGACGCGGTGCGCCACCACCGCCCCGTCGCGATCAGATACACCGACCGCGACGCCCGGCGCAGCGAACGCACCCTGCACGCGTACGGGATCGTCGCCCATGCGGGCCGGTGGTACGTCACGGGCAAGGACCCCGGGATCGGCGAGGACCGCACCTTCCGGCTCGACCGCATCGCAGACGCGCGGACCCTGCCCGGCTCGTTCGATGCGCCCGCCGATCCCGATCCGGCACAGCGCGTGCTGTCAGGGTTCGCCGCGGCCGAGTACCGGCACGAGGTGATCTTGCGGATCCACGGGACGGCCGAGCAGATCCGCGCCCACCTTCCCGCCGCCGTCGCGAGCCTGGAAGAGCCGACGGAGCACGAGCCCGTGCCGGGCGGAGCCCCGGCGACCGCACACCGGCTGCACGTCCGCCTACGGGTGGAGCGGCTCGACTGGCTGCCCCCGGTACTGGCCGCCCTCGACCGGCCGTTCGTCATCGAGCGCCCCGATGAACTCCGCGACCTCGTCATCGCGTTCGCGGACCGCCTCGCGTCCCACGCCCGCCGGACCTGACCGAGGGGGAACCGGCGTCAGGCCACCTCGTCCCAGTCGTCGCAGCTCTTGATGTCGTCGTCGCAGCCACGCACCTTGTCCGGCGCGACAGTGTTCAGCTCCCAAAGGATCAGGCCGGTGCCGTCCTTGATCGGATCGATGGCGGCCGTGAACGGCTCGCCCGGCGGGATGTTGAACTGATCTGCTTGGTTATCCCCGCAGGCGATTCCGTAGGGCTGCTCGTGACCGCCACGGGACAAGGTGAGAGTGAGTTCGCCGATGCCCTGGGTGTTGCAGGTGATATCGAGGCGGTAGTGCCTCTTCCCCGTCGCGGTGAATTTCTTCGCCATCCCCGTCGTGACAGAGGGCCCTTCGGTCTCCACGAGTACGGGATGCGAACCGTCATCGTCGTCATAGCGCAGCGCTCGCTCGGCCCGCTGCAACGCTCTCTTGGGGTTCCACTCGGGGGCACTTCCGCCCGATGCCGTCTCGTCCTGATCGGAAGACGTCGACGACTCCGTTGAGACGGCGTCCGTTTCCCCGCTCTCGCGGGCCTCGCCCTGGGAACAACCGGCGACGAGAACGGCGGCGGCACAGAGCGGCACGACACGTCGTATACGCATAGTGATCCTTGTGGTCCTTTTGAAGTGCGGCAATACGACGCAGGAGGTCAGGGCCATATACGGTGCCACAACTGCCGTGAACGACCTCCCCGCCGTGCATCACCGCGCGGCAGCGCCACCTGCCTCAGGCCACCTCCCCCCTACTGCGGGCGTTCAGGTAAGCGGTGGCCGCGCTGAGGCGTTCGGCGACGGTCGCCTGGCGGGCGTCGTCGGCCGGGCAGTCCCACTCCCTGCCGCCGCCGATCGGCCGCAGGCAGAGGCGGGGCCCGTCGTACGCCATGACCTTGCCGACCCGCCCCGTACGGGTGTCCACCGCGAAGGTCCACAGCGGTGGCCGGCCCGCCGTCACCGCCTCTCCCGCAACACCGCCGCCAGCCGTCGCGCCACCTCGGTGTTGCAACGGCCCAATTCGACGAGCGGGGGCAGTGAGAAATGCGTGCAGGAGACGATGTCGGGGCCGAGTGACGGCAGCACGATACCGACACCGGCGAGCGCTTCCTCCAATTCCTTCGTGGCTTCTTCAACTTCCTTGGTGCGGTTCATCCGCCGCCCTCCACACTTTCGCTGGGATATTCCCCGTTCGCATTCCCAGCGTGCCGGTACGGAACTAGGCTGCGCAACGAGCGGCGGGCAGCAACTGCCGCGCAGACAAGGGGAGTAGGTCATGGCCAAAGGTCCACAGAGTGGTCAACGACAGGCCGCCTGGGAGTTCTTCGGAGCGGAACTGAAGCGGCGAAGGGAGAATGCGAGTCTCACGCAGGATGCCCTGGGGGCCCTGGTTTTCGTCTCCGGCGGCTATATCGGGCAGTTCGAGCAGGCGATTCGCAAGCCGCAGTTGGATGTGGCGATTCGGATCGATGAAGTTCTACAAACCGAGGGCTTTTTCGAGCGGACCTGGCGACAACTGATCGATGACAAGCGGTATGCGGATTACTTCACGGCAGCGGCGGATCTGGAGCGGCTGGCGACGAAGATCTGCGAGTTCGAGTCGATGGTCGTGCCGGGACTGCTGCAGACCTCGGCATACACACGAGCAATCATGCGTGCAGGCAGCCCGTTCACGGCAGACGAGTTGATCGAGGAGAACGTCCGCTCCCGAGCGGATCGGGCGGTCATCCTCGGGTGCGCTACACGCCCCACGTATTGGGCAGTGCTGCACGAGGCTGTGCTGCGGCTCCCCGTGGGCGGCCCAACCGTCATGGCCGCCCAGTTGGGGCACATCACCCAAACCGCACGCGAGCACAAGGTCCTCGTACAGGTCCTCCCGTTCGCCGCGGGCCCCTACCCATCGGTGGGCAAGATGCTGAGGCTCATGGAGTTCGACGATGCTCCGCCAACGGCCTATACGGAAGGCGTGTATTCGGGGAATCTGCTGGACGATCCGGCCATAGTGAAGCGCGCACAACAGGACTACGATCTGATTAGGGCCGCCGCGCTGTCGCCGGAGGCGTCCCTGGCCCTGATCGAATCGGCGGCGGAGGACTACAAACGATGCGCGAGTACGACCTGAGCACCGCCCAGTGGCGTAAGAGCAGCTACAGCGACCACAACAACGGCAACTGCGTCGAGGTCGCGGACCATCTTCTCGACATCGTCCCCGTCCGCGACAGCAAGAACCCCACCGGCCCCGCGCTCGTCTTCCCCGCCGCCGACTGGTCGGCGTTCGTGACGGCCGTGAAGGTGGACGGGTTCGACGCTCACTGAGCCGTATCCGGCCCCGTCCGCCTCCGGGTGACGGGGCCTCATCGTGTCCGGGACCTGGATGGTGAAGCCGCCGGGTTCGCCCTACGATCCGCCCAGGGCCGCCCCGTACCGCGAAGGCGTCCCTGGCCCTGACCGAATCGACGGCGGAGGACCGAATAATGCGCTACGACCTGAGCAACGCTCACTGGTACAAGAGCAGCTACAGCGATCAGAACGGCGGCAACTGCGTCGAGGTCGCCCACGACTTTCTTGACGCCGCCTCCTGGCGCAAAAGCACCTACAGCAGTGCCGCCTCGGACAACTGCATCGAGGTCTCCGACAACCACCCCGGCATCGTCCCCGTCCGCGACAGCAAGAACCCCACCGGCCCCGCGCTCGTCTTCCCCGCCACCGACTGGTCGGCGTTCGTGACGGCCGTCAAGGTGGACGGGTTCATGGGCGGCTGAGGTGCGTCGCTGCTCCACCCAGGCCCCGTCCACCCCCGGGTGACGGGGCCTCACCATGTCCGGTCCGCATCCGGTCCGTGTCCGGATCGCGCCCCCTTCGCGCAACAGGGACGGAACGTGACCTTCCGCACTTCTCCGACGACCGTAGGTACGGGCCCTCACGAAGCGCCGACACGCCGGTAGCATCCCGTCACATGATCGGCCGCTCCACGCGATGCCACCGGAGGCCGCTCCGGCGGCATCGAGTGCTCGACGCCGTGACGACCGGCCGCCCCCGTTCCCCACGAGGATCCCGATGACATCCATACCGGAGGCGCTGTTGTGGTGCCTCAGTGCAGGATCGGCCGCCGCCGTGGTGCTGGCGGTTTTCCTGTTCCGAGCACGGACACAGCGGAACGGGCTCACCGAGCGCCTGACCGCGTCCGAGGAACAGGCCGCGGCCACAGTGCACAGCAACACCGAACTCACCGCCAGGCTGCGAGCCACCGAGGCGGAGATCCGGCACCTCGCCGGCGCCCGTATCCCGGACCTCACCACCGCGATCGCCCACCCGCACGTGCCCGTACGCGGGTTGCTCGACCCCCGGTTCGCCGGTTCCGAGACCGACCACGCGCTGACCGCCGTACTGGAACAGATCCGCGACGCGGTCAGCAAGGAGCGGCTGCGCGTGGACGCCGCCGCCCAGTCCACGCTGCGCGGTGCGACCACCACCATTCAGGCGCTGCTCTACCGCCTCCAGACGGCGCTTCAGGACATGCAGCACCGCTATGACGACCCGGACGTCGCGCAGGACCTGCTGAACGCGGACTTCCTCAACGAGCAGGCGCTGCGGCGCATTCAGGCAACCGGTGTGGTGTGCGGCGCCTGGCCCGGCCTGACCCGTGAGGACTCCTACCTCGCCGAACTGGTCGTCGGCTCCGCCTCCCGGCTGCGCGGCTACGAGCGTGTGCAGGTCAGCAACCAGCTGCGCGACCCGGTGGCCGTCGTCGCCCGTGCCGTCGAGCCGGTGGCGATCACCGTCACCGAGCTGCTGGCGAACGCGCTGCACCACTCGCACCGCGAACTGCCCGTCACCGTCACCCTCCAGCAGGGCAACCGCGGCGCCTCGGTGATCATCGACGACTACGGCGTCGGCATGCACGCCGACGAGGTCGCGCACGCGATGAGTCTGCTGTCAGGCGAGGACGACGTGCTGCTGACCCAGCTCGGCGACCCGCCGCGCTCCGGCTTCGCGGCGGCCGGCCAACTGGTGCGCCAGTACGGCTTCGGCGTGCACGTCGAGTCGTCGCCGTACGGCGGGGTGCGGGCCGTGGTCTACGTGCCGGGCGACCCCCTTCTCACCGTCCTCGACGAGAGCCGACAGCCCATGTCCGTGATGGCCCCGCTGCCGCACAGGTCCGGCGCCACGGACCGGTCCGCCGTCCTGCCCACCGGCGCCTCATCGCCCGCCGCCTCGCACGCGCCCGCCCACGCGGCGCCGAGCCACGCCGCTCCTTCGCACGCGGCACCCTCACACGCCGCCCCGTCGCACGCGGCACCGGCCCACGCCGCGCCCGCCGCGCCCGCGCACGCCGCGCCCGCACAGCCCGGCCCCGCCGATGCGCCCGCCGACCCGCCCGCCGAGGGTGAACTGCCGCGCAGGCGACGCCGTAAGCCGACCGCCGAGCAGGAGCAGAGCCTGCCGCGCACCGAGCCGGTCCACGAACGCACCCCGGAAGAGGCCGCCTCCCGCTGGGGCGCACTCCAGCAAGGCACCGAATCCGGCCGCGCCGCAGCCCAGTCAGAACCCCCTCGCAGCCCCGAAGGGAACCCCCAGCCATGAACACCCCGACCCGCCGCCGTGTCACCGAGGACAAGTCCTGGGTGCTGGCCCCTCTCCTGGAGCTGCCGCATGTTATCCACGCCGCCGTGATCTCCGGTGACGGATTCATCGAGGGAGCGTCGCCCGGCCTGAAGCGTGAGGCCGCCGAAGGCGTCGCCGCCATGATGTCCGCACTCCAGGGAGCGGGGCGCGCGGTGACCGCGGCGTTCGCCGAACAGGACGACGCCAAGCTGCGGCAGACCGTCATCGAGTCCGAACAGGGCTGGGTCTTCGCCATCCCCTCGGGCGAGAACACCTGCCTGGCCGTCTTCGCGGGACCTGAGGTCAACATGGGAGTCGTCGCGCACCACATGCAGATCCAGGTCACGACCCTCGGCAACAAGGTCATGAACAGCCCGGCTCGGGACCTCGGCAGCCCCGCATGACCCCGCGCCAGAGCAGCAGGCGCCTCGTACCGGCCTATCTGGCGACCGGCGGACGCGCCCAGCCCAGCCGCAACACGTTGGACCGGCTCACCCTGCTCCACAGTGCGGGGATGCCGATCACCAGTGACGTACGGCCGGAACAGCACCGGATCCTGGAGCTGCTCCAGCCCGGTGCCCTGTCTCTGGCCGAGGTCGCAGCCCATCTCCACCTGCCCGTCAGCGTGGTGAAGGTGCTGGTGGCCGACCTCGTCGACGCCGGCCGCCTGCACTCCCGTGTCCCCATACCCGAAGCCGAGCAATTCGACCGGCAGATCCTGGAGAGGGTTCTCGATGGACTCCGCTCTCTCAAGTCCTAGCAGCGGCCCCGGCACCGACGGCATGTACCTGTCCGGGGCCGACCAGACCCTGGTCAAGCTCCTGGTGGCAGGGCCGTTCGGGGTCGGGAAGACCACCCTCATCCGTGCGCTGTCGGAGACGCCGCCGCTGCACACCGAAGAGGTGATGACGCAGTCGGGCGCGCTCGTCGACGATCTCGCCGGGGTGCGGGAGAAGACCACGACCACCGTCGCCATCGACTTCGGGCGGCTCACGCTCCCCGGCGACCTGGTCCTGTACCTGTTCGGCACGCCGGGCCAGAAGCGCTTCCGGCCGCTGTGGCAGGACATCGCCCGCGGCGCACTCGGGGCGCTGGTCCTCGCGGACACCCGCCGCCTGGCGGACTCGTTCGAGGTGATGGACATCATCGAGGAGGCGGGGCTGCGCTACGCCGTCGCGGTCAACACCTTCCCGGACGCGCCGCAGCACGACATCCACTCGCTGCGCGACGCCCTCGACCTGCACCCCGATACGCCACTCGTGATGTGCGACGCCCGTGACCGTGACCAGTCCGTCGACGCGCTGATCGCGCTCGTCGGCCACGTTCTCGCCCATACGCCCCAGGAGAACCAGACCCCGTGACTTCCCCGTACCAGCCGGGCGCCACCCCGCCGCCCGGCTGCCCCGCGCACGCCCACGGCGGCGCGGCCACCGGTCCTGCGGACGCCTTCGGCCAGGACGCCCACACCCAGGACGCCATCGGCCAGGGCGGCTACGCCCAGGAGGCCCCCGCACAGGGCGGCCACCCCATGGAGCGGACCGACCGGAACTCGCTCGTGCGGCTGTACGACCCGGAGTTCGCGTCCGACCCGCACCGCTTCTACGCCTACCTGCGGCAGTACGGTGCCCTGGCACCCGTGGAGATCGCCACCGGCGTGACCGCCATGCTGGTCACCGACTACCGGGCCGCGCTCGACCTGCTGAACGACGACGCCACCTGGTCGAAGGACTCCCGCAGCTGGCAGGCGACCGTGCCGCCCGACTCGGCGGTGCTGCCGATGCTGGGCTGGCGCCCCAACGCCCTGTTCGCCGACGGTGACGTGCACCGGCGGCTGCGCCAGGTCATCACCGACAGCTTCCAGCTCGTCGAGCCGCACGAACTGCGCACCCGGGTGCGGCGGGCCGCGGACCGCCTCATCCGGAAGTTCGGCGCGCGCGGCGAGGTGGACCTCGTCCCCGAGTACGCCCAGCAGTTGCCGCTGCTGATGTTCAACACCCTCTTCGGTATGCCCGACGAGTACGGCGAGCAGCTGATCGCGGCCATGGGCGGGCTGATGGACGGGGCGACGCCGGAGGAGGCCGCGAAGGCCGACGCGGCGTTCTCGGCGTACATCATGGAGCTGGTCACCCGGAAGAAGAACCAGCGCGGTCCCGACCTCACCTCCTGGTTCCTCGACCACCTCAACGGCCTGTCCGACGACGAGGTCATCGCGCAGATCGTCGTGACCATGGCCGCGGGCAACGAGCCGCTGGCCAACCTCATCGGCAACGCGCTGTCCCGGATGCTCTCCGACGACCGTTACTACAGCACCCTGTCCGGCGGCGCGCTGACCGCGCAGGACGCCATCAACGAGGTGCTGTGGAACGACCCCCCGATGGCCAACTACTCCGCCCACTACGCGCGCCGTGACGTCTTCTTCCACGGCACGTGGGTGCGCGCGGGACAGCTGGTGATGGTCTCGTACGCGGCTGCCAACACCCAGTTCGGTACGGTCTCGCTCGGTGAGGGTTCGGGCAGCGGCGCGCACCTGGCCTGGGCGGCGGGGCCGCACGCCTGTCCCGTGCAGCGGCACGCGCTGGTGATCGCGACCACCGCGATCGAACGACTCACCGCCTGGCTCTCCGACATCGAACTCTCTGTTCCCGCAGAGCAGTTGCAGTGGCGGCCCGGCGGGTTCCAACGGGCTCTCGCAGCTCTTCCGGCCCGCTTCACCCCCATCACCCCCGATCAGGCAGGAGCCACCCCATGGGACAGCAGCTCGTCGCCATCGACCCGACCGGATCCGATATCCACGCAGAGGCAGACCGCCTCCGCGAGCTAGGCCGCGCCACCCGCGTCCAGCTTCCCGACGGACCGGAGGCGTGGGCGATCACCAGCCACAGCCTCCTCAAAGAGCTGCTGACCGACCCGCGGGTCTCCAAGAACGCGCGGGAGCACTGGCCCGCCTGGCAGCGCGGCGAGTACCACGAGACCTGGCTCCAGACCTGGGTCGGCGTCAGCAACATGTTCACCGCGTACGGCGCCGACCACCGGCGGCTGCGCAAGCTGATCGCGCCCGCCTTCACCGCCCGGCGCACCGAAGCCATGCTGCCGTCCGTCGAGCGCATCACCGCGTCCCTGCTCGACGGACTCGCGGCGGTACCGGCCGGCACCGCCTGCGACCTGCGGGCCGGTTTCGCGCACCCGCTGCCCCTACAGGTCATCTGCGAGCTGTTCGGCATCCCCGAGGGCGACACCCGCACCGAGCTGGCCCGGCTCGCCGAGATCATCATGACCACCGTCGACCCGGAAGAGGCCGGGGTCACGCTGGTGGCCACCCAGGAACTCCTGGGCGGCCTGGTCGCGTTGAAGCGACGGCAGCCCGGCGAGGACCTGACCAGCCTGATGGTGTCCGAGCGGGACGACGAGGGCCACACGATGAGCGAGCAGGAGCTGATCGACACGCTCCTGCTGGTCCTGATCGCCGGCCACGAGACCACCGTCAACCTCATCGGCAACGCGGTGCACAACCTGCTGACGCACCCGGACCAGCTCCAGCTGGTGCGCGACGGGAAGGCGTCCTGGAACGACGTCATCGAGGAGACCCTGCGCTGGTCCCCGAGCGTCGCCAACCTCCCGCTCCGCTTCGCCGTCGATGACATCGCCATCCCGGGCGGGCCGACCATCCGCAAGGGCGAGGCGATCCTGCCCGCGATCGCGAGCACCGGACGCGACCCGGAGCAATTCGGCGCCACCGCCGCCGGGTTCGACATCCTGCGGCCCAACGTCGAGCACCTCAGCTTCGGCTACGGCGTGCACCGCTGCCTGGGCTCCCCGCTGGCCCGCATGGAGGCCAGGGTCGCCCTCCCGGCGCTCTTCGACCGCTTCCCCGACCTGGAGTTCGCCGTTCCCCCGGCGACCCTGGAGCCCTCCGGCGGCTTCATCGTCTGCGGCTACCGCACCCTGCCCATCCACCTGACGCGCGGCTGACCCGCCCGTACGGCCACCGGCCCCACGCCCTCCGCGGGCGGCGGGGCCGGTGCTGTCGCACGCCCCCACGCCCCTCAGGACAACACCCCTGCCCCACCGGGCAGTTCACACCGAATCCCCGGTAACCCACACGAGCGGCACAATGCATCTGTTCAGGGCATAGCGGGCAGGTAGCCCTTCCGGACAGTCGTGACTGTGTGGAGGCCGAGATGAGCAGCAGGCGGATCCCCCTGACAGCGGCGCTCACCGCCGTGGTCCTGACCACCGGCATGACGACCACCGCCGCGCAAGTCAGCGGCAAACCTGCGGCCAGGCACGCCGCCGTGGCGAAGGCGCCGCTGGACCACTCCGGCGTCCTGGGCGAGACGGTGGTCGTACCGCCCTTCGCCACCGGCACCGCGATCGCCCGCTGCCCCGAGGGCCGGCAGCCCAGCGGGGGCGGCGGCGTGAGCGAGGACGGCGGGATCTTCCTCAACGGCTCGGCGGCCTCCGGCAACGGATGGCAGACGTACTTCAGCAATGAGTCCGGCGTGCCACGGACGGCAGCCGCGTTCGCCGTCTGCACGCAAACGCCCCATGTCCGCGTCAACGGCCCGCTGGTGGAGGTGCCGGCGCTGGCCACCAGCCCCGCGTCGGCGACGTGCCCCGAGGGACATGTGGTCAGCGGTGGCGGCTTCCGGGTCAGCGGCCCCGACGGCTCCGACCTGCTCGTCGCCAATCTCACCCCTGGCCAGGCAAACCAGTGGTTCGTCCGAGCCGTCAACAACACGAGCGAACTACGACGCGTGTCCGCCTACGCCGTCTGCTCCACCGCTCCCCACTCCCTGCACGCGGGCGCCTTGGTGACGGTGCAGCCGGGCCGGGATGCGAGCGCGACGGTCGCGTGCCCGGCGGGCCAGGTGGCCAGCGGAGGCGGCGGCCGGTCCACCTTCACCGGCGTCCCGCGCGCCCTCATCACCTCCTCCCGCGCGCTGCCGGGCGGCGGGGGCTGGGAGGTCCGCTTCAGGAACTCGGATGACGTCCCCCGCAGCCTGATCGCCGAGGTGGTCTGCACCACCACATAGAGCGCAGCGGCCCGCTGTCCGGCCCGGACGGTCCGTGCGCGTCGGTCAGGACGGCGTGCGGGCCGCCGCCAGCAGGCGGTCGGTGTCGGCGGGGCAGAGCTTCAGGGCGGCGCCAACGGTGCCGAGCACCTCGCGTTCGGCGGGGGTGTAGGAGCCGTCGGCGAGGGCGATGCGGGCCCCCTGGAGGAGCAGCGATTCGCGGCCCGCCGGGGCGAGATGCGGGGCCAGCGGCTCCAGGGACGCGTGCAGTTCGATGGCGAGCGCCGTGCCGCAGGGGTCGAGGCCGCCGCGGGGACGGCGGTCGCCCGCGCCGAGTGCCTCGACGGTGCCGCTGAGCGCCCCGGTGTCGGCGGCGAGCGCGGCGAGGAGGGTGAGCAGCTGGTCCTCGGACGAGTCCGCGAAGCCGGCCGCGCGGACGGTGTCGACGGCGGTGTCGCGTACCGCCTTGGCTGACGTGCCGCCGGCCGCGAGTACGGCGAGGGTGACGGTGTGCACGGCGTCGCGGAGCATCGCGGAGAGCCGCACGGTGGTGGGGTGGTCCAGCGCGTCCTGGCCGAAGTGGCCGTGGCAGGCGGAGCATTCGATGACCGGGTCGGCCGCGCCGCGGGAGAGCAGCGGGATGCCGAGTACGGTCAGGCGCCGGTGTCCTGTCCTGCGGAGGTAGTTGCGGTCGCCGCCGCAGTCGGGGCAGAAGAACTCACCATCGGCGACGGTACGCCAGGACGTGCACACGCCCAGCACACACATCTTGTGCCTCACGCCAGACCTCCGTAACTCCCCCGCAGCCTTCAGGACACGGGAAGTAACACCGTGGCCACGTCGCCGTATTGACGTGATGTTAGCCACATCCGTGATGCGGCGTCAGCACCTCGAACGGACAACTGGCCGAATGACGAAGGGTGCGCCCGCGCGCGGACCGCTGCGGGCGGCCGTCCGACGGCGCCGGGCGGGTGCGAGGGGCGGCCGTCCGGAAGCGGGTACGGGCAGGTGGGGACGGGTCGGTGGCCGCACGACACGGTGCCCCGGTGCCGCGTACGCGAGGCGTATGCGGCACCGGGGCACCGGGAAAGTGGCCGAAGGGCGGGCGCCCGCACACGGCGCCCGACCTCCGGGACGGTCAGCGTCCCGCGCGGTTGACCGCGGAGGCCACGGCCTTGATGGACGCACGCACGATGTTCGCGTCGATGCCGACGCCCCACAGGACCTTGTCGCCGATGGCGCACTCGACGTACGCGGCGGCCTGGGCGCCCGCGCCCTCGCTCATCGTGTGCTCGACGTAGTCCAGGACCCGGACGTCCGCGTCGATGGCGTGCAGCGAGTCGATGAAGGCGGCCAGCGGGCCGTTGCCCGATCCCGTCAGGACCGTGTCGGCGCCGTCCACCACGGCCTCGACGGTCAGCGCGTCGGTGCCCTCGCTGGTGGTCGAGGTCTGCGCGGAACGCAGCGCGATCCGGCCCCAGGCGTTGTCCGGGGTGGGCAGGTACTCGTCCTGGAAGGTGGCCCAGATGGCGGCCGGGGTGACCTCGCCGCCCTCCGTGTCGGTCTTCTCCTGGATGGTCCGGGAGAACTCGATCTGCATCCGGCGCGGCAGGTCCAGCTTGTGGTCGTTCTTCAGCACGTAGGCGATACCGCCCTTGCCGGACTGCGAGTTGACGCGGATGACCGCCTCGTAGGAGCGGCCGACGTCCTTGGGGTCGATGGGCAGGTACGGCACCGCCCACTCGATCTCGTCCACGGTCCTGCCCGCGGCGGCTGCCTCGGCCTCCATGGCGTCGAAGCCCTTCTTGATGGCGTCCTGGTGGGAGCCGGAGAAGGCGGTGTAGACCAGGTCGCCCGCGTAGGGGTGGCGCGGGTGGACCTCCATCTGGTTGCAGTACTCGCTGGTGCGGCGGATCTCGTCGATCTGCGAGAAGTCGATCTGCGGGTCGACGCCCTGCGAGAAGAGGTTCATGCCCAGCGTCACCAGGTCGACGTTGCCGGTCCGCTCGCCCTGCCCGAACAGGCAGCCCTCGACGCGGTCGGCGCCCGCCATGACCGCCAGCTCGGCGGCGGCCACCGCGGTGCCGCGGTCGTTGTGCGGGTGCACGGACAGGCATACGTGCGCGCGCCGGGACAGGTGGCGCGACATCCACTCGAAGCGGTCGGCGTGCGTGGAGGGCGTCGAACGCTCCACGGTGGCCGGCAGGTTGAGGATGATCTCGCGGCCCTCCTCGGGCTGCCAGACGTCGCAGACCGCTTCGCAGACCTCCAGTGCGAAGTCCAGCTCGGTGTCGGTGAAGATCTCCGGGCTGTACTGGTAGCCGAAGATCGTCTCGTCGCCCAGGATCTTGTCCGCGTACTCCATGACCAGCCGCGTACCGTCCACCGCGATCTGCTTGACCTGCTCCTTCGAGCCGCGGAACACGACCCGGCGGAAGGTGGGCGCGGTGGCGTTGTACAGGTGGACGGTGGCCCGGTGGGCGCCGCGCAGGGACTCCACGGTCCGCTCGATCAGCTCCTCGCGCGCCTGCGTCAGCACGGAGATCGTGACGTCATCGGGGATCGCACCCTCTTCGATGATCGACCGGACGAACGCGAAGTCGGTCTCGCCGGACGACGGGAAGCCGACCTCGATCTCCTTGTAGCCCATCTTCACCAGCAGGTCGAACATCTCGCGCTTGCGGGCCGGCGACATCGGGTCGATCAGCGCCTGGTTGCCGTCCCGCAGGTCCGTCGACAGCCAGCGGGGGGCCTTGGTGATCCGGTTGTCGGGCCAGGTGCGGTCCGGGATCTCCACGGCTTCGTAGCGGCCGTACTTGTGGACCGGCATCCCGGAGGGCTTCTGCAGCGCGGTGGCGTTGGTGACCGGAGTGGGGCGGCCGACGGTGTTCTCGGCGTGGCTCGACGGGTTCGTCATGATGCGTAGGGCTCCTCGTGTGTCCGCTGGACCGGCCGACGGGGCGATATATCGCAGCACCGAACTCCGCGGGGAGGGGGTCGGCCTACGACTACAGGCCCTCGCCGCGGCAGCTAAGGAGAAGCAGCCCGAAACGCATGATGCACAGCACCCTAACCGAGGTCGGCGAGCTACGGCGGCCCGTATCAGTATGCGGGACCGAGGGGACGTAACCGCCTGACTGCGATCAACCACACGTTTTCGGGAATCCCGGCAGCGGGCAGTGACAACTGCGTCACGCAATGCGACATTTGAAGGATGGACGTCACCTCAACGCCGGACACCCCGGCCACCCCGGTCTTCTGCACGATCGTGCCGCCGCACCTTCTCGACAAGCTGGCGCAAACCGACGATCCTGCCCGCAACGAGCCGGCCCGCCGCACTCTCGACCACGACACACAGCTCCGCACCCGGCGCCACGAAAACGCCCGCGCCACCACCGCACGCGCCGCCGCCGAAGCCCCGTCCGGCAAGCCCAACCGCACCATCTACGACGCCGGGCACGCCGAAACACTCCCCGGCACCAAGGTCCACAGCGAGGCCGACAGCCCGTCCAAGGACGCCTCGGTCAACCGCGCGCACGCCGGTCTCGGCGCGACCTTCGACCTCTACCTCAAGGTCTACGGCCGGCACTCCATCGACGGCGCCGACCTGCCGCTCAACGCCACCGTCCACTACGGCCAGAAGTACGACAACGCCTTCTGGGACGGCGAGCGGATGGTGTTCGGCGACGGCGACAACGACCTGTTCCTCGACTTCACCATCCCCGTCGACGTGATCGGGCACGAACTGACCCACGGCGTCACCCAGTACACCGCCAACCTCGACTACACCGGCCAGTCCGGCGCACTCAACGAATCCATCTCGGACGTCTTCGGTTCGCTGATCAAGCAGTACTCCCTCAGCCACAGCGCCGAGCAGGCCGACTGGCTGATCGGCGCCGACCTCCTCGGCCCGAACGTCACCGGCAAGGCCCTGCGCTCCATGAAGGCACCGGGCACCGCGTACGACGACGACGTGCTCGGCAAGGACCCGCAGCCGGCCAAGATGAAGGACTACGTCGAAACGCAGGAGGACAACGGCGGCGTCCACCTCAACTCCGGCATCCCCAACCACGCGTTCTACATCGCCGCGACCACCATCGGCGGCAACGCCTGGGAGCGCGCGGGCCAGGTCTGGTACGACGTGCTGACCGGCGGCCACCTCGCCAAGGACGCCAAGTTCGCCGACTTCGCCGCCCTCACCATCAAGGCGGCCCAGGCCCGGTACGGCGCGGGCGCCGAACACGAGGCCATGGTCAAGGCGTGGTCGCAGGTGGGCGTCACCCCCACCGAATAGCGCACCCCGGAGACGTCCCGCCCGCCCTGCTGGGTAGGAGCCACCCATGCGCATTCACATCCGACGCACCGGTGGCTTCGCCGGCATCGAGCGCCGCGCCGAGGTCGACACCTCGGCGCGGCCCGACGCCGACGACTGGCACACCCTCGCCACCCAGTCCCTCGACCAAGGCCACAACGAGCCCCCGGTCGGCACCCCCGACGGCTTCAGCTACCAGATCACCGTCGACGGACGAACGGTCTACTGCTCCGACCCCCGCCTGACCGAGGAACAACGAAAACTGATCACGCGGGTCATGAAGGAGGGGGCGTAGCGGGGGGCTCCGACCGCGGTGACGCCGTCGGAGCCCGGAGCTCCCGGCATCGGTGGCCCCACCCGTATCCGCTCCCGACCCCTTGACGGGGTTACCGGCGGTTAAGAAGATCCGCCCCATGGATACGACACCGGCACGTCCGTCCTCCCTCCCCCGTTTTCCCTCCAACTTCCTCTGGGGTGTGTCCACTTCGGCGCAGCAGATCGAGGGGGCCGTCGGTGAGGGCGGGCGGGGGCGGTCGGCGTGGGATGTGTTCGCCGGGGAGGGTGGGCGGATCAAGGACGGGTCGGATCCGGGGGTGGCGGTCGATCACTACCACCGGTACCGGGAGGACGTGGGGCTGCTGCGGGAGCTGGGGGTCGGGGCGTACCGGTTCTCGGTGGCGTGGCCTCGGGTGGTGCCGGACGGGAGCGGGGCGGTCAACGCGGCGGGGCTCGACTTCTACGACCGGCTGGTGGACGCGCTGCTGGCGGCCGGGGTCGAGCCGCTGCCGACGCTGTTCCACTGGGACACTCCGCAGGCGCTGGAGGAGCACGGCGGGTGGCTCCGGAGGGAGACGGCCGAGCACTTCGCCGCGTACGCGGATGCCGTCGCGGCGCGGCTCGGGGACCGCGTACGGCAGTGGATCACCCTCAACGAACCGGCCGAGCTGACGCTGCTCGGCTACGGCATCGGGCAGCACGCGCCCGGCCGGCAGCTGGTCTTCGACGCGCTGCCCGCGGCCCATCACCAACTCCTCGGCCACGGCCTCGCCGTGCAGGCACTGCGCGCCCGGGGCGCCACCGGCATCGGCGTCGCCAACTCGCACGGGCCGACCTGGCGGGCATCCGACGACGAGGCGGACGTCGCCGCCGCCGATCTCTACGACCTGCTGCTCAACCGCCTGTTCGCGGAACCGCTGCTGCTCGGCCGCTACCCGGACGAGGGCCTGGCGGCGATGCTGCCGGGGCCGGTGGCCGAGGACCTGAAGGTCATCTCGCAGCCGCTGGACTGGTACGGGATCAACTACTACCAGCCGACGCTGGTCGGCGCCCCCGAGCCGGGCGGCGGCGATGGCCCCACGGACTTCGGCGGCATCCGCATCCCGCCGCAACTCCCGTTCGCGCCACGGGAGATCGCGGGATACCCGCGGACCGACTTCGGCTGGCCGGTGGTCCCCGCGGCCCTCAACGAGCTGCTGCTGACCTTCCGCGAGCGGTACGGGGCGAGCCTGCCGCCGGTGATGATCACGGAGAACGGCTGCTCGTACGAGGGTGTGGACGACCGCGAGCGGATCGCCTTCCTCGACGGGCATCTGCGGGCGCTGCACGAGGCGATGGCGGCCGGCGTCGACGTACGCGGCTATTTCGTCTGGTCGTTGATGGACAACTTCGAGTGGGCGGAGGGCTACGCGCGCCGCTTCGGCCTGGTGCACATCGACTACGCGACGCTGGCACGCACCCCGAAGGCGTCCTTCCACTGGCTGCGCGACGTGCTCCGGGAGCAGGCGCGGGGATGACCGTGCCGGCCGCGGACGCCGGGGCGCTCGCGGAGCCGTCCGCGCCGGTGGGCGGCGGCTGGACGGCCTCGCTTTCGCTGGCGAACGGCGCGATCTGGGTCGGCTGGTACGGCCCCTTGCAGATCCTGCTCGCCGTGCAGGCCGCCGAGTTGGCGCCGCCCGGCACGTCCAAGGAGTCGGTGCTGGCCTGGGTGACGGGCGCCGGCGCCGTGGTCTCGCTGGTCGCCAACCCGCTGTTCGGCGCCCTGTCGGACCGTACGACCTCGCGGTTGGGGCGGCGTACGCCGTGGATCGCCGCCGGGGTCCTGGGTGGGGCGGCGGCGCTGGTGCTGCTGGCCGGGGCGCGGACGGTGTGGGCGATGGCGGGCGGCTGGTGCCTGGTGCAGCTGGCGCTGAACGCCGCGTTCGCCGCGGTGACCGCCGCCGTGCCGGACCGGGTGCCACGGCGGCAGCGCGGCGCGGTGGGCGGCTGGCTGGGCGCGGCGCAGATCCTGGGCGTGCTGGCCGGGACCGGGCTCGCGACGCTGGCCGGCGGGCTCACGGCCGGCTACTTGGCCTGCGCGGCGTTCACCGTGCTCGCCACCCTGCCGTACCTGCTGCGCCGGGATCTCGTGCTGCCCGCGGACGCCCGGCCGCCGTTCACCTGGCGGTCCTTCCGCACCGGCTTCGGATTCGACCCGCGCCGCCACCCTGACCTCGGCTGGGCCTGGCTGACCCGCTTCCTGATCAACCTCGGCAACGCGCTGGCGCTGCTCTACCTCCTGTACTTCCTGCGGGACGTGCTGCACCGGCCCGACCCGCAGGGCGGCGTGCTGATCCTGACGGCGGTCAACGGCGTGACGCTGCTGGGCACGGTCGTCGTCGGCGGCTTCTGGTCGGACCGGGTCGGGCGGCGCCGGCCGTTCGTGCTGTGGTCCGGTGTGATCATGACGGTCGCCGCCGTGCTGCTGGCCTGCTGGCAGACCTGGACCGGCGCACTGGCCGCCGCCGCGCTCCTCGGCGTCGGCTTCGGCGTGTTCACGTCCGTCGACTTCGCGCTGATGACGGACGTGCTGCCGGCCGCCGCGCACCGCGGCAAGGACCTCGGCGTCCTCAACATCGCCAACTCGCTGCCCCAGGTGGCGGCCCCGGCGCTGGCCGCCCCGATCGTCGCCCACCTCGGCGGCTACCGCGCGCTGTATCTCGTCGCGGCGGCGATCGGCCTGCTGGGTGCGCTGCTGGTCCGGCGGATCCGCGGGGTGGCGTGAGGCGGGACGGCCAGGGCCGGTGGGACGGCAGGGGCCGGTGGGGACAGCCCCCCGCTGGAGCGGGTACCAGCCGGATTCTTCACCGCCCCGCCACGCCATAACGTCCCGGCCATGACGTACTCAACGGAGCCCCTACCGCGCGTACGCCGGCGCCGCAGCCTGCTCGTCTACCTCGGCCTCGCCTACGCCGGCATGTGGGCGGCGATGACTCCGCTCCTGGTCAGCGGCTTCCAACGGGGCGACGCCCGGCAGGACACCGGCGCGCTGGAGCAGATCTGCATCGCCGCCGCGATGCTCGCCCCGGCACTGGCCGCGCTCGTCGCCGTCCGCTGGACCGAGGGCGGCGGACGGGTACGGGAATCCCTCGCCCTGCGCTGGCCGCGGCCCTGGGGCCGCGCGGTACGGGCCTGTCTGACGGCCTTCGCCGTCCCCGCCTGCCTCACCGCCGCCGCCCTCGCCATCGGCGCCCTCGCGGGCAGTTACCCCTTCGGCGGTGTGCACTGGGGCGGGCTCGGTACCTGGGCGGCCACGGCGGTGGGCCAGATGCTGCTGTCGCTCCCGCTCTTCTTCGGCGAGGAACTGGGCTGGCAGGGCTACCTCTTCCCCCGCCTGGCACGGGACGGCGGCAGCCTCGGCCTGCTGGGGGCCTACCTGGTCACCGGCGCGGCCTTCGCCCTGTGGCACCTGCCCACACTGCTGATGGGCGGCCAGTACCCGGGGCGGCCCTGGTACGTGTCGGTGCCCGCGATGCTGGTGAGCTGCGTGCTCATCCTGCCGGTCTTCACCTGGCTGCGGCTGCGCTCCGGCTCGGTCGTGCCCGCCGTCATCGGCCATGCGTTCATCAGCTCGGTGAGCGTGGCGATGGTCAAGGAGTTCGCCGACCCGGCCGCCGCGCTCGACCCCCTGCACATGGGGATCAACGGATGGCCCGGCTGGATCGCACTGGCCGCCTTCGTCGCCTTCCTGGCGCTGACGGGCCGCCTCCGGCCGTCCCGCTACGTCCTGCCGGGACCGGTCAGGAACTCGCAGCCCACCCTGGCCAAGCCGGTCCGGGGCGGGCCCGTGTCCTAGAACCCCAGCTTGCGCAGCTGCTTCGGGTCGCGCTGCCAGTCCTTGGCGACCTTGACGTGCAGGTCGAGGAAGACCGGCGTCCCGAGCAGCGCCTCGATGTGCTTGCGGGACTTGGTGCCGACCTCCTTCAAGCGCTTGCCCTTCGGGCCGATGATGATGCCCTTCTGGCTGGGGCGCTCGATGTAGACGTTGGCGTGGATGTCGAGCAGCGGCTTGTCGGCGGGCCGGTCCTCGCGGGCGATCATCTCCTCGACGACCACGGCGATGGAGTGCGGCAGCTCGTCGCGTACGCCCTCCAGCGCGGCCTCGCGGATCAGCTCGGCGACCATGACCTGCTCGGGCTCGTCGGTGAGGTCGCCCTCCGGGTACAGCGGCGGGCTCTCCGGCAGCAGCGGCACGAGCAGGTCGGCGAGCAGGCCGACCTGCTTGTCGCCGACGGCGGACACCGGAATGATCTCGGCCCACTCGATGCCGAGATCCTGGCCGAGCTTGTCGATGGCCAGCAGCTGCTCGGCCAGCGCCTTGGAGTCGACCAGGTCGGTCTTGGTGACGACGGCGACCTTCGGGGTCTTCTTGATGCCGGCCAGTTCGGCGGCGATGTAGCGGTCGCCGGGGCCGAGCTTCTGGTCGGCGGGCAGGCAGAAGCCGATCACGTCGACCTCGGCCCAGGTGGTGCGCACCACGTCGTTGAGCCGCTCGCCGAGCAGGGTGCGCGGCTTGTGCAGGCCCGGGGTGTCCACGAGGACGAGCTGCGCCTCGGGGCGGTGCACGATGCCGCGGACGGTGTGGCGGGTGGTCTGCGGCCGGTTGGAGGTGATGGCCACCTTCGTGCCGACCAGAGCGTTCGTGAGGGTGGACTTGCCCGCGTTGGGGCGGCCGACGAAGCAGGCGAAGCCGGCGCGGTGCGGGGCTGAGGAGTCTGTACGAGCGCTCATGGCGCCCATTGTCCCCGATCCCCGGGGCCGCTCCGACCACCGGCGTACGCCGGTGGCCGGGCACAGGCTCTCAGAGCTGCGGGCCGCCCGCCGGGGTGTTGCCGCGCAGGGTGCCGTCGGGGCCCGCGACCAGGACCGGCGTGCCGGGGCCGCCGAGGTCGCGTACCGCCGCGCGGTCGGCGTCGGCAGCGTCGTCGGCCTCGGTGACCACCGCGGCGGCCTCCAGGGACTGCGCGCCGCTGGCCACGGCCATCGCCACGGCCGTCTGCAACGCGCTGAGCCGCAGCGACTCCAGGGCGACGGTGCCGGCGACGTAGGTGCGTCCGGTCTCGTCGCGCACGGCGGCGCCCTCGGGCACACCGTTGCGGGCCCGCGCCGAGCGCGCGAGCGTAATGATCTTGCGGTCTTCCGGGTCCAGTGCTGCGGCTTCGCTCATACGGCCGAGCATATGCGGGGCGGCGGCTGCCCGGCCGCGCGGGGCGCAGCACCGGAACACGGCACCGGCGGCGGGCTACCGGCGCGGTGCGCGGGCGGCGCGGACGGACCGCGGCGACGGCGGCACGGCGGCGCCTGACGGCTCCGACGACGGCGCGCAGGGCACGGAAACGGCGCCGGAGCACGGCTTCGGGAGCGCGCCGGCCGCCGTGAACCGCGCGGCCCGCACCTGCGCGCGGGACGCCGCGTCGAGCAGCACCACCGAGGCCGCGTCGGCGAGCGAAGCGGGCAGCGCGGCGGCGGACCGGGTGCCGGCCGGCGGCAGGGCGGCGAGCAGCCGGCCGAGGCCGCGGCAGTGCCGGGCGAAGACGCGGCGGCGCACCCAGCGGTCGCGGGCCCGCTGCCCCGACAGGGCGACAGCGGCCCCGACGTCCAGCACCACGAGATGCAGGGTCCGGCCGCGCCGCGCGGCACACCACGCCAGCAGGCGCCGCAGCCACGGCCGGCTGCCGCAGTCGTGCACCAGCAGCGGCCGGTCCCCGCCCAGCTCGGCGCGCAGCCACAGCAGGAGCCTGGCCCGCGCCCAGGGCCGGTAGACCGCGTACGGCAGCCAGCCGGGCATCACCGCCTCGCAGGCGACGTGGACGGTACGCGGGTCGATCACCGCCACATCGGCCGCCGCCGACCAGCGGTGCAGCAGGGTGCTCTTGCCGCTGCCCGGCAGTCCGGAGACCACGACGACGGCGCCCGGCGGGTAGCTGAGGGTGGCCGGGACGGTGTCCGCGGCGCGCAGGTCCCGCAGGCCCTGCGGGCGGGCATCCGGCGCCGGTGACGCGGCGGCCCGCGAGTCTGCCGCGCCCGCTCCTTCGGTGCCCGCCACCTCGAACTCCCCCCGCTCGCGCTCCCCTTGCCCGCCTTCCCCCACCGCCAGCTTGGCACAGGCGCCCGCCCGGCCCCAGGCCCGCGTCCTGGCGCGCGCACCGTCCGCGCGGTTCAGCCGGCCGACGCCCCGCCGACCGTGCCGTGACGGCTGTCCGCGGTGGCGCGGACCGGCTCGCACAGCACGGTAATGATCTTGTTGCGGCGGCCGGCCGTCGACTCCGCGGTCAGCCGCAGCGCGGTCAGGTCCGGGTCGTACCTGTCGTCGGAGAGATCCACCTCGGCCGTCGCACCGGCGATCGGCACCCGGCCCAGCAGCTTGGCCAGCAGCCCGCCGACCGTCTCGACGTCCTCGTCGTCCAGCTCCGCCAGGCCGTACAGCTCGCCGAGGTCGCCGATGTCCAGGCGGGCGGTGACGCGGTAGCGGCCGTCGCCCAGCTCCTCGACCGGCGGCAGCTCCCTGTCGTACTCGTCGGTGATCTCGCCGACGATCTCCTCCAGGATGTCCTCGATCGTGACGATGCCGGCCGTGCCGCCGTACTCGTCGATGACCACCGCGACGTGGTTGCGGTCCTGCTGCATCTCGCGCAGCAGGTCACCGGCGTTCTTGGTGTCCGGCACGAAGACCGCCTGGCGCATCGCGGAGGAGACCAGCTCGGTCTCCGCGTCCCGGCTGATGTGCACCTTGCGGGCGAGGTCCTTGAGGTAGACCATGCCGACGATGTCGTCCTCGTTCTCGCCGGTCACCGGGATCCGCGAGAAGCCGGAGCGCAGCGCGAGGGTCAGCGCCTGCCGGATGGTCTTGTACCGCTCGACGGCCACCAGGTCCGTACGCGGCACCATCACCTCGCGCACCAGGGTGTCGCCGAGCTGGAAGACGGAGTGCACCATCCGGCGCTCCTCGTCCTCGATCAGCGACTCCTTCTCGGCGAGGTCGACCAGCGACCGCAGCTCCGCCTCGGAGGCGAACGGCCCCTTGCGGAAGCCCTTGCCCGGGGTGAGGGCGTTGCCGAGGAGGATCAGCAGCTGCGGGACCGGGCCCATGATCCGGGCCAGCGGCAGCAGGACGTACGCGGCGGCGGTGGCGGTGTTCAGCGGGTGCTGGCGGCCGATGGTGCGCGGCGAGACGCCGACCGCGACGTACGAGACGAGCACCATCACGCCGATGGCGACGGTCAGCGCCTCCCACGTCACCGCGAACGAGCGGACGCAGGCGTACGTCACCAGGACACCGGCCGCCATCTCGCAGCCGACGCGCACCAGCAGCGCGACGTTCAGGTAGCGGGTGGGGTCGGCGGCGACGGCGGCGAGCTTGGCGCTGCCGCGGCGGCCGGAGCGGACCGCCTCCTCGGCGCGGAAGCTGGTGGTACGGGCCAGTCCGGCCTCCGCGCAGGCGGCGAGCCAGGCGATCACGACGAGCAGTACCGCTACCGCGATCAGTTGGGTGGTCATTCCCGTCGCCCGGTCAGGTCAGGGTGGGGGCCGGGGACGGGCCGTCCAGGCCCCGCTCGGCGCGCCAGCCGTCGATGATGGCCGCCTGGAGGCCGAACATCTCCGCCTTCTCGTCCGGCTCTTCGTGGTCGTACCCCAGGAGGTGCAGCACGCCGTGGACGGTGAGGAGTTGGAGTTCCTCGTCCATGGAGTGCCCGGTCGGGGCCGCTTCGCCCTGCTGCTTGGCGACCTCGGGGCAGAGCACGATGTCACCGAGGAGCCCCTGCGGGGGCTCCTCGTCGTCCTTGGCCGGCGGACGCAGTTCGTCCATCGGGAAGGACATGACATCGGTCGGGCCGGGGAGGTCCATCCACTGGATGTGGAGCTGCTCCATGGCCTCGGCGTCCACGACGATCACGGACAGCTCGGAGAGCGGGTGGATGCGCATCCGGGCGATGGCGTAGCGGGCGACGTCCAGGACGGCCTGCTCGTCGATGTCCGTTCCGGACTCGTTGTTGACGTCGATCGACATGAGGGGGCTGACTTCTCGCTTCTCGTCCGCGGGCCGGACCGGCCCTGAGGGCTAGCCGCTGTTGCGGCTGTCGTACTTCTCGTATGCGTCGACGATACGGCCCACGAGTTTGTGCCGGACGACGTCCTGGCTGGTGAGGCGGGAGAAATGCACGTCGTCGACGTTCTCCAGGATCTCCTGGACCTGCCGCAGGCCGCTCTTGCCACCGCCTCCGGGAAGGTCGATCTGGGTGATGTCACCCGTGATGACGATCTTCGAATCGAAGCCGAGACGGGTGAGGAACATCTTCATCTGCTCGGGGCTGGTGTTCTGCGCCTCGTCGAGAATGATGAAGGCGTCATTAAGGGTGCGGCCCCTCATATAAGCCAGCGGCGCGACCTCAATCGTCCCCGCTGCCATCAGGCGTGGGATCGAATCCGGGTCGAGCATGTCGTGCAGCGCGTCGTAGAGGGGGCGCAGGTACGGGTCGATCTTTTCGTAGAGGGTGCCGGGGAGGAAGCCCAGGCGTTCGCCCGCCTCGACGGCGGGGCGGGTGAGGATGATGCGGTTGACCTGCTTGGCCTGGAGCGCCTGTACCGCCTTGGCCATCGCGAGGTAGGTCTTGCCGGTGCCCGCGGGGCCGATGCCGAAGACGATGGTGTGCTGGTCGATGGCGTCGACGTAGCGCTTCTGGTTGAGGGTCTTGGGGCGGATGGTGCGACCGCGGTTGGAGAGGATGTTCTGGGTGAGGACCTCGGCCGGTGTCTCGCCTTCGGTGCCCTCGCCGTTCTCCGCCGCGCGCAGCATCGCGATGGAGCGTTCCACGGCGTCCTCCGTCATCGGTTGTCCGGTGCGGAGCACCAGCATCATCTCGTCGAACAGGCGCTGGATGAGGGCGACTTCCTCGGCGTCGCCGACAGCGCTGACGTCATTGCCCCGGACATGGATGTCCGTCGCGGGGAACGCTTTCTCGATCACGCGCAGAAGCGAGTCTCCCGATCCCAGAACCGTCACCATGGGGTGCTTGGCCGGGACGGTGAACTGGGCGCTCGCCTGCGGTTCGCTGGGTGTCTGAGTCATGGGCCGGCGCTGTGGCCTGCTCAACCCCCGTCCTTTGCTGCTAAGAGGTGCCTGCGGCTCGACTCCTTGGATCTCCAGAGTACGACGGTGCACTGACAACCCCGAAAGTTTTTCCGGACCGCGGGGGAAACCGGCCCCGGGCGCCCCGCGTTCAGGCCGGCCGGCGGAAACCGATGGTCGGGACGGCGCGGGCCAGCGGTGAGCAGCGGTCGGCGGCGGGCAGCACCGCGTCCAGGAAGGCGTACTGGCGGCGCAGGGCGGCCGATGCGCCCGCCGTGCAGCCGCGCACCTGCTGCCACCAGGCGGCGATCTCCGCCCAGCCGGGTGCGGAGAGCGAGCCGCCGAATTCCTGCACGGACAGGGCGGCGGAAAGACCGGCGAAGGCCAGCCGGTCGGCGAGCGGCCACTCGGCGAGGGTGCCGGTGACGAAGCCGGCGACGAAGACGTCACCGGCGCCGGTCGGGTCCAGCGCCTCGACGGCGATGGCGGGTACCTCGGCGCTCTCGCCGGTGCGTCCGTCGACGGCGCAGGCGCCCTCGGAGCCCATGGTGACCACGGCGAGCGGCACCCGCTCGGCGAGCTTGCGGGCGGCGGCGCGCGGGTCGGATGTGCGGGTGTAGCGCATCGCTTCCTCGGCGTTGGGGAGGAACGCCTCGCAGTGTTCGATGCCGTCGAGGTCGGCGGGATCCCACCGGCCGGTGTCGTCCCAGCCGACGTCGGCGAAGATGCGGCTGCCGCGGGCGGCGGCGCAGCCGAGCCAGCCCTCCCGCCTGCCGGGCACCAGCGACGCGACGCAGGCGCGGGAGGCGGGCGGGCAGCCCGGGGCGTGGCCGCCGTCGAAGGCGTTCTCCGGCTGCGGTGCCTCGTGGCCGTGCGAGACCATCGTGCGCTCGCCCTCGTAGGCCATGGAGACGGTGACCGGGGAGTGCCAGCCGGGGATGGTGCGGGACAGGGTGAGGTCGATGCCCTCGCCCCGGTCGAGCGCGTCCCAGCAGTACTCGCCGTACATGTCGTCGCCGAACGCGGCGGCCAGCGAGGTCCGCAGGCCGAGGCGGGCCAGTGCGGTGGCCATGTTGGCGACGCCGCCGGGGCTCGATCCCATGCCGCGGGCCCAGGATTCGGTGCCGCGTACCGGCGCGGAGTCCAGTCCTGTGAAGATGATGTCGAGGAAGACCGTGCCGGTGAGGTAGACGTCGGTGGCGGGGTCGCCCGGGGTTCTCAGTGCGGCCAGCGGGTCGAGTGCCGCCGTGGCGGCTCCCGGCCGCGTGGGCTGCTGCTTCTGTCGTCGGCCACCGATCACCGTGCTCGCCCCTCTCGTCCCGGCAGGTGCCGCCAGTGTGCCTGATGCTGCGGTACGTTCCGCCCCATGAGGCTCACGATTCTCGGCGGTGGCGGTTTCCGGGTGCCGTTGGTGCACCGCGCGCTGCTGGACGACCCGGCGCACTCCGTCTCCGAACTGACGCTGTACGACACCGATCCGCGGCGGCTCTCGGTCATCGCCGAGGTGCTGGCGCGGCAGGCCGAAGGGCATCGGGCGCCGGTGCGGGTGCGGCTCGCCGACAGTCTCGACGACGCGTTGGCCGGGGCCGATTTCGTGTTCTCCGCGATCCGGGTGGGCGGCACCGCGGGGCGAGTGCGCGACGAGCGGATCCCGTTGGACGAGGGGGTGCTCGGGCAGGAGACGGTGGGCGCGGGCGGGGTGCTCTACGGGCTGCGGACGATCCCGGTGGCGCTGCACATCGCCGAGCGGGTCGCGGCCCTGGCGCCGCGGGCCTGGGTCATCAACTTCACGAACCCGGCGGGCATGGTCACCGAGGCGATGGCGCAGGTGCTGGGCGACCGGGTGGTGGGGATCTGCGATTCGCCGGTGGGTCTGGTGCACCGGGCGGCCCGCGCCGCGGGGGCCGATCCGTCGGCGTTCGGCACGCCGGGCCGGGTGACGTACGACTACGTCGGCCTCAACCACCTCGGCTGGCTGCGGTCGTTGGCGGTCGACGGCCAGGAGCTGCTGCCGGGGCTGCTGGGGGACGCGGCGGCGCTGGGGTCCTTCGAGGAGGGCCGGCTGTTCGGCGCGGACTGGCTGCGGGTCCTGGGTGCGCTGCCCAACGAGTATCTGCACTACTACTACTTCCGCCGGGAGACCCTGGCGTCGGTGCGCGGGGCGCGGGAGACCCGGGGCGAGTTCCTCGACCAGCAGCAGGGCGGCTTCTTCGAGCGGGCGGCGGCCGGTGGCCACGGGGATGCGCACGCGCTGTGGGAGCGGACCCGGCTGGAGCGCGAGGAGACGTATCTGGCCGACAGCCGCAAGGCGAGCGGCGGTTGGCAGCGGGACAGCTGTGATCTGGAGGGCGGCGGCTACGACCGGGTGGCGCTGGCGCTGATGCGGGCGCTGGTGGACGGCGGCGGCACCCGGCTGATCCTCAACGTGCGCAACCGCTCGACGGTGCCGCAGCTGGCGCCCGACGCGATCGTGGAGACGGTGTGCGAGGTGGGGGCCGACGGTCCGCGTCCGCTGCCCTGCGCGCCGCTGCGCGCGGACCAGTTGGGGCTGATGCTCCAGCTCAAGGCGGTGGAGCGGGCGGCGGTGGAGGCGGCGATGTTCAAGGACAGGGACGCGGCGCTGCGTGCGCTGGCGCTGCATCCGCTGGTGGACTCCCCCGCGGTGGCCGCCCGCATTCTGGAGCGGGCGGCCGGGGAGGCGTGAGCGGGAGCCGGCTCAGTGGCCGCGCTTGATCCACTCCTCCAGGTGCGGGGCCTCGTCGCCGATGGTGGTGGGGTCGCCGTGTCCGGTGCGGACGACGGTGTGCGGGGGCAGGGACAGCAGCCGGTCGCGGATCGAGCCGACGAGGGTCGGGAAGTCCGAGAAGGACCTGCCGGTGGCGCCGGGGCCGCCCTGGAAGAGGGTGTCCCCGGTGAAGACCGTCTCCAGGGCGGGTGCGTGCAGGCAGACCCCGCCGGGTGCGTGACCCGGTGTGTGCAGCACCGTCAGGTCCACTCCCGCGATGGTCAGGACCTGCCCGTCGGCGAGTTCGCGGTCCGGCGGGGTGCCGGGGTGGGTCTGCTTCCACAGCGGCAGGTCGTCCGGGTGCAGATGGATCAGGGCACCCGTACGGGCCGCGAGGGCGGGTGCCGCGTCGATGTGGTCGTTGTGCGCGTGGGTGCAGATGATCGCGCGCAGGGTGCGGTCGCCGAGGGCTTCGAGGATGGCGTCGGCGTCGTGGGCGGCGTCGATGACCAGCGCTTCGTCGTCGTCGCCGACGATCCAGACGTTGTTGTCGACGTCCCAGGTGCCGCCGTCGAGCGAGAAGGTGCCCGAGGTGACGAGGTGGTCGATGCGGGCCGTCATCAGAGCGTCACCACCGAGCGCAGGACGTCGCCCGCGTGCATCCGCTCGAATGCCTGCTCCACGCCGTCGATACCGATGGTCTCGGTGACGAAGGCGCCGAGGTCGATGCGGCCCTGCTGGTGCAGGTCGACGAGCATCGGGAAGTCGCGGGACGGCAGGCAGTCGCCGTACCAGGAGGACTTGAGGGCGCCGCCGCGGCCGAAGACGTCCAGGAGGGGGAGTTCCAGGGTCATCTCGGGGGTGGGGACGCCGACCAGGACGACGGTGCCGGCCAGGTCGCGGGCGTAGAACGCCTGCTGGTAGGTCTCGGGGCGGCCGACCGCCTCGATGACGACGTCGGCGCCGAAGCCGCCGGTCAGTTCCCGGATGGCTTCGACGGGGTCGGTGGTGCGGGAGTTGACGGTGTGGGTGGCGCCCATGGAGCGGGCGGTCGCCAGCTTCCGGTCGTCGACGTCCACCGCGATGATCTTCGCGGCGCCGGCCAGCCGGGCGCCGACCACGGCCGCGTCGCCGACGCCGCCGCAGCCGATGACCGCCACGCTGTCGCCGCGGCCGACGTTGCCGGTGTTGATGGCGGCGCCGATGCCGGCCATCACGCCGCAGCCCAGCAGGCCGGCGACGGCGGGCGAGACCTCCGGGTCGACCTTGGTGCACTGCCCGGCGGCGACCAGCGTCTTGTCGGCGAACGCGCCGATGCCGAGGGCCGGGCTCAGCTCCGTGCCGTCCTTCAGCGTCATCTTCTGCTTCGCGTTGTGGGTGTCGAAGCAGTACTGCGGGCGGCCCCGCAGGCAGGCACGGCACTGCCCGCACACCGCGCGCCAGTTGAGGACGACGAAGTCACCTGGCGCGACGTCCGTGACGCCGGCGCCGACCGACTCCACCACACCCGCGGCCTCGTGGCCGAGCAGGAAGGGGAATTCGTCGTTGATGCCGCCCTGCTTGTAGTGCAGGTCGGTGTGGCACACCCCGCACGCCTGGATCGCCACCACGGCCTCGCCAGGACCCGGGTCCGGGACCAGGATCGTCTCCAGCCGGACCGGCTCGTTCTTCCCTGGCGCAATGACGCCGCGCACTTCCTGTGCCATCGGTACAGCCCCTCTCAAAAGATCACGTACGGGACCACTGTGGCGTACCGCCACCGAGCCGCGCCACACCGTACGCGCGCGGCGGCCCCGCGCGCGAGATCACGGCCGTGATCACAGCCGTATCCATGATCCCCGGCTCCGGGCCGCGGTCACCAGCGCGGCACGGCGGGGGTGACCCAGGCGGGCTCGGCGACGCGCATCGCGGCGGCGTCGTCGCGGGAGCGCAGCCCGCCGTCGTCGGCCAGCCAGCGGCGGTGCAGCGCGGCCAGCCGGTCGCGGTCGACGGTGACGCCGAGCCCCGGCGCGTCGGACACGTCGAGCCCGCCGTCGCGGAAGGCGAGCCGCTCGGTGAGGACGTCTTCGGACTGCCACGGATAGTGGGTGTCGCAGGCGTGGCCGAGGGTCGGGACGGTCGCGGCGACGTGGGTCATGGCGGCGAGGCTGATGCCCAGGTGGGTGTTGGAGTGCATGGACAGGCCGACGCCGAAGGTGCGGCAGAGCGCGGCGAGTTCGCGGGTGGCGCGCAGCCCGCCCCAGTAGTGGTGGTCGCAGAGCACGATCTGCACGGCGCGGCGCGCGAAGGCCGTCTCGATCTCGTCGAACGTCGTCACGCACATGTTGGTGGCCAGCGGGAGGACGCGGCCACCGTGCCGGGTGTCGCGGAGCGCGGCGGCCACCTCGGCCATCCGGGCGGTGCCGCTCGCCGGGTCCTCCAGGTATTCCAGGACGTCGTGCAGCTCGGCGGCGACCGCGAGCGAGGTCCGTACGCTCCAGGCGCCGTTGGGGTCGAGCCGCAGCGGCTGCCCGGGGAACGCGGCGGCCAGCGCCCGGACGGCCGCGATCTCCTCATCGGGGGCGAAGACGCCGCCCTTGAGCTTGAAGGAGGCGAAGCCGTAGGTGTCGGCGAAGCGGCGGGCCTGGGCGACGATGCCCGCCGGGTCGAGCGCCGCGCCCCAGTCGTCGGGCTCGCCGCGGCCCTCCGGGTGGTGCGCCCAGCGGTAGAAGAGGTAGGCGCTGTAGTCGACGCGGTCGCGGACCTTGCCGCCGAGCAGCGCGTGGACGGGGAGCCCGGCCGCGTGGCCCCAGGCGTCCAGGCAGGCGACCTCGAAGCCGGAGAGCACGGAGAGCCGGAGCTTGTCCGCGGTCTGCACGCCGCGCAGCCCACCGGCGTCGACCGCCGCGGCGTCGGTGGCGGCGGGTGACGGACCGCAGACCCGGGCGGCGAGCGCGGGCAGCGCGTTCAGGTCGGTGACCCGGCGGCCGGTCAGCGCGGCGGCCAACGGGCGGGCCAGATCGAGGTAAGCGGTGTCGCCGTAGGTCTCGCCGAACCCGGTGGCGCCGCCCGCGGTGACCACCTCGATGATCAGCCGCGGGGTGTACGGCTGGTGCACTCCCTGGGTGTTCAGCAGCGGCGGGTCGGCGACCAGGATCGGGGTGAGGCGGACTTCGGTGATGGTCAGGCCCGTGGCGTCGGTGGCGGCCTGGCGCGTGGCGTCGGTGGTGACCAAGGGGACGCTCCTGTCTCCATATGAAGACGACCTTCATGGATGCAGCTGGAGGCTAGGAGGGCGGCACCCGGCCGTCAATACCGCCCAACGCCACGCGGCGGCCGGGGAGTTACCTCCGTACGAGCGCCTTCGCCAGCAGTTCGGCGGTCTTGGCCAGCAGCGGCTCGTCCACCGGTGCCGCGGCACCGGGGCGGGTGGTCAGGACGGCCAGCACGAGCGGCGCGCCGTCCGGTGTCCAGGCGATGCCCACGTCGTGGGCGGTGCCGTAGTCGCCGGTGCCGGTCTTGTCGGCGACCGTCCAATCGCCGGGGAGCCCGGCGCGGAGGCGTGCGCCGCCGGTGGTGTTGGCGCGCAGCCAGCCGGTCAGGCGCCGGCGGTCGCCGCGGGTCAGCGCGCTGCCGAGGGTCAGCTTCGCGTAGGTACCCGCGATGGCCGCCGGGCTGGTGAGGTCCGTGGTGCGCCAGGGTTCGGCGGAGTTCAGCTCGGGCTCCCAGCGGTCGAGCCGGGTGACCCGGTCGCCGATCGAGCGGCAGAAGCGGGTGACGGCCGTGGGGCCGCCCAGCTCGCGGAGCATGAGGTTGGCCGCGGCGTTGTCGCTGTAATCGAGGGCGGCTGCGCACAGTTCGGCGACGGTCATGCCGTGCGCGAGGTGCTCGGGTGTGCCGGTGACGGGCGCGTGGCCGGCACCGGCGACGTCCTGTTCGGTGTACCGGATGCGCCGGGCGAGGAATTCGCCGTTCCGGTCGAGGTCTCTCAGGATGGCGGCAGCGGCGGCCGTCTTGAACACCGAGCAGACCGGAAAGGTCTCGTCCGCGCGGTAGCGCACGGTGGCGCCGGTGACCGTGTGCCGCGCGAACACCCCGAGCCTGGCGCCGTGTTGCCGTTCCAGGTCGCGCAGTGCCCGCACGACGCCCTCGTCGGCGCGCGGGGTGGCCGCCTGCGCGGGGCCGCCCATCGACACGGCGGCGAGCGCAGCCCCGGCGCCCAGGGCGATGGCGGTGCGGCGGTCCGGACCGGTTTCGAAGGCCCTCATCAGCGCTTTCCCCTCTCTGTTGTGGCTCCCGCGCGCGGGAACCCTTTACCAACCGTTGAATCTTCGCGCGTAGAACCGGCGTTGCGCCTCTGTTAAACCTACGGGAGTCCCCTGCTCAGACTCCCTGAAGGAGCCGCGCCATGCCCCTCCCCGTCCTCTCCCGCCGTGCCCGCGTCGGCGCCGCGACGGTTGCCGCCCTCGTCGCCGGGACCGCGGTGTTCGGCGTGGGCCAGGCCACCGCCGAACACGCGGTGCCCCGCACCGACAAGGAGATCCCGAACCTCACGCAGGTCCAGGACAAGATCAAGGCGTACTACGGCGACACGGTGACCGCGGACGGCGAGCACTACGCGTCCCCGCACAGCAACTACGCGCGCCAGGTCCGCGGCATCGAGGCGAAGGCCCGCAGCTACCTGACCCGCGCGCTCGACCGGCAGCACGGCCACACCGCGCAGCCCGCCGACGCGAAGACCGGCAAGCACGCCAAGAAGCCCGCGATCGTCCTCGACATGGACGACACCACCCTGCTGACCTACAACTACGAGCTCCAGGTCGGCTTCCACCACACCGAGGAAGCCCAGGACAAGTACCTCGAATCGACCGACATGGACCCGGTCTTCGGCATGGACCGGCTGGTCAACTGGGCGCACGCACGAGGCGCCGAGGTCTTCTTCCTCACCGGCCGCAAGGAGGCGCAGCGGGACTGGAGCGTGCGCAACCTCAAGAACGTCGGCTACGGCGTCCCGCTGGACCGCTCGCACGTCTACCTGAAGGACAAGGAGCACCCGCCGGCGTACCTGCCCTGCGGTGCCACCTGCTCGACCGTCGAGTTCAAGTCGGGCACCCGCAAGCACATCGAGTCCCTCGGCTACCGCATCGTCGCCAACTTCGGGGACCAGTACAGCGATCTGCGGGGCGGCGCGTCCGACCGCACCTTCAAGCTGCCGAACCCGATGTACTACCTGCCGTAGGCCCTGTCCCCGCCCGGCCACCCGTCCCGCTCAGTGCCGTCGGGTGGCCGCGCGGGCCGGGCCTTCGGGTACCTGCCGGGCGGAGCGCTGCCAGGCCGCGGCGATCTCGGCGGGATAGCGCCGGGCGCTGCGGGTGAGGGTGACCCCCGCGGTGAGTTCGGCGACGTCGTTGACGCGGAAGGGGGCCGGTGTCTCGTCGCTCAGCGCGCTCCAGCTCTTCGCGCCGTGCCGCAGCAGCCGGGTGCCGTAGCCGCTGAGGTTGCGCAGCCGCAGGCCGTCCTCGTCGACGGTGGCGAGCACGTGCCGGCGGCTGACCCGGCGCAGCAGCGGGTCGGGCAGCAGCCCGTACAGCGTGATGCCGCCCTCGCCCGGCGCGCGGCCCAGGACGACGGTGGTGCCCGCGTCGAGGGTGAAGCGGTGCACACAGGCGTCGTCGACCAGCAGCTTGAGCTGGCTGACGGCGGTGCGCGGGCCGTCGTCGACGAGCGGGGTGCGGTGCAGCTCGCACAGCGGCACGTCGCGGCGCACGTACGGCAGCCGTACGGCGGTGCCGCGGCGGGTGTCGTAGAGCGTGCAGCCGCGTTCGGGGCAGCGCCAGGAGCGCTTGACGATCTCCGTCATCAGGAGGCGCTTCGAGCCCTTGAGGAGGCCGTGCGCCTTGAGGTCGGACTCCTCCAGCTTCCGCGAGATGTCCGCGGCGCTGCGGACGCCCATGTCGCGCTCGTGCAGGACGACGGCGCGGTCCGGTCCTGGCCGCATGCCGAGGAACTGCCCGGTGTTGCCCTGGATCCAGGGGTGGACGAGCCGGAAGTCCTTGAAGTCGTCGTTGGAGACGACCGGCAGGCCGGTGACGTCGGCCAGCGCGAGCAGCGGTTCGTCGGCGTCGTCCGCCTCCTCCACCAGGCCCTGTGCGATCCAGTCCGCCAGCAGCCAGGGCTCGTCGGGGCCCGGGTACTCGTGCACGCCGTGGCGCAGGCTGCGGTCGGCGACGGCGTACACCCGGACCTCGCGGTCGCTGGTGCGCCGCGCCAGCGCATCGACGACCTGCCGCAGGCGGTCCAGGGAACGCCCGTGGCGAGGGCCGACGCGGCTGTTGCGGACGACGTTGGAGAGGTCGATCAGCGCGTCGGCGTCCTGCGGGGTGGGGGCGAGGTGGCGGGCGAGGAACGCGAGGCGGTGGTCGGGGTTGTGAGGCATCGGAGAACTCTCCCGGTCCGAGGGCGGGTGGCCGCTACTGCTTCTTCCAGACCGTCAGGCGGCCGGAGACGTCGGGCAGATCGCCGTCCTGGGTCGGCGTGACCTTCGTGACCTTCAGCATGGCGAGGTTGTCCTTGTCGGTCACCGTGCACAGCAGGGTGCCGACGGGGATGGTCTCCTCGAACTCCTGGTAGTCGACGGAGCCGGGCAGCGCGTCGGACTGCGAGCCCTCCAGGCACTTCTCGGGGCTCTCGCCGGCCCCCTTGCCGAAGGGGGTCTGGAACTCCCAGCGGTCCTTGAGGACGCTGCCGATGATGATCTCGTCCTTGTCGAAGTCGACGGTGCGGGAGTTCACCCGCGGGATGTCCAGGTCGACTCCCGCGTCGTCGGAGTTCCGCGGCGACCGCAGCTCGAACGGGCGGTCCTTGACCAGCGTCGTGTAGGCGGGGCGCGCGGGCCCGGTCGGGTCCTTGACCGGCTTGCCGCCGCCGCTCGCCGTCGGGCCCGGCGTCGGATCGCCCGTCGGGTCAGGACCCGGGCCGGGCTTGCCGCCCGGCAGCATCGCCTTGACGGCGAAGGTCCCCGCCACCAGCACGACGGCAGCGGCCACGCCCATCAGGACCTTGCGGCGGAGACCGCCGGTGAACCCGGCGGGCGCGGACGGCGGCGGTACGGCGCCCTCGTGCGGGCCCGTTCCCGGAGCGGGTGCCCGGCCGGAGCCGGTTCCCTTGCCGTACGACGGCCCCGTGCCGTACCCCGTACCGGGCGGCGGCGTCCCCGGCGGCGCACTGGGCGGCGGCGGGATGCTCGTCGGGCGGCTCACCGGGCCCCACGGCGGCAGGGTGCCGCGCGCGGCTTCCGGCTCCGGCTCGATCACCGGCTCCCACAGGCTCTCCACCGCACGCGCCCGCCGTCCGACGGCCGCGTCGAGCGGCGCGGGCAGCCATCCTTCCGCGTCCCGCAGTGGCCGCCCGGCGCCCCGCTCGCACAGCTCGACGGCCTCGTCCGCGGTGATCCGGGCGGCCAGGTCCACGGTCAGGCACCGGTGCAGCAGCGGTTGCAGCTCCTCGGGGTAGCCGGACAGGTCGGGCGGGTGCTGCGCACTGTTGGCGATCTTCGTGGCCACGGTCATCCAGCCGCCCTCGCCGTACGGATGCCGCCCGGTCGCCGCGACCGCCGCGATCAGGCCGAGCGAGAAGAAGTCGCCCGCGTACCCCACCGTTTCGCCGAGCGCGTGCTCGGGCGACATGAAGTGCGGGGTGCCGATCCGCCCGCCGACGCTGGTCAGCTGGGTGGCGTCGGCGGCGCGGGCGATGCCGAAGTCGATGACGTACGGGCCGGACGCGGCCAGCATGATGTTGCTGGGCTTGAGATCGCGGTGCACGACATCGGCCGCGTGGACCGCCGCGAGCGCCCGCGCCGTGCGGCCCACCAGGTGGAAGACGGCGGGCAACGGCAGCGGCCCGAACTCCGCGAGCGCCGTGTCCAGCGGGATGCCGGGCACGAACTCCGATGCGATCCACGGGAGTTGACCGGTGGCGTCGTGGTCGACGACCGGCACGAGGTGATAGCCCTGCACCCGGCGGGCGGACCGCACCTCCTGCTCGAAGCGGAGCCGGAACGCCTCGTCCCGCCGGTACTGGGGCAGGATCAGCTTGAGCGCCACCGGCTGCCCACCGCGGGTCCGCGACAGGTAGACGGTGCCCATGCCGCCCTCGCCGACCCGGCCGAGCAGCCGGTATCCGGCGATCTCCCGCGGGTCCTCGGGCAGCAGCGGACCGATCCCCGCGTCGGCGCTGATATCGATGACGACCTCCCGTGATACTGCCGCGACGTCCCGGCGGCACGGTGCCGGATCCCCGGTATCCGGCATCCGCCGCCCACGGCGGATACCTCTCCGCACACCGCCGTCCATCACAGCACATCACCGGGGGCAGATCCCACCGCTTCCCACGATCAACGGCGGTGAAGTGCCGCCCCCTCAGCGCCTCTTGGGGACCGGCACCCGCATCAGGTCACGCGCGACGGTGAGTTCGCCGGTGAACCCGGCCTCCCGCGCCTGCCGTTCGAACTCGCCGGGGTCGCTGTAACGCTGCGAGAAGTGCGTCAGGACCAGATGCCGCACACCGGCCCGCACCGCCACCGCGGCGGCCTGTCCCGCGGTCAGGTGGCCGTGATCGGTGGCGAGTTGCACGTCCTCATCGAGGAACGTCGACTCGATGACCAGCATGTCGGCACCGTCGGCGAGCACGTGCACGCCGTCGCACAGCCGGGTGTCCATCACGAAGGCGAACCGCTGGCCGCGCCGCATCTCGCTCACCTCGTCGAGCGTCACGCCGTTCAGCTCACCCTCCCGCTGGAGCCGCCCGACGTCAGGACCTGCGATACCGCGCTCCGCCAGCAGCTCGGGCAGCATCCGCCGGGTGTCGGGCTCCACCAGCCGGTAGCCGTACGCCTCGACGGGGTGCGAGAGCCGGTGCGCCTCCAGGGCGTATGCGGCCGAGCGCTCCAGCTCGCCGTCGGTGGCCACCGGCCGCTCCACCAGCCGGACCGTCTCGCGGTACGCGGTGGAGTAGCGCAGCCGGTCGAAGAAGTGCTGCCCACTGGCCGGGTAGTGGGCGGTGACGGGATGCGGCACCCGGTCGAGGTTGATCCGCTGGATCACCCCGGCGAGGCCCAGCGAATGGTCACCGTGGAAGTGCGTCACGCAGATCCGGTTGAGGTCGTGCGCCGCGACCCCGGCGCGCAGCATCTGCCGCTGGGTGCCTTCGCCGGGGTCGAACAGCAGCCCCTGGCCGTCCCATCGCAGCAGGTAGCCGTTGTGGTTGCGGTGCCGGGTCGGCACCTGGCTCGCGGTGCCGAGGACGACCAGTTCGCGTACGGACAACTCGGTTCCCCGGCCTCGTCAGACCAGGCGCTGGAGGTCGCGGCCACCCAGCACGTGCGCATGGGCGTGGAAGACCGTCTGCCCCGCGCCGGGACCGGTGTTGAACACGATGCGGTAGCCGGTCGCGTCGACCTTCTCGTCACCGGCCACCCGGCCCGCCTCGCGCAGCACGTCACCGGCGATGGCCGGCTCCGCCGCCGCCAGTTCCAGGGCGTTCGCGTAGTGGACCTTGGGGATCACCAGGACATGGGTCGGCGCCTGGGGATTGATGTCGCGGAAGGCGACGGTGGTCTCGGACTCCCGGACGATGGTCGCCGGCACCTCCCCCGCCACGATCTTGCAGAACAGGCAGTCGGCCTGCGGTTCTCCCGCCACCGGTGGACTCCTCCCGGGTCTTCGCCCGCCGTCGGCGCCGGACGGACCGCGTCGGGCCGCGTCGTGGCCGCACCGGGTCGCGTCACGGCGTACGCGGCAGGCGCCGTACGCACCGTGCGTACGCACTCGGATGCTACCGGGCCGATCGGGCACCCCTTGTGTCCTAGGCTGACCCCGAAGACCGCATATCGCCCACAACCGGGAGTTAGTGCACCATGGCAACCACGCGCACCGCCAAGACCCACTGGGAAGGCAACCTCCTGGAGGGCAAGGGCACCGTCGCCCTGGAATCCTCCAAGGTCGGCACGTACGACGTGAACTGGCCGGCCCGCTCGGAGCAGCCGAACGGCGTCACCAGTCCGGAAGAGCTGATCGCCGCCGCCCACTCCTCCTGCTACTCGATGGCCTTCTCGCACGGCCTGGCGGGCAAGGGCCACACCGTCGAAGCCGTCGACACCCAGGCCGACGTGACGTTCCAGCCGGGCGAGGGCATCACCGGCATCGCACTGACCGTCAGGGCCCGCGTCCCCGGCCTGTCGGAGGCCGACTTCCAGGCCGCGGCCCAGGACGCCAAGGCCAACTGCCCGGTGAGCCAGGCGCTGGCAGGCGTCAAGAACATCACCATCGACGCACAGCTGATCTGACCCGTACGGGGGTGAACTGCGGTGCGCCGACGGGCCGTTGGGCCGGTCGGCGCACCTTTGTGTGGCGGCGGATCAGCTCCAGCGGCCGGTGCGTCCCAACAGCAGCGCGGTGGCCGCGGTACCCGCCGTGGAGGTGCGCAGGACGGTCGGGCCGAGGCGGTAGGGCCGGGCGCCCGCGTCGGCGAACGCGGCCAGCTCATCGGGCGCCACTCCGCCCTCGGGGCCGACGACGAGCACGATGCTGCCGGTGGCCGGCAGCGCGGCGGTGGCCAGCGGGGCGCTGCCCTCCTCGTGCAGTACGGCGGCGAGGTCCGCCTGCGCGAGCAGCTCCGCGACCTGCCGGGTCGTGCAGGGCTCCGCGACCTCGGGGAAGGCCAGCCGGCGGGACTGCTTACCGGCCTCGCGGGCCGTGGCCCGCCACTTCGCCAGCGACTTCGCGGCCCGCTCGCCCTTCCACTGGGTGACACAACGCGACGCCGACCAGGGGACGATGGCGTCCACGCCGGTCTCCGTCATGGTCTCCACGGCCAGTTCACCGCGGTCACCCTTGGGCAGCGCCTGCACGACGGTGATCCGCACCGCGGGCTCCGGCTCACGGCGCAGCTCGGTCACCGCGACCGTCAGCCGGTCCTTGCCCTCGACGGCGGCGACCGTGCCCCCGGCACCCGACCCGGCGCCGTCCGTCAGCACGACCTCCTCGCCGACCCGCAGCCGCCGCACCGATACCGCGTGCCGCCCCTCGGGGCCCGTCAGCGTCAGCGTGCCGCCGGTCCGCACGTCCGCGAGGGACTCCACCAGAAAGACCGGGGCCGTCATGCCGCGTCCCCCGCGCCGTCCCGGTCCAACCCGCCGCGCGCCGCGTCCAGTTCGGACATCAGCAGCTCCACCAGCTCGCCGGCCGGCAGCTCGCGCGCCATCCGGTGGCCCTGCCCGGCCCACAGTGCCATGCCCTGCGCGTCCCCCGCCTTCGCGGCGGCCTTGCGCAGCCCCGAGGTGAGCTGGTGGACGGCCGGGTAGGCGGCCGGCGCGTACGGTCCGTGCTCCCGCAGGAAGCGGTTGGCCAGACCACGGGCCGGACGGCCGGTGAACGCCCGGGTCAGCTCGGTGCGGGTGAACAGCGGATTGGTCAGCGCCCGCTTGTGCAGCTCGTGCGCGCCGGACTCCGGGGTGATCAGGAAGGCGGTGCCGAGCTGCACCAGGGTGGCGCCCGCGGTCAGCGCGGCGGCGATCTGCGCCCCGCGCATCAGCCCGCCCGCCGCGATGACGGGAATCTGCACGGCCTCGCGGACCTGCGCGATCAGCGAGAGCAGCCCGATACCTGCGCCGGTACCGTCGGCCTGCGGGTCGTCGCGGTGGGTGCCCTGGTGGCCGCCGGCCTCGATGCCCTGGACACAGACCGCGTCCGCGCCCGACCACTGCGCGGCCTGCGCCTCGGCGGGGGTGGTGACGGTGACGATGGTGTACGTGCCGACCGCGGCGAAGGCGTCCAGCACGGCGCGCGAGGGGCAGCCGAAGACGAAGGAGACGACCGGCACCGGGTCCTCGCGCAGAATCGCCAGCTTGGCCTCGAAGCCGTCGTCGGAGCCGCCGCACGCGTCGACCTCGCCGAGCGGCGTCTCGTACCAGGTGGCCTCACCGGCGAGCTGGTCGCGGTAGACGTCGACGGCCGCGGTGTCGGCGAGCGGCGGCTGCGGCATGAAGAGGTTCACGCCGAAGGGCCTGCCGGTCAGCCCGCGCAGCCGTTTGATCTCCTGGTACATGCCGTCGGCGGTTTTGTAGCCGGCGGCGAGGAATCCGAGGCCGCCGGCGTCACTGACGGCGGCGGCCAGCTCAGGCCGGGAGATGCCGCCGGCCATCGGGGCCTGCACGATCGGATGGCGGCAGAAATCGGTCAGCGCGGTGGACATGACCACATCGTGCCACGCCCACCGCGCCGCTCCGCACCGGGTCGGGCACACACCGTGCCCCGACCCCACGAGCCGTTGGCCCACCGCCTGTTGGCTGTGCCTGTCCGGGGGCGACCCCCGGACCCCCGGCACACGTACCTACCGCCCGTTGAACGCATCCTTCAGGCGCGAGAAGAGCCCCTGCTGCCCCGGTTGAAACTGGCCCGTGGGGCGCTCTTCACCACGGAGCTTGGCCAGCCGCCGCAGCAGCTCTTCCTGCTCGGCGTCGAGCTTGGAGGGTGTCAGCACCTCGACGTGGACGATCAGGTCGCCACGGCCGCCGCCGCGCAGGTGCGTCACACCCCGCTGGTGCAGCGGGATCGACTGGCCGGACTGGGTACCGGGCCGTACGTCGATCTCCTCCATCCCGTCCAGCGTCTCCAGCGGACACTTGGTGCCCAGGGACGCCGCGGTCATCGGGATGGTGACCGTGCAGTGCAGGTCGTCACCGCGCCGCTGGAAGACGGAGTGGGCCAGCTCGTGGATCTCGACGTAGAGGTCACCGGCCGGGCCGCCGCCGGGGCCGACCTCGCCCTCGCCCGCGAGCTGGATCCGGGTGCCGTTGTCGACACCCGCCGGGATCTTCACGGTGAGGGTGCGGCGCGAGCGGATCCGCCCGTCGCCCGCACACTCGGGGCACGGCGTCGGCACGACCGTGCCGAAGCCCTGGCACTGCGGGCACGGCCTGGACGTCATGACCTGGCCGAGGAAGGAGCGGGTGACCTGCGAGACCTCACCGCGACCGCGGCACATGTCGCAGGTCTGCGCCGAGGTACCGGGCGCCGCGCCCTCGCCGGTGCACGTGGTGCACACGATGGCGGTGTCGACCTGGATGTCCTTGGTCGTGCCGAAGGCCGCTTCGTTCAGCTCGATGTCGAGCCGGATCATCGCGTCCTGGCCGCGCCGGGTCCGCGAGCGCGGGCCGCGCTGCGAGGAGGCACCGAAGAACGCGTCCATGATGTCGGAGAAGTTGCCGAAGCCCGCGCCGAAGCCGCCGGCCCCGCCACCGCCGCCCGCCTGCGAGAGCGGGTCGCCGCCGAGGTCGTAGACCTGCTTCTTCTGCGGGTCCGACAGCACCTCGTAAGCGGCGTTGATCTCCTTGAACCGCTCCTGGGTCTTCGGATCCGGGTTCACATCCGGGTGCAGCTCACGGGCCAGCCGCCGGAAAGCCTTCTTGATCTGGTCCTGCGAGGCGTCGCGGCTGACACCGAGGACCGTGTAATAGTCCGTGGCCACTTACGACTCCGCCAGGATCTGTCCGACGTAACGTGCCACTGCGCGTACCGCTCCCATCGTTCCGGGGTAGTCCATGCGGGTCGGTCCGACCACGCCGAGTTTGGCGACTGCCTCGTCGCCCGAACCGTAGCCGACCGCGACCACCGATGTGGCCGCCAGCCCTTCGTGGGCATTCTCATGCCCGATACGTACGGTCATGCCCGAGTCTTTGGCCTCCCCGAGCAGCTTGAGCAGCACCACGTGCTCCTCAAGGGCTTCCAGCACCGGCCGGATGGTCAGTGGGAAATCGTGCCCGAAGCGCGTGAGATTGGCGGTCCCGCCGATCACCAGACGCTCCTCGGTCTCCTCCACCAAAGTCTCCAGCAGCACCGAGAGCACCGTCGAGACGGTACCGCGGTCCTCCTGCTCGAAGGAGTCCGGAAGATCCTGCACCAATTGCGGCACATCCGCGAACCGGCGGCCCACCACCCGGCTGTTGAGCCGGGCCCGCAGATCGGCGAGGGACGCCTCACCGAACGGCGCCTGGCAGTCGATCAGCCGCTGCTCGACCCGCCCGGTGTCCGTGATCAGGACGAGCATCAGCCGCGCGGGCGCCAGCGACAGCAGCTCCACGTGCCGGACCGTCGACCGGGTCAGCGAGGGGTACTGCACGACCGCGACCTGCCGGGTCAGCTGCGCGAGCAGCCGGACCGTGCGGCCCACCACGTCGTCGAGGTCGACCGCGCCGTCCAGGAAGTTCTGGATGGCCCGGCGCTCCGGGCTGGACAGCGGCTTGACGCCGGCCAGCTTGTCGACGAACAGGCGGTAGCCCTTGTCGGTGGGGATCCGGCCCGCGCTGGTGTGCGGCTGGGCGATGAACCCCTCGTCCTCCAGGAAAGCCATGTCGTTGCGGACCGTCGCCGGGGAGACGCCCAGCTGATGGCGCTCGGTCAGCGCCTTCGAGCCGACCGGCTCCTCGGTGCCGACGTAGTCCTGGACGATGGCACGCAGCACCTCAAGCCTGCGTTCACTGAGCATGGCGCACACCTCCAGTCCTGCCGTCCGGGCCGCCGCGTCCGCCTGGCACTCACCCGGGTCGAGTGCCAAACACCGCTCCAGTGTACGGCCGGGTAGCACGGCCGGGGCAAGGGCGCCCGCCCGGAACACCGACCGTGGCCCCTGATCCGCCGGGCAACGCTATCGCGATACCGATAGCGTCTCGGCATGCGCACGACTTGGGAAGAGGCCGGGTGGGAACGGCTCGGTGAGCACATCGCCAGACGCCGGATGCCGGGCTGGGACGAGACCGTCGGCGTCATCGCGGGGACCGAAGGCGTCCTGCTCGTGGACACCGGCGCGACCCTGCGCGACGGCGCCGCGCTGCGCCGCTCCGTCCGCGCGGTGCTCGGCCGCGACGTGACACATCTCGCGCTGACCCATCCGCACTTCGACCACGTCCTGGGCGCCGCCGCCTTCGCCGGGGTGCAGGTGTTCGCCGCGGCGGGGATGGACGAGCTGCTGGCGCGCGGCGGCGACGCCCTGCGGCTCGACGCGGTGCGGCACGGCGTCGACCCGGACGCGGCGGCGGACGCCGCCGACCTGCTGGTGCGCCCGCACCATCTCGTGCACGGCGAGCTGACCGTGGACCTCGGCGGCCGGCAGGTGCTGCTCGCCAACGTCGGCCCCGGCCACACCGCGCACGACCTGGCGGTACTCGCCGCCGACCGGCCCGGCGCCCCCGAAGTCGTCTTCTGCGGCGACCTGGTCGAGGAGTCCGGCGAACCGTCCGCGGGACCGGACGCGCTGGTGCGGCAGTGGCCCGCCGCCCTGGACCGGCTGCTGGCCCTGGGCGGCGATGACGCGGTGTACGTACCGGGGCACGGCGCTGTCGTGGATGCCCGTTTCGTCCGTGAGCAGCGCAACACGCTCGCCGCCCGTTTCGGCGTGTCCCCCGCCTGACCGGCGCCGCCCCCGTATCTTCCGCACCGCCCGCCGCGATGCCGGTACCTCCGCACCGCCCTCCCGTGCCCACCGGGCGCCCCGCGCCTTCGTCACAGAACAGGTCCGCAGACCCCATGCAGAGCAAGCGCTACAGCTCCGACCTCACCCCGCCCTGGAAGAAGCAGCGCCCCGCCCCCGAGGTGCCGGCCGACCCCGATCTGGTGGTCGAGGAGGTCACCACGGGCTTCTGCGGCGCGGTGATCCGCTGCGAGAAGTCGGCGCAGGGCCCGACGGTCACCCTGGAGGACCGCTTCGGCAAGCACCGCGTCTTCCCGATGGAGCCGCGCGGCTTCCTCCTGGAGGGCAAGGTCGTCACTCTCGTACGGCCCGCGGGCCGCCCCGCGCCGAGCGCGCCGGCCCGTACGGCGTCCGGCTCGGTCGCGGTCCCCGGCGCCCGCGCCCGGGTCGCGCGGGCCGGCCGCATCTATGTGGAGGGGCGGCACGACGCGGAGCTGGTGGAGCGGGTGTGGGGCGACGATCTGCGCATCGAGGGGGTCGTCGTGGAGTACCTGGAGGGCATCGACGACCTCCCGGCGATCGTCCGTTCCTTCTCCCCCGGCCCCGACGCCAGGCTCGGCGTCCTCGTCGACCATCTCGTGCCCGGCTCGAAGGAGTCCCGGATCGCGGCCGAGGTGACCGGTGAGCATGCGCTGGTGGTCGGCCATCCGTACATCGACGTGTGGGAGGCGGTGAAGCCGTCGTCCGTCGGCATCCCCGGCTGGCCGTCCGTGCCGCGCGGCCAGGACTGGAAGACGGGGGTCTGCCGGGCCTTGGGCTGGCCGGAGAACACCGGCGCGGCATGGCAGCGGATCCTGTCCGGCGTCCGCTCCTACCGCGACCTCGAACCCGCGCTCCTCGGGCGGGTGGAGGAGCTGATCGACTTCGTTACGGGCGGCGGTGACGCTTGACCGGGGGGAGGGTCTCGAACTCCGTGGTGTCCAGCTCGACGCCGAGCGGTTCCAGCGGCACCGGCCGGCCGAACTTCGTGGCCACGTCCACCTCGTAGTCAGCCTCCGGGCCGCTTCCCGACGGCTTGCTGAGCAGGACGCACTGGGCCTCCATGGGGTCGATGATCAGGTACAGGGGAACCCCGCCCGCTGCGTAGAGAGCACGCTTCTCGCCGTAGTCACGATCGACGCTGCTCTTCGACACGACCTCCACGAGGAGCGTCACCGCCGCCACGGGAACGAGGCGTCCCGGCCCCTCGAACGCGCCGCGTTCGAGCACGACGAGGTCGGGCTGAGGCTCGCTGGCCTCCTGTGGAATGGCGATGTCCTGTGTCTGCTTGCGGTGCCACCGGGCCCGCGGGATCTGGTCCACCACCCGCTCGATGATGTCGTTGTGGACCCAGTCGGGCCCGGCCATCATCACAATGTCCCCCCACAGGAGTTCCGCCTTGTAACCCTCGGGAACCTCCAGGTTCTCGAAGATTTCGGTGGCGTCGGTCGTCATCCGTTCATCCACAGCGGTCATCTCCGTGGCCCTCCACATCACGCCGCGTGCATTTAGCGGCAGCCCAGGGAGAGCGTAGGCGGGGGCGCAGCGCACCCGCATCGGTTCACTCGTCCGAGTCCTGACGCCTCCTAGTCCACCAGATCCCGCACCACCGCGTCGGCCAGCAGCCGCCCGCGGAGCGTCAGGACGGCCCGGCCTGCTTCGTACGGGGCCGCCTCCAGCAGGCCGTCGGCGAGCGCGCGGGCGGCGGCGCGGGCGCCCTGCGGGGCGAGCAGGTCCAGCGGGCAGCCGTCGGAGAGCCGCAGTTCCAGGAGGATGCGTTCGACGCGGCGGTCCTCGGCGGCGAGCACCTCGCGCCCGGCGCCCGGGGAGCGGCCTTCGGCGAGTGCCTGGGCGTAGGCGCCGGGGTGCTTGACGTTCCACCAGCGGACGCCGCCGACGTGGCTGTGGGCGCCGGGGCCCGCGCCCCACCAGTCGGCGCCGGTCCAGTACAGCTCGTTGTGGCGGCAGCGGGCGGCGTCCGTGGTGGCCCAGTTGGAGACCTCGTACCAGCGGAAGCCGGCCGCGGCGAGGCGTTCGTCGGCGATCAGGTAGCGGTCGGCGTGCACGTCGTCGTCGGTCATCGGGACCTCGCCGCGGCGGATCCGGCGGGCCAGCTGGGTGCCTTCCTCGACGATCAGGGCGTACGCGGAGACGTGGTCGGGTCCTGCGGCGAGCGCGGCGTCCAGGGTGGCGCGCCAGTCGTCGTCGCTCTCGCCCGGGGTGCCGTAGATCAGGTCGAGGTTGACGTGCTCGAAACCGGCCGCGCGGGCCTCCGCGACGCATGCCTCGGGGCGTCCGGGGGTGTGCGTGCGGTCGAGGATCTTCAGGACGTGCTGCCGGGCGCTCTGCATGCCGAAGGAGACGCGGTTGAAGCCGCCGTCGCGCAGCTCGGCGAGGTAGCGCGGGTCGACGGATTCCGGGTTGGCCTCGGTGGTGATCTCGGCGTGCGGGGCGAGGCCGAATTCCTCGCGGATGGCGGCGAGCATCTTGGCGAGGTCGGCGGCGGGCAGCAGGGTCGGGGTGCCGCCGCCGACGAAGACCGTCTCGACCCGGCGCGGGTCGTCGCCCAGCACCTTGCGGGCCAGCCGGATCTCCTCGACGACGTGGTCGGCGTAGTTGTCGCGGGAGGCCAGGGCGCCGCCTGAGCCGCGCAGCTCGCTCGCGGTGTAGGTGTTGAAGTCGCAGTATCCGCAGCGGGTCGCGCAGTACGGCACGTGCAGGTAGAAGCCGAGGGGACGGTCGGCGGCGGTGGCCAGCGCGTGGCCGGGCAGCGCCCCGTCATCGGGCATCGGCTCACCGTCGGGCAGTGCGGAAGGCATGGGGTCCATTGTCCGTCATGCGCGGGCGGGGTCGTTCCCGTCGGCCCGGGGCCGCCGTCGCGTACCGGCTCCGGGAGCCCGGCCCGATCCCGTACGACAGGCTCTACGGCGTGCCGTCCGCCGCCGCCTGGAGGACGAGAAGGGCCAGGTCGTCGTCGGGCGGGGTCGGTGAGAAGCCGTGGACGGTGCGGCGGATGCGTTCGGCGACGGCGCTCGCGTCCAGGCCCGCGCAGGCGGCCAGGGCGGTGGCCAGGCCGTCATCGTCGTCGAACTGGTTGCGGCCCGAGCGGCGCTCGGTGACGCCGTCGGTGACGCACAGCAGCGTCTCGCCCGGGGCGAGGTCGAAGGACTCGCTCTCGTACGTCGCGTCGCCGACCACCCCCAGCAGCATCTGCGGCGCGGCGACGACGCGCACCTCGCCGTCGGTGCCCAGCACCAGCGGCAGTGGGTGGCCCGCGCTGGCGAGGGTGCAGCGGGCGCCGCCGGTGCCGCCGGGGCGGGGCACGATCTCGCCGTAGAGGAGGGAGAGGAAGCGGGCCTGTTCGCCCTCGTCGCGGATCTCGACCGGGGTCTGGGCACCGGCTTCGGCGGCGACGGCGGCGGCCACCGCGGCGACGGAGTCGGCCGCCTCCCTGGCCATGGTCTTGTTGAGCCGGTCCAGCACCTCGGCGACGCCGAAGCCGTCGCGGGCCAGCAGCCGCAGCACCGGCCTGGCCAGTCCGGTGACCGCCGCCGCCTCCGGGCCGCTGCCGCAGACGTCGCCCAGGGCGAAGCACCAGCGGCCGTCGCCCGCGTCGAAGAGGTCCCAGAAGTCGCCGCCGGCCCAGGCGCCGGCGCGCGGTTCGTAGACCACCGCCGATGCGACGCCGGGGACCTGCGCGCGGCCGTGGGGCAGCAGCCGGCGCTGGAGCACCTGGCTGATGCGCTCCTGTGTGCTGTAGGCGCGTGCGGTGGCCACCGCGCGGGCGACCCGGCGGCAGAGGTCCTCGACCAGGCCGGTAAGGGCGGCGGGGAACGGCAGCGGTCCGGCCCGGCCGATCAGGACCGTGCCCAGCCGGCGTCCGCCGCTGACCAGCGGGCAGGCCAGGGCGGCGCCGCCGGAGCCGTAGCCGCTCGGTTCGCCCGGCCACGGCCAGGGGACGGCCGAGCCTTCGGTGCCGCGGTCGGCGGCCGGTGGCGGTGCCTTCTCCAGGACGAGCCGCAGGGCGTCGATCCGGCTCTCGCAGGAGTGCCACACGCCGGACAGCCGCGGCGGCCCGTCGCACCCCGGGGCGCCGGGTACCGGCCCGCCCGCTTCGCCGTCGTACAGCCACACCGCGCACCAGTCGGCGAGCCGGGGGACGGTCAACTGGGCGGCGAGTGAGGCGACTTGATCGGCGTCGAGGTGGCCGGAGAGCAGGTCGGACGCCTCGGCGAGGAAGGTCGGGGCGCCGTGGGTGAGCCAGTCGGCTGCGGGCCTCGGCGGGGCGCCGTAGGCCGCGCCGTAGCCGTATCCGTAGGCGTACGGGGCGTCGGGGTACGGGGCGTCGGTCCTGGCGCCGTCGGTGTCGTAGCGGTCGGTGTCGTAAGGGGCGGGTTCGTAGCGGTCGGCGCCGTAGGGGGCGGTCTCGTAGCGGTCGGTGGCGCAGCGGACCGGCTGGCCGCCCGGGGCGTCCGGGGCGAGGCGGGCCGCGGGGACGTGGCCGGTCAGCGGGGTGCCCGCCGCCCGGGGGCCGGATGCCGGGCCGCCGGTCTCCTGGCCTTCGGACGCGGCGCCCGGGGTGAGCCGGAACCATACGGTCTTCATCGCGCCGCGGTAGGTGATGCCCCAGGATTCGGCGACCGCGCCGACCAGTTGCAGGCCGTGGCCCGCCCCGTCGGGCAGCCCGGAGTGGCGGTGGCCGCGTACCGGGCGGGTGGGGTGGTGGTCGGACACCTCGACGACGAGGCCGCCGGCGCCGGGGGACGCGCCGTCGGGTGCGGCGTCCGCTTCGAGGCGGCAGTGCAGTTCCACGTCGGTGCCCGCGTGCACAACGGCGTTCGTGACCAACTCGCTGACCAGCAATAAGGCTTCCTCCGCCAGCCGGTCGGTGAGCGCTTCGGCGCCCGGCAGACGCTGCGCCTTCCAGTCGGAGAGCGTGCCGCGGACGAACCGGCGGGCGTCGGACGCGGCGCGCGGCGTGCCGGGCAGCGCGGCGCTGCGGGAGCCCGTGCCGTCACGGCCGGTGCCGGTCGCGGTGGCGCCCACCGCTTCGGTGTCCCGCTGGAATCCAGTTGCAGTCGCAGTAGTCGTCCTCATTCAGCAACTCCCGAGCAGCTCCGCCATCTCGCCGAATGCACCACCGACAGAGTGACAGACCGAGCGCAGGCATAAGCACCGAGTCACCGAAGAAGGTGGTCAAGTGGGGTGCTCCGTCGTTGCGGACGGTGAAGATGTATGGACAACCGGGGGGAGCGCGGCGGCACGGCACGCGCCCGCGCACGGCAGCGCGGGGCGGCGCGGAACGACGCCGGGGTGGCTCCCCGACGACCGCGGCGTCACTACCGCCACTGCCGTCCCGTCCGCCCCACGCCGTCCCGCACCGCCCCGCCCTGGAATCCGCGCACCGGGATCGGTCCGCGCCGGGCCCCGGCCGCTGTGCCCGCGTCCCCTCGCGCCCCGTGCGCTCCGTTACGCCTCGCGCCTCCCGCTACGCCTCGCGCGTCCCGGCGTACATCTCGTCCAGCAGGTCCTTGAACGCCCGCTCCACGACCGGCCGTTTGACCTTGAGGCTGGGGGTGACCTCGCCGTGCTCGATGTCCAGATCGCGCGGCAGCAGCCGGAACTTGCGGATCTGCTGCCAGCGCTGGAGCCCTTCGTTGACCCGCTCGACATAGCCGTCGATCAGCTCGCGGACCTGGTCGGTGGCGACGAGGTCCGCGTACGCCCTGCCCTTGAGGCCGTGTTCCTCCGCCCAGACCATGAGGGTCGGTTCGTCGAGCGCGATCAGCGCGGTGCAGAAGTTCCGGTTGGCGCCGTGCACCAGGACGTTGGAGACGAACGGGCAGACCGCCTTGAACTGCCCCTCGACCTCGGCGGGGGCGATGTACTTCCCGCCGGACGTCTTGATCAGGTCCTTCTTGCGGTCGGTGATCCGCAGGAAGCCGTCGGCCGACAGCTCGCCGATGTCGCCGGTGTGGAACCAGCCGTCGGACTCCAGGACTTCGGCGGTCTTCTCCGGCAGGCCGTGATAGCCCTGCATGATGCCGGGGCCGCGCAGCAGGATCTCGCCGTCCTCCGCGATCCGCACCTCGGTGCCGGGCAGCGGCTTGCCGACCGTCCCGGTGCGGTACGCCTCGCCGGGGTTGACGAAGCTGGCGGCGCTGGACTCCGTCAGGCCGTAGCCCTCCAGGATGTGGATGCCGGCGCCGGCGAAGAAGTAGCCGATCTCCGGCGAGAGGGCGGCGGAGCCGGAGACCGCGGCGCGCAGCCGGCCGCCGAAAGCGTCCCGCAGCTTTGCGTAGACGAGGGTGTCGGCGGCCTTGTGCTTGGCGGCGAGCCCGAACGGCACCGAGGCGTTGCCGGTGCGCCGGAAGTTCTCCTGCGAGACCTTGGCGTACTCGCGGGCCACCCCGGCCGCCCACTGGAAGATCTTGTACTTCGCGCCGCCGCCCTCTCTGGCCTTGGCCGCGACGCCGTTGTAGACCTTCTCGAAGATCCGCGGGACCGCCGCCATGTACGTGGGCCGCACCACCGGCAGGTTCTCGATGATCTTGTCGACCCGGCCGTCGACGGCGATCACGTGCCCGACCGTGATCTGGCCCGCGGTGAGCACCTTGCCGAAGACGTGCGCGAGCGGCAGCCAGAGGTACTGCACGTCGTCATCGGTGACCATGCCGGTGGCCTGGATGGCGCGTGCCATGTACGACCAGCAGTCGTGCGCGAGACGTACACCCTTGGGGCGGCCGGTGGTGCCCGAGGTGTAGATGAGGGTGGCGAGCTGGTCGGCGCGCAGGGCGGCGACCCGCTCGGTGACGCAGTCGGGGTTGTCCTCCAGGTGGGCGGCGCCGCGCTTCTCCAGGTCGGCGAGGGAGAGCACCCAGCCCTCCGGATCGCCGTCGGCGGGCTGCGCGTCCGCCTCGTCGATGACCACGACGTGGGCGAGGTCGGGCAGTTCGGCGCGCTTCTCACGGGCCTTGGCGAGCTGCGCGGCGTCCTCCGCGATCAGCACCCGGCTCCCGGAATCGGCGAGGATGTACGCGGTCTCGTCCGCGTTGGTGCTGGGGTAGACCGTGGTGGTCGCGGCGCCGGAACACAGCACGCCGAGGTCGGCGATGATCCATTCGACGCGGGTGGCGGCGGCCAGCGCCACCCGCTCCTCGGGCCGTACGCCGAGCGCGATCAGGCCCGCCGCCGTAGCAAGCACCCGCTGGGCGGCATCGCCCCAGGTCAGCGACTTCCAGTCGTCCGGCCCCTGCCCCGAGGCGGGCGGCACGGGATAGCGATACGCCTCCTTGTCGGGGGTCGCCGCGACCCGCTCCAGGAAAAGGCTCGCCACCGAAGGCGGCCGGTTGTCGATCAGCGTGTGGGTGTCCGTCACGGCATCCTCCGGGGCCCGCTTCATTGCTGGTGACTCGCGAGTAACCTTTGAGCAGTGATCAGAGTAGGCCCCGTTGCGCCGCCACGTAAGGGGCTTGGGCCCACCGGTTCACGTGGCGCTCCCGCCGTGCGTGCAGGGTGCACGCGACCGGTCACACGGCGCGGCGCCGGCACACCTCCGGACCCGCGCGCCAAGCGGATCCCGCACCCTGGGCCACCTGCCGCACCCCGGGGACGGCAAGGGCGCCGGCCCCTGAGGGACCGGCGCCCTGCCCGGTTACCTGACCGGGCGCCCCCGGAGAGAACGGCGCTCCCGGAGGCCGTCCGAAAGCCTCTCCCCCGGGGTCACTTCTTCGACTTGTCCCCGTCGGAGTCCGAGGACAGCACCGCGATGAATGCCTCCTGGGGCACCTCCACGCTGCCGACCATCTTCATCCGCTTCTTGCCTTCCTTCTGCTTCTCCAGCAGCTTCCGCTTACGGGAGATGTCACCGCCGTAGCACTTGGCGAGGACGTCCTTGCGGATCGCGCGGACCGTCTCACGGGCGATGACCCGGCTGCCGATGGCGGCCTGGATCGGCACCTCGAAGCCCTGCCGCGGGATCAGCTCGCGCAGCTTGGCGACCAGCCGCACACCGTAGGCGTACGCCTTGTCCTTGTGGCAGATCGCGGAGAACGCGTCGACCTTGTCGCCGTGCAGCAGGATGTCGACCTTCACCAGGTCGGCGATCTGCTCGCCGGTGGGCTCGTAGTCCAGCGAGGCGTAGCCACGGGTCTTGGACTTGAGCTGGTCGAAGAAGTCGAAGACGACCTCGGCGAGCGGCAGGGTGTAGCGGATCTCGACGCGGTCCTCGGAGAGGTAGTCCATGCCGAGCAGCGTGCCGCGGCGGTTCTGGCACAGCTCCATGATCGCGCCGATGAACTCGCTCGGCGCCAGGACCGTGGCCCGCACGACCGGCTCGTGCACCTTGTCGATCTTGCCCGTGGGGAACTCGCTGGGGTTGGTCACCTCGTGCTCGGTGCCGTCCTCCATGTCCACCTGGTAGACCACGTTGGGCGCGGTGGCGATCAGTTCGAGGCCGAACTCGCGCTCCAGGCGCTCGCGGATGACCTCCAGGTGCAGCAGGCCGAGGAAGCCCACGCGGAAGCCGAAGCCGAGCGCCGCCGATGTCTCCGGCTCGTAGACCAGCGCGGCGTCGTTGAGCTGGAGCTTGTCCAGCGCCTCGCGCAGCTCCGGGTAGTCCGATCCGTCCAGCGGGTAGAGCCCGGAGAACACCATCGGCTTGGGGTCCTTGTAGCCACCGAGCGCCTCGGTCGCCCCCTTGCTGAGCTGCGTGATGGTGTCGCCGACCTTGGACTGGCGGACGTCCTTCACACCGGTGATCAGATAGCCCACCTCGCCCACGGACAGGCCGTCGGCGGCCTTCATCTCGGGCGAGTTGGTGCCGATCTCCAGCAGTTCGTGGGCGGCGCCGGTGGACATCATCCGGATGCGCTCACGCTTGTTGAGCGTGCCGTCGACGACCTTCACGTAGGTCACCACGCCGCGGTAGGCGTCGTAGACCGAGTCGAAGATCATCGCGCGGGCGGGCGAATCCTTGACGCCGACCGGGGCCGGCACCTCGCGGACCACCTTGTCCAGCAGCTCGGGCACGCCGACGCCGGTCTTGGCGGAGACCCGCAGCACGTCGTCGGGGTCGCAGCCGACGAGGTTCGCCAGCTCGGCGGCGAACTTCTCGGGCTGCGCGGCCGGCAGGTCGATCTTGTTGAGGACCGGGATGATCGTGAGGTCGTTCTCCATCGCCAGGTAGAGGTTGGCGAGGGTCTGCGCCTCGATCCCCTGGGCGGCGTCGACGAGGAGGATGCAGCCCTCGCACGCGGCGAGCGAGCGGGAGACCTCGTAGGTGAAGTCGACGTGGCCAGGGGTGTCGATCATGTTGAGGATGTGGGTCGTCCCACTCTTCTCCTCGCCCTCGGAAGGCGACCAGGGAAGTCGCACCGCCTGGGACTTGATCGTGATGCCGCGCTCGCGCTCGATGTCCATGCGGTCGAGGTACTGCGCGCGCATCTGCCGCTGGTCGACGACACCGGTGATCTGGAGCATCCGGTCGGCGAGCGTCGACTTGCCGTGGTCGATGTGCGCGATGATGCAGAAGTTACGGAGGAGGGCCGGGTCGGTACGGCTCGGCTCCGGCACGTTCGTAGGGGTCGCGGGCACGCAGGGTCCATTCAGTGAACGCGGGTAGGCGGGACTCGGGTGTGACGTCCTCCCCATCGTCCCATGAGCGGCGCCGTCGGTCCGTTTTGGGCGGTGCTCCCGGGCGACCACGGCCCGGATTGGGATGCCGTGGGCGTGGCTGGTAGCCTGGTCCACTGCGCTTCGTGCCCTCTCAAAGTGCGCGGCGCAACTCGAAACTCCAACGAACCTGAAAAGGCTCTTTCGTGGCGAACATCAAGTCCCAGATGAAGCGGATCAAGACCAACGAGAAGGCTCGTCAGCGCAACAAGGCTGTCAAGTCCACTCTGAAGACCGCGATCCGTCGCACCCGCGAGGCCGTGGAGGCCGGTGACCTGCAGAAGGCCACCGCCGCCCAGGCCGCCGCTGCCAAGACGCTCGACAAGGCCGTCAGCAAGGGTGTCATCCACAAGAACGCCGCCGCCAACAAGAAGTCGGCGCTGGCCAAGAAGGTCGCCGGCCTCAAGGGCTGAACGATCTCCGTCTGACCTTGCAACACCCCGCCGTCGGGGATCCAGCGGCCCCTCTCTCCGCTCCCTGAACGGTGCACCACCGCGCCGCACACGGCCTGCGTTCGCCACGCGGGTGCGGCGCCCCCGGCTCGACCGGCGACTTCCGCCGGACGACCCGAAGACTGACAAGAAGCCCCGCCATCGCCCTTCCCCAGGGCCGGCGGGGTTTTTTGCGTGGTCTGGGGGGATCCGAACCGTCCCTATCCGCAGCCTCAGCCGCAGCCGTATGGTCAGGCGGTAGCCGTAGCCGGCCGGTGCCTGCGGCGGGGGCTGCTGCGCATACGGGTACTGCTGGGCCGACTCCGGATTGCGGGGGGGGCGCGGCATCCGCGATCCGGGCCTCGGTGATGTTCGCCACCGGCAGCTTCGGCAGCTCGGAGCCCAGCAGCCCGCCCAGCACGGGCGAGATCGCCGACATGCTAAAGGGCGGTGACCGGGGGACGTTGGGGAAGCTGCGGGGGTAGCTGGGTAGCTGTCCGGCTTCGTTCGGCCTCGGACTCGGACTCGCCAGCTGGTTCAGCGGGAGCGGGCCGCGCGGGCGATGGCCACCACGGCCTTCTCCAGGGCGTATTCGGGGTCGTCGCCGCCGCCCTTGACACCCGCGTCGGCGGCGGCGACAGCCAGCAGCGCCGTCGCCACGCCATCCGCCGACCAGCCGCGCATCTGCTGCCGCACCCGGTCGATCTTCCACGGCGGCATGCCCAGATCGCGGGCGAGGTCGCCGGGGCGCGCGCCGCGCGGGGCGGATGCCAGCTTGCCGATGGCGCGGACGCCCTGGGCCAGCGCGCTGGTGATCATGACGGGGGCGACGCCCGTCGACATCGCCCAGCGCAACGCCTCCAGCGCCTCGGCCGCACGCCCCTCGACCGCACGGTCCGCGACGGTGAAGCTCGACGCCTCCGCCCGGCCGGTGTAGTAGCGCGCCACGATCGCCTCGTCGATCGTGCCCTCGATGTCGGCGGTCAGCTGCGAACAGGCCGAGGCCAGCTCGCGCAGATCGCTTCCGATGGCGTCGACCAGCGCCTGGCATGCCTCCGGCGTCGCCGAACGTCCCACCGCGCGGAACTCGCCCCGGACGAACGACAGCCGGTCGGCCGGCTTCGTCATCTTGGGGCAGGCCACCTCGCGCGCCCCTGCCTTGCGGGCCGCGTCGAGCAGCCCCTTGCCCTTGGCGCCGCCCGCGTGCAGCAGGACGAGGGTGATCTCCTCCGCCGGGGATCCGAGATAGCCCTTGACGTCCTTGATCGAATCCGCCGACAGGTCCTGGGAGTTGCGCACCACCACGACCTTGCGCTCGGCGAACAGCGAAGGGCTGGTCAGCTCGGCGAGGGTGCCCGGCTGGAGCTGATCGGAGCTGAGGTCGCGCACATCGGTGTCCTCGTCCGCGGCGCGGGCAGCCTTCACCACCTGCTGCACGGCACGGTCGAGCAGCAGGTCTTCCTGGCCCACCGCGAGCGTGACGGGGGCGAGCGGATCGTCGTTTGCAGTCTTCCTGGCCATCGCGCTCCAGCATCCCACGCCCCACTGACAATCCCGTCCGTGCGGGCGGAAGGCCGGCCGCTCGTACGGGCCGAGTCCCACCCGCTCCGGTGCCCGCCCCGCCGCCCGCCGTTCCGTTGCCGGACAATGGTCCGGTGAACGATGCACGACACGTACTGGTACTGCCCGACCGCGACGCCGCGGAGGAGGTGGCCGAGACCCTGACCGAGCAATTCGGTCTCGTCGATGAACCGCAGCTCGTACGCGACGCCCTGGCCGGCGAGGTCGACGCCGAGGACGCCCAGTGGCTGGTGGTCGTCGAGGATCCCGACGGCGCGTACGACCCGCACCGGCTGGACGGCATCGCGGCGGAGCACGACGGCTGGCGCGAGGCCCAGTAACGGCTTGCCAGGGCTGCCGCCCGTCGGACGCGGGTGATGCGCCGACGTCGACGTGCCGCCGAGGTACGGGAGCGGCGCCGGGATGTGCGGCGGCCCCGGACCGTTGCGAACAGCTGGTTTCGCGTGCCCAGCACGGCGACCGCGCCGTCCGTATCGGTACGCAGCACCTTGGCCCCCAGCCGCCGCAGCGCGTCGACGGTACGGGGCGCCGGATGGCCGTAGGAGTTGTCGGCACCCACGGAGATCACCGCGAGCCGTGGCGCCAGCCGACGCATCAACTCGGGGTCCTGATGGGCCGAACCGTGATGGGCCACCTTGAGGACGTCGACCCCGGACAGCTCCGGGTGTCCCGTCAACAGCGCCTGCTGAGCGGGGGGTTCGAGGTCGCCGAGGAGCAGCAGGGTCAGCCCCGCGCTGTGGACGAGCAGCGTCACGCTGGCGTCGTTGGGTCCGTCCGGCGCGCCACCGGAACCGTCCGCGGGCGGCCAGAGGACGTCCCAGGCGAGAGGGCCCAGCCGACGCCGCTCCCCCGCTGCCGCACGGGTCACCGGCACCCCGGCCGCCGCGGCGGTGCGCCGGACGAACTCGGCCTGCTCCGGGGGGTCCTGGAGCGTCGTCGTCTCGATCAGCCCGACCGAGCGGCCGTGCAGCACCCCGGGCAGGCCGTCGACGTGGTCGGCATGGAAGTGCGTCAGCACGATCACGGGAATGCGGCGGACACCGAGGTCGGTCAGGCACCGGTCGATGGCGCGGGGTTCGGGGCCCGTATCCACCACCAGGGCCGTGCCGTCACCGGCCGCGAGTACGAGCCCGTCGCCCTGCCCGACGTCGCAGGCCACCGCCCGCCATCCCGGTGGCGGCCAGCCCGTCAGGACGCGGGTCAGCGGCGCCGGCCGCCACACCACCAGGATCAGGGCCAGCGCGCACAGGACACACAGCCACCGGCGGCGCAGCATCCGGCGGCCCACCGCCACCAGGACGAGGGTGGCCGCGGCGAGCGCCAGGCCGCCCGCCCAGCCGCCCGGCCAGCCGAACTCCGCGCCCGGCAGGGCGGCCCCGGTGCGCGCCACCCCGGCGATCCAGCCGGCCGGCCAGCCCGCGCACCACGCCAGGGCCTGGGCGGCCGGAGGTACGAGCGGGGCGGCGGCGAGGGCGGCGAAGCCCAGGACGGTCGCCGGGGCGACGGCCAGTTCGGCGAGCAGATTGCACGGCACGGCGAGCAGGCCGACCCGGGCCGCGAGTACCGCGACGACGGGGGCGCAGACCGCTTGGGCGGCGGCAGCGGCGGCGATCACCTCGGCGATCCTGGGCGGCACCCGGCGCCGCTGGAGCGCCGCACTCCAGCGCGGGGCGAGCAGCAGCAGCGCTCCGGTGGCCAGGACGGAGAGCAGGAAGCCGTAACTGCGCGCCAGCCACGGGTCGTAGAGGATCAGCAGCAGGACGGCGGCGCCGAGTGCGGGCAGCAGGGAGCGGCGGCGTCCGGTCCCGATCGCCAGCAGGGTGATCAGCCCGCAGGCCGCCGCGCGCAGCACGCTGGGGTCGGGCCGGCACACCACCACGAAGGCGAGGGCGAGTGCGCCGCCGATAACGGCGGTACCGCGCAGGGACAGTCCGATGCGGGGCGCCAGACCGCGGCGTTCGGCTCGTGAGGCGAGGTGCGGCGGGCCGATCAGCAGGGCGAGCACGATCGTCAGGTTGCTGCCGGATACGGCAAGCAGATGCGTCAGGTCCGTGGCACGGAACGCGTCGTCGAGATCCGGCGGCACCCGCGAGGTGTCCCCCACGACGAGGCCGGGCAACAGGGCGCGGGCATCGGGCGACAGGCCGTCGGTGGCGTCCCGGAGCCCGGCCCGCAGGCTGCCCGCCATCCGCTGGAGCGCCGACGGCTCGGCCACCCGACGGGGCGGTGTGTCGGCGGAGACCCGCAGTACGGCGGCGATCCGCCCGTCCGGTGGCGTCGGCGGGGCGGCACGGGCCGCGACCCGGATACGCGTCGAGGGCAACAGGCCGAGCCATCGGCCGCGCTGCGCCGCCGCGGAATCCTGCCCGCCGTGCTTTTCCGCATGCTGCTGCTGTGCGATGACCAGGGCAGGGGTGTGGGTGGCCGTCACCGAGCCGTCCGGTCCGGTGATGCGCACGACGTCCGCGATGAACACCAGGGACGGCGGCATGCGTGAGGAGCCATGTGCCTTGGGCCGGGTCATCCGCGGGTCTTCGGTCACCTCCAGCTCCACGGTGAGATGCGCATAGCGCTGCGCCCAGGAGGGCAGCGGCCCGCGCCGCGCGTCCGCCGCGTGCAGCGCCGCGGACACCGCGCCCGCCACCGCGCACAGCAGCACCGCCGCCGCGGCCACCAGCGACCCGGCTGACCACAGGCGCGGGGCGTGGCTCCGACGTCCCGGCGGTGTGGGCACGGCCCCCGGGGCGGGCTCCGAAGCGGCCTCGGCCCTGCGCCGTACCGCGGCCCGGCGCAGGGCCACCGCGGCGAGGGCGGCGGCCGCCACGCAGGAGTACGCCACCGCCGCACCGGGCGCCCCCAAGGCAAGCGCCGCCGCGACCCAGGCGGCCAGCGCCGGGGCGACGATACGCAGGTCGGCCGGTCCCTCCTGGCGCGGGTCCGAGGCGCCGTGGGGCGAGGCCGCCGCCGCGTGCACCGTGGTGCGCTCGGTGGTCATGGCTGGACCAAGGGGCGCAGGTCGGCGAAGCGACGTTCGCCGATACCGGTCACCTCGCGCAGTTGGTCCACCGATCTGAACCCACCGTGCCGGGTACGGAATTCGATGATGTGCCGGGCCAGTACGGGCCCCACTCCGGGCAACGCGTCGAGCTGCTGCTCGGTGGCCGAGCCGAGGCTGACCGGCTGCCCCGGCGCCCCTGGGCCGCCGCCCGACGCGCCCGCTTCGCCCGGCGGCCCGTTCGCGGCCTCCTCGGCCGTCGCTCCGCCACCGGCCGCCCCCGCACCGGCCCCACCGACGACGATCTGCTCCCCGTCGGCCAGCAGCCGCGCGCGGTTCAGCCCCTGGGTGCTCGCCCCGCGCAGCACACCGCCCGCCGCGTCCAGCGCGTCGGTCACCCGCGCCCCGGCCGGCAGACGGTGAATTCCCGGGTGCCTGACCTTCCCCTCCACATCGATCACCAGCTGCTTCCCAGGGCCATCGGCCGCCCCCGGCGAGGCCGATGCGGCCGATGCGGCCGACCCGGTCGAGGACGCACCGGAGGGCGGCAGGCCGGACGAGGGCGACGGCACGGACACGGCGTGCTCGGCCGCCGGAGCGCGCACCGGCTCGGGACCTGCGGCCCAGAAGTGCTGGACGGCGAGGACCACGGCCACGACCAGCACGAGCGCCAGCGCGGCCAGCGCCTTCGGATCGGTGGCGCAACGTAACTGCACCCACAGCGGCAGCCGTTCCCGCACCGCCAGCCGCGCCCGCTCCCAACGCCCCGGCCCCGTTTCACCTGTCCCAGCGCCCGGCCTCGCCCCCGCGCCCGGCCTCCCCTCCGTCTCTGCAACGGCGCCCACACCGGCACCACCGCCCACCCCCGGCCCAGCCGTCTCCCGTCCCACCACGTCCCGCCCTCCCTTTCGCTGCCCGACCGGCTCGTCCTGTGGCCGCTCGACAGACGGCGGATCGCGACGCCGCCGGGCATACGGACCACGAGGAGCCGGGAGCGGGGAACGGAAACGGGGACGGGAACGGACAGGAGAACGGCGGCGGAGACGATCTTGAGGAGAGGCTTGGGGACGGACTCGGAGCGGGGCTTGGGGACGGACTTGGGGCAGGGCTTGGAGCGAGGCTTGAGGCGGGACTTGAGGCAGGTCTCCGCCCGCATCCCCCTCCGGCGGACCGCTGAAGAGCGCCTCCGCTCTCGCCCGGATCAGAGCCGCGGTCTCGGCCCGGCGCGCAGCCGCGGCCCGGTGGCCGGGCCGCCCCCGCGCCGGTGACCGCACGTGGCGGGAACGGTCTGGACGCCTGCCGCGCTCGGGCTCGTGCGCCTCGGTGTCGGGGGCCGCGTCCAGCTCCGGGCCCGACCTCATGATTACGGACGGTGATTGAGTGCTCATGCCGACCGACGGTAGGCACTCCGCGCCGATCGCGCTGAGCAGGCTCAATTCCCGTGGATAACTGCCCTGTTGTGGATAACTACGTCACCCGAAGGGGAGCGTCCGCCCGTACAACCCGCTGAAAACGGACACACGCGGCACGCCCTCACCGAGGCGAGATCACTGCCCCCAGCAGCCCCGGCCCGGTGTGCGCGCCGATCACCGCGCCGACCTCGCTGACATGGAGTTCACGCAGGCCAGGCACCCTCTCCCGCAGGCGGTCGGCGAGGGCTTCCGCGCGTTCCGCCGCCGCGAGGTGGTGGACGGCGATGTCGACCTCGCCCTGGCCCGCGCGCTCCGCCGCGATCTCCTCCAGCCGTGCGATGGCCTTCGAAGCCGTCCGGACCTTTTCGAGGAGTTCGATGCGGCCTTCGGCCAGTTGCAGGATCGGCTTGACGGCGAGCGCGGAGCCGAGCAGCGCCTGAGCCGTACCGATCCGGCCACCGCGCCGGAGGTAGTCGAGGGTGTCGACGTAGAAATAGGCGGAGGTCCCGGCGGCGCGCTTCTCCGCCGCGGCGACCGCTTCGTCGGCGTCCCCGCCGGCCTCGGCGGTCTCCGCTGCGGCCAGGGCGCAGAACCCGAGTGCCATCGCGACCATGCCGGTGTCCACGACCCTTACGGGTACCGGCGCTTCCTTCGCGGCGAGGACCGCCGCGTCGTAGGTCCCGGAGAACTCCGAGGAGAGGTGGAGCGAGACGATGGCGGAGGCGCCGGACGCGGCGACCTTGCGGTAGGTGTCGGCGAAGGTGCTCGGGCTGGGCCGCGACGTCGTCACCGGCCCGCGCTTCTGAAGGGCTTGGGCGACGGATCTCGCCGAGATCTCGGTGCCCTCTTCCAGGGCCTGGTCCCCCAGGACGACGGTCAGCGGGACGGCCGTGATGCGGTGGCGCTCCAGTGCCACCGGCGGCAGGTAGGCCGTGGAATCGGTGACGATGGCGACATGGCGGGACATGACTGGGAGGCTATCCGGGGAGCCCGGCACCCGACAGTGCGGCCCCACTCAAGATCTTCCCGGTTCGGTAAGGGCTGTGCCAAGCGCCGCTCGCCACCGTCAGGTCGTGCCCTCGCCGTGCGGGGCCTTCTGCCACGGGTAGGACGGCCTGGCGCGCGGATCCCTGGCCGTTATCGCCTGGGGTTCGCCCGTCTCGGGGCCGCCCCAGGAGTACCCGTCACCGCCTGCTGCCCCGGAGGCGCCGCCGCTCCCGGATGCGGCCTGCCGGCCGGCAGTTGCGTCCCCGTCCGGTGCCGTACCGGTCGCCGGTTCCCTGGTCCAGTGCCGCAGCGCGCCCGCCTCGACGTCGATCTGGTCGTTCAGCGCGGCCAGGTCGTCGTCGGAGAACTTCCGCGCACGGTCCAGCGCCGCCCAGCGCAGCGAATCGGCGGACCGGGTGATGCGCTCGGTGCGCTCCCGCAGCTCCGGCATCCGGGCTGAGGTGGCGGCCCGGTCGGGCTCGCGCTCCAGCCGCCTCAGCTCGTCGTCCAGTTCGTGGCCGTGCGCGCTGAGCCGTTCGAAGAGGCCGAGCGCCTCGCTGAGCGAGGCGTCTTCGGTCACACCGCCGCGCAGGGCGTCCTGGGTGGCGCGCATCGAGGTCCGCAGCGACAGCCGGAGCTGTGCCAGCTCGCCGGCGACTCCGGGCTGGGCGAGCTTCCTCGCCCGCAGACCGGTGTCCTCCACGCTTCTCCGGGCCTGCGCGACCGTGCGGTCCACGCCGCGCTTGGTCGCCTGTACGGCCTTGACCGTCACGAACACTCCGGCGGCGACGAAGAGCAGGAAGAGCAGCCCGATGATGGCGATCGCGGCTTCCATGGACTCCCCCAGAGGATTCGGCGGCGCCGGTTCGGTAGCCCGCGCCCTGTCCCTCAACGGTAAACGGCTCGGGCAGGTCAGGGGTTCCATCGGAACCCCCAACCTGCCCGTAGGGGAAAGCACCCATGTCCCGCCCGGAACGACCTGATCACCCGCCCGGAGCGCCCCGATCACCCGCCCGAAGCGGCCGTCAGACGCCCCATGACGACACCGCCGCAGGGCCTGAGCCAATCGACTCCTGCCCTGCGGCGGCACCGTGCGGACACCCCGCCGACCGAGGTCAGGCAGGCACGATGTTGACCAGCTTCGGCGCCCGGACGATCACCTTCCGGATGCCCGCGCCGCCCAGTGCGGCGACCACCGCGGGCTCGGCCAGCGCCGCCGCCTCCAGGTCGGCGTCAGAGATCGACGGGGCGACCTCCAGCCGGGCCTTGACCTTGCCCTTGATCTGCACCACGCAGGTCACGGTCTCGTCCACGACATACGCCGGGTCGGCCACCGGGAAGTCCGCGTGCACCACGGTGTCGGTGTGGCCCAGCTTGCGCCACAGCTCCTCAGCGATGTGCGGGGCCAGCGGGGCGACCAGCAGCACCAGGCGCTCCGCGACCGTGCGCGACACCGGCCCCGCCGCCTTGGTCAGGTGGTTGTTCAGCTCGGTGACCTTGGCGATCGCGGTGTTGAACCGCAGGTTCGCCATGTCCTGGGCGACACCGTCGATGGCCTTGTGCAGGGCCCGCAGGGTCGCCTCGTCCGGCTCCGTGTCGACGACGGTGACCTCGCCCGTCGCCTCGTCCACGACGTTGCGCCACAGGCGCTGCAGCAGGCGGTACTGGCCGACGACCGCCCGGGTGTCCCAGGGGCGGGACACATCCAGCGGGCCCATCGCCATCTCGTACAGGCGCAGCGTGTCGGCGCCGTACTCGGCGCAGATCTCGTCCGGTGTGACGGCGTTCTTCAGGGACTTGCCCATCTTGCCCAGGACGCGGCTGACCTTCTCGCCCTGGTAGTAGTACGCGCCGTCGCGCTCCTCGACCTCGGCCGCCGGGACGGCGATGCCGCGGCTGTCCCGGTAGACGAACGCCTGGATCATGCCCTGGTTGTACAGCTTGTGGAACGGCTCGGACGACGAGATGTGCCCGAGGTCGTGCAGCATCTTGGACCAGAAGCGGGCGTACAGCAGGTGCAGCACGGCGTGCTCCGCGCCGCCGACGTACAGGTCGACGCCGCCGGACGGCTGCCCCTCGCGCGGGCCCATCCAGTACTGCTCGATGCCCGGGTCGACCATGGCGTCGGCGTTGGACGGGTCCAGGTAGCGCATCTCGTACCAGCACGAACCGGCCCAGTTGGGCATGGTGTTGGTCTCGCGGCGGTAGCGCTTGACGCCGTTGCCGTCGCCCAGGTCCAGCTCGACGTTGACCCAGTCCTCGTTGCGGGACAGCGGGGTCTCCGGGCGGGTGTCCGCGTCGTCCGGGTCGAAGGTGCGCGGGGAGTAGTCCTCGACCTCCGGCAGCTCCAGGGGCAGCATCGACGCGGGCAGCGCGTGCGCGACGCCGTCCTCGTCGTAGACGATCGGGAACGGCTCGCCCCAGTAGCGCTGACGGCTGAACAGCCAGTCGCGCAGCCGGAAGTTGACGGTGCCCTCGCCGATGCCGCGGTCCGCCAGCCACTCGGTGATCTTCGCCTTGGCATCGACGACACCCAGGCCGTCCAGGGAGATCTCCGCACCGGAGGAGTTGACCAGCTTCGCGTCGTACGAGGCGAAGGCGTCGTCCCAGGTCGCGGTGTCGGTGCCACGGTCGTCCGACGGCTGGACGACGCAGCGCATGGGCAGCTCGAAGGCGCGCGCGAAGGCGAAGTCACGGCTGTCGTGCGCCGGGACGGCCATGATCGCGCCGGTGCCGTAGCCCATCAGGACGTAGTCGGCGATGAAGACCGGGACCTGTGCGCCGCTGACCGGGTTGGTGGCGAACGCGCCGGTGAAGACACCGGTCTTGTCCTTGGCCTCGGCCTGCCGCTCGACGTCCGACTTGGCCGCGGCCTGCTTGCGGTACGCGGCGACGGCGTCGCCCGGGGTTGCGTGGCCACCGGTCCACACCTCGTGGGTGCCATCGGGCCAGGCGGCCGGGACGATGGAGCCGTCGCCGTTGCCCGCCACCAGCTCGTGCTCCGGGGCCAGCACCATGTAGGTGGCGCCGAACAGGGTGTCCTGGCGGGTGGTGAAGACGGTGATCTTGTTGTCGCCGACCGGGAAGTCGACGCGGGCGCCCTCGGAGCGGCCGATCCAGTTGCGCTGCTGGAGCTTGATGGCCTCGGGCCAGTCCAGCGCGTCCAGGTCGTCCAGCAGGCGGTCCGCGTAGGCGGTGATCCGCATGTTCCACTGGCGCAGCTTGGACTTGAAGACGGGGAAGTTGCCGCGCTCGGAGCGCCCCTCGGCGGTGACCTCCTCGTTCGCCAGCACGGTGCCCAGGCCGGGGCACCAGTTGACAGGCGCGTCGGAGGCGTAGGCCAGCCGGTACTCGCCCAGGACGCCGGCCTTCTCGACCGCGTCCAGCGCGCTCCAGGGGCGGCCGTCGGGCGTCGGGCGGGTGCCGGCCTCGAACTGCGCGACCAGGGTGTCGATCGACCGCGCGGCGTCCGCCTCCGGGTCGTACCAGGAGTTGAAGATCTGGAGGAAGATCCACTGGGTCCACTTGTAGTACGCCGGGTCGATCGTCTCGACCGACCGGCGCTGGTCGTGGCCCAGGCCCAGGCGGCGCAGCTGGCGCCGCATGTTGACGATGTTGGCCTCGGTGGAGACCCGCGGGTGGGTGCCGGTCTGCACGGCGTACTGCTCGGCGGGCAGGCCGAAGGCGTCGAAGCCCAGGGTGTGCAGGACGTTGTGGCCCGTCATGCGCTGGTGGCGGGCGTAGACGTCGGTGGCGATGAAGCCCAGCGGGTGGCCGACGTGCAGGCCCGCACCCGAGGGGTACGGGAACATGTCCATGACGAACTTCTTGGGCCGGGCCACCAGCGCGGGGTCGCCTGCCAGGTCGCCGCTCGGGTTCGGGGCCTCGTAGGTCCCGTCCGACTCCCAGAAGTCCTGCCAGCGTGCCTCGATGTCGGCGGCCAGCGCGGCCGTGTAGCGGTGCGGCGCTGCCACCTCGGCGGGGGGACCGCCCGCGCCCTCAGCAGCGGGGGAGGTAGTCGTCTCGCTCATCGTCCTCAAAGCTCCATCGATCGTCATCTGCCTGCGGCGGCTGCGGACACGGATTCTGCGGAAACAAAAATGCCCCTCGCACAGGAGGGGATGCCGCGCCGATGCCGACCCGGGCGGCCACAGCGAATGGCCCGGTCGGAACTGATCAGCGCGGCCCGCTAAGCAGAAGGCGTACGGCACGCATGGCGCCAGGGTACCGCAGGGGGCACAGGGCCCGCGCCGGGGATTCCCCCGACGCGGCCCCTACGGGAACGGTCAGGGACGGTACGAGCTGACGTAGCCCGCGCCCGGACTGCCGACGCCGGTGACGACGTCATAGCCGACGCCCGCGTGCAGCGAGCTGTCCTTGCCCAGGCTGCGCAGCGTGGTCGAGGTGCCCTTGCCGCCGTCGATGCCGTTGACGTAGTCGACCCGGACGACGGCCAGGTCGCGGCCGGCGCCCAGCGGGTGGTCGGTGACGTCGTGGTAGGCGGAGGTGCCGTAGCGCTGGTAGATGCCGGGGTTGGCGAAGCCGATGGGGACGCCGTGCCTGGCCTGCTGGGCCAGCGCCTGGACACCCGCGATCACCGGTGCGGCGAGCGAGGTGCCGCCGATGCGGTACTCGTCGTAGCCGAGCTTCCCGCCGGGCAGCGTCTGGGTCTGGCCGACCAGGAAGCCGGTGTTGGGGTCGGCGACCGCCGCGATGTCGGGGACGGTGCGCATGGCGCCGCCACCGTTCGCGCGGGCCAGCCCGTCCGGGACGATGCCGCGCTGGTAGAAGGGCTGCGCGACGGTCTTGCTGGTGCCGCCGCCCGCGCCGCCGTTGAACTCGCCGGGGAATCCGGTCCAGTCCTTGCCGTCCTTGGAGAGCACCGCCTTCTGGGTGCCCCAGCCGGTCTCCCACTGGTACGTGCGGTTCTTGCCGACGGCGAGCGAGGTGCCGCCGACCGCGGTGACCCAGGCGGAGTTCGCCGGGGTGTCCACCTGCTTCGTACCGGTATTGGCCACCTCGTCGCCGTTGTCGCCGGAGGAGAAGTAGAAGCCGATGCCCTGCACCGCGCCCTGCTGGAACACCTGGTCGTACGCGGCTGCCACGTCGGGGGTCTCGTTCGCCTCGATGTCGCCCCACGAGTTGGAGACGATGTCGGCGAGGTGCCCGTCGACGATCTTGCCGAGCGAGTCGAGCAGATCGTCGTCGTTGCAGGAGGCGGCGCCGACGTAGACGACGTCGGCGTCGGGCGCCACCGCGTGCAGGGCCTCGACGTCGAGGGTCTCCTCGCCGTACCAGCCGGCCGCGCCGCACTCCTCGATGCGCGAGTAGTCCGCGGGCAGCACCTGGGACAGCTGCCCGCGGCGGTAGCGCGCGTCGCCGTTACGGGAGGCGTACTTCTGCGCGTCACCGGCGATGGTCGGGGAGGCGTAGGCGTCGGTGATCGCGACGGTGACGCCCTTGCCGGTCCACTTCTTCGCCCCGTAGGCGGCGCGCAGTTCCTTGCCGGTGTAGCCCTTCACCGCGTACGACGCCTTGGCCCCGTAGGCGGACGGCAGGTGCTTGTCGGTCTTGGAGCCGAAGTACGAGGAGAACGGGCCCGCGTTGCGGAAGACGTCGGACGGCGGCGGCAGCTCGGTGGAGTGGTGCCGGGCGAGCCGGGGTGCGTTGTCCAGGCCGGTGACGGTCAGCACGGCGTCGGACAGCGCTCCGGGCGCGGAGGCGGTCGCCGACGGCGCGTGGTAAGTGTGGCCGTCCTTGCGGTAGTTGTGCAGGTCGGTGGCGAAGGCGCGCTCGGCGGCCGACGCGTCTCCCTTGACCGTCAGATAGCGGCTTCCGGTACCGGTGACCTTCAGACCCGACGATTTCAGCCAGTCGGTCACCTTGGCGATCTGCTCGTGCGTGGCGCCGTATCGGGCCTTCACCTGGTCAGGGCTCAGGTACTTCCCGTACGACGCGGAGTGCGGGTCGGACACGGCCCTGGCGTACGCGGCCAGGCCCTTGGCGTCCCGGCCCGCGAGGTAGACGCGGGCGGTGACGTCCGTGGAATCAGAGGTGGCGCCCCGGTCCGCCTGCCGGGTGGCCCAGGCGGGCTTGGTGCCCTGGAGCGTGTGCCGGCCGCCGTCGTGGCCCGCGGCGTCGGCGGCGGGCGCGCCGAGCGCGAGCGCCCCGGCGACCAGCGGCAGCGTCGCCGCCCAGGCCAGTCCGGTACGCGCGCGCAGTGCTCTGGTTCGGCTCGATCTCATGTAACCCCCTGCTGTGGCGATGCGGTGCGGTCGTGGTGGCGCGACGCACAGTGCCTCACGAGCGGTGAATGCGATGGATGTGACATTCACGCGATGCGCCACTCTTTCGGTGAACGATTCATGTCAGGGGCATGCGATCACCAAGAAGAGCCCAAGGAACGACAAGATAGCGCCAGAAATGCAGGGAATGGTGGGGTATTGGGCACCCAACACGGCATGTGACGCCATTTTTTGATCGGGAGTCAGCGAATGGCTGACCGGAACTGGGCACCGAAGCACCGCATTTCACCCTGCCCCGCCCGGCCCGGCCGGACCGCGGATCATCCGCGGCACAGGAGCCCCGAGCGAGACGGCTACGACCGCCCTTTCACCCGCACCACGACGCACCCCTCACGAGGCCACGGCGCCGACCACACCCCACCGCTCCCCCGGGGCCGATCCGGCACCCTTGACACCTGACGCCCCCCATGAGATCCACGCCACTCCACCCCACCTGTGACGCCTCTCACGCGAGCCACAGCGGCAAGGGCACTCCCCCGCTATGGCGCCGACGCTCACACCCGACTCTCCGCCCACAACGCACAACAGAGCGGGCCGTCCTCATCGGACGGCCCGCTCTGAATCCTGTGGAGCTAAGGAGAATTGAACTCCTGACCTCCTGCATGCCATGCAGGCGCTCTACCAACTGAGCTATAGCCCCAGGTCTTGCTCCGCTGCGGTCTCCCGCGGCGACATCGACTACATTACACGGCCCTCCCGGGCTTCTGCCAAATCGCTTCTCGCAGGGCCTCCGCCGGGGCGCGCGGTACTGTCGGCGAGCCGTGCCCGATTCGTCCTGGGGAGCCGTACGCCGTGACCACGCTGGAGCTGGAGCAGTCCACCGACCCCGGTGGTCCCGGCCCCCGCAAGGGTTTCATCCGCCGCCACCCGACGCTGTCGGCAGCGGTCGGCTGCACCCTCTCCTTCGCCGTCTTCTGGGTCGTACAGCGCCTCGCGCACGTGACCATGATCGACCTGATGGTCTACCGCGCCGAGGGCTGGACGGCCCGCAACGGCGGCAGCCTCTACGACATGGTGGCCACGTCGGCGCACCTGCCCAACACCTATCCGCCCTTCGCCGCGCTGCTGTTCACCCCCCTGACGCTGGTCGACGTGCCGACCATGCGCACCCTCGCCACGCTCGGCAACCTCCTGCTGCTGGTGGCCGTCGTCCATCTCTCGCTGCGCCTGGTCGGCCGGCCACGGCGCATGCCGCGCCCCGCGGCGGCGCTCGCCCTCTCCGCGCTGCTGGTCTGGTGCGAGCCGGTGTGGACGACGCTGCGCTACGGCCAGATCAATCTGCTGCTCGCCGCGCTGGTGCTGTGGGACCTGACCCGCAAGGACACCAACCGCTGGGCGGGCATCGGCATCGGCATCGCGGCGGGCATCAAGCTCACGCCCGCGCTCTTCGCGGTCTTCCTCGCCGTCGCCGGCACCGTGCGCGCCGTGCAGCAGCTGCGTTCCGGTGCCGGGGTGCGCGGGATCCGGAACCCCTGGCTGCGGCAGGCGGCCGTCGCCACCGCGACCTTCCTCGCCACCGCCCTCCTCTCCGCGCTCGCGCTGCCGCGCGACGCGCAGCGCTTCTGGACCGAGACCGTCTTCGCCGCCGACCGCGTCGGCGAGGTCGAGATCACCGCGAACCAGTCGCTGCGCGGCGCACTCGCCCGGCTGCTGCACACCCACGATCCGGGCTCCGCCTGGCTCGTGGCGGCCGTCCTGGCCACCGCGCTCGGGCTGACGCTCGCGGTGTGGGCGCTGCTGCGCGGCGACCGTGCCTGGGCCGCCGTCACCTGCGCGGCGACCGCACTGCTGGTCAGCCCGATCTCCTGGTCACACCACTGGGTGTGGTGCGTGCCGATGCTGATCCTGGCCGGATCCGAGGCCCTGCACCGCACCGGCGGCAGCGCCCGGCGCCGCGGCTGGGCGGCGACCGCGGTACTGGCCCTGCTGTTCTCCAGCTATGCCCTGTGGTGGGTGCCGCACCGCTGGCACCACCACGAGGAGCTGCACCAGAACACCCTCCAACTCCTGCTGTCCGACGTGTATCCGCTCGCGGGGCTCGCGCTGTTCGGAGCGGCGGCGCTCCGGCTGTGGCGGCGCGGCGGGCCGGGTGGCCGCGGGGCGCGTGGTCATGACCGCCGCCCGTCCGACGACGCGGGCGCGCCGGTGTCTTCGAAGGCGTGACGTCGAAGGGCCGCGGCACGTCGGCGTTCCGGCGCCGCGGACCGCGGCGTCCCGGTGCGGCAAACGGGCCGTCAGGCAGCCTTCCCCATCGGCTTCCAGAGCGCAGCCGAGGCGTAAAACCCCGGTGTGCTGCGCCAGTTCGGCGGCGGCTTCCCGCGCGCCCGGTTTCCACCGCGTCGGGCGCCCGGCGTCCTCGGGTGGTGTGGTGCGGTCAGGTGTGATGTCCGTAGCGCTCACGATGCGACCCCCGTGTCGCGTCCCCGTGCCGCCGGCCGCTTACGGCGGCGGCTCCTGTCCACGACAACGCCCGGGAAACGCCCCGGAGTTCCGCCCCGGCGGGAAAATACCGGACCGCGAGCAGACGGCGCACGAGGGCGGTGGTCAGGCCCTGGCGAAGGAGTAGAAACGCTTCAGCGTGCAGTGCTCGTCCAGGAGGCGCCCGTAGATCGGCTCCCCCTCCAACTCGCGGTAGGTCTCGATCGGATCGCCTTTTATGACCAGCGCGCGGGCGCATTCCTCGCACCAGTACTGGTAGTCGGCGTTGAGCGGTTCCATGTCACGGACGATCGGCGTACCGCTGCCGCACCAGTCGCATTTCCTGCTGTGAGCCCCCATCAGTCAGCTCCAACTGTGGCCGCAGGCCGTGCAGACGAACGAGACGCCGCCGTTGTCGCCCAGCATCTGGGCGACATGGGCCGAGCCGCAGGAGGGGCACTGGAGGGCGGGACCGCGGCCACGGCGGGTGTCGCCGGGACGGTCAACGGGGCAGGTGAAGCGGAGCGCGTATTCCGGCAGCCAGTCATAGCCCTGCGCCTCGGCCACATCGAGCAGGTCGTTGACCTCCTCGAGGATGCTCGTGGGCATCGCGTTTTCTCCTCCCCTGCCGGCGCCGTCCGATTCTGCCACGGACCGCCGAGCGGGGCAGTCCCGTCGTCGTCCGCGCCCACCGCCTCTCGGCGGCCTCGCGCCCACCGGGGCGGGCACCCTCATCGAACCTGCCCCCGGCGCCGCTCCCGAACCGTCCGTGGACGACCCTTTTCGGGAGCTGCATCCCGAAAAGTGGCGGCCTTCCGGGGCGGCACGGAGTTCCGGCCCGGCCCAGGGAGCCGGACGGGAGCAGAGTCCCCACACAGCAATGATCCCGCCTTCTCGTGATCCGGTGGCGGGCACTGGATCCGTGAGAGACGGGATCATCGGGGTTGTGGAGCTAAGGAGAATTGAACTCCTGACCTCCTGCATGCCATGCAGGCGCTCTACCAACTGAGCTATAGCCCCGGGTCTTGTTCCGCCCCTCCGGGTTTCCCCCGGTGGCGCCGCGAACAAGAAGAACTCTAGCCTGCGACCTGCCCAGATGTGAAATCCAGGTGTCCGGCCCGGCCCCCGGGCGGTCAGTCGTCGTCGCCCAGGACCGGTTCCGGCAGGGTGCCGGCGTTGTGCTCCAGCAGGCGCCAGCCGCGTGCGCCCTCGCCGAGGACGGACCAGCAGCAGTTCGACAGCCCGCCGAGGCCCTCCCAGTGGTGGGCTTCCAGGCCGAGCAGCCGCCCGATGGTGGTGCGGATCGTGCCGCCGTGGCTGACCACGACCAGGGTGCCGCCGTCGGGCAGCTTCCCCGCGTGTTCGAGTACCACCGGGGCGGCCCGGTCGGCGACCTCGGTCTCCAGCTCGCCGCCGCCGCGCCGCACCGGCTCGCCGCGCTTCCAGGCCGCGTACTGCTCGCCGTACAGGGTGACGATCTCCTCGTGCGTCAGCCCCTGCCAGGAGCCCGCGTAGGTCTCCCGGAGAGCCGCGTCGTGCGCCACGTCGAGCTGGGTGAGGTCGGCCAGCTCGCCGGCCGTCGTCGCGGCCCTCTGGAGGTCCGATGCGACGATGGCGTCCGGCTTCAGGGCGGCGAGCAGCCGGGCCGCGCGCCGGGCCTGGCCGACGCCGGTCTCGGTCAGCGCGATGTCCGTCGAGCCCTGGAAGCGGCGCTCCAGGTTCCAGGCCGTCTGGCCGTGCCGCCACAGGACGATGCGACGGCCGCGGCCCGCAGTGGTGCCGTTCAGTTGAACTCTCCCTCTCCGTCGTCCGCCGTGGACTCGGCGTGCGCGGCGGCCTTGCCGCGGGTCTCCTTGGCGTCCTCGGGGAGGTCGATCTCGGGGCAGTCCTTCCAGAGGCGTTCGAGCGCGTAGAAGACCCGCTCCTCGCTGTGCTGGACGTGGACGACGATGTCGACGTAGTCGAGCAGCACCCAGCGGGCCTCGCGGTCGCCCTCGCGGCGCACCGGCTTGGCGCCGAGGTCCTTGTTGAGCCGTTCCTCGATCTCGTCGACGATCGACTTGACCTGGCGGTCGCTGGGCGCCGACGCCAGCAGGAAGGCGTCGGTGATCGAGAGGACGTCGCTGACGTCGTACGCGATGATGTCGTGCGCGAGCTTGTCGGCCGCTGCCTGAGCGGCGGCGTTGATGAGCTCGATGGAGCGGTCCGTGGCGGTCACAAGCGGCTTTCGGGTCGAGGGAACGCCGTCCGGCCGGGGCCCTGGGCCCCTGGCGACGCCGCCCAGGAGGGCGGCCGGATCGGCTTCGTATACCCCTCAAGGGTCTCACGGCCCACCGACACTCCCGTCGGTGTTTTCGATTACCCCGGCCGGCTCCCGCGCGGGAGCCGGCCGTCCGCCCGCCGTCAGCCCTTGAAGTCCTTGCCCAGGAGGACGGTGATGTCCGCGTTGGCCGCACCCTTGGCCTTGGTGACGGCGCCGTCCGGGAGCCCCAGTGTCTTGGCGACCTCCGCGGCCTTCTCCTTGTCGGCGTCGTCCGCATAGGTCACGTCCGACGTGCTGCCCGGGGCCGCGGCCGTCCCGCCGTCGACGAAGGTGTAGCCGCCGTTGACCAGCGCGACCTGCGCCTTGCCGGTGGCCCTGGCGTCCCCGGTGGCGTTGCGCACCGAGACCCGCGGGGTCGCGTCCGGGTCGGTCTTCTTGACCGTGCCGCCGAGCACATCCTTGACGACGGTCTTCGCCGCCTCCGGGCTGAGCGTGCCGTTCTGCTGCACGGGCAGCAGCGTGGTCCCGTACGCCCCGGTCTTCGCCAGTTCGGCCCGCTGCGCGAGGGAGCTGCCCAGCTGGGCCTCGGTGAGCGGCGGGTCCAGTACCTGGAGGAGCGATTTCACCGTGGCGGTGGCCCCGTCGGCGTCGCTGGAGACCTTCTTCAAGGTGGCCTGCATGACCTGCCCGAAGCGCTCCAGTTGCTTGCCCTGACTCTCGCCCGGCCCCTGGTAGGTGGCGTACGCGACCGCGGACTGGCCGTTCAGCAGCCGGTCGCTGCCCGGCTTGACCAGCGGCGAGTCGCCCTTCTTGGCGCCCGGGACGGTGGCGTTCGTATCGACGCTGATGCCGCCGACGGTCTCGACGAGGTTCTCCAGATACGGGGTGTCAAGCCGCCAGCTGGCCTTGAGGTCGGCGCCCAGGAGGGTGTTCAGGGAGTCCCTGGTGGGCTCCGTCCCCTCGTCCTTGACGGACTTGCCGAGCGTGGTGGTGGTGCCGTCGTCCTTGGAGACGACCAGGTTGTTGGGCAGCAGGACGGTGGTGCCCTTGTCGGTGGTCTCGTTGTCCACCAGGAGGGCGGTCGAACTGTTGCCGGTCTTGGTGTCGCGCAGGTGGACGACGAGCACGTCGCGCTTCTGCCCCGCGCCCGCGGCCGTCCCGGCGCCGTCGGCACCGTTCAGCCCTGGCAGCTTGCCCGCCCACCAGAGGTAGCCGACGCCGCCGATCACCAGGAGGGCCAGCACCACCGTCAGCGCGACGACGCGGCTGCGCCCGCGGCGCTTGGCCTCCTCGCGCCGCTCGGTGCGGCTCTCGGTGAACTTCAGCCAGTCGATGACGTCTTCGGAGTCCTCGTCCGGCTCCTCGATGAACGAGAACTGCTCGGTGTGGTACTCCGGGCCCGCGGGACCTGAGGGCTCGGAAGGCGCCGGCGGGGCGTCCGTCACGGGGCCCGCGGCCTCCGGGGCGCGGCGCTGTTCCGGAGGCCGCGGCTGCGTCTCCTGGTGCGCCTGTTCGTAGCCGGTCGCCCGGTAGCCGGACACCTCGTCCTGCTGCGGCCGGCCGTAGTCCTGCTGCGGGTACCCCTGGCCCCCGTAGGGCTGCTGCTCGTACGGGGGCGGCGGGGGCTGCTGGGGGATCCACTCCTGCTGCTGTTGCTGCTGGTGGACCTGTTGCTGCTGTGGGTGGCCGTAGGGGTCGTACCCCTGAGGGTTGCCCGGCTGCGGCTGCCCGCCGCCGTACGGGTCGTAGCCGTACTCCTGCCGACCGCCGTAGGGGTCGTGGCCGTACTCGGGCGCGGGGGCGGGCGCGACGGGCTGTCCGTACTGGTCGTAGCGCTGCTCATAGGACTGCTGCGCGGCGTCGTGGTACACGGGCCGCCCGTAGGCGTCATAGGTGTACGCCTGCTGCCCCTGGGCGTAGGGATCCTGGGCATACGGGTCCTGCGGCCCGTAAGGATCCTGTCGGTCGCTCACCGGTGCCCCTTTCCGTCCGCCCCGTCAGCTGTCGTTGCGGTAGAGCTGCTTCTTGTCGATGTAGCGCACCACACCGTCGGGCACGAGATACCAGACCGGTTCGCCCTGGGCGACGCGTGCTCGGCAGTCGGTCGACGAGATGGCCAGCGCGGGCACCTCGATGAGGGACACCGCGCCCTCGGGCAGCCCGGGGTCGGCCAGTATGTGGCCGGGCCTGGTCACCCCGATGAAGTGCGCGAGCGAGACCAGTTCCTCGGCGTCGTGCCAGGTGAGGATCTGGCCGAGCGCGTCCGCGCCGGTGATGAAGAACAGGTCGGCGTCGCGGTGCAGTTCCCGCAGATCGCGCAGGGTGTCGATGGTGTACGTCTTGCCGCCGCGGTCGATGTCGATGCGGCTGACGGAGAACTGCGGGTTCGACGCGGTCGCGATGACCGTCATCAGGTACCGGTCCTCGGCCGGGGACACCAGCTTGTGGCTCTTCTGCCACGGCTGCCCCGTCGGGACGAATATGACCTCATCGAGGTGGAATTGGCTGGCCACCTCGCTGGCGGCGACCAGGTGTCCGTGATGGATCGGGTCGAACGTGCCGCCCATCACTCCGAGTCGCCGCTTCACGGGCCCTGTGTGCTCTCCCATGCGTGCAGACCCTACTGGGCGGCGCGCGATGCCGGGTGCCGGGGCTCAGCGGTCCCGGTTGAAGCGGGTGGTGATCCACAGCAGGAGAATCAGGACAACCAGGGCGCCGCCACCGGTGACGAACGGGCTGAGGCTGTTGTGCTGGCCACCCTCGGCGAGGGGAACCAGGGACTGTGCGGTGCTGTGCAGGGTCATCGTCGGCGGACCAATCCGGGCTGGGGGCGGGCAGAGACTTCCGCCACATCGTATGCGGCGGTCCCGCGCGACCTCACGCCGACTCCGCTCCGGAGCCGGCGGACCGTCGTCGGAGAGGTCAGTCCTGCTTGCCGTAGCCGCGCAGCAGGAACCAGGCCATCAGGGCCGCGCCCACGACACCGACGACGATCACGGTGCGCAGCAGCCACCCGGGGCCCTGGGTGTGGGAGGAGACGGCGAGCAGGACGCTCGGAATCGGCATGGCGGGTCGCTCCCCTTTGTGCGGGCCTGTCGGTCATGTGGTGCGCTCGCCAGCGTACGCCCGAGCATCCAATCGGGTGTCAGTGGCGTCCTCTAGTCTGAAACCACGCAGTCGAACAGGGGGAGGCCCCAATGACGGAGAGCCCAGACGGCGGCAGCGAACGCGTACCGAGCAGGGACCGCAGGCGGTTCCCCGGCATCTCGTCGCGGTCGTACGAGCACCCGGCGGACCGCTCGGCGCTGGTGGCGCTGCGCAAGCTGAGCGGGTTCGACACCGTCTTCAAGACGCTCAGCGGCTTGTTGCCGGAGCGCAGCCTGCGGCTGCTCTTCCTGTCGGACTCGGTACGGGTGAGCGAGCAGCAGTTCACGCACCTGAACGACATACTGCGCGACGCCTGTCACATCCTGGACCTGGAGAAGGTCCCGCCGATGTACGTCAATCAGGACCCGCAGCCCAACGCCATGTGCATCGGTCTGGACGAGCCGATCATCGTGGTGACCACCGGCCTGGTCGAGCTGCTGGACGAGGAGGAGATGCGGGCCGTGATCGGCCACGAGGTCGGCCACGCCCTGTCCGGCCACTCCGTCTACCGCACCCTGCTGCTCTTCCTGACGAAGTTCGCGCTGCGCGTCGCCTGGATCCCGCTCGGCAACGTCGCGGTGATGGCGATCGTGACGGCGCTGCGCGAGTGGTTCCGCAAGTCGGAGCTGTCGGCGGACCGCGCGGGCCTGCTGGTCGGGCAGGACGTCCAGGCGTCCATGCGCGGCCTGATGAAGCTGGCCGGCGGCAATCATCTGCACGAGATGAACGTCGACGCGTTCCTGGAGCAGGCGGAGGAGTACGAGTCGGGCGGTGACCTGCGCGACTCCGTGCTGAAGATCCTCAACGTCCTGCCGCGCAGCCACCCGTTCACCACGGTGCGGGCCGCCGAGCTGAAGAAGTGGGCGGCCAGCCGCGACTTCCAGCGGATCATGGACGGCCACTACCCGCGGCGCGACGAGGACAAGGACACCTCGGTCTCCGACTCGTTCCGCGACTCCGCTTCGCACTACGCCGACTCGGTGCGCAACAGCAAGGACCCGCTGATGGGCCTGGTGCGTGACATCGCGGGCGGCGCGGGCGATCTCGGCGGCAAGCTGCGGGACACGGTCTTCCGCGGCGGTTCACGGCCCGGCGATTCCGGCGGCGGCGCCGACGGCGCGGACGGTGCTAACGGGCCGGGTGGCTCGGGGCCGGCAGGGAAGTAGCGTCGAGCCGGCCGCAGAGCGCGGGGTTCGCCCGCTGGTGTGAGTAGGGGTCGGTGCCCGCCGGCCGGGCGTTTCCCGCGTCCTGGCCGGCCAGCAGCGGACGCAGCACACCGGCCTGGGCGGTGCAGGCCATCGGCCCTGCCTGCGTGCTGCTCTGGACGACCTCGAGCCGGTGGTCGTCGAGGTCGGCGCGGCTGAGGCGGAAGTGCATCTCGCGCCGGACGGTGAAGAGCGAGGTGGCGCCCGGTAGGGGCCGCCCGGTGCCGTTGTCCGCCCGCTGGGCGCCCTCGTGGGTGGCGCGCACGGCGTAGACGAAGGTGTAGTCGGCGGTGACGTCCAGCGCGTCGGGGCCGCTCTCCGACGCGGCGAGGGTGCCGTCGACGCGTACGTCCCGGTCGGCGAGCGCGGTCGTGCGGGGGTCGAAGCGCACCAGCCAGCCGGTCGCGGCGTGGTGCCCGTCGTCGGTGGGGCGGGCCAGGCTCCGGTCGAACTGGTCGAGCTGGCCGGTGTCCAGGAGGAGCCGCACGGGCCGTACGGATCCGCCGGTGAGGGTGGCCGGGTCGATCGAGGAGCGGACGAGGTAGTCCTTGGCGATGCTCATCGCGGTGACGATCTGGCTGTCGGAGAAGTGCCGGGTGCGCTCGACGGTGGGCAGGTTGACCCCCGCCGCGCCGACCCGGAAGTGCGCCGCCGGGCTGTGCGCGATGAGGTCATCAGGGGCGCCGCCCGGCACCTTGCCCGGCGGCGTGAGCGGGATGACGGCGGACCGCAGGGCCTGCACCTTGACCGGGTCGGGCGTCTTGTACGGGTGGCGTACGCCCATGTAGATGGCGGTGCCGAAGGCGAGCACGATCAGCAGCACCAGCAGCAGGGCCTGCCGGGATCCGGCGGCCCGCAGCCAGGGATGGCGGGGCCGGACTGCGGGCGCGTGGTGCTCGCCCAGTCGCTCGTCGGCGGAGAACTCCTGGAGTCGGGCAGCCCGCACGAACGACTCGTCGAAGACAACGGATCGGTATTCGTCCTCACCGCCTCCCGGGGCGCCGTTGGGCGTCCCCTCGGGAGGGTCACCTCGCCCGGTCATACAACAAGGGTAGGTCGGTGAGGCGGTGGGTAAACGCCCCGGGGCCCGGCAACTTCGGCGGACGGTGCGCCGCGACCTGCCGGGCGCGGCGCCCGCGGGCCGTGCGCGGGGGCCTGTGCGCCGGGGCGCGGCGCCTGCCGGGCCGCTCGTCGGCCGGGCGGTCGGTCAGTGCGGCCTGGGCACGGCGGAGGCGGACGGCGGGGCGGATCCGGCCGACGCGGAGGGGGGCAGCCCCGGGCGTCCGCTCGCGGTGGTGCCTCCGCCCTGGGTGCTGTCCACGCCGCTGGATGCGGGCCGCGGCGCCGGGTTCGGGGCCTTGCCCGAGGCTCCGCGGTAGACGGCGGCGAAGGCCAGCGCGACCAGACCGACGCCCATGACCAGCGCGAGCACCCAGGCCACCGGGCGGTGCCAGCGGGCGGTCCGGTAGGGGCGCAGCGCGCCGCCGTAGGGGCCGTACGGGTCGTAGGGCGCGTACTCGTCGTAGGTGTCGTAGTCGTCGGCTTCCGGGTCGAAGCCGTCCGGATCGCGGCGGGCGCGACGGCGGGCGCGGGTGCCCGGTCCGCCGTCCAGCCCCTCGGGGCCTTCGTGGTCGGGGCCGAGGCCGGGTCCGGGGCGGGCTTCCGCCTCGGCGCGGGCCTCGGCGGCGGCGAGCAGTCGCTCGACGGCCGAGGGTTCATGGATCTGCGCGGCACGGACGAAAGCCTCGTCGAAGACCACGGAGGCGAATTCTTCGTCCGCGCTTCCGTGGCTCCCGTGGTCGTGCTCGTCGGGCTGATCACCGTCCGGGAACGGCTTGCCCCCCACGTCGTCCGGCACCCGTCCAGGGTAGCCCCGGCGGGTCGTTTTGGGCAGGGATCGCGCGGAATCCGGCGGGCGGTCAGCGGGTGTGGCCGTCGCCGGTGACGATGTACTTCGTGGAGGTCAGCTCGGGCAGGCCCATGGGGCCGCGGGCGTGCAGCTTCTGGGTGGAAATGCCGATCTCGGCGCCGAAGCCGAACTGGCTGCCGTCGGTGAAGCGGGTGGAGGCGTTGACGGCGACGGTCGTCGCATCCACCAACTGGGTGAAGCGACGGGCGGCGGCCTGCGAGGTGGTGACGATGGCCTCGGTGTGGCCGGACGTCCAGCGGCGGATGTGTGCGACCGCCGCGTCGAGGTCGGGCACCACGGCGGCGGCGATGTCGTACGAGAGGTATTCGGTCGCCCAGTCCTCGTCGGTGGCGGGGGCGACCAGGCCGGGGCCCGCCTGCTGCCAGGCGGTGTCGCCGTGCACGATCACGCCGGCCTGGGTGAGCGCTTCGAGGGCGCGCGGCAGGAACGCGTCGGCGATCCCGGCGTGTACCAGGACCGTCTCGGCGGAGTTGCAGACGCTGGGCCGCTGGGCCTTGGAGTTGATCAGGATGTCGAGCGCCATGTCGATGTCGGCGGCTTCGTCGACGTAGACGTGGCAGTTGCCGGTGCCGGTCTCGATGACCGGCACGGTGGACTCCTCCACGACGGTGCGGATCAGCGAGGCACCGCCGCGCGGGATCAGCACGTCGACCAGGCCGCGGGCGCGCATCAGCTCGCGCACCGATTCGCGGCTCTCGCCGGGGACGAGCTGGACGGCGTCGGCGGGCAGCCCGGCGCTCTCGACGGCGTCGCGGAGCACGTCGACCAGGGCGCTGTTGGAGGCGTAGGCGGAGGACGAGCCGCGCAGCAGCACGGCGTTGCCTGACTTGAGGCAGAGGGCGGCGGCGTCCACGGTGACGTTGGGCCTGGCCTCGTAGATGATGCCGATGACGCCGAGGGGGACGCGGACCTGCCGCAGGTCGAGGCCGTTGGGGAGGGTCGAGCCGCGGACGACCTCGCCGACCGGGTCGGGCAGGGCGACGACGTCGCGCACGTCGGCGGCGATGGCGGCGATCCGCTCGGGGGTGAGGGTGAGCCGGTCGACGAGCGATTCGGCGGTGCCCGCCGCCCGCGCCTTGGCGACGTCATCGGCGTTGGCGTCGACGATCGTCTGCGTACGGGCGACGAGGGCGTCGGCGATGGCGAGCAGCGCGCCGTCACGGGCGGTACGCGGCAGCGGCGCCAGGACGGCGGCTGCCTCCTTGGCGCGGGTTGCGGTCTCGATGACGGGCGAGGTGGGTGATGCGCTGCTGGTCATGGGCGGCAGCCTAGCGAAACGACGGCCGGTGGCCGGGGGCGGTTCACGGAACGGGACGGCTGCGGGACGTACTCGGGACGGGTGCGGGACGGCGGGGACGGCGCAGGGGCGGGCCACAGCGCGCCGGGGAAGGCCGGCGGGACGCCCGTGGAACGGCCGCGGGAGGTCTACGGGACGCCATCGGGAGGCCCGTGGGACGCCCGTGGGCTGCCGCCCGACGAGGCGTCCCCGCCGGCTCAGTACGGATGGACCCCGACCGGTGAAGCGGGCGGCGGGCCGTAGCCCTCGGCGATGCGCTGGTGGTAGGTCTCGCGGTCGATGACCTCCAGGCCGACGATCTCCCACGGCGGCAGCTTGGCCGTGGAGCGGTGTTCGCCCCACAGCCGCAGTGCGACCGCGGCGGCGTCGTGCAGGTCCCGGGCCTCCTCCCAGTACCGGATCTCGGCGTGGTCATTGGCATAGCGGCTGGTCAGCAGGAAGGGGTGGTCGTGGGCGAGCTGTTCGAGCGCCCGCCGCACGTCCGTCAAGGGGGCCTCGGCCCCGGAGACGCTGAGCGTGATGTGCCACAACCGGGACACCTCCTGGCGCTCCGGACGCGCTGCCTCCTGTGGTGTGCCGTGCCATTGCGCGCCGGCGTCGTCCTCCGGCCGGGCGGCGGTGCTGCCCGGCCCGACGCTGGTCAGTGCGCGCTCCGCCGTCCCGCGGAGCTGTGCCCCTGGGCGCCCTCGTACCACCGGCGGCCTCCTGTGATGCGAATCGCTCCGCGCTCGGGGTGCGGAGCCGATCGGTGCGGTCGTTCCTCGGCGTGCTGCGGGCGCCGCTCATCTGCGGCGCCCCCGCAACAAAGTTGACCAGCCCGCGGGCTCTCGCGGGGGCGTTTTTACGAAGGTCCCCGCGGAAAGGCGGACCGACGGGCTCCGGCGGGCCGCCCAACCCTGTTGCCCGCAAAGCCCGTTGGGGCGTCCGGGATCAGTGGTGCAGGAGGACCAGGTCGTCCCGGTGCACGACCTCGCGCTCGTAGGCGGGGCCCAGTTCGCGGGCGAGGTCGCGGGTCGAGCGCCCTATCAAACGGGGGATTTCCCTGGCGTCGAAGTTGACGAGACCCCGGGCGACGGCCCGGCCGGTGCCGTCCCGCAGCTCGACCGGGTCGCCGGCCGAGAACTCCCCGTCGACGGAGGCGATTCCGGCGGGCAGCAGCGAGGAGTGGCGTTCGACGACGGCCTGGACCGCGCCGTCGTCGAGCACCAGCGCGCCGCGCGGGGTGGAGGCGTGCGCGAGCCAGAGCAGCCGGTCGGCGGAGCGCCGTCCGGTGCGCAGGAAGTGGGTGCCGGTCGGGCCGCCGGCCAGGGCGTCGGCGGCGTGCACGGCGGAGGTGAGGACGACGGGGACGCCGGCAGCCGCCGCGATCCTGGCGGCCTCCACCTTGGTGACCATGCCGCCGGTGCCCACACCGGCACGCCCGGCGCTGCCGATGACGATGCCTTCGAGGTCCTTGGGCCCGCTGACCTGAGGTATCCGGGAGGTGCCGGGGGTGGAGGGGTCGCCGTCGTAGAGGCCGTCGACGTCGGAGAGGAGGACGAGCAGGTCGGCGCGGACGAGGTGGGCGACGAGCGCGGCCAGCCGGTCGTTGTCGCCGAACCTGATCTCGTCGGTGGCGACGGTGTCGTTCTCGTTGACGATCGGCACGGCGCCCATGGCCAGCAGTTGGTCGAGGGTGCGGCAGGCGTTGCGGTAGTGGGCGCGGCGGCTGGTGTCGTCGCTGGTCAGCAGGACCTGGCCGACCCGGCGGCCGTAGCGCGCGAAGGAGGCGGTGTAGCGGGCGACGAGCAGGCCCTGCCCGACGCTGGCGGCGGCCTGCTGGCGGGCGAGGTCGCGGGGCCGCTTGTCGAACCCGAGGGGGGCGAGACCGGCCGCGATGGCGCCGGACGAGACCAGCACGATCTCCTTGTCCTGGTACTTGGCCAGGACGTCCACCAGGGCGTCCACCCGGTCCGCGTCCAGCCCGCCGGACGCCGTGGTCAGCGAGGAGGAGCCGACCTTCACCACGATCCGGCGGGCCTCCGCGACACCCTCCCGTCGCCCGTGCCCCTCGTCGGCCGAGGCCCCACGTGCCGCCCCTGCGTCCTGACTTGCGCCTGCCACCTGCTACCCCTGTGCTCGCCATCGTCCGCCGTACGGGCCGTCCCGTACCGCGTCCCTCTCCGCAAATCTACGGCAGGGCGCCGGCGGGCCGCGCGGGGATATCGGTCGGCGGACGGCTGCTCGCACCGGGCGACGGCCGGTGCCCTGCGGCACCGCACTTCACGTGCGCACCGTCACGTATGTCGCGTCGCGGTGATTTCCCATAAGACGGAAGTAACGCCCCGGAGGTTGCGTTCGATTGGTCCGCTTTCGCGGTGATGAGAGCCACAGCAGATTGTCACCGGAGCCAACAAGGTCATACGGTCGGGTGTCCATCGGTCCCGTTTCGCCGCCCGGCGGCGTCGCAGCGCGGGACTCGGCCGCCCCCTCGGCCTTCCCTGACCTTCTTGCTGCCAGGAGCCCTCCCCTCGTGCCTTCCCCCGGAATCGCCCCCCGCCGAGCCATGCAGCTCGTGGCGCTGCTCGCGATGATGGTCGCGTTCATCGCCCAGCTCCTCGGCGCGTTGCTGCCCGTCATTCCGCTGTTCATCGCCGCGTCCGTGGTCAACCTGGCTCTCGATCTGATCCTCCAGCACAAGCAACCGGGACTGCTCGCCGTGCTCGGCCGGATCCGGTTCGACGTCACGGTCCGCCAACTGCTGCGCGACATGCTGATACTGGTCGGCCTGCTGCACATCGACGGCATCAACCCGCTCGTCGAGCAGGCGCCGCTGACCATCGCCCTGCTGGTCTTCTACGGCACGCACTTCGTGTGCCAGGCGATCGCCGTGCTGGTCCGCAGGAGCCGCGCGCTGCCGTTCGTGACCCGGAACATCGACGCGAGCGCGCTGGGCCTGTCCGACGCGCCCCCGCGTCTCCTCTCCCGCCAGACCGGCCGGCGCCTGCTGCGCTTCTCGGTCCCCACCACCATCGGCATGATGGTGACCGCTCTCACCACGGACGCGTTCTGGGGCGGCATCGGCCTCACCGTCTCGCTGGTCCTCTCCCTCGGCGGCGGCCTCTACCTCAGCACCTGGCTGCTCCCCAAGAAGCGGGTGATCAACGAGGCGCGCGCCCTGGAGTGGCTGGACAACTGGCTGGCCGCATACCGGCCGACGGTCGGCATGTACTTCTCCGGCGGCGCCTCGTCCGCCTACCAGGCCAACATGTGGCTCTCCACCCTCGCCGACCTGGACGGCAACCCGATCATCGTGCTCCGCGAGCGCTTCATGGTGCAGAAGATCGAGGCGACGGACATCCCGATCGTCTGCATCCCCAAGGTCGCCAACCTGATGCGCCTGGAGCACACCACGCTCCAGCTCCTGCTGCACCCGGCGAACTCCGGCAAGACCTCGCAGATCCTGCGCATCCCCTCCATCAAGCACGCCTTCACCAACCACGGCGAGAGCGACAAGCTGTCCTCCTGCAACCCGTACGCGAAGGCGTACGACGAGGTGTGGGTGGCGGGACCTGCGGCCCGCGACCGCTACCAGCTCGCCGACATCGGTGTGGAGGACAAGGACGTCGTCGAGGTGGGCCGCCCGCAGCTGGCCCCGATCCGGCCGTACGAGGGCGCGCCCGCCGGCCGTATGACGACCGTGCTGTACGCCCCGACCTGGGAGGGCTGGGACGGGAACCCGGGCAACACCTCGGTGATCCTGGCCGGTGAGAACATCGTCCGCGAGCTGCTGGCCGACCCCTCGGTGCGGCTGCTGTACAAGCCGCACCCGATGACCGGTTCCGTGGACCCGCGTGCGGGCGCCGCCAACTCCCGTATCCGGGCGATGATCGCCGAGGCGAACACCAAGCGGGACGGCGCGCGCCCCGGCCCGGAGGCCGCGGCCGAACTGGTCCGCCGCCGCGACGCCCTGACCGCGCTCACCACCTCCGCGTTCCGCCCCAGCTCCGACGAACTGGAGCGGATGCGGCTCCAGGGCACGCCCCCGCAGGGCCGCGCCGCCGCGGTGGCGGATGCGGCCTCCGCCTGGGAAGAGGCGTACTGGGCGTCCTTCCCCGAGTGGGAGCACCTCGTCATCACCACCGCGCGGCCCGGCATCTTCGGCTGCTTCAACCAGGCCGACGTGCTGATCACCGACGTCTCCAGCGTGGTCTCCGACTACCTCTCCAGCGAGAAGCCGTACGCGGTCGCCAACACCTCGGGGATGACCGAGGACGACTTCCGTTCGCAGTTCCCGACGGTGCGCGCGGCGACGATCCTCACGCCGGCTGCCGAGGGGGTCGCCGACCTGCTCGACACGGTCCGCAACCCGGAGAAGGACACCCTCGCGGGCGAGCGCGCGGCCCTCAAGGAGCATCTGCTCGGCCCCTCGGACCCGCCCTCGCCGGTCCGCTTCAACCAGGCGGCGCTCGACCTCTGCGCGAAGGCCGAAGCCCGCCGGGTCCGGATGGAACACCGGCTGGCCGGGATTCCCGCCCAGCGTTCCCTGGAGGAGGCGGAGGCGGCCGAGCCGAACGGCGCCCCGGACGCTCCCGCGGCCGTCTGACCGGAGTTTTCGCACGACAGCGGGGCCCGTTCCGACGGGCCCCGCTCGCGTTTCCGACGGGCCCCGCTCGCGTTTCCGGCGGCGGCGCGGGCCCTGCACCGGCCGGGCCGCGCCCCTACGGTCGGACCATAGAATGTGAGGGACACGGCCGGGCCCCGGTGGGCGCCGGCCCGATCCGTAGAGCGAGCCAAGAGGTGTGGGATGGCGGCCGAGTGGCGCCCCGTGCGGCAGTCCCGTACGCACGAGCTGGTGCTGGAGAGCATCGAGGCGCAGGTGCTCGCCGGTGAGCTGAAGGCGGGCGACCGGCTGCCGCCCGAACGTGAACTGGCGCCCGCGCTCGGCGTCAGCAGGTCCGCGCTGCGCGAGGCGCTGCGGGTGCTGGAGACGATCGGGGTGCTGGTCGCGCACGCCGGCCGGGGCGCCGATGCCGGGGCCCGGATCGTGCGCCATCCCGATGACGCCCTCGGGCGGCTGCTGCGGCTGCACTTCGCGCTCGGCAGCTACAGCCTGGAGAACGTCCTGGAGGCCCGGGTCACCCTGGAACGCTCCAGCTTCGAGGCGGCGGCCCGCCGCGCGACGGACAAGGACCTGGCCGAGGCCGACGAGATCCTCGCCCGGCTGCGCGAACCCGGCCTGGCCGCCGCCGAGTTCAACGACCTGGACACCCGCTTCCACGTCCAGATGGCGCGCGGCTCGGGCAACGACCTGACCTCCACCCTCACCGCCGCCGTCCGCGAGTCGGTGCGCCCGCTGATCCTGCGCGCCCTGGAGGCGGCCGATGACTGGCCGGCCACCGCGGCGGCGCTCAACGACGACCACACCGAGCTGCTGCGGCTGGTGCGGGCCGGCGAGGGCACGGCCGCTGCCGACCTCGTCGAGCGGCACATCCGCGGCATCCACGGCACGCTGGTCGACGAGGCGGCGGGCGACGGGGCCGCCTGACCCCGCCCGCCCCCGCCTGATCTGTCCGGCCCGGACGGCCCGGCCCCCTCTACGGGTGCCGGGCCGTCCGCCGTTGCGCACCCCACCCCACACATCCGGGTACACCCGGCAAGAGCCGCTCTCTCGAAACCGAAAGGACCGAGAGTAGAATGGTCGGACCGTAAATTGATGGGGAGGCACTCCCATGCGTATCGGACTCTTCGCCACCTGCCTGGGGGACACCCTCTTCCCCGACGCGGTGAAGGCCACCGCCGTCCTGCTGGCCCGCCTGGGCCACGAAGTGGTGTTCCCGCCGGAGCAGACCTGCTGCGGCCAGATGCACGTCAACACCGGCTACCAACGCGAACCCGTCCCCTTGGTGCGCGGCTTCGCCGAGCAGTTCGGGGACGCGGCGATCGACGCCGTGGTCATGCCGTCCGGCTCGTGCGCCGGCTCCGTGCGCCACCAGCACGAGATCGTCGCCGAGCGGTACGGGGACCGGGCGCTGCGCGTCGCCGTCACCACCGTCAAGGCCAAGACCTACGAACTCTCCGAGTTCCTCGTCGACGTCCTGGACGTCACCGATGTCGGCGCCCACTTCCCGCACCGCGTCACCTACCACCCCACCTGCCACTCGCTGCGGATGCTGCGGGTCGGCGACAAGCCGCTGCGGCTGCTGCGCGCCGTCGACGGCATCGACCTGGTGGAACTGCCCGAAGCCGACTCCTGCTGCGGCTTCGGCGGCACCTTCGCCGTCAAGAACGCCGCGACCTCGTCGGCGATGCTGCACGACAAGATCGGCCACATCACCCATACCGGCGCCGACGTCTGCACCGCTGGCGACTCGTCCTGCCTGATGCACATCGGCGGCGGTCTGAGCCGCATCAAGGCCGGTACCCGCACCCTGCACCTCGCGCAGATCCTCGCCGCCACCCGCACCGCGCCCCACGTCCTGACGGAGGCCGTCCGATGAGCACCTTCCTCGGCATGCCCGCCACCCCGCCCCGCGCCCCGTACGGCGAGGGCAATCTGCGCGGCGACGCCGCCTTCCCCAAGGCCGCCGACGGCGAGCTGCGCAACGAGCAGCTGCGCCGCAACCTCGGCCGGGCCACCCACACCATCCGCGCCAAGCGGCTGGCCGTCACCGGTGAACTGCCGGACTGGGAGCAGCTGCGCGACGCCGGGTCGGCGATCAAGGCCGACACCATGAACCGGCTGCCCGACCTGCTGGAGGAGCTGGAACGCAAGGTCACCGAGCGCGGCGGCACCGTCCACTGGGCCCGCGACGGTGTCGAGGCCAACGCGATCGTCACCCGGCTGATCGAGGCGACAGGCAGCGACGAGGTCATCAAGGTCAAGTCGATGGCCACCCAGGAGATCGGCCTCAACGAGCACCTCGAAAGCCGCGGCATCACCCCGTACGAGACGGACCTCGCCGAGCTGATCGTGCAGCTCGCGCACGACAAGCCGTCGCACATCCTGGTCCCCGCCATCCACCGCAACCGCGACGAGATCCGGCAGATCTTCCTCAAGGAGATCCCCGGCGTCGACCCGTCGCTGGACGCGGTGCCCGCCCACCTCGCCGCCGCCGCGCGCGCCTACCTGCGCGAGAAGTTCATGACGACGAAGGTCGCCGTCTCCGGCGCCAACTTCGGCGTCGCCGAGACCGGCACCCTCGCGGTCGTCGAGTCCGAGGGCAACGGCCGGATGTGCCTGACCATGCCCGAGACGCTGATCACCGTCATGGGCATCGAGAAGGTCATCCCCCGCTACCAGGACCTGGAGGTCTTCCTCCAGCTCCTCCCCCGCTCCTCCACCGGCGAGCGGATGAACCCGTACACCTCGATGTGGACCGGCGTCACACCGGGCGACGGGCCGCAGGAGTTCCACCTGGTGCTGCTCGACAACGGCCGCACCGCCGCGCTCGCCGACAGCGTCGGCCGCGCGGCGCTGCACTGCATCCGCTGCTCGGCCTGCCTCAACGTCTGCCCGGTGTACGAACGGGCCGGCGGCCACGCCTACGGATCGACGTACCCGGGCCCGATCGGCGCGGTGCTCACCCCGCAGCTCGCCGGGATGCACGCCGCCAAGGACGACCCCAACAGCTCGCTGCCGTACGCCTCCAGCCTCTGCGGCGCCTGCTTCGACGCCTGCCCGGTGAAGATCGACATCCCGTCGCTGCTGGTCGAACTGCGCCACCAGAAGACCGAGCAGTCCGGCACCACGCCGGAGAAGCTGGCGATGAAGGCCGCGGCCGGCGTGATGAAGCGCCCGAAGCTCTACACCGCCGCGCAGAAGGCCGCGGGCCTCGGCCGGGTGCTCGGCGGCCGGGACGGCACGATCTCGCACCTGCCGCCGCCCTTCAGCGGCTGGAGCGACAGCCGGGACACCCCCGCACCGCCCCGGCAGAGCTTCCGCGCCTGGCTCGCGTCCGACGAGGGCGCCGCCACCCTGCAAGGCGCGGCGGACGAAGGGGCCCGGCAGCGGGCCGCGGCACACGACGACTCCGAGGAGCAGCGATGAGCGCATCGGCGACCGCACGAGAGACGGTGCTCGGACGCGTCCGGGACGCCCTCGCCCTGGCCCCCGCCCAGGAGGTGACCGTCCCGCGCGCCTACCGCACCGGCCGCACCCTGCCCGACGACCAGCGGCTCGCCCTGCTGACCGACCGGCTGGTCGACTACAAGGCGCACGTCCACACCTGCACCGCCGACGGCACCGCCGCCACCGTCGCCGCGGTCCTGCACGACCGCGCCGCCCGCCGGATCGGCGTCCCCCCGGGGCTCGACCCCGCCTGGCTCGCCGCGTACGAAGGCGAGGTCCAGGAGGACGCGGCGGACGTCCCCGCGCCCCGCCTCGACGCGCTGGACGGCGTGGTCACCGCCTCCGCCGTCAGCTGCGCCGAGACCGGCACGATCTTCCTCGACGGCTCGCCCGGCCAGGGCAGGCGCGCCCTCTCCCTCGTCCCCGACCTGCACGTCTGCGTCGTCGACCTGTCGACGGTCGTGGTCGGCGTCCCGGAGGCCGTCGCCCGGCTCGCTCCCGGCCGCCCGACGACGCTGATCAGCGGCCCGTCGGCGACCTCCGACATCGAGCTGGAGCGGGTCGAGGGTGTGCACGGCCCGCGCACCCTGGACGTGGTGATCCGCACCGACGCCTGACCTGCGCCCGCCGCACAACGGGACGGCCCCCGGGAGGAGTTCACCTCCCGGGGGCCGTCCCGTGCCACATCAGAACGGGCGGAAGCCGTCGTACTCCTCGTCGGCCTCGTCGCGCGCCGCGTCCCGGTCCCTGCGGCGCTGGGCGGCGGGCCGCGGCGCCTCCATGCGGTGGTCCTCGCCGCGCCGGCCGAGCATCTCCGCGCCGGCCGCCATCGTCGGCTCCCAGTCGAAGACCACGGCGTTGTCCTCGGGGCCGATCGCCACGCCGTCGCCGGTCCGCGCGCCGGCCTTGAGCAGCGCGTCCTCGATGCCGAGGCGGTTGAGCCGGTCGGCGAGGTAGCCGACGGCCTCGTCGTTGCTGAAGTCGGTCTGCCGCACCCAGCGCTCCGGCTTCTCGCCGCGCACGCGGTAGAGGCCCTCGGCCTCCTCGGTGACCGTGAAGCCGGTGTCGTCCACGGCCTGCGGGCGGATCACGATGCGGGTGGCCTCCTGCACCGGCTTGGCGGCACGGGCCGCGGCCACGATCTCGGCCAGCGCGAAGGACAGCTCCTTCAGGCCCATGCGTGCGACGGCCGAGACCTCGAAGACGCGGTAGCCGCGCTCCTCCAGGTCACCGCGGATCATGTCGGCGAGGTCCTTGCCGTCGGGGATGTCGACCTTGTTCAGGACGACCACCCGCGGCCGGTTCTCCAGGCCGCCGTACTGCGCCAGCTCGGCCTCGATGGTGTCGAGGTCGGAGAGCGGGTCGCGCTCGGACTCCAGCGTCGCGGTGTCCAGCACGTGCACCAGCACCTCGCAGCGCTCGACGTGCCGCAGGAACTCCAGGCCCAGGCCCTTGCCCTGGCTGGCACCCGGGATCAGGCCCGGCACGTCGGCGATGGTGTAGACGGTCGAACCCGCCGTCACCACGCCGAGGTTGGGCACCAGGGTCGTGAACGGGTAGTCGGCGATCTTCGGCTTGGCCGCGGAGAGCACCGAGATCAGCGACGACTTGCCCGCGCTCGGGTAGCCGACCAGCGCGACGTCCGCGACGGTCTTCAGCTCCAGGACGATGTCCCTGGCCTCGCCGGGCTCACCGAGCAGCGCGAAACCGGGCGCCTTGCGGCGGGCGGAGGCCAGCGCGGCGTTGCCGAGCCCGCCCCGGCCGCCCTGCCCCGCGATGAAGGTGGTGCCCTGGCCGACGAGGTCGGCGAGCACATTGCCCTGACGGTCCAGGATGACGGTGCCGTCGGGAACCGGCAGGACCAGGTCCTGGCCGTTCTTGCCCGAACGGTGGTCACCCGCGCCCGGCTGGCCGTTGGTGGCCTTGCGGTGCGGGTGGTGGTGGTAGTCGAGAAGTGTGGTGACGTCCTGGTCGACGACGAGGATCACATCGCCGCCGCGTCCGCCGTTGCCGCCGTCGGGTCCGCCGAGCGGCTTGAACTTCTCCCGCATCACGGAGGCCACGCCGTGGCCTCCGTTACCCGCGGCGACGTGCAGCTCGACGCGGTCCACGAAGGTGGTCATGGTGGGGTCCTCCAGATAACTACGGGAATGTCTCTGTATTAACACGCCGAGGGCGGACCGGCCTTCCCGCTCTCACGGGAAAAGGCGGTCCGCCCTCGGAGTGGTGCTACTGCTGAGCTGTCGCCCGGTAGCTGATTACTCGCCGGCCGGAACGATGTTCACGACCTTGCGACCACGGTGGGTGCCGAACTGCACCGCGCCCGCAGCCAGGGCGAACAGGGTGTCGTCGCCGCCGCGGCCGACACCGGTGCCCGGGTGGAAGTGGGTGCCGCGCTGGCGGACCAGGATCTCACCGGCGTTGACGGCCTGACCGCCGAAGCGCTTCACGCCGAGCCGCTGAGCATTGGAATCGCGACCGTTCCGAGTGGACGATGCGCCCTTCTTGTGTGCCATGTCTCCTCAGTCCCTTACTTCGCCGGAGCGTCGATGCCGGTGATCTTCAGCGCCGTGTGGAGCTGGCGGTGGCCGATCCGCTTCTTGTAACCGGTCTTGTTCTTGTACTTCTGGATCCGGATCTTGTTGCCCTTGTGGTGGTCCACAACCTCGGTCTGGACCTTCACGCCGGCCAGGACCCAGGGGTCGCTGGTGACCGAGTCGCCGTCGACGACGAGCAGCGTCGAGAGCTCGACGGTGTCGCCGACCTTGCTGGTCGAAAGGCGGTCAACTTCGATGACGTCGCCGACAGCAACCTTCTGCTGACGGCCGCCGGTGCGCACGATCGCGTACACGCGGAACTCTCTCTCGCTAGGTTTCGATCCTCTGATGCCAGCCGCTCACACGGGCTAGGGAAAGGCCCGTGGAATCCGAGTGGACGAGCGGCCTCCCTCGGCGAACCGAGAGGTGTTTGCTCAGGGGTTTGGTGTCACAGACACCGACGGTCAAGGTTACGGGGCCTTGACCAGGGGGTCAAACCGGCCCCGGGTCACCCGACCCGGGGCGCGGTTTGCCCGGCACCCTGAGGTGCTCAGTCCTCCGCGGCGGCGGAAACCGACGGCAGCGCGGGCTGCTCGGCGGCAGCGGTCTTCTTGGCCGCCGCCTTCGTCGTCTTCTTGGCCGTGGTCTTCTTGGCCGTCGTCGTCTTCTTCGCGGCGGTCTTCTTGGCGGTGGTGGTCTTCTTCGCCGCCGTCTTCTTGGCCGTCGCCGTCTTCGCCGCGGTCTTCTTCGCCGCGGTCTTGGTGGCGGCGCTCTTGGCTGCCGTCTTGCGGACCGCCTTCTTCGCCGTCTTCTTCGCGGGCTGTGCCGCCTCATCGGAGGCGGCCTCGGCGCCCTCTGCGGGCACCTCGGCAGCCGGCTCAGGCGCGGGCTCAGCGGCCTGCTCCGGGGCGCTCACCACGACCGTCCCCGCGTCGGCGACCTGCGGCGAGCCCGCGGGAGCGGTCGCCTTACGGGTCGCACGGCGACGCGGACGGGCCGGTGCGGGCTCCGCCGCTGCGGGCACCTCGACGGGCTCAGGCTCCGGCTCCGGGGCCTGCTCGGCCACCGGCTCGGCGGCCGGCACCACGATCGCCGCGGCCTCGGCCGCCTTCGGCGCGCCCGCGGGAGCGGACGCCTTCCGGCTCGCACGGCGACGGCCACGGACCCGTCCGGCGGCTGCCTCGGCCTCCGCCGGGCTGCCGAACCACTCGTCGGCGTCGGCCACCGCGGGCTGCAGCTCCGCCTCGGTCACCGGCGCGGGCTCCAGCTCCTGCGCCTCCTCGGCGGCCGGCTCGGCCACCGGCTGCTCGACGGCCGGCTCGTGGTGCTCGTGCCGCTCGCCGTTGCCGCCCTTGCCCTTCTTCTTGCGCTTGCCGCCGCCACCGACGGAGGTCGGCTGGTCCATGTGGACGATGACGCCACGGCCGTTGCAGTGCACGCAGGGCTCGGAGAACGACTCCAGCAGGCCCTGGCCGACCCGCTTACGGGTCATCTGCACCAGACCCAGCGAGGTCACCTCGGCCACCTGGTGCTTCGTACGGTCCCGGCCCAGGCACTCCAGCATCCGCCGCAGCACGAGGTCCCGGTTGGACTCCAGCACCATGTCGATGAAGTCGATGACGACGATGCCGCCGAGGTCCCGCAGCCGCAGCTGCCGCACGATCTCCTCGGCCGCCTCCAGGTTGTTCCTGGTGACGGTCTCCTCAAGATTGCCGCCCTGACCGGTGAACTTCCCGGTGTTGACGTCGATCACGACCATCGCTTCGGTCTTGTCGATCACCAGCGAACCGCCGCTGGGCAGCCAGACCTTGCGGTCGAGCGCCTTCATCAGCTGCTCGTCGATGCGGTACGTCGCGAAGACGTCGACGTCCGAAGTCCACTTCTGCAGACGGTCGGTGAGGTCGGGCGCGACGTGCGCGACATAGCCGTGGATGGTCTCCCAGGCGTCATCGCCGCTGACGATGACCTTGGAGAAGTCCTCGTTGAAGATGTCGCGGACGACCCGGACGGTCATGTCCGGCTCGCCGTAGAGCAGCGTCGGCGCGCTGGAGCTGCCGCTCTTGGCCTTCTTCTGGATCTCTTCCCACTGCGCCTGGAGCCGCTGGACGTCGCGCGCCAGCTCGTCCTCGCTCGCGCCCTCGGCCGCGGTGCGCACGATGACACCCGCGTCCTCGGGGACGATCTTCTTGAGGATCTGCTTCAGCCGGGCCCGCTCGGTGTCCGGGAGCTTGCGGCTGATGCCCGTCATCGAGCCCTCGGGCACGTAGACGAGGTAGCGGCCGGGCAGCGAGACCTGGCTGGTGAGCCGGGCGCCCTTGTGGCCGATCGGGTCCTTGGTGACCTGCACCAGCACCGACTGGCCCGACTTCAGCGCGGTCTCGATGCGGCGCGGCCCGTTGGCCATGCCCAGCGCCTCGAAGTTGACCTCACCCGCGTACAGGACGGCGTTGCGGCCCTTGCCGATGTCGACGAAGGCGGCCTCCATCGACGGCAGGACGTTCTGCACCTTGCCGAGGTAGACGTTGCCGACGTACGACGTCGACTGCTCCTTGTTGACGAAGTGCTCGACGAGGACGTCGTCCTCCAGCACGCCGATCTGGGTGCGCTCGCCGCTCTGGCGGACCACCATGACCCGCTCGACGGCCTCGCGGCGCGCCAGGAACTCCGCCTCGGTGATGATCGGCACCCGGCGGCGGCCCTGCTCGCGCCCCTCACGGCGGCGCTGCTTCTTGGCCTCCAGACGCGTCGAGCCCTTGATCGACTGCACCTCGTCGGCGCTGGTCGACTCGTCCTTCTTGCGCGGCTCGCGGACCTTGACGACGGTGCGCTCGGGGTCGTCACCGTTCGCGGCGCCCTCGGCCTCACCGGCGTCACCGCTGCGACGACGGCGGCGACGGCGACGGCGACTGCTGCTGGACCCGCCACCGGTGTGGTCGTCGTCCTCACCGCCCTGCTCATCGGCGGCGGCCTCTTCCTCGGCCTCGGCCTCGGCCTCCGCGGTCTCCCGCGGCTCGGCGGTACGGCCGTCGGCGGCCTGCTCGTCCGCGTCGGCGGACTCACCGCGGCGACGGCGGCGGCCACCACGGCGGCGGCGGCGCGAGGGACGGTCGCCCGACTCCTCGTCGGGGCCGTTCTCGCGCTGCTCGACCTCCTCCTCGGGCTCCTCTTCCTCGACGACGGCCACGGCCTCCGGCTCGGCCGGCGCCGGGGCGGCGGCCACCGGCTCGGGCTCGGGGCGCTCGCCACGGCGGCGGCGCTTGCGGGATACGGCCTGCGGCTGCTCCTCGCGGGGCTGCTCGGACTCGGCCGCCTCCGCCTCCTGACGCGCCGCGGCGGCGGCAGCGGCAGCGCTCTCCGGGGTCTGGAACATCGGCTCGGTGAACACCGGCGCCTGGAAGACGGCTGTCGGCGGACGCTGCGCGCGGCGGCGGCCACGGGCGGGCGCCTCCTTCACGGGCTGCTCCTCGGCGGCCGGTGCCTCAGCGACGGGCTCGGCGGCCCGCTCGCCACGGCGGCGCGCACGCCGCTTGGGTGCCTCGGGCTCCTCCTGCGCGGCGGCCGGCGCCTGCGCGCTCTCCTCCGCCTCCTGCGGCGCACCGGCCGGAGCGGTCACCTTGCGGGTCGCGCGACGGCGACCGCGTACGGGCTTGGCCTCTTCGGCGGGCGCCGGGCTCTCCTCGGCCTCCTGCCGGGGCGCGGGCTCGTCCGCGGGCACGACGGCCACGGCCTCGTCGGCGGCACCACGCGGCGCACCGGCCGGAGCGGTGGCCTTACGGGTGGCACGGCGACGGGGTCGGGCGGGCGCCTCATCGGCGACGGCGGGCTCCGCCGCGGGCGCCTCGACGGCCTCCGCCTCGGGCTCCGCGGCCGGAGCCTCGACGGCGGCCGGGGTCTCGGCGGCGGTCTGCGGCGCACCGGCGGGCGCGGTGGCCTTACGGGTCGCACGGCGGCGGGTACGGGCGCGCGGCGCCTCGTCATCGGCCGGTGCGGCGTCCGCGGCCGGGGCCTGCTCCGCGGCGCTCTGCGGGGGGCCGGCCGGTGCCGACACCTTGCGGGTGGCGCGGCGGCGCGGACGGGCCGGAGCCGCGTCGTCGCCTGAGCTGACGGCTGCCGCGGTGGCCGCCTCCTGCGGTGCTGCGGCCTCGGCATCGGCGCTCACGGCCGTGACCGTACCGGCGTTGCCGGTCGGCGGGCCCGCGGGCCGGGATGCCGCACGGCGCCTGCGGCGCGGCGGCAGGGTGTCGCTGGGGGAATTGTTGTCGTCGGCACCACGGTCCGCGGACTGCGTGGATTCGGTGGGCTCAATGGGCTCGAGCATGCGGGCGGTTCTCCCGTCACGCTCCCGGGCGCCGGGCCTGATTCCGGCCGCGGACCGCGTAATGTGCGCGGTTCCGCAGTCCGGGGCGCGGGCGCCGCACGGGAGCTGTCGTCTCGCTCGCCGGGCCCGTAGGTCGGGGACCGGCGAAAGTCTCCTGGTCAGTGCGTCTGCCGCACCGGGGTGGCTCCCTGGTTGATCGGCGACGCGACGACGGCGCTCCTACGCAGTACCTTCCCCGGAATTCGCCGGGGAGGCCCCACTCGGCGCCTTCGCGGCACTCTGCCCGGCGGCCGTGGGTGGGGCGGCCGTGGCAGCGTCGCGGTCGGGCGCTAGCGGGTCAGTCACCGCGCCGGTCTCCTCATCGAGCAGCCCCTGCGCCAGCCTGGTCACCGCTGCGGGGACCGGCGGCGCCAGGTCGGCCGTAGCTCGGAGGCCGGACAGGACGTCGTCGGGTCGAACGGCAGGTGTCAAATGCCGAACAACCAGCCGCAGTATCGCACAGGCTTTGCCGTCGGGCCTATCGCACTCATCTGCGGAAGCTTCCAGACGGGCCACCGCGGCACGCGCGTCGAAGGCCCGCATGCCGTTCTTCGTACGGCGCTCGACCTGCACCTCACCCGCGGCGAGGAACGCCTCGACGGCCTGTTCCGCCGCCGCCGGGTCGACGCCTTCGAGCCGCATCTCCCACACCGAGGCCTGCAACCGGTCGGCCAGCCCGCTGGTCCGCGCCTCGACGGCGTCGGTCACATCGAGCCCGGCCGGAAGCGAAGCGTCCAGCAGTTCGCGCACCTTCTGCGGATCGCGGTGCTGGGCGAGCTGGATCTCCAGGTATTCGGCCTCGCTGCCGGTACCCGTCGGGGCGGCGTTGGCGTACGACACCTTGGGGTGCGGCGAGAAGCCCGCCGAATAGGCCATGGGGATCTCGGCGCGGCGCAGCGCCCGCTCGAAAGCGCGCTGGAAGTCGCGGTGGCTGGTGAACCGGAGGCGGCCGCGCTTGGTGTAGCGCAGACGAATGCGCTGCACCGCCGGTGCGGGCGGCGGGCCTTCGGGCTGTCGCTTGCCCAGTGCTACTTCTCCTTGTATCAAGCGGCCGGTGTGGCCACCCCCGCGGTGCGGGGAACGTTCGGACCGGCGCTTTCACCGCGCCGTCCGGCCCGGGTCACCGCCGCCTCGGCGGAGACGGTTCACAACCGGACCGTCTCCCAGAGTACGCGTCCTGTGGCACTGCGGTTCCCGCCGGTCCCACCACCCCGGCGGTACCCGCGGCAGGACCTACGCCCCGAAGAGCGCCCTGCCGACCTCCCGGGCCGCATCGCGGGCCGCCCGCAGGGGCGGGCCGCACACCGCCCGGATCGCGTGGCCCACCGGAGTGCACACCCAGCGGTAGGTCCAGCGCAGCGGCGCGACGACCAGCCACCGCCACAGCGTCGCCAGGATGCGGCCGACCGCCCGCGCCACCCGCCCGGCGATCCGCCAGCAGGACGCGAGCACCGATCCGACGGCGCGCAGGACCGGCCACAGCACGTACTCCCACAGCGCGACGGCCGGGATCACCACGAGCCAGCGGAACAGCGCGGCCAGCGCGTGCCCGAGGGGCGTCAGGATCCACCGGTAGGCCCACTGCGCGGGCACCACGAGCAGATAGCGCACGAGGAACGCGACCGGCACGACGACGAGGTGGTGCACCAGCCAGGCGATCGCCCTGCCCACCGGGGTGAGGATCCACCGGTGGATCCAGAGCGCCGGCACCACCAGCAGGTACCGCACCAGGAACGCCACCGGCACCACGATCAGGTAGTGCGCCAGCCAGGCGATCGCCCGTCCCACGGGTGCCAGGATCCACCGGTGGATCCAGCGCGCCACCGGCGCGATCACGGCCCGGCCGATCCAGCACAGCGCTTCCCACAGCAGGCGCAGCGGCACCAGCACGATCAGCAACGGAATCTTGATCAGCTGGGCGAGGCAGCAGCCGTCCCCGCCCGCCGGCGGCCCCTGACGGCCCGCCACCGGCCCTCGCGTGTGGTCGCCCCCGTATGCCATGCGCTGCTCCCCCGGCCCTTCACTTCTTGACGATCACGTTTCTCACCTGCGCGGACGCTCCTCCGGGCGGCCCGTGGGCACCCAGTAGCGGAGCTTGGCCCCGCGGCGGTCGTCGAACACGCCGCCGCACGACTCGATGACCTTACGGGAGGGCACGTTGTCCGCATCGCAGGTGACCAGCACCTGGTCGAGGCCGCGCGCGCGGGCCGGCGGCAGTGCGGCGGCGAGCATCGCGGTGGCGTGCCCGCGGCGGCGGGCGGTGGGGCGTACGTCGTAGCCGATGTGGCCGCCGTACTCGAACAGGAAGTCGTTGAGCCGGTGGCGCAGGCCGAGGCGTCCCAGGTAGGTGTCGCCTTCGACGTACCAGAAGGTGTCGCAGGGGACGTACCCGAGCGCCACGGCGGTCTTCTCCTCGGTCATGGAGCGCAGCCAGGCGGTGTATTCGGCGAAGACGGCGGGGTCGTGCCACCGGTCGGCGTACGCCCGGATCTCCCTGGCCACCGCCGAGCCGTCGTCGTCCCCGCCTCTGCCCTCGGCGCGGAACTCCGCCATGGCCTGGAGGAAGGACGCCTGTACGCGGACCGTGGGTGCGATGAGCTGCGGCATCGCACCAGTGTGTCCGCACAGACGTCGGCCCGGCCACCGCATTGACGGTGGCCGGGCCGAACTGCCGTTACCCAAGGGCTACTTGGCCCTCACGAGGGGATCACTTCACCGACAGCGGCAGCAGCTTCTTGCCGGTCGGGCCGATCTGGATCTCGGTGTCCATCTGCGGGCACACGCCGCAGTCGAAGCACGGGGTCCAGCGGCAGTCCTCGACCTCGGTCTCGTCGAGTGCGTCCTGCCAGTCCTCCCAGAGCCAGTCCTTGTCGAGACCGGAGTCGAGGTGGTCCCAGGGCAGGACCTCCTCGTACGTGCGCTCGCGGGTGGTGTACCAGGCGACGTCGACGCCGAAGCCGGGCAGTGTCTCCTCGGCCGCCTTCATCCAGCGGTCGTAGGAGAAGTGCTCGCGCCAGCCGTCGAAACGGCCGCCGCCCTCGTAGACGGCGCGGATGACCGAGCCGACGCGGCGGTCACCGCGGGAGAGCAGGCCCTCGACGATGCCGGGCTTGCCGTCGTGGTAGCGGAAGCCGATGGAGCGGCCGTACTTCTTGTCGCCGCGGATCTTGTCGCGCAGCTTGGTCAGCCGGGCGTCGGTCTCCTCGGCGGAGAGCTGCGGGGCCCACTGGAACGGCGTGTGCGGCTTGGGGACGAAGCCGCCGATGGAGACCGTGCAGCGGATGTCGTTCTGCCCGGACGCCTTGCGGCCCTCGGCGATGACGTTGACCGCCATGTCGCCGATCTGGAGGACGTCTTCGTCGGTCTCGGTGGGCAGGCCGCACATGAAGTACAGCTTCACCTGCCGCCAGCCGTTGCCGTAGGCGGTGGAGACGGTCCTGATCAGGTCCTCTTCCGAGACCATCTTGTTGATGACCTTGCGGATGCGCTCCGAGCCGCCCTCGGGGGCGAAGGTCAGTCCCGAGCGACGGCCGTTGCGCGTCAGCTCGTTGGCAAGATCGATGTTGAAGGCGTCGACGCGGGTCGACGGCAGCGACAGACCGATCTTGTCCTCTTCGTACCGGTCGGCGAGGCCCTTCGCCACCTCGCCGATCTCGGTGTGGTCCGCGGAGGACAGCGACAACAGGCCGACCTCCTCGAATCCCGTGGCCTTCAGCCCCTTGTCCACCATCTCGCCGATGCCGGTGATGCTTCGCTCCCGTACGGGACGCGTGATCATGCCTGCCTGGCAGAAACGGCAGCCGCGGGTGCAGCCACGGAAGATTTCGACCGACATCCGTTCGTGGACGGTCTCGGCCAGGGGGACGAGCGGCTGCTTGGGGTAGGGCCACTCGTCCAGGTCCATGACGGTGTGCTTGGACACCCGCCACGGGACGCCGGAGCGGTTCGGCACGACGCGCGAGATCCGCCCGTCGGCGAGGTACTCCACGTCGTAGAACTTGGGGACGTAGACGCTGCCGGTCTTCGCGAGGCGGAACAGCAGCTCGTCACGGCCGCCGGGACGGCCCTCGGCCTTCCAGGCGCGGATGATGTCGGTGATCTCCAGCACCGCCTGCTCGCCGTCACCGACGACCGCGCAGTCCAGGAAGTCCGCGATCGGCTCCGGATTGAAGGCCGCGTGGCCGCCCGCGAGGATCAGCGGGTGATCCTCCGTACGGTCCTTGGCCTCGATCGGGATGCCGGACAGGTCGAGGGCGGTGAGGAGGTTGGTGTACCCCAGCTCGGTGGAGAAGGAGACGCCGAGCACGTCGAAGGCGCTGACCGGGCGGTGCGCGTCGACGGTGAACTGCGGCACGTCGTGCTCGCGCATCAGCGCTTCGAGGTCGGGCCACACGCTGTACGTGCGCTCGGCGAGCACGCCTTCACGCTCGTTGAGGACCTCGTAAAGGATCATGACGCCCTGGTTGGGGAGACCGACCTCGTACGCGTCCGGGTACATGAGCGACCAGCGGACATCGCAGTCGTCCCACTCCTTGACCGTGGAGTTCAGCTCGCCGCCGACGTATTGAATCGGCTTCTGGACATGCGGGAGGAGGGCCTCCAGGCGAGGGAAGACCGACTCGACAGGCATCGCGGGATCTTTCGTCGACGGGCAGGGGTGACCCTCAAGCCTAACGTGCCCGCGGGGGCGTCCCTGACGTGTGCCCGGGGTGATCGGCGGTGCGCTCCGGGTCACCGCGGACGGCGCCGTCAGCCCGTCAGGCCCAGGCGGCGGGCGGCCCGCGCGGCCTTCGCCCACCGGGCGGGCAGCTCCCGCTCGCGGTCCGCGGCCACCGCCTCCTCGCGGCCGTGGAGCACCCCGAACGTGAATCCGCTCTCCCCCGCTTCCTGCGCCGCCGCGGCCAGTTCACGCAGCGCCTCGCGGGCCATCACGCTGTCGTGGTGGTCGCCCAGCAGCTGCTGCAGGGTGGCGATCCGGCGGGCGAAGCGCCCGGCACGTCCGCCCAGGGCCGGGCGTGCCGCCTCCGCCGCGTACCGCGCCCGCTTGGCGGCCTTGCGCGCCGCGTGCAGCGCCAGATCCCGCTGCTCCCCGGCCGGCGCGGCGGGCGAGGCGGCCATCCGGCGGGCCAGCCGCCCGAAGTCCTTGCGGACGGCCTTCGTCAGCACCTTGCGCGGTGCCTTGCCGGCCGCCTTGCGCAGCGGCGGGTCGGCGAGCAGCCCGTCCAGGGTGTCCAGGAGCGCCAGGTAGCGCTGCCCGTCGAGTACCGCGACGACCCGCCGCCGCGCGCCGCTCCGGCGGGCACGCGACCACGCGTCGACCCGGTCGCGCACCGGCCCGGCGCACGGCGGTCCGCCCGGCGCCGCCAGCCCGTCCCGGATCCGCGCGGCGAGCACCTCGCGGTCCCGGTCGGCACCCAACTCCCCTGCCAGCCACCGCAGTTCGACGCCGACCGGTTCGGTCACCGTCCGGTCGAGCACCGCACGGTAGGAGCGGAACGTGCTGCGCAGGCGGCGCGTCGCGACCCGCATCCGGTGCACCGCGTCGGGCAGTTCGCGCCGCACCGCGGGATCCAGCGCGACGATCTCCCGCACCTGCTCGCGCGCGTAGGCCAGCACGACGTCACCTGCGGTCGGAGGGGCGGCGGACCGGCCGCCCTTCCGCCGCTCCGCTCCGGGCGACTCCCCCTGACGCGCCCCGAGGCCGGTACCCGCCAGGGCGCGGGCGAGCTTGGACGGGGCGTCGCCGCGCCGGATTCCGCCGTCGGCCAGGCAGGCGTCCACCGCGTCCAGCAGCCCTGGACCTGCGCCGGCCGCCGCCTCCACCTCGATCTCGGTCCAGGCGACGGCCTCGCCCGCCCCGCCGGGCCGCTCCGCGCGCACCGTGTCCACCGCGACCTCCGCCAGCACCACGCCGTCACCGTCGATGAGCTGCCGCCGCACGCGCCGGGTCCGCAGCCGCACGACGGGCACCAGTACGGCGCCGCGCACCCGCGAGCGGACGAGCCCGGCCAGCTCGCGGGGCAGCTGGACGGCGGGCGGCGCCTGGATCTCGTCGCGTACGTATGGCCCCACCGGCAGCTTCAGGTGCCAGCCGGGGTCGTGGCCGCCGGTGCGCCGCCGCAGCGTGATGCCGTGTGCGGCCAGGCACAGGGCGGCGGTGTCGTAGTAGGTGGCGTCGAGGCTCTCCGGCTCCTTCTCGACGACGGCGGCGACCCCGTGCACCGCGGTCAGGTCGGGGAGTCCGGTGCGATCCGTGGCCGCGTACTTCCGCTCGATTTCTCGCACGGTGTCCGCCATGCATCGAATCTAGCCAGATGTGCCGATACCCGCCAGAGGTCGCCCGGGGCGTACGCCAGGGGCGGCCACCCCCGAGGGATGACGCGTCCAGGAGAGCGAATGGCACGCACGGCACACGGTGAATTACGCTGTGTTACCAGTCACCCACGCAGGGTGGTCTTTCGGCGCTCACTCGACCCCTCCGGGGAGGGAGACACCCGTGCATCCACGCACCGCAGCCGCCGACCGGACACCCGTCCGCGTCTCGGCCGGCGCCCGCCCGCATCTGCTGCTCGCACCGAGCGCCCCCGCCACGGCGAAACTCGCCCGCGATTTCGTCCGCGCCACGCTGCGCCGCACCGGCCCGGCACCGCTCCTGGACACCGCGGTGCTGCTCACCTCGGAGGCGGTCACCCGCTCACTCCTCGTCCCCGGCTCCGACGGCCTGCTGCTGCGCGTCCTGACCTGCGCCCACGGCGTACGGATCAGCGTGCACGGCGAGCCGGGCAGAACCGTTCCTCGTCCGGCCGCGGCCGTCTCACCGGTGTGGCTGTCCGCCGCCGAAGACCGCCCGACGGACCTCGGCCCGCTGCTGTTCGGCCGCCTCGCCGACGCCTGGGGCACCACCGCGCCCCGGGACGCCTCGCCGACCACCCGGCTGTGGTTCGAGCTGCACACCCATTGAGACGGGCCCGGACCCGATAGCGGATCCGGGCCCGAGCCCGAGCGGATGCGGCGTCAGCGCGAGGCCGACACCGGCCGTTGCACGCGGATCGACTGCAACAGCCCTATGGCGATCCAGACGGCGAACATCGACGTACCGCCGTAGGACACGAACGGCAGCGGCAGGCCGGTGACCGGCATGATCCCGAGGGTCATCCCGATGTTCTCGAAAGCCTGGAAGGAGAACCACGCGATGATGCCGGCGGCGACGATCGTGCCGTACAGCTCGCCCGTCTCCCTGGCGATCCGGCAGGCGCGCCACAGGACCACGCCGAGCAGGACGATGATCAGGCCCGCGCCCAGGAAGCCCAGCTCCTCGCCGGCGACCGTGAAGATGAAGTCGGTCTGCTGCTCGGGGACGAACTGCCCGGTGGTCTGGCTGCCGTGGAAGAGGCCGGAGCCGGTGAGCCCGCCGCCGCCGATGGCGATCCTCGCCTGGTTGGTGTTGTAGCCGACACCCGCCGGGTCGAGGCTCGGGTTGGCGAAGGCGGCGAAGCGGGCGATCTGGTACTCGTCGAGCAGCTGGAGCTGCCAGATGGCGAGGCAGCCGACGACGCCGGTGCCCAGGAGGCCGAGGATCCAGCGGTTGGACGCGCCGGACGAGAGCAGCACGCCGAGGATGATGGCGCCCAGCACCATGACCGAGCCGAGGTCCGGCATCAGCATGATGACGGCGACGGGGACGGCCGCGAGACCGAGCGCCTGGACGACGGTGCGGTGGTCGGGGTGCGGGCGGTCCCCCGCGTCGACCCTGGCCGCCAGGATCATCGCCATCCCGAGCGCGATGGTGATCTTGGCGAATTCGGCGGGCTGGAGCGAGAAGCCGCCGGGGATCGCCAGCCAGGAGCGCGAGCCGTTGATGGTGGAGCCGAGCGGCGTCAGGACGAGCAGCGCCAGCACCACCGACAGGCCGTAGAGGACCGGGATCGCGCCGCGCAGCGTGCGGTGGCCGAGCCAGATGGTGCCGGCCGCGAGGGCGATGCCGATGCCGGTGTTCAGCAGGTGCCGCAGGAAGAAGTAGTACTGGTCACCGTGGTTCAGCTCGGTGCGGTTGCGGGTCGCGGAGAACACCAGGACCGCGCCGATCAGTGACAGCGCCACGCACGACAGCAGCAGTATCCAGTCCAGCTTGCGGACCACCGAGTCGCGCGCGGTGATCTTTCCCCAGGTGCCGAGTTCGGGCGTGTAGCGGCGGATGCTGAACGTCCGGGATGTGGGACTCGTCGTCACTGCTCTTCCCTCCCCGCCTCGTCCGGCAGCGTCTGCGCCACCGGCTTGATGGGCTGGGCCTGGATCGTGCCGTCGCGCTCGATCTTGGGGAGCCCGGCCTGCGGGACGGGCAGCAGGGCGGCCTTCTTGTCGATCCCGCCCTTGTCGTCGACGCCGTAGAGCGCGTTGTAGATCTTGCGCACCGCCGGGCCCGATGCGCCGGATCCCGTACCACCCTGGGAGATGGTCATGACGACGGTGTAGTCCTTGGTGTACGTCGCGAACCAGGAGGTCGTCTGCTTGCCGTAGACCTCCGCGGTACCGGTCTTGGCGTGCATCGGGATCTTGTCCTGCGGCCAGCCCTGGAAGCGCCAGGCCGCGGTGCCGCGGGTGGCCACACCCGCGAGCGCCGAGTCGATCTGCTGGAGCGTCTTGGGGGTGTCGGGGAGCTTGCCGTGCGCCTTCGGCGCGATCTTCTGGATGCTCTTGCCGTCGGGGCTGATGACGGCCTTGCCGATGGTCGGGTCGTGGAGGGTGCCGCCGTTGGCGATGGCCCCGTAGATCGTCGCCATCTGGATCGGGGTGACGAGGGTGTCGCCCTGGCCGATGGAGTAGTTGACGGAGTCACCGGCGCGCATCTTCATGCCGGACTCGCAGTTCTCCTTGGCGATCTTGGAGACGTAGTCGTCGCCGTGCTCACCCTGCGCGCACCAGCCGTCCTTGTTGGCCTCCCAGTAGTTCTTCTTCCAGCTGCGGTCCGGCACCCGGCCGCTGACCTCGTCGGGGAGGTCGATGCCGGTCTTCTTGCCGAGGCCGAACTGGTGGGCGGTCTTGTAGAACCAGTCGGCGGCGTTGCTCTTGGGCTTGTTGCCGCCGTCCTTCTGCCACTGCTGGTAGGCGAGGCCGTAGAAGACCGTGTCGCAGGAGACCTCGAGCGCCCGGCCGAGGCTGATCGGGCCGAAGTTCTCGGACTCGAAGTTCTTGAAGGTCTGGCCGCCGATGTTCATGGCACTGGTGCAGGGATAGTGGCCGTTGAACGGGTAGCCGGCGTTGACGGCCGCCGAGGTCGAGATGACCTTGAAGATGGAGCCGGGGGCCGACTGACCCTGCGTCGCGCGGTTGAGCAGCGGGTAGTTGGAGTCCTTGCCGGTCAGGTGGGCGTAGTCCTTGCCGCTGATCCCGCCGACCCAGGCGTTGGGGTCGTAGGCCGGGCTGGAGGCCATCGCCACCACCCTGCCGGTCTTCGCCTCCATGACGACCGCGGCCCCGGAGTCGGCCTTGTAGTTACGGCCGGTGATCTTGTCGAACTCCTTGCGGGAGTCCTTCATCGCCTGGTCGAGTTCCTTCTCCGTGACGGCCTGCACCCGGGCGTCGATGCTGGTGACGACGTTGGAGCCCGGTACGGCCGGGTCGTTCTCGGCCTTGCCGATGACCCGGCCGAGGTTGTCGACCTCGTAGCGGGTGACACCGGCCTTGCCGCGCAGCGCGCTGTCGTAGGTCCGCTCCAGACCCGAGCGGCCGATCTGGTCGGAGCGCAGCAGCGGCGAGTTGCTGTTCTCGGCCTTCTTGATCTCCTCGTCGGTGACCGGCGAGAGGTAGCCGAGCACCTGGGCGGTCCTGGCGTCGCCGGGGGCGGCGTAGCGGCGGACGGCGGTGGGTTCGGCGCTGATGCCGGGGAAGTCCTCGGTCCGCTCGCGGATCTGGAGTGCCTGCTGGGTGGTGGCCTCGTCCGTGATCGGGATGGGCTGGTACGGGGAGCCGTTCCAGCAGGGCTGCGGGGTCTTGGCGTCGCAGAGCCTGACCTTGTTGCGGATCTCCTGCTCGGACATGCCCAGGACCTTCGAGAGGCGGCCCAGGACGGCCTTCCCGTCGTCCTTCATCTTCAGCAGTTCGGTACGGCTGGCCGAGACGACCAGGCGGGTCTGGTTGTCGGCGAGCGGCACCCCGCGGGCGTCGAGGATGGCGCCGCGGGTGGCGGGGTCGACGACCTGCTGGACGTGGTTGCTCTTCGCCTCGTTCGCGTACTCATCGCCGTTGCGGATCTGGAGGTACCAGAGCCGGCCGCCCAGGGTGAGCAGCAGCGAGAAGACCAGGATCTGGATCGCGACGAGCCGGACCGTGACGCGGGAGGTCCGGCCGGTCTCAGGAATGTTGCTCATCGCCCCTCCTGCTTGCCTCGGCCGTGCGGCAGTCGGTCGCTCACAGCCGCTTGACCCCCTTGATGCGCGCGGCCTTGTTCCGGGCCGATCTGCCCAGCACGCCGCCCCGGCCGCCCATCCGGGACTGCTTCGGCGCCCGGCCCGCCTTCATGCTGTTGCGGCTCGCCTTGAAGCCGGTGCCGGTGGTCAGCCAGCCGTACGCGGCCTCCCGCCCGGCGACCGATGTGCCGGACGTGCCCGACCCGTCGCCGGTCAGCGGTTCGCCTTCCGTGCGGCGGGCCAGGGCCATCACGACGGGGACGGTGAACGGCGCGAGCAGCAGGTCGTAGACGGTGGCGCTGAGGACCAGGCCGCCGACGCCGACGTGCCGGGCCGCGGTGTCGCCGACGAGGGCGCCGACACCCGCGTAGAGCAGCGTCGAGCCGATCGCGGCCCCGAGCACCGCCAGCAGCGGGACGGTCGCCGAGCGGTGCCTGCCGTGTTCGGGGCGGGTCAGGCCGACGGCGTAGCCGACGATGCAGAGCACCAGGGCGTAGCGGCCGATGGCGTGGTCGGACGGGGGCGCCAGGTCCGCGACGAGTCCGGCGGCGAAGCCGACCAGGGCGCCGCCGACATGGCCGTAGACCAGGGCCAGGCCGACGACCACCAGGAGGAGCAAGTCCGGTACGGCGCCGGGCAGTTGGAGCCTGGCGAGAATGCTGACCTGGATGACCAGGGCGACGACCACCAGCGGGGTCGCGAGCAGGATCCGGTTGATGCGCATCGGTCAGCTCCTGGGAGAGACGCTCGCGGAGGGCGTGGCGGTGACGGTGACCGTCGGCGTCGGCTTGGGCTTCGCCGGCTTGGGCGGCAGGACGGTGTCGCGCGGGTCATCCCTCGGCGGCTGGACGACCACGCCGACGACGTCGAGCTGGGAGAAGGTGACGTAGGGGCGGACCTGGACGGTGCGGGTCAGGTCGCCGTTGGACGGCTCGACCTTGACGATCCGGCCGACCGGCACGCCGGGCACGAACGGCTTGTCCTGGCTGGAGCCGAAGGTGACCAGCCGGTCGCCCTTCTTCACGGGCGCCTTGCCGTTGAGGAGCTGGACGCGCAGCGCGCGCCCGCCCTGGCCGGTGGCGAAGCCGATCTCGTTGGTCTTCTCCATGCGGGTGCCGACGGTGAAGTCCGGGTCGTTGGCGAGCAGGATGGTGGCGGTCGACGCGCCGACGGTGGTGACCCGCCCGACAAGACCGTCGCCGTTGAGCACGGTCATGTCGCGGGCGATGCCGTCGCGGCTGCCGGCGTCGATGGTGACCGTCCAGGAGAAGCCCTGGGTGGCGCCGATGGCGATGACCTGGGCGCCTTTGATGCCGTACTGGCCGGTGCCGGCGGTCTTGAGCATCTTGTCCAGCTCGGCGGCGCGGTTGCGGTTGCGGTCGGACGAGCCGAGCTTCGCCTTCAGGGCGGCGTTCTCCTGCTCCAGCGCGCTGATCCTGGTGTGCCGCTCGCCGGAGTCGCGGACGGCCCCTATGGCGTTGCCCACCGGGTTGACGGCGCCGGCGACGCCGCTCTCGACCGGGCCGAAGACGGAAGCTGCGGTCTGGCGGGCACCGTCGAGCGGGGACTGTTCGCCGCCGCGGATGTCCACCGTGATCAACGCGAACGCGATCGCGACCAGCAGCACAAGTAGCAGCCGGCTCTCTCGTGTGTCCCTCACGTGCGGCGGCCGTGTCCTTCCTCGTAGGACCGGCCGGCTGCGGGCCCGCGCCGGTCTCGTTCGGGAGTTGAGCGTTGTGCCTGTGTACGCGGTGACTGGTGGTGAAGAGTCAGCTCACCGGTTTTTTCGAGGTGTTGTGCCTGTATATCAGCGATCCGCCGCGCGCAGCGGCGGACACCTGTAGGGTGCCTGCCCGCCGCGGACGTAGCAGGATGTCCGCGGCGGCAGGCGCCGCCCGGCTACCTGCGTGGCTGGGAGTCGAGGACCTGCTGGAGCGCCTCGAACTCCTCGACGCACTTGCCGGAGCCGAGCGCGACGGAGTCGAGCGGGTCCTCGGCGATGTGGATGGGCATGCCGGTCTCGCGGCGCAGCCGCTCGTCGAGGCCGCGGAGCAGGGCGCCGCCTCCGGTGAGCACGATGCCGCGGTCCATGACGTCGCCTGACAGCTCCGGCGGGCACTTGTCGAGCGTCGTCTTGACCGCGTCGACAATGGAGTTGACCGGTTCCTCGATGGCCTTGCGGACCTCGGCGGCGGAGATCACGACGGTCTTCGGCAGGCCGGAGACCAGGTCACGGCCGCGGATCTCGGTGTGCTCGTCCTGTTCGAGGTCGTGCGCGGAACCGATGGTGATCTTGATGCTCTCGGCGGTGCGCTCGCCCAGCAGAAGGCTGTACTCCTTCTTGATGTGCTGGATGATCGCGTTGTCGAGTTCGTCGCCCGCGACGCGGATCGACTGGGCCGTGACGATGCCGCCGAGCGAGATGACGGCGACCTCGGTGGTACCGCCGCCGATGTCGACGACCATGTTGCCGGTGGCCTCGTGCACCGGGAGCCCGGACCCGATCGCGGCGGCCATCGGCTCCTCGATGATGTGCACCTGCCGCGCGCCGGCCTGCGTCGACGCCTCGATGACGGCGCGGCGTTCGACGCCGGTGATGCCGGAGGGGACGCAGACGACCACCCGCGGGCGGGCCAGATAGCGCCGCTTGTGGATCTTCAGGATGAAGTAGCGGAGCATCCGCTCGGTGATTTCGAAGTCGGCGATGACGCCGTCCTTCAGGGGACGTACGGCGACGATGTTGCCGGGCGTCCGCCCGATCATCTTCTTCGCCTCGGCGCCCACGGCGAGGATGCCGCCGGTGTTGGTGTTGATGGCCACGACCGAGGGCTCGTTGAGGACGATCCCGCGGCCCCTGACGTACACCAGCGTGTTGGCGGTCCCGAGGTCGACAGCCATGTCACGGCCGATGAACGACATGTTGTTCCCCATGAGGATACGTCTGGCCTTCCCAACTGGAGCGAATGCTTACTGGAGGTCGGCAGGAGGTGATGCGCTGTGCGGCGCGGAAGCTTCCATCGTAGTTCGTAGTGCTGCCCACTCGAACACGGTGGGCGGTACTTCCGCCATTGTCAGCGGTACACGCACCCGGCCCCATCAATGGTGACGTCGTGTCGCGGTGATGCGTTCCCCCGAACATCCCGCATATGCCGAGGGGCGACCGATCTTTAACGGTCGCCCCTGGTCACGAGGGGGATACAGGTGATGATGTATCAAGAAAGTCCGGGAAAGAAAATCTTGATCTCCCGTTCGGCGGACTCTTCGGAATCCGAGGCATGGATCAGATTCTCCCGGGTGATCGTGCCGAAGTCCCCACGAATGGACCCGCTCGGTGCGGTAATCGGGTCGGTGGGACCGGCCAGCGCGCGCACGCCCTCGATCACCCGCTCCCCCTCGACGATGAGGGCGACGACCGGGCCGGAGGCCATGAACGTCATCAGCGGCTCGTAGAAAGGCTTGCCCTCGTGCTCGGCGTAGTGCTGCTCCAGCACCTCGCGGTCCAGGGTGCGCAGCTCCAGGGCGCCGAGGTTCCAGCCGGCCTTCTTCTCGATCCGGCCGATGATCTCGCCCACCAGGCCGCGCCTGACGGCGTCGGGCTTGAGAAGAACGAGGGTGCGCTGGCTCATGGATTCGGCTCCTTGCAAACAATCGACTGCGGTGAGCCGAGGCTACAGGGAGCGGCGACAGGGGTGTCGCCCGGTCCTCGTACGGGCGACACCCCTGCGAAGCGCTCCGGCGGCGCAGACGACAGGGCTTACGCCGCCTCCGCCTCCGCCATCGCCGCCCAGCGGGCCTTCGCCTCGTCGATCTTGCGGCCGAAATGGACCGATGCCCACCACAGGGCGGCGAACACCGCGCCCAGGAAGAACATCGTCGGGACGACGAAGCCGCTGGCGATCAGGGCGACCTGGAGCGCCCAGCCGAGCTGGATGCCCCCGGGGCGGGTCAGCAGGCCGCACAGCAGCAGGCTCAGCAGCATGGCGATGCCGCTGACGGTCCAGATCGTGGCCGTCGACAGGTCGCTCATCTGCATCGCGACCAGACCCGCGAAGCCGATCACGAAGAACTCGCCGATCAGGGTGCTCGCACACAGGGTGCGCATGGTCAGTTCCTCCCCAGGAGCAGCCGGGCCTCGCCGACCGTGATCACGGAGCCGGTGACCAGGACACCCGCTCCGGAGTACTCGCCCTCTTCCTCGGCGAGGGTGATCGCCGCCTCCAGGGCGTCGTCCAGCCGCGGTTCGACCTGGACCCGCTCGCTGCCGAACACCTCGACGGCGACGGCCGCCAACTCATCGGGATCCATGGCGCGCTGGCTGGAGTTACGCGTTACCACGACCTCGGCGAAGATCGGCTCGAACGCCTCCAGCAGGCCCTTGACGTCCTTGTCGTCACTGGCGCCGACGACACCCACCAGACGGCTGAAGCCGAACGCCTCGGTGACGCCATCCGCCGCCGCCCGCGCGCCCGCGGGGTTGTGCGCGGCGTCCAGCACGACGGTGGGGCTGCGCCGCACGACCTCCATCCGGCCCGGCGAAGCGACCGCGGCGAAGGCCGAGCGGATGGTGTCGATGTCGAGGCTGCGGGCGTGCTCGGAGCCGATGCCGAAGAACGCCTCGACCGCGGCGAGCGCCACCGCGGCGTTGTGCGCCTGATGGGCGCCGTACAGCGGGAGGAAGATCTCCGGGTACTCGCCGCCGAGCCCCCGCAGGGTCAGCATCTGGCCGCCGACGGCGACCTCGCGGCTGAGCACCCCGAACTCCATGCCCTCACGGGCGACCGTGGCGTCCACCTCGACCGCGTGCTTGAGCATCACCGACGCGGCGTCGACCGGCTGCTGGGCCAGCACGACCGTCGCGTCCTTCTTGATGATCCCGGACTTCTCCACGGCGATCTGCTCGGGCGTCTCGCCCAGCCGGTCGGTGTGGTCGAGCGAGATCGGGGTGACCACGGCGACGTCGGCGTCGATGACGTTCGTCGCGTCCCAGGTGCCGCCCATGCCGACCTCGACGACGGCGATGTCCACCGGCGCATCGGCGAACGCGGCGTACGCCATCGCCGTCAGCACCTCGAAGAACGACAGGCGGAACTCCTGCTGAGCGTCGACCATCTCGATGTACGGCGCGATGTCGCGGTACGTCTCGATGAAGCGCTCGGCGGAGATCGGGCTGCCGTCCAGGCTGATCCGCTCGGTGACGGACTGGACGTGCGGGCTGGTGTACCGGCCGGTGCGCAGGTCGAAGGCGCCGAGCAGGGCCTCGATCATCCGGGCGGTGCTGGTCTTGCCGTTCGTTCCGGTGATGTGGATGGCCGGGTAGGCGCGCTGCGGGGAGCCGAGGATGTCGAGCAGCGCCTCGATGCGCTGCACCGACGGGTCGAGCTTGGTCTCACCCCAGCGGCCTGCCAGTTCGTCCTCGACCGCGCGCAGCGCACGGTCGACCTCGGGGTCGGCAGGACGGACCGGGACGCCGTCTCCCTGCGGGGGTCCTGCCTGCGCGCGCAGGGTCCGGCTGCCGGCCTCGATCACCGCGAGGTCCGGGTCGCGCTGGGTCTCGGCCTCGACCATGTCGTCGAAGGCGTCGGTCGGGTCGGGGTCGTCGTTCTGGGGGCGCTCGCTCACGCCGTCCAGTCTACGAGGCACCCCTGACAACGGTCGCGCCCACACCGGCACCCGGGCACCGCCCCGCGGCTGCCCGGGGCGGGCCCGCGGGAACGGGTGCCCGGCCCGCCCCGGCAGGCGGGCGCTACGCCAGCGCCGCCTTCATCATCGCGCGGGCGATCGGGGCGGCGAGGCCGTTGCCCGAGACCTCGTTGCGGGCGGCGTGACCGTCCTCGACCAGCACGGCCACCGCCACCTGGCGGCCCTTGGCGTCCTGCGCGTACGAGACGAACCACGCGTAGGGCGTACCGCTGTTGTCGACGCCGTGCTGGGCGGTGCCGGTCTTGCCGCCGACGGTCAGCCCGTCGATCTTCGCGTTGCTGCCGGTGCCCTTCTCGACGACCGTCCGCATCGCCGACTGCAGCTGCTCGGCGGTGCGGGACGACATCGCCTTGCCGTACGTCTTGGGCTCCGTCTTCTCCAGGGTGTTGCCGCCGCCGTCGGTGACCTTGTCCACCATCTGCGGGGTCTTCAGCTCGCCGCCGTTGGAGATCGCCGCGGTGATCATCGCCATCTGCATCGGGGTGGCCTGGTCGTTGAACTGCCCGATGCCGGAGAGCGCGGTCTGCGCCTCGTCCATGTCCTTGGGGTAGACGCTCTTGTCGGCCCGCACCGGGGTGTCGACCTTGGCGTCGTTGAAGCCGAACTTCTCGGCCTGCGCCCTGACCTTGTCCTTGCCCAGGTCGACGGCCATCTTTCCGAAGACGGTGTTGCAGGAGTACTGGAGGGCGGTGCGGATGTCCGCGTTCTCGCAGGGTGCCGACGCGCTCTCGTTGGTGAGCTTCGTGGTGGTGTGCGGCAGCGTGTACGGGTCGGGGCTCTTGGTCGGCTCGTCCACCGAGGAGTACAGGCCGTCCTCCAGCGCGGCGGCGGCCACCACCAGCTTGAAGGTGGAGCCCGGCGGCAGCGGCTGGCGCAGCGCGCGGTTCACGTCCGGCTGCCGCTCGTCCTCGCTCATCTTCTGCCACGCCTTGCGGTCCGAGCTGCCGGACCCGGCGAACTTGCCGGGGTCGTACGAGGGCGTGCTGACCATCCCGAGGACGTGTCCTGTGGCCGGGTCGAGGGCGACGGCGGCGCCCGTCTTGTCGCCGAGCGCCTCGTAGCCCGCCTTCTGGACGGAGGAGTCGATGGTGGTCGCGACGTCGCCGCCCTTGGCCCGCTCGTGCGACAGCGCGTCCAGGGGGCTCTGGAGCCGGCTGTCGGAGCCGTCGAGCAGGTCGCCGTAGAGGCTCTCCAGCCGGTTGCTGCCGAAGATCTGCGACGAGAAGCCGGTGACCGGCGCGTAGAGCTTGCCGTCCGTGTAGGTGCGCTTGTACTTGAGGTTGGCCGAGGTCGCGACGGAGCCGGTGACCGGACGTCCGTCGACGAGGATGTTGCCCATCGGCGCCGCGTACTTCCCGATGGCGACCCGGGGGTTGTGCGGATCCGCCTTGTATTCGTTCGCCTTGGCGCCCTGGAGCCAGGTGGCCCAGGCCACCAGCGCGAGTATCAGGGTGAGGCAGAAGACCGAGACCCGGCGCAGTGGTTTGTTCATGATCGGGCGCGGCTCCTCGCTCGGTACGTGCGCTTTCTCCGGAAACTCCGGCACGCGGCCCCAGGGTTCCTCGGATTGATGAGAGCGCGATGAGAATGCCCGTTCAGCCCTTGAGGCAACGTTTGGCCGCTTTCCCTCCTCTTCGTCGGCGGGCTCTGTAACGCTCCATTCGGTGTGATCGAACGGAAAGCAGGAGCTGAGTACGGTGCCGGCAATTGGTCAGCGGATGCATTTGGTGCTGCTCACCGGCTGGACGGTGGTGTGGTTCGCCGTGGTGGAGCCGCACGGCGGCTTTTCCTGGCACTATCTGCGGGCCGGCGGCGAGCTGATCTACCAGGGCGCGGCCGGCGACGGCACCGGCGGGCTCAATCTCTACGCCCACCATCCGGAGCTCCAGATGGGCCCGGTCAGCTTCCTGGTGGCCGGCCTGTTCAACCCGTTCCCCGAGGCCACCGGGCAGTTCCTGGCGGCGGCGCTGATGTCGCTGCTCGGCCTGGTCATCACGGTGCTGGCCGGCCGCAGCGCCGCGTGGCACTTCCTGGGCACCGGCACCAACCACCAGCGGCTGCGGCAGCGGGTACTGATCGCCGGACTCGCGTTCATCCCGATGTGGATCGAGGTTGCCGTACGTTTCGGCCATCTCGACGACGTACTGGCGCTGTTCTTCACCGCACTCGCGGTACGGTCCCTGACCCGCGGCAACGCCGCGATGACCGGCGCCTGTCTGGCCCTGGCCATGGATTCCAAACCCACCGCGCTGGCCTTCGCGCCGCTGCTGCTGGCGCTGCCCCGGCAGCAGTGGCTGCGGGCCGGGCTGTGGTGTGCGGGCCTGGTGGCCGTCGCCTGGCTGCCGTTCTTCATCGGCGACTCGCAGTCCTTCGCCGCCGCTACCTTCACCATCCCCAACCACCCGGCGTCCGCGCTGCGTTGGCTGGGTGTCGGCGACCCGGAGACCCCCGGCTGGGACCGTCCCGCGCAGGCCGCGCTGGGTCTTGCGCTGGGCGTCCTCGCGGTCTGGCGCGGGCGCTGGGCCGCCGTGGTCCTGCTCGGCGCCAACGCCCGGATCGTCCTCGACCCGAGCGTCTACACGTACTACACCGCGTCCGTACTGCTCGGCACCCTGCTCTGGGACGTCATCGGCCAGCGGTGGCTGGTGCCGTGGTGGAGCTGGCTGGCGCTGCTCACCCTCTACGGCAGCGTCTTCCTCGTCCCCGACGACGCGGCGCGCGGGCTGATCCGGCTGGGCTTCGTGGCCGTGTCGACCGCGTACGTCCTGCTGTGGCCGGTCCGCGAGCGGGGGCGGCGGGGACGGCGCAGGCCCCCCGCCCGTACGGACGAGGGGCCTGCGGTGCCGCACGATTCCGCCGGGGCCGACCCGGCGGATCCGGGACGGGCTACGCCGTGGGCAGCGCCGCCAGCTGGGCGCTGATCCGGACGATGTCCGCTTCGGCGGTCTCCAGCCGGCCGCGGATCTTGTCCACGACCTTCTCGGGCGCCTTGGCGAGGAACGCTTCGTTGCCGAGCTTGCCGAGGGCCTGCGCCTTCTCCTTCTCGGCCGCTGACAGGTCCTTCGTCAGCCGCTTCCGCTCCGCCTCGACGTCGATCGCGCCGGAGAGGTCGAGCGCGACCGTGGCGCCCGCGACCGGCAGCGACGCGGTGGTGCTGAAGTCGTCGGCGGCCGGCTGGAGGCGCAGCAGCGAGCGCATCGCGGCTTCGTGCGCGGCCAGCGCCGTGCCGGACAGGTCGAGCCGGGCCGGGACCTTCTGGCCGGGCTGGAGACCCTGGTCGGAGCGGAACCTGCGGACCTCGGTGACGACCTGCTGGACCAGGGCGATCTCCTGCTCGGCCGCCGCGTCCCGGAAGCCGGAGTCGGCCGGCCACTCGGCGACGACGACCGAATCGCGGCCGGTCAGCGTCGTCCACAGGGTCTCGGTGACGAACGGCACGACCGGGTGCAGCAGCCGCAGCGTGACGTCCAGGACCTCGCCCAGCACCCGGCGGGAGACCTCGGCCGCCGGGCCGCCGGCGAAGAACGTGGTCTTCGACAGCTCGACGTACCAGTCGAAGACCTCGTCCCAGGCGAAGTGGTAGAGGGTGTCGGAGAGCTTGGCGAACTGGAAGTCGTCGTAGAGCGCGTTGACTTCGGCGACGGTGGCGTTGAGCCGGGAGAGGATCCAGCGGTCCGTCGCCGACAGCTCGGACGCCTCGGGCAGCGGGCCCTCGGTGGTCGCGCCGTTCATCATCGCGAACCGGGTGGCGTTCCAGATCTTGTTGGCGAAGTTCCGGGACGCCTGGACCCAGTCCTCGCCGATCGGGACGTCGGCGCCGGGGTTGGCGCCGCGGGCCAGGGTGAAGCGGACGGCGTCGGAGCCGTACGCGTCCATCCAGTCCAGCGGGTCCACGGCGTTCGGGTTCGACTTCGACATCTTCTTGCCGAACTCGTCCCGCACCAGGCCGGTGAGGGCCACGGTCTTGAAGGGGATCTCGTCCATGGAGTACAGGCCGAACATCATCATCCGGACGACCCAGAAGAAGATGATGTCGTGCCCGGTGACCAGGACGTCCGTCGGGTAGAACTTCGCGAGGTCCGGGGTGCGTTCGGGCCAGCCGAGGGTGGAGAAGGGCCACAGGCCGGAGGAGAACCAGGTGTCGAGGACGTCCTCGTCCTGCGTCCAGCCCTCGCCGGACGGCGGCTCCTCGTCGGGGCCGACGCAGACGACCTCGCCGTCGGGGCCGTACCAGACGGGGATGCGGTGGCCCCACCACAACTGCCGCGAGATGCACCAGTCGTTGAGGTTGTCGACCCAGTCGAAGTACCGCTTCTCCATGTCCTTCGGGTGCAGCGCGACCCGCTCGTCGCGGACCGCGTCACCGGCGGCCTTGGCCAGGGTGTCGACCTTGACCCACCACTGGAGCGACAGGCGCGGCTCGACGGTCGTCTTGCAGCGCGAGCAGTGGCCCACGGAGTGGACGTAGGGGCGCTTCTCCGCGACGACGCGGCCCTGTTCCCGCAGGGCGGCGACGATCGCCGAGCGCGCCTCGAAGCGGTCCAGGCCCTCGAAGGGCCCTGAGGCGGTGATGACGCCCCGCTCGTCCATGACCGTCAGCGTGTCGAGACCGTGCCGCTGGCCGATCGCGAAGTCGTTCGGGTCGTGGGCGGGGGTGACCTTCACGGCGCCGGTGCCGAACTCCGGGTCGACGTGCGCGTCGGCGACGACCGGGATCGTGCGGTTGGTCAGCGGCAGCTTGATGCGCTTGCCGATGAGGTGCGCGTACCGCTCGTCCTCCGGGTGGACCGCGACGGCGGTGTCGCCGAGCATCGTCTCGACGCGGGTGGTGGCCACGACCACCGTCTCGTCGCCCTCGCCGTACTGGAGCGAGACCAGCTCGCCGTCGTCGTCCTGGTAGTCCACCTCGATGTCCGAGATGGCGGTCAGGCAGCGCGGGCACCAGTTGATGATGCGCTCGGCGCGGTAGATCAGTTCGTCGTCGTAGAGGTTCTTGAAGATCGTCTGGACGGCGCGGGACAGGCCCTCGTCCATGGTGAACCGCTCGCGGGACCAGTCGAGGCCGGCGCCGAGGCGGCGCAGCTGGCCGAGGATCCGGCCGCCGTACTCGTCCTTCCACTGCCAGACCCGCTCGGTGAACGCCTCGCGCCCGAGGTCGTAGCGGGACTTGCCCTCCTCGGCGAGCTGCTGCTCGACCTTGTTCTGGGTCGCGATGCCCGCGTGGTCCATGCCGGGCAGCCACAGCGTCTCGAAGCCCTGCATGCGCTTGCGGCGCGTCAGGGCGTCCATCAGGGTCACCTGGAACGCGTGGCCCAGGTGGAGGGCGCCGGTGACGTTCGGCGGCGGGATGACGATCGTGTACGGGGGCTTCTCGCTCTTCGCGTCGGCGGTGAAGTAGCCCCGCTCTACCCAGCGCTCGTACAGCGGCCCCTCTACGTCGGCCGGCGTGTACTGAGTCGGCAGTTCGGGGGCACTGTGGTTGCTCTGCTGAGTGTTCTCGGTCACGACGCACAGTGTACGGGCGCGGATGTCGCGGTCTCGAACCGGTTTCGCCCCCGGAGCAGCGGTTGTCGGTGGCGTCGTACAGGATGTGCGGAGCGTATAAACATCAACTGCCGCCAGTTGTCACGAGGGGAACCGCTTCATGAGCTACAACCAGCCGTCGCCAGGCCCGTACGGCCAGCAGCCGCAGCAGCCGCAGCAGCCGGGACCGTACGGCCAGCCGCAGCAGCCGCAGGCCCCGCAGCCGGGCTACGGCTACCCGCAGCAGGGCGGCCAGGTGCCCCCGCAGGGTTACGGCTACCCGCAGCAGGGTGCCCCTCAGCAGGGCTACGGCTACCCCCAGCAGGGCGCGCCCTACGGCCAGCAGCCGCAGGCCCCGTACGGCCAGCAGACTCCGTACGGCGCGATCCCGCAGGGCCCGCCGGAGTCCGGCGGCAGCGGCAAGAAGGTCGGCCTCATCATCGGCGCGGTGGCCGTGGTCGCGGCGATCGGCGTGGGCGCCTACTTCGCGTTCGGCTCGGGCGGCGGCAGCGTCCCGCCCTACACGATCGTGCTCCAGGACAAGCTCCTCAACGGCGAGTACAGCAAGGCCCCCGGCTCCGAATCCTCCGACGCCCAGGACTTCTCCAGCGACAAGGACCTCAAGGCGATGGGGATCAGCAACGGCAAGGCGGTGCAGGGGTCCTACGTCAACGCCAGCAAGCTGAAGATGGCGGTCGTCGGCGTCTACGGCGAGGTGTCCGACCCGGAGACCGCGGTGGACGCCACGTTCGCCAAGCTCGACGAGACCCAGAAGAAGAGCGCGGCCCGCGGGAGCGCCAAGATCGAGACGGTCACGCCGATCACGAAGTACTCGCCCGACGACTTCGACGGCGCCGTGATGAAGTGCAGGACCCAGAAGGCCACCGCGTCGGTCAGCGGCATCACCGCGTCCTCCACGGTCTCCGTGTGCATCTGGGGCGACAGCAGTGCCGTGGGCATCGTGCAGTCCCAGGCCATGCCCGACCCGTCGGGCAGCGGCCCGCAGTCGCTCGGCTCCGAGGCGCTGTCCCAGAAGACGGCGGCGGTCCGCACCGAGGTCCGCAAGGAGAAGTAGCACCGCGTGTGCATACGCGAACCGCCCGGCAGCACATCGGCTGCCGGGCGGTTCTTCGTCTGTGCGCCGTACCGAGCTACGCGCTCTTCTCGTGCGGCTCGCCCGACTCGCCGCGGCTGCGCGGGACGAGGGTCGGGTTGACGTTGGAGTGGACGACGTCCTCGGTGATGACGACGCGGGCCACATCCTTGCGGGAGGGGACCTCGTACATCACGGACTGGAGGACTTCCTCCATGATGGCGCGCAGGCCACGGGCGCCGGTGCCGCGCAGGATCGCCTGGTCGGCGATGGCCTCCAGGGCCGGGCGGTCGAAGTCCAGCTCCACGCCGTCGAGTTCGAAGAGCCGCTTGTACTGCTTGACGAGCGCGTTCCGCGGCTCGACCAGGATCTGCAGCAGGGTCTCGCGGTCGAGGTTGTGGACCGAGGTGAGGACGGGCAGCCGGCCGATGAACTCGGGGATCATCCCGAACTTCACCAGGTCTTCCGGCATGACGTCCTGGAGCTGGTCCTTGGACTCGATCTCGCGCTTGGAGCGGATCGTGGCGCCGAAACCGATGCCCTTGGCGCCTGACCTGGCCTCGATGATCTTGTCGAGTCCGGCGAACGCGCCGCCCACGATGAACAGCACGTTCGTCGTGTCGATCTGGATGAATTCCTGGTGCGGGTGCTTGCGCCCGCCCTGCGGCGGTACGGAGGCGGTGGTGCCCTCCAGGATCTTCAGCAGAGCCTGCTGGACACCCTCGCCTGAGACATCGCGGGTGATCGACGGGTTTTCGCTCTTTCGGGCGACCTTGTCGATCTCGTCGATGTAGATGATCCCCGTCTCGGCCTTCTTGACGTCGAAGTCCGCGGCCTGGATCAGCTTGAGCAGGATGTTCTCGACGTCCTCGCCGACGTAGCCGGCTTCCGTCAGCGCCGTCGCGTCGGCGAAGGCGAACGGGACGTTCAGCATCCGGGCGAGGGTCTGCGCGAGCAGCGTCTTGCCGGATCCCGTGGGGCCGAGCAGCAGGATGTTGGACTTGGCCAGCTCGATGCCCTCGTCGCCGCGGCCACCGCCGTTCTCGCCCGCCTGCACCCGCTTGTAGTGGTTGTAGACGGCGACCGAGAGCGCCTTCTTGGCCGGGTCCTGGCCGACGACGTAGCCGTTGAGGAACTCATAGATCTCCCGCGGCTTGGGGAGTTCCTCCCAGCGCACCTCGGAGGTCTCGGCCAGCTCCTCCTCGATGATTTCGTTGCAGAGGTCGATGCACTCGTCGCAGATGTACACACCAGGTCCCGCGATGAGCTTCTTCACCTGCTTCTGACTCTTTCCGCAGAACGAGCACTTGAGCAGGTCGCCGCCGTCACCGATGCGTGCCACGAGGTGCTTCCCCTTCGCCTGGGATCCGCATTGCTCCTACGGACCCGGGTGCTTGCCTATCGACGGTACCTTGCCGGGCCCCCCGTACGGGCCCCCCTTGGACCGACTGAAGTTCAGTCGGTCCAAGGGGGCACAGACCCGGCTCGCTTCGCGAGGACCGCTAGCCGATCGAGACCGACGACTTGCGCGTCGACACGATCTGGTCGACCAGACCGTACGCCAGGGACTCCTCGGCGGTCAGGATCTTGTCGCGTTCGATATCGTCGCGGATCTTCTCGATCGGCGTGGAGGAGTGCTTGGCCAGCAGGTCTTCCAGCTGCGAGCGCATCCGGAGGATTTCGTTGGCGGCGATCTCCAGGTCGGAGACCTGGCCGCGGCCGGTCTCGCTGTACGGCTGGTGGATCAGCACACGGGCGTTGGGCAGCGCCATCCGCTTGCCGGGGGTGCCGGCCGCGAGCAGCACGGCGGCGGCGGAGGCCGCCTGGCCCATGCAGACCGTCTGGATGTCGGGCTTCACGAACTGCATCGTGTCGTAGATCGCGGTCAGCGCCGTGAAGGAGCCGCCGGGCGAGTTGATGTAGATCGAGATGTCACGGTCCGGGTCCATCGACTCCAGGCACAGCAGCTGCGCCATGACGTCGTTGGCCGACGCGTCGTCGATCTGCACGCCGAGGAAGATCACCCGCTCCTCGAAGAGCTTCGCGTACGGGTCGTACTCGCGCACGCCCTGCGAGGTGCGCTCGACGAAGCGCGGAACGATGTAGCGGGACTCGGCGCGAGGACCGGAAAACTCGGACTCCGCGCCCTGGTACAGGCCGCTGCCGGGGAAGTTGTTCATCTGGGTGTTCACCGTCCTGGTGGCGATCAAGGGGCTGGGGTGGCTGGGCGAGTGGTACGGGGCTCAGGCCCCGGTGCCGCCCCCGCCCGGAACGCCTGCGGCGGAGGTCATGACGTCGTCGATGAGGCCGTACTCCTTGGCCTCGTCCGCGGAGAACCAGCGGTCGCGGTCGGAGTCGTGGGTGATCCGCTCGACGGTCTGACCGGTGTGGAAGGCGGTCAGCTCCGCCATCCGCTTCTTGGTGTGCAGCAGCCGCTCGGCGTGGATCTTGATGTCCGACGCGGAACCCGCCAGGCCGGCGGAGGGCTGGTGGATGAGGATCTCGGCGTTGGGCAGCGCGAAACGCTTGCCCGGGGTGCCAGCGCTCAGCAGGAACTGGCCCATCGAAGCGGCCAGGCCCATGGCGATCGTCACCACATCGTTCTTGATGTACTGCATGGTGTCGTAGATCGCCAGGCCGGCCGAGATCGAGCCGCCCGGGGAGTTGATGTAGAGGAAGATGTCCTTGTCCGGGTCCGCGGCCAGGAGAAGCAGCTGCGCGGTGATCTTGTTGGCGATGTCGTCGTCGACCGGCTGGCCGAGGAAGATGATCCGCTCGCCGAGCAGCCGGTTGTAGACCTGGTCGCCGAGGCCACCGAAGGTCGGCTCAGCGGCGGCGGAAGGCATCGGGATCGTCACGTGTCCACCTGCTCGTTGTCGGACGGTACGAGACCGTCTCAGCGTCGTCTGCCGGGGCCTGGGGATCTGCGCCGTGTCGTTGCCCCGGCGCGTTCAGCAACTCCCCTGCCCTCGTATCTACGGACCCTAACGCGCAGGTCGGACAACGCCATCCCGCTTTGAGAACTGTTCGCTGTGAGCGCAGGCTCACGGGCCGGTACCACCACGGGCCCGAACACGCAGACGTGCGCGTTCGGGCCCGTGGTCAGGGAGTGCGGGAGCGAGCCTGGGCTCAGCCCTCGTTCTTCTGCTCGGCCTCGGCCACCTCGGTGCCCTCGGCCTCGGCGACGACGGTCTCGGCCGTCTCGTCCTCGTCGTCGAGGTCCAGGACCTCGCCGTTGGTGTCCTTGACCGTGGCGGCCTCGACGACCACCGCGAGCGCCTTGCCGCGGGCGACCTCGCCGACGAGCATCGGCACCTGGCCACCCTCGACGACGGCCTGCGCGAACTGGTCGGGGGACATGCCGGAGGACTGCGCGCGGCGCATGAGGTGCTCGGTGAGCTCCTCCTGGCTGACGTTCAGCTTCTCCTTGTTGACCAGCTCATCCAGGATGAACTGGGTCTTGATGCCCTTCTCCGCCTGCTCCTTGGTCTCGGCGTCGAACTCTTCCTCGGTCTTGCCCTGGATCTCCAGGTACTTGGCGAGGTCGAGGCCCATCTGGCCGAGCTGGTGGTTCACCAGGTTGTGCTTGCGGGTCTCGATCTCGTCCGCGAGCAGCTTCTCGGGGATCGGCACCTCGACGAGCTTGAGCAGCTCGTCCAGGACCTTCTCCTGAGCCTGGGTGGCCTGGTCGTACTTCTTCATCTGCGCGAGGCGCTTGCTGCTGTCGGCACGCAGCTCTTCGAGCGTGTCGAACTCGCTGGCCAGCTGCGCGAACTCGTCGTCCAGCTCGGGCAGTTCGCGGGCCGCGACGGCGGTGACGGCGACGGTGACCTCGGCCTCCTTGCCCTGGGCCGAGCCGCCCTTGAGCTCGGAGGTGAAGGTGGCGCTGCCGCCGGCCTCGACACCCTTGACGGCCTCGTCGATGCCGTCCAGCAGCTCGCCGGAGCCGACGGTGTAGCTGACGCCCTGGGCGACGCCGTCCTCCAGGACCTCGCCGTCCACCTTGGCTTCGAGGTCCAGCGTCAGGACGTCGCCGTCCTGGGCCGCGCGCTCGACCGGGGTGGTCGATGCGAAGCGCTCACGCAGCTGCTCGACGGACTTGTCGATGTCCTCGTCCGACACCTCGGTGGCGTCGACCTCGACCTCGATACCGGAGTAGTCCGGGATCTCCAGGGCGGGGCGGATGTCGACCTCGGCGGTGAAGGCCAGCAGTTCGCCGTCCTTCAGCTCGGTGATGTCGACCTCGGGCTGGCCGAGGACGTTCAGCTCACCCTCGTTGACCGCCTCGGTGTAGAACTTCGGGAGCGCGTCGTTGACGGCCTCCTCCAGCACGGCGCCACGGCCGAACCGCTGGTCGATGACGCGGGCAGGGATCTTGCCCTTGCGGAAGCCCTTCACCGTGACCTGCTGGTTGATCTTCTTGTACGCCGCGTCGAGGCTGTCCTTGAGCTCCTCGAAGGGCACCTCGACAGTGAGCCGAACCCGGGTCGGGTTCAGGGTCTCCACGGCGCTCTTCACGGTTCGGTCTCCTTGGGGCTGACTTCTGGGGTTCTGCTTGAGATCTTCCGGTACCCGATGATGCGGGCCCCGGTCGATCGCGCCCGGTACAGAGACACACGGGCACGCAGCTTGCATAGTAACCGCAAGCAGGATGGCAGCCATAACGTGATCTTGCGCGGCCGTCCGGCGGCGGCCGGCTCCCGGGGAGCCGGCCCTGCGAACGTACGCGGTACTACTGGTCGGGGTGGCCGGATTCGAACCGACGACCTTCCGCTCCCAAAGCGGACGCGCTACCAAGCTGCGCCACACCCCGTCGGTGCGACACGTAGGGTACATGGCCGATGGTGCTCCGGCTGCCAGTTATCGGGCCGCCGGTATCCGGTGTGCGGGAGGCCGCCCCGACCCGCTACGATGCACTGCGTGCCGAGATCCGAGCGATCTGTGGCGCTTGCGGGCGTAGCTCAATGGTAGAGCCCCAGTCTTCCAAACTGGCTACGCGGGTTCGATTCCCGTCGCCCGCTCTCACGAAGGGAACCCCAGGCCGGACGGTCTGGGGTTCTTCGTTTTTCCTGGGCTCTCCTGGGCTCTCCGGGATTTTCCGGGGCACGGGCGGGAGGCCGTCGGCCGTCACGTCACGGTGTGCGCGGGACTGCCCGGGGCCGGCCGGGCTCATTAGGGTGACCGGCATGGAGATCTGGATCAACCCCGCGTGTTCCAAGTGCCGTTCCGCCGTGGAGCTGCTCGACGGCGCAGGCGCGCAGTACACCGTGCGCCGCTACCTGGAGGAGCCGCCGAGCGCGGCGGAACTCCGCGCCGTACTGGGGCGCCTGGGGCTCGAACCGTGGGACATCACGCGGACGCAGGAGGCCGAGGCGAAGGAGCTGGGACTCGGGGCGTGGGAGCGCTCGGATGCCGGGCGGGAGCGGTGGATCGAGGCGCTGGCCGCGCATCCCCGGCTGATCCAGCGGCCGATCATCACCGCGGACGACGGATCGGCGGTGGTCGGCCGCAGCGGCGATGCCGTGCGGGACGCGCTGGCCAGGGGTGCGGGCGACGGGCCGGCCGAGGGCTGACATCCGGCCGGGGCCGGGCCGCGAGCGGGTCCGGTCCCGGAGGCCGGCTGACGGCTTCGGGGTGCGGGCCCTAGAAGGTGATGTGGTTGATGGTGTCCGCGAGGGAGTTGAAGAACCGGTTTATCGAGGGCGCCATGCCGGTGGAGGCCAGGAAGAAGCCGAAGAGGATGGCGACGATCGCCGGACCCGGCTTGATCGTTTTCCCGCGGATCAGCACGATCAGCACGATCCCCAACAGCAGCACCACTGACAGCGAAAGAGCCACAACTGATCACACCCTCGGTCGGAACGCCTCACCGGCCCGGGAAGCGTGCAACCGCGCACCCCCCGCTGGCACCATCGTGCCACCAAGTGACTTCCCACTGCATACGGGTGACGAATCATCGGCCAACGCTTTGCCCGCTTCATGCCGTTGACGGATGAAGCGGACGAACGAAGCGGGCGGGCGGCGGGTTCGGCGGGGTGCGACAAGGTGCCAGCAAGAGGGCAGTGCGACGGCCGGACGGGCACCGTACGGCGCGGCCGGGGCGGAAGGAACGCCGGCAACCACGGTGCGGATAAAACGGCCTGATCATTTCGCTGCGCATGGCTGGTAAGTGACGTACCGCGCGGCGCCGTTCAGGCTGCGCATCCGGCCACTCCGCCCGGTACGGGCGGCGGCGCATTCCCGTTCCGTGGCGTGGATCACGGCCACGGCGGCATTCCGGGTCGCGGACACAGCAGCTGGGAAGTGGACATTCCCTCCGGGGCACCCGCAGGGCATATGACCCGTTTAAGCCGGACGAAGTGGCGCAAAAGGGCGCTCCTGGCGTCGAGTTACCCACGCCGGAGGCGGGTGTTTCCGTGAGTAATACGAATCGATCATGATTCAACCGTGCGGAGTTTCCCTGCGATACCTGGGGAAATAGCGAATAACCGGAAGACGGTTTTACGCATTCGACGGTTCACCACTATGGTGCCTCAAATGTTTCACGCTGCCCCGAACCCTCGACGTGAACTCCCTGCGGCCAGGGAGCCGGCGGGCACGGACCGGGCGGTGCGCACGGCGCAACCGACGGGCGTGCCGGAAGCCGCACCGAAGCCCGCACCGACCGCAGGCCGGGACGCCTTCTTCGACAACGCGAAGTACCTGGCCATCGTCCTGGTGGCGATGGGGCACGCGTGGGAGCCGCTGACCGACGGCAGTCGCGCCGCCGAGGCGCTCTACATGGCCGTCTACGCCTTCCACATGCCGGCGTTCATCATCATCTCCGGCTATTTCTCGCGCAGTTTCGACATGCGCAAGGACCGCCTCCAGCGGCTCGTCACCGGCGTCGCCGTCCCGTACATCCTCTTCGAGGTGGCGTACACCTTCTTCAAGCGATGGGCCGACGACACTCCGGACCAGCCGATCAGCCTGCTCGACCCCTGGTTCCTGACGTGGTTCCTGGTGGCCCTGTTCATCTGGCGGCTGACCACACCGCTGTGGAAGATCGTGCGCTGGCCCGTCCCGCTGGCGCTGACCATCGCCGTGCTGGCGTCCGTGTCACCGGAGATCGGCGACGATCTGGACCTCCAACGGGTGCTGCAGTTCCTGCCGTTCTTCGTGCTGGGTCTGTGTCTGCGGCCCGAGCACTTCCGGATGGTGCGGCGGCGCGCGGTGCGCATCGCCGCGGTGCCGGTCTTCGCGGCCACGTTGGTCATCGCGTACTGGGCCGCGCCCCGGATGACGTCCGCGTGGTTCTACCACCGGGACAGTGCGCAGGAACTGGGCACCACCTGGTGGGCCGGTGCGGTGATGACCCTCGCGCTCTTCGGCTGCTCGCTGGTGCTGGTGGCGTGCTTCTACTCCTGGGTGCCCACGCGGCACAGGTGGTTCACGGTGCTGGGCGCCGGCACGCTGTACGGCTATCTGCTGCACGGTTTCCTCGCCAAGGGCGCCCGGTTCTGGGGCTGGTTCGACCACCCCTGGGTGCACACCCCGCTCGGCGAGATCGCGGTCACCGTGATCGCCGGTGCCGTGGTGACGGCGCTGTGCACCCCACCGGTCCGTAAGGTCTTCCGCTTCGCGATGGAGCCGACGATGGCCTGGGCCTTCCGCAAGGACCCGGTGGAGGCGGCCGGGCGGCGGACCGCCTCGTAGCCGGCCGCCGATATCGGATCGCGCCCGGCGGTCGCCCGCTGCCACGCTTCCGTCATGGACAACGCAGAGGTGCTGCTCATCGGCGGACGTGCCGGTGTCGGCAAGACGACGGTGGGCTGGGAGGTTTCGGCGTGCCTGCGCGCCGGGACGGTGGCCCACGCGGTCATCGAGGGCGACTTCATGGGCCAGGCGCATCCGGCGCCGGACGGCGATCCGCACCGTGCGGAGATCACCGAGAGCAATCTGACGGCGGTGTGGGCGAACTTCGCCCGGCGCGGGTACCGCCGCCTGATCTATACGAACACCGCGAGCGTGCTGCCCGAGACGGCCGGGATGTTCGAGCGGGCCATGGGGGCTGACGTGCGGATCGTGCGGGTCCTGCTCACCGCGTCGGACGCCACCGCGGAGGAACGGCTGACCGGCCGGGAGCGCGGTTCGGAACTGGAGCGGGAACTGCGCAACAGCGCCCGCAAGGCGCGCATCCTGGATGAGCGGGCGCCCGCTGACACCGTGCGGGTGGTGACGGACGGGCGGTCCGTCACGGACATCGCGCGGGAGGTCGTGGCGGCCACCGGCTGGGCGGCGGGCGCTTGAACTGCCGGTGCTGGGGCTGCCTGTGCTCGCCCGGCGCTCCGGGAGGCCGACGCGGCGCACTGGCCGCGGCTCCACCTCCGGTGAACGGCCCTATGCGTCCCGGCAGATGAGCAGCAGCGCCCGGTCGTCGTTGACGTCCTTGGCGACCGCCTCGATCAGATGCCAGGCGGCACCGGTGAAGCCGCCCGCGACATAGCGGTCGGCCTCGCCGGTCAGCCGGTCGATGCCCTCGGTGAGGTCCCGGTCGGCGGACTCGACCAGGCCGTCGGTGAACATCATCAGCACGTCGCCGGGGCGCAGCCGGCCCTTGACCGGGTCGAACTGCGCCCCGTCGTAGACCCCGAGGAGCGGGCCCGTCCCCGTCTTCTCCTCCCAGCGGCCGGTGCCTGCGCTGAGCTGGAGGGCGGGGAGGTGTCCCGCGGAGAGCAGTTCGTAGTCGCCCGACTCCAGGTCGAGGACGAGGTGGATGGAGGTGGCGAAGCCCTCGTCCCAGTCCTGGCGCAGCAGGTAGCCGTTGGCCGCGGGCAGGAAGCCGTGCGGCGGCAGTGAGCCGAGCAGGCCGCCGAACGCGCCGGAGAGCAGCAGTGAGCGGGAGGCCGCGTCCATGCCTTTGCCGGAGACGTCGGTCAGCACGACTTCCAGGATGTTGCCGCCCTGGGTGCGGGAGGCCACGACGAAGTCGCCGGAGAAGGACTGCCCGCCGGCCGGGCGCAGCGCCATCTCACGGTGCCAGCCCTGCGGGAGCCGGGGCAGTTTGCTCTGCACCCGGATCCGTTCGCGCAGGTCGAAGAGCATGGTGCCGCCGCGCCGCCAGGGCACACCGACCCGGCTGCGGAACTGCGCGATCAGCAGCCCGAAGAGCCCGACGGCGGCGACCACCAGGACCGTGCCGGGGGTGATCCGGTCGGGCCCCTCGTCGTAAGGGCCAAAGAGGACGGCCTCGACGATCAGGGCGGCGGCCGACGTGCCGTACAGGGCGAGGAGGTTGGCGGGCCGCAGCAGCAGTCCGCCGGCGATCACCGGCAGGACCAGGGCGGTCGGGCCGACCCACTGCGGGTGCCAGAGGGTGGCCGCGGCGATGGCGGGGACGGAGATCAGCAGCGCGACCAGCGCGAGCCAGTCGGAGCCGTCGCCGCGGAAGTAGTCGACCCCGGTCTTGCGCACGCCGATGCGGGCCCGGTGCAGCGCCTTGTGCAGCCGGGCCGTCACGGGTTCTGCTCCCGGGCGGCGTGCCATTGCTCTGGGACCTTATCCACCCGTTCGGCGGCGCGTCGATTCGTCGGACCTCACCAAGGGCGAATGCCGGGAAATGCCGTTCGAAATACGGTCGCGCGGCCGGAGAGCGTCCTGCTAGGGATGGCTTATGACGACAGAGTTGCGGATGTTGCGACCGGAGGAATGGGACGGCTGGTTCGGGAAGGTGGAGCTGGCCTTCGGGGGCGTCGGGGAGGCCCCGGAGGAGCGGGCTCTGTGGCAGGAGCTGACCGAGGCGGAGCGCTCGATCGCCGCCTGGGACGAGGGCGAGATCGTCGGGACGGCCGGCGCCTTCTCGTTCGGGCTGACCGTGCCGGGCGGCGCTTCGGTGCCGGCGGCCGGGGTGACGATGGTCAGTGTGCAGCCGACGCACCGCAGGCGCGGGGTGCTGCGCTCGATGATGCGGCGGCAGTTGGACGACGTACGGGAGCGCGGCGAGGCGCTGGCCGTGCTGACGGCGTCGGAGGGGTCGATCTACGGGCGGTTCGGCTACGGCGCGGCGACGCTGGAGATGCGTCTGGATGTCGACACGCTGCGGCTGGCGCCCCCGGACGTGCCGGGCGCGGACGGCGTGCGGCTGCGGCTGGCCGATCCGGTGAAGGCGCTGGCGGACTGCGAGCGGGTGTACGCGCGGACGGTGGCCGCCAGGCCCGGGATGCTCGCCAGGCAGCCGGGCTGGGAGCGTCTTGCGGTCCTCGATCCGGAGCGCGACCGGAACGGGAAGGGCAGGCTCCAGTGTGTGCTGGCCGAGGTGGACGGCGAGGTCAGGGGCTACGCGCGGTACGCCGTCGAGCCGCGCTGGAACAGCGAGGGGGCGCACGGCGCGGTACAGCTGCAGCACATCGCCGCCCCCGACCCCGAGGTGTACGCCGCGCTGTGGCGCTACCTGTTCGGGATCGACCTGACCTCGTCGGTGGCGGCGCACACCCTCCCGGTGGACGATCCGGTGCTGCATCTCGTCGCGGACATGCGGCGGTGCGGCATCCGGCTCCGGGACGATGCGTACGTCCGGACGGTGGAGGTCGGCGCCGCGCTGGCGGCGCGGACGTATCAGCGCCCGGTGGACGCGGTGCTTGAGGTCTCCGACGCGTTCTGCCCGTGGAACGAGGGCCGCTGGCGGCTGACAGGCGACGAGCGGGGCGCGGTCTGCGAGCGGACCACGGACGCGCCCGATCTGGCCCTGTCCGCACGGGAGTTGGGCTCGGCGTATCTGGGCGGGTTCACGCTGTCGGAGCTGGCGGCGGCGGGCCGGGTGCGGGAGCTGCGGCCCGGCGCGCTGCGGGCGGCGTCGGTGGCGTTCGCTTCGGACGTCGCGCCGTGGCTGCCGCACGGGTTCTGACGTGGTGCGGCCGGCGCCGTGGGACGCGGGCGGGCTCAGAGTGCCTGTCGTGTGGATCAGTTCGCGAGCCCGGCCTGATCCGCACGGCGGGCCCTAACCGCGTCCGGCGGTGGCCGGCTGGCAGGTGGGGCACCAGAAGAGGTTGCGGGCGGCGAGTCCCGCCGTTCTGATCTCGCTGCCGCAGAGGTGGCAGTGCTGGTGGGCGCGGCGGTAGACGTACACCTCGCCGCCGTGGTCGTCGACCCGCGGCGGGCGGCCCATCGCCTCGGGCAGGTGCTCGGGGCGCACGGTGTCGATCCGGTTGTGCCGTACTCCCTCGCCCATCAGGTACACCAGGTCGGCCCAGACGGCGTCCCAGGCGGCGCGGGTGAGGTCGCGGCCCGGGAGGTAGGGGTCGATGCCGTGCCGGAAGAGGACCTCGGCGCGGTAGACGTTGCCGACACCGGCGATGATCTTCTGGTCGAGCAGCAGCGCGGCGATCGTCGTGCGGCTGCGGGTGATCCGGCGCCAGGCGCGCTCCCCGTCGTCGGCGGGGCGCAGCGGGTCGGGCCCGAGCCGGTCGTGTATCGCCTGCTTCTCGGCGTCGGTGATCAGGGCGCAGGTGGTGGGGCCGCGCAGGTCGGCGTGGTGGGCCTGGTTGGCCAGGCGCAGCCGGACGGTGTCGGTGGGCGGCGGCGCGGGGGCGGTGCCGAAGCCGAGCTTGCCGAAGAGGCCGAGGTGGATGTGGATCCAGCCGACCGGGCCGAAGCCGAGGAAGAGGTGCTTGCCGTGCGCCTCGGCGGTCTCCAGGATCTGTCCGTCGACGAGCGCGGCGCCGTCGGCGAACTTCCCCTGCGGGCTGCCGGCCCGCACCGGGCCGCCCTCGAAGCGGTCGAGGTGGTCCAGCGCGAGGCGGTGGATCGTGTGCCCCTCGGGCATCGGGGTGTCCTCCGGTGAGCGCGCCCGCTCCCCCGGTGGCCGGGGAAGCGGGCGGATGGCGGTGGGGGTTGACTCAGCCCTGCGGGTGGTGGGCCGGGATGGGGGGCAGTTCGCCGGTGGTCTCGTAGGCGGAGAGCATGTCGATGCGGCGGGTGTGCCGCTCCTCGCCCGAGTACGGGGTGGCGAGGAAGATCTCGATGAACTTCGTCGCCTCCTCGACCGTGTGCATCCGGCCGCCGACGGAAATGACGTTGGCGTTGTTGTGCTCGCGGCCGAGCTTGGCGGTCTCCTCGCTCCAGGCCAGTGCGGCCCGTACGCCCTTGACCTTGTTGGCGGCGATCTGCTCGCCGTTGCCCGAGCCGCCGATCACGATGCCGAGACCGTCCGGGTCGGCGGCCGTCTTCTCCGCGGCACGGAGGCAGAACGGCGGGTAGTCGTCCTGGGCGTCGTAGAGGTGCGGACCGCAGTCGACGGGCTCGTGGCCCTGGGCCTTGAGCCACTCGACGAGGTGGTTCTTGAGGTCAAAACCTGCATGGTCGGAGCCGAGATACACGCGCATGGCATGAGTGTGGCACGAGGAATGCGACAGTGTGGCGCCGGGGCTTCGTACAAATGACAGGGGAGTTTCAGCCAGTCTTCATACAGCTGAACAGGAACGACAACGATCCGGATTCGGATCTTCCTAAGCAGTCGCCCCCGCGGGTCTAATGCGGGGACTCGAAACCGAGAACCACTGAAGGACGGTGCATATGGGCACGCACCCGCCTACCACGGACGGGCTTCAGGCAGGACTCAAGAATCGACATCTGTCGATGATCGCCATCGGCGGTGTCATCGGCGCAGGCTTGTTCGTCGGCTCCGGCGCCGGTATCCACGCCGCAGGACCCGGCATCCTGCTTTCTTACGCACTGACCGGATTGCTGGTCGTGCTCGTCATGCGGATGCTGGGTGAGATGGCCGCGGCCTCCCCCACTTCCGGTTCATTCTCCGCGTACGCGGACAAGGCGCTCGGCCGCTGGGCCGGGTTCACCATCGGCTGGCTGTACTGGTTCTTCTGGTCGGTCGTGCTGGCCGTCGAGGCGACCGCAGCCGCCGCCATTCTCACCAACTGGGTGCCGGCCGTCCCGCAGTGGGCCTGGGCTCTGCTGGTGATGATGGTCCTGACCGGCACGAACCTGATCTCGGTCGGCTCGTTCGGCGAGTTCGAGTTCTGGTTCGCCGGCATCAAGGTCGTCGCGATCGTCGTCTTCATCGTCGTCGGCGCGCTGGCGATCTTCGGACTGCCGCCGGGCGACGAGGCGGTCGGTCTGTCGAATCTGACCGGGCACGGCGGGTTCCTGCCGAACGGACCAGGGGCGATCCTCTCCGGCATGCTGCTGGTGGTCTTCTCCTTCATGGGCAGCGAGATCGTCACCCTGGCGGCCAGCGAGTCGCCGAACCCGGTGAAGGCGGTCCGCAAGGCCGTCAACAGCGTCATCTGGCGGATCGCGATCTTCTACCTCGGCTCGATCGCGGTCATCGTGACGCTGCTGCCGTGGAACGACCCGAAGCTGGACGCCAGCCCGTACGTCGCGGTGCTGGAGTCGCTGAAGATTCCGTACGCCGGGACCGTGATGGACGTCGTGGTGCTGACCGCGGTGCTGTCCTGTCTGAATTCGGGTCTTTACACCGCTTCCCGGATGGCTTTCTCGCTGGGTGAGCGCGGGGACGCCCCGAAGTCCTTCGCCAAGGTGAACAAGGGCGGTGTGCCGGCCGTCGCGATCTGGGCTTCGGTCGCCTTCGGCTTCATCGCGACGATCTTCAGCTACACGTCGAAGGACACCATCTTCCAGTTCCTGCTGAACTCGTCGGGCGCGGTCGCCCTGTTCGTGTGGCTCGTCATCTGCTTCTCGCAGCTGAAGATGCGCAAGGTCATCGAGCGGGACATGCCGGAGCGGCTGACGGTGCGGATGTGGCTGTACCCCTGGCTGACGTACGCGACGATCGGGCTGATCCTGTTCGTCGTGGGCTACATGTTCTACGACCCGGACGGCCGCAAGCAGATGGTGCTGTCCGTCGTCGCCGCCGTGGTCGTGCTGGCCGTCGGCCTGATCCTGGACCGGCGCCGACCGCGGGAGAGCGCGGTATCGGCCGGCGGCGGTGCGGAGATCGGACCCCAGGGCGGCGCGCCTGCCGCGGAGGCCGTACCCGCAGTGGACACGGAGGCCAAGGCCGCCGACCGGGCATGACCGTCGCGGTGCGCCGCGCACGGCGCACCGCGACGCAAACACAGCAGTAACGGGCCGGGCCCCGCAGTCACCGAGTGGTGAGTGCGGGGCCCGGCCCGTTGCGTGCGCGGGACGGCGCCTGTCAGCCGCGGCGGCCGGCCAGCTTCCACGCGGCGGGCAGCGCGCCCATCGCGAGGGCGGCCTTGAGCGCGTCGCCGATGAGGAACGGGACCATGCCGGCGGCCAGCGCCTGCCCGAAGGACATGCCCGTGCTGAGCGCGAGGTAGGGGACGCCGACGCCGTAGACCAGCGCGAGGCCGGCCACCATCGTGCCGGCCGTGCGCAGCGCACCACGGTCGCCGCCGCGACGGGCCAGCGCGCCCACGACGGTGGCGGCCAGCAGCATGCCCAGGACGTAGCCGAAGGTGGCGCCGCCAGGACCCGACTTGGCCTCGGCGAACCACGGCATGCCGGCCATGCCCACCAGCGCGTACAGCGCCATGGACGCGAAGCCGCGGCGCGCGCCGAGCGAGGCGCCGACGAGGAGGGCGGCGAAGGTCTGCCCGGTCACCGGGACCGGGGAGCCGGGGACCGGGACGGCGATCTGCGCCGCGACACCGGTGAGCACGGCGCCGCCCGCCACCAGCGCGGCGTCACGGACGCGGGCGCGGGAGGCGGTGGCGGCGGGCAGGAGATCGGCGAGGACCGCACCGGGACGAGTGAGAGCGGCAGTGCTCATCAGGACTCCGCGAAGTGTGAGAGGGATCCGGGACAGGACAGGACCCGATGGACGTTAGTCCAGCGGGCCACCGGCGATCATCGTGTGTCGGTGACAAAGCGGCACCGGCCCGCTTGGAGCTTCCGGACATCGTCCAGAGGGCCGGGCCCGGCCGGTCCCGGTGACGTCTTCGCAGGTCGCGTGATGCTCGTCACGACGTGGGCGCCGATTGTCCGGACGTTTTGTGGTAGTCGCGTGCTTGCGGGGAAACTGAGGTGCAGCTGTCAGGACCCCGCGGCGTCCCGCGGGGTTTGTGCCGAATCACCTTGCGAGAGTACGAGCCCATGCATGACGCACCGACCGCCGCCGGGAAGCCCCCTCTCGGCGACGGAGCCGGCGAGCGAGAACCGCTGTCAGCGGGGCTCAAGCAGCGCCACCTGACCATGCTCGGCCTGGGCGGGGTGATCGGCGCAGGACTGTTCGTGGGGTCGGGCGCGGGCATCGCGGTGGCCGGGCCCGGCATCGTGCTGTCGTATCTGATCGCCGGTGCGCTGGCGATGCTGATCATGCGGATGCTCGGTGAGATGTCGGCGGCGATGCCGGCGTCCGGCGCGTTCTCGGTGCACGCGGAGCGGGCGCTGGGCCGCTGGGCGGGGTTCAGCGTCGGCTGGCTGTACTGGTTCCTGCTGGTCGTGGTGCTGGCCGTGGAGGCGACCGGCGCGGCGCAGATCGCCAACGGCTGGCTGCCCGCGGTGCCGCAGTGGGGCTGGGTGCTGATCTTCATGGTCGTCTTCACGGCGGCCAACCTCGCGTCGGTGAAGAACTTCGGTGAGTTCGAGTTCTGGTTCGCGACGCTCAAGGTCACCGCGATCGTGCTGTTCCTCGTGCTCAGTCTGCTGGCGGTGTTCGGCGTGCTGCCCGACACCGAACCGATCGGCCTGACCAACCTCACCGGGCAGGGCGGCTTCCTGCCGCACGGCTGGTCCGGTGTGGTCTCCGGCGTGCTGGCCGTGGTCTTCGCGTTCGGCGGCCTGGAGGTGGTCACCATCGCGGCGGCCGAGTCGGACGACCCGGCGCGTGCGGTGGGCCGTGCGGTGCGCAGCGCGGTGTGGCGCATCCTCTTCTTCTACGTCGGCTCGATGCTGGTGATCGTCACGCTGCTGCCGTGGTCGTCGATGGAGCCGGGCAAGAGCCCCTACGTCGCGGTGCTGGATCACATCGGGATCCCCGGTGCCGGCCAGATCATGAACATCGTGGTGTTCGTCGCGCTGCTGTCGGCGCTGAACGCGAACCTCTACGGCTCGTCGCGGATGGTGTTCTCGCTCGCCGAGCGGGGTGAGGCGCCGCGGGCGCTGCTGAAGGTGTCGGGCGGCGGGGTGCCGCGCCGGGCCGTGCTGGCCTCGGTGGCGTTCGGCTTCGTCTCGGTGCTGCTGAATCTGAAGTGGCCGGATTCGGTCTTCCTCTACATGCTCAACGCGGTCGGCGCGGTGCTGCTGTTCGTGTGGGGGCTGATCGCGGTCTCGCAGCTGCGGCTGCGCCCGCGTATCGAGCGGGAAGCGCCGCAGACGCTCACCCTGCGGATGTGGGCCTTCCCCTGGCTGACCTGGGCGGCGCTGGCCGCGATGGCGGCGGTGCTGGTGCTGATGCTGACCGATGACGCGGCCCGTCCGCAGCTGCTGTGGTCGGCGGGGGCCACCGCGGCGGTACTGGCCGTCGCCGGGGTGCGGGAGCTGCGGGGGCGGGCGAGCCGGTAGGCGCGGCTTGTCGTGGCATATCACGATGAGCCGGATACGCACGGTCACGATCGCGTCTGAATAGCGAACATTCGATGCACGCCTGTTGCCCTCAGCGGACACCGCCACTCAAACTGAGCGCGCTTCGCCGAGGACCCTCGGTGTTCGCGGCGTCGGCGGGGGCTTGACGACCTGCCGTTGCGGTAGGGGGTCCAGGGGGCCGCGCGGCGGCGGATCCGTACCGGTCGCAGCCCCTGGGAGCACGCACCAACGCCCGCTCCGCTCTCACCTACTGGGACAGGTACGACATGAATCGGACACCCTCGTCCGCCTCGCCCGCGCGCGAGCAGGCCGACGCGGTCCCGGACAGCGACGGCGGCGCCCCGCTGTCCAACGGCCTCAAGCAGCGTCATCTGTCGATGATCGCCCTGGGCGGCGTGATCGGCGCCGGACTGTTCGTCGGCTCCCGCGAAGGCATCGCCGCCGCGGGCCCCTCGATCGTGCTCGCCTACGCGGTGTCCGGCGGCCTGGTGATGCTCGTGATGCGGATGCTCGGTGAGATGGCCGCGGCCAACCCGGCGTCCGGCTCCTTCTCCGTGCACGCGGGACGCTCGATCGGCTCCTGGGCCGGCTTCACGGCCGGCTGGATGTTCACCGCGCTGCTGTGCGTGGCGGTGGCGGCCGAGGCGATCGGCGCCGCCGACGTCATGACCCAGTGGTTCCCCGGCACCGAGCCGTGGATGTGGGTCCTGCTGTTCATGCTGGTCTTCTGCGGGGCGAACCTCGCGGCGGTCAGCAACTTCGGCGAGTTCGAGTTCTGGTTCGCGACGCTCAAGGTCGCCGCGATCGGCATCTTCCTGATCCTGGGCCTGCTCGCCATCTTCGGCGTCCTGCCGGGCACCGAAGCGCCGGGCGCCTCGCACCTCACCGGTGACGGCGGCTTCCTGCCCAAGGGTGCCGACGGCCTGATGGCCGGCCTGCTGGCCTCGGTGTTCGCGTACGGCGGCCTGGAGACGGTGACCATCGCGGCGGCCGAGTCCAAGAACCCGGTCCGCGGCGTGGCCGGCGCGGTGCGCACCGCGATGTGGCGGATCGCCCTCTTCTACGTCGGCTCGATGGCGGTCATCGTCACCGTCATCCCCTGGAACGACCCCTCGATCGCCAAGAGCGGTCCGTACGTCGCGGTCCTCGACTACCTGAAGATCCCGGCGGCCGGCCAGATCATGAACGTCGTCATCCTGGTGGCGCTGCTGTCCGCGATGAACGCCAACATCTACGGCTCGTCGCGGATGGCGTACTCGCTGACCGTGCGCGGCCAGGGGCCGAAGTTCCTGGGCAAGGTCGGCGGCGGGGTGCCGCGCCGCGCGGTGGTCCTGTGCTCCGCGTTCGGCTTCCTCGCCGTGCTGTTCAGTTTCTGGTGGCCCACCACCGTCTTCCAGTGGCTGCTCAACATGGTCGGCGCGGCGGTCCTGGTGGTCTGGGGCTTCATCGCCGTCGCCCAGCTGCGGATGCGCCGCCGGCTTGAGCAGGAGGCGCCGGAGAAGCTGGTCGTCAAGATGTGGGCCTTCCCGTATCTGACGTGGGTGGCGCTGGCCGGTGTCCTGGTGGTGCTGCTGCTGATGCTGCGGGACGAGAACCAGCGCATCCAGCTGCTGTTCACCGGCGGGTTCGCGGTGGTGCTCGCGGTGATCGGGCTGCTGCGGGCGCGGGCGGGGAAGACGCGGGAGACGTCGTCGGAGCCGCCTGCCGCCGGATAGCCGCGACCGCTTGACGCACTGCCACACGAGGCGGGGCGGGACCTCCATCCGAGGTCCCGCCCCGCCTCGGTCTTTGGGACCGGACAGGTTGCCCTTACCAGATCCGTGATCACTTCTGCTGGTAGCGTGGCGACCGTTCCTGCACATCTATTGCAATAAAGATCTGTTGCAATAGGACGGCGTAAGCAGTTGGAGAGGCTCGGGCATGGCGACCTACACACTTCCGGAACTTCCGTACGACTACTCGGCGCTGGCCCCGGTCATCAGCCCCGAGATCATCGAACTGCACCACGACAAGCACCACGCCGCGTACGTCAAGGGCGCGAACGACACCCTTGAGCAGCTCGCCGAGGCGCGCGACAAGGAGCAGTGGGGCGGCATCAACGGCCTGGAGAAGAACCTCGCCTTCCACCTCTCCGGCCACATCCTCCACAGCATCTACTGGCACAACATGAGCGGTGACGGCGGCGGCGAGCCGGACGCGAAGGACGGCGTGGGCGAGCTGGCCGACGCCATCGCGGAGAGCTTCGGCTCGTACGCCGGCTTCAAGGCGCAGCTGACGAAGGCCGCGGCCACCACGCAGGGCTCCGGCTGGGGCGTCCTCGCCTACGAGCCGGTCACCGGCCGCCTGATCGTCGAGCAGATCTACGACCACCAGGGCAACGTCGGGCAGGGCTCCGTGCCGATCCTGGTCTTCGACGCCTGGGAGCACGCCTTCTACCTCCAGTACAAGAACCAGAAGGTCGACTTCATCGAGGCCATGTGGCAGGTCGTCAACTGGCAGGACGTGGCCAAGCGGTACGCGTCCGCCAAGGAGCGGGCGAACAACCTGCTGCTGGCGCCGTAACGGCGCACCGCGCGTCCTGCCTCGTGATCGTCTTCTCAACCTTCATGCGGCAGGCGGAATAACGGCAAGGCCCCACGAGGACGTGACTCGTGGGGCCTTGCCCCTGTGCGGGGACCGCGGCGTCAGTCGAAGACCGGTCCTGCCGTCCGGGTCCGCTTGATCTCGTAGAAGCCGGGGATGGACGCGACCATCAAAGTGCCGTCCCAGAGCTTCGCGGCTTCCTCGCCCTTGGGGGCCGGGGTGACGACGGGGCCGAAGAAGGCGATCTGCTCGCCGTCGGCGCCGGGGACCGCGATGACCGGGGTGCCGACCTCCTGGCCGACCAGGTCGATGCCCTCCTTGTGGGAGGCGCGCAGCTGCTTGTCGTACGCGTCGGTGTCCGCGGCTTCGATGAGGGAGGCGGGCAGCCCCGCGTCCTGAAGGGCCGCCACGATCGCGTCGCGGCTCTGGCCGAGGCCCTGGTTGTGGATACGGGTGCCGAGCGCGGTGTACAGCGGGCCGAGCACCTCGCTGCCGTACTGCTGCTCCGCTGCGATGCACACCCGGACCGGGGCCCAGGAGCTGCCGCCGGGGCGGATCCGCTCGCGGTAGCTCTCCGGCATCTCGTCGATCCGGTTCTCGTTGAGCACCGCCAGGCTCATGACGTGCCAGCGGACCTCGACCGGGCGGACCTTCTCCACCTCCAGCATCCAGCGGGAGGTCATCCAGGCCCAGGGGCACACCGGGTCGAACCAGAAGTCGGCGGGGGTCTTCGCGGATTCGGACACGTGATCTCCTCGGTGAAGGTGCGTAACGGCTTCAACAGATCGGCGAACGCTTCAACACAGGGCCGCCGTGCCATGATTCCCGTGTTCGATATTCGAGACGAGGGCGAAGGAGTCACGTCGTGCCAGGTGAGAATCTGTCCCGGGACGAGGCGCGCGAACGGGGCCGGCTGCTGAGCGTCGACGGCTACGACGTGTCGCTGGACGTCAGGTCCGCGGTGCGGGCCGAGGACACGTTCCGGTCCCTGACGACCATCAGGTTCCGGTGCAGCGAGCCGGGCGCGAGCAGCTTCGCCGACCTGCTGGCGCCTTCGGTGACGTCCGTGACGCTCAACGGCCGGGTCCTCGACCCGTCGGCGGTGTTCGACGGGACGCGGATCGCGCTGGACGGGCTGGCCGCCGAGAACACCCTGGTCGTCGACGCGCAGTGCGCCTACAGCCGTACCGGAGAGGGCCTGCACCGGTTCATCGACCCGGAGGACGGCGAGGTCTACCTCTACACCCAGTACGAGCCTGCCGACGCGCGGCGAGTCTTCACCACCTTCGAACAGCCGGACCTGAAGGCCCCGTTCACCTTCGACGTGACGGCGCCGGAGAGCTGGGTGGTGCTCAGCAACGGCGCGGAGGAGGGCCGGCCCTCGGCGGGCAAGCACCGGTTCGCGACCACGCAGCCGATCTCCACGTACATCACCGCGGTGGTGGCCGGGCCCTACCACTACGTCGCCGACACCTACCGGCGGACGTTCGACGACGGCAGCGAGCTGGAGATTCCGCTGGGCGCGCTGTGCCGCAAGGGCCTCGCCCGGCACTTCGACGCCGACGACGTCTTCACCGTCACCAAGCAGGGCCTGGACTTCTTCCACGACCACTTCGACTACCCGTACCCGTTCGGGAAGTACGACCAGGCGTTCGTGCCGGAGTACAACCTCGGCGCGATGGAGAACCCGGGCTGCGTGACGTTCCGGGAGGAATTCATCTTCCGGGGGAAGGTGACCGAGGCGGCGTACGAGCACCGGGCCAACGTCATCCTGCACGAGATGGCGCACATGTGGTTCGGCGACCTGGTCACCATGCAGTGGTGGGACGACCTGTGGCTCAAGGAGTCGTTCGCGGACTTCATGGGCTCGCTCTCGATGGTGGAGGCGACCCGCTTCCGCGACGGCTGGATCACCTTCGCCAACCGCCGCAAGTCCTGGGCCTACCGCGCCGACCAGCTGCCGTCGACGCACCCGGTGACGGCGGACATCCGTGACCTGGAGGACGCCAAGCTCAACTTCGACGGCATCACCTACGCCAAGGGCGCGTCGGTGCTCAAGCAGCTCGTGGCGTACGCCGGGCGGGACGCCTTCCTGGAGGGCGCGCGCCGGTACTTCAAGCGGCACGCCTACGGCAACACCCGGCTGTCCGACCTGCTGTCGGTGCTGGAGGAGACCTCAGGGCGCGACATGGCCGCCTGGTCGCGCGCCTGGCTGGAGACCGCGGGTGTCAACGCGCTGACCCCGCAGGCCACCTACGACGCGCAGGACCGGATCACCGAGCTGAGCATCCTCCAGGAAGCGCCCGCCTCGCACCCGGAGCTGCGCCCGCACCGGGTCGCGGTGGGCCTCTACCGGCGGCAGGACGCCGACGGCACGCTGGTGCGCTACGCGCGGGCCGAGGTGGACGTGACCGGTCCGCGGACGATGGTGCCGGAACTGGCAGGCACCGAGCGGCCCGAGCTGATCCTCGTCAACGACGACGACCTGACGTACTGCAAGACCCGGTTCGACGAGGGATCGCTGGCCACGCTGCGCGCCCGGCTCGGCGAGCTGACCGACCCGCTGGCCCGCGCGCTGTGCTGGGCGGCGCTGTGGGGCCTGACCCGGGACGGGCTGATGCCGGCCCGTGACTACCTGGACCTGGTGCTGCGGTTCGCCGGCCAGGAGACCGACATCGGCGTCCTCCAGTCGCTGCACACCCAGGCACAGCACGCGCTGGACCTGTACACAGCACCGGAGCACCGGGACACCGCGGCCCGCGCCCTGGCCGAGGGCGCGCTCCGCGAGCTGCGGCAGGCCGAACCCGGCAGCGGCCACCAGCTGGCCTGGGCACGCCACTTCGCCGCCGTCGCCTCGACCGCCGCCGACCTCCAGCTGCTCCAGGGCCTGCTGGACGGCACCGCGAAGATCGACGGCCTCGACGTGGACCAGGAGCTGCGCTGGACGTTCCTCCAGCCGCTGGTCGCGCACGACGCCGACGACACGGGGGTCGTCGACGCCGAGCTGGCGCGCGACGACACCGCGTCCGGCAAGCGGCACCAGGTCCGCTGCCTGGCCTCCCGCCCGTCGGCCGACGTCAAGGCGCGGGCCTGGGCGGACGTGGTGGAGTCCGACACGCTGTCCAACGCGCTGGTGGAGGCGACGATCAGCGGGTTCGCGCAGCCGGGCCAGCGGGAGCTGCTGGCGCCTTACGGGGCGCGGTACTTCGAGGCGATCGAGCGGGTGTGGCAGGAGCGCTCGATCGAGATCGGGATGGTCGTGGTGCGCGGCCTCTTCCCGTCCTGGCAGGTGACGCAGGAGACGCTGGACGCGGCGGACGACTGGCTGACCGGGCACGCCGGTGCGGCGCCCGCGCTGCGCCGGATCGTGTCGGAACAGCGGGACGACCTGGCGCGTGCGCTGCGCGCACGGACCTGTGACGCGGCGGCCGGCGAGCGGCGGTGACCCGGGCCGTACCTGTCCCTTTCGGCAACCGAACACCCGTACTCAAGTACAGGGATGTCCTGGTCCTGCCACGGGTGTGTAACAACGGTTAGCAGGCGGGGCGGGGGCGGGAAAGTGCGGGACATGAACCACGACAGCCCGCTCTCCCCGCTCCCCCTCGCCGACACCCCGTGCCGGGTGCTGACCACGCGCCAGCTGCGTGAGCGGGGCGTATCGGCCGCCGATGCCGACGAGCACTGCCGGCCTGGCGGCCCCTGGCAGCAGGTCCTGCCCGGCGTCCATCTGCTGCACCCCGGGCCGCCGACCGCCGAGGAACGGCTGCTCGCCGTGCTGCTGTACGCGGCGCAGCGCGGGCCTTCGGTGCCCTGCCAGGGCGGCGGGGAGCGCCCCGCGCCCGAGGTGATGGTCACCGGTTTCGCGGCGCTCGCCCTGCACGGCCTGACGGCCGCTCCCCCGCTGTCGGCCCTGGAGCGCATCGATGTGCTGGTGGCCGCCACCCGGCGGCTGCGCTCGGCCGGCTTCGCCCGGGTCGTACGGTCCGCCGGACTGCCGGTCCCCGAGGAGATCACCGGACTGCCGGTGGCGCCGCTCCCGCGGGCGCTGGCGGACGCCGTGGCGCAGCTGTCCGACGCGGCGTCGGTCCGGCGGCTGCTGGCCTGCGCGGTGCGCGACGGGCACGGTGCGGCGGGCGCGGTGCTCGCCGAGCTGGAGCGGGCGGGTCTGACGGCCGAGCCGCAGGTGGCGGACGCGGTGGACGTGCTGCTCGCCGAGGGCAGGGCGGTGGCCGAGCGGCAGCTCTACGCGATGGTGGCGGACCACGGTCTGCCGGATCCGGTGTGGAACGTCGACCTGCGGATGCCGGGCGGCCCGCACCTGGGCAGCGTGGACGCGTACTGGCCCGAGCACTCGGTGGCCCTGGAGATCGAGAGCGTGGCGCCGCACCGGGACGACGACCTGCCGGACCCGGCCCCTGACCGCACCCGCGCGCACCTGGAGCGGCTGGGCATCACGGTCGTCCGCTGCGCACCGCACACGCTGCACGAGACCCCGCGGGACCAGGCCGTGGTGGTGCGGACGGCGCTGATGGCGGCGGCCGACCGGGAGCCGGGGGCCTATGTGGTGGTGCTGCCCCGCTAGACCGTGTCACGTCTGGATGCGGTAGACCACGTTCCGGCGCAGCGGTCCTGCGGGGGCTTCGGGGTCGTCGAAGTCGTCGGCGGGATCCCGGGTCATGCCGAGCCGCTGCATCACCGCTCGGGAGCGGAGGTTGGTGGCGGTGGTGATGGCGAGGATTTCGGAGAGTCCGAGGGTCTCGAAGCCGAAGTCCAGGGCGGCGCGGCCGGCCTCGGTGGCGTAGCCGTGGCCCCAGGCCCGGCGGGCCAGCCGCCAGCCGGCTTCCACTCCGGTGAACGGCAGCCCTTCGTCCACCCGGTCGAGGCCGGCGAAACCGATGAACTCTCCGGTGGCGCGCACTTCGACGGCCCACCACCCGTAGCCGCGTGCCGCGAAGTCGGCCTGGAAGCGCGCCACCGAGGCGTCGCTCTGCTCCCGTGTGAGGAGGTCGCCGAGGTGGGCGCGGACATCGGGGTCGGCGTTCAGCGCCGCCCAGGGCGCGAGGTCGGCCGGCCGCCAGTGGCGGAGTACGAGGCGTTCGGTGTGCAGTTCGGGCATGCCACAAGCCAACGCGGAATCGGGCCGGGTTGTCGATGCCTTTTCCCGTCGGCCGCCCGGCCTGCGGCGGGACGGATCAGCCGCGCCTGAGCAGCAGTTCCACGTTGCGGTCGGCGGGGTTGCCCGCCAGGTCCGTGCGGGCCCCGGGGGTGTTGCAGGACAGCTCGCGGTAGAGGGCGGCCAGGCCGGTCTGGGAGAGGTCGGCGAAGTCGGTCCTGGCCGGTGCGGCCGACTCGATCAGGGTGGTGAACAGGGACAGGGTGCCGTCGTGGTTGTCCGTCAGCTCGATGACGCGGGCGAGTTGCGGGAAGTCGATGTGCGAGGCGGTGGAGATCTCCCAGAAGCCGGGGTGCGGGACGATCGCGTTCTTGTGGGTGTGCCCGTTGATCCAGGCCACGACGGAGGGGTGGGCGGAGAGCAGGTCGATCAGCTCGGCGCCGGTGTGCCGCCGTTCGTCCGGGCGGGACGGGTCGGGGCGGGTGTTGTCCATGCTCGTGCCGGTGTGGTGGCTGAAGACCATGACGTGCGCGTTCGCGTGTCGCTCGTTGTCCCGCAACGTCCGCTTCAGCCAGGCGAGTTGGCCGTCGCCGATGGATCCGGTGTAGTGGCCGGCCGGGTCGGTGGTGTCCAGGCTGATGCCGAGGACGTCGTCGGAGATCCGGAAGGCGTAGTACAGCCGGTCGTCGTCGAGGTGGGCGGCGGTGTAGCCGTGGCCGTGCGGCCCGGGGCCGGTGCGTGCCGGGTCGAGGTGGGCGGCGAGGTACTCGGCGCGGGTGAAGGGCGCGCGCCGCTCGTCGGGGGTGACCTGCCTGGCCTTCTTCGCCTGCGACGCCAGCAGCGCCTTGAAGTCGGTGCCCTTGGGGTCGAGGCCCTTCCTGACGGCCTTCCAGACCTGCGCGGCGCGGTCGGCGGGCAGCGTCTCCAGTTTGCGTTCGCCGGTGGCGATGCCGGTGAAGAAGGGGTCGCCGGGTGCGTAGCAGCCGCCGGGCAGCGAGTCGTGGTTGCCGACGGTGGAATACCAGGGCATCCGCAGTCCGGGGCTGTGCAGGGTGCGGATGGCGGCGTCGAGGAAGCCGTGCAGGTGCGGGAAGCCGCGCTGCTTGTCGGCGTCGCGCAGTGCGCGGTCCGGCTGCCAGTAGAGGGTCAGGCCGCTGTCCTGGACGCCTTCGTAGCGGCGCGGGTCACCGGAGTTGGGGGTGATCCGGCCGCCGCTCATGGCGGTGAGGAACCAGTCGAGTTCGAGGCGGGAGTTGTTGTCGGTGTTGTCGCCCGTGGTCATCACGAACGACAGCGGGGCGCCGGTCGCGGGGCCGCCGGGCAGCGCGTTGACCCGCTCGATCAGCGAGACCACCCCGGCGACGGACAGCGCCTCCTGGGGCCGCCAGGCGCTCGCGGTCTCGGAGCGCAGGTACTCGTAGCGCAGCGGGCTCTGCACGTCGACCAGGTGCAGGTCGGTGAACTGGACGAAGGAGGCGAGCGCGGTGCGCCGGTCCTCGCGGCCCCGATGCGCGCCGGCCAGGTCGGAGCGGACCAGACGCGGCCAGGCCGGGCCTTCGGCGAGCCTGCGGTAGCCCGTACCGCGCGGGGTGGCGACACCCGCGAGGGTGGTCCCCCGGGTGTACGGGACGCCGGGGACGGCGGGTGCGTCGACGGGTACGGGCGCGGCGGGTGCCGGGCCCGGCGCCGGTGCGGCGGCGGCGGGCCGGTCGCCGCCGCCGAAGGCGAGGCCGAGGCCGGCGGCGGCCCCGGCGGCTCCGGTGGCGGCGAGGAAGGCACGGCGGTCGAGAGCGGAGGCGGCGGACCGTATACGGGACATGCGCGAACTCCCCGAGTGCGTACGCGAAGGCGGCCGGCAGCACAACTGCCGTGTCACTGGGGATCGTTGGCAGCGGGGATGACCTGGACGTGAACACCACCGCAACGCCGGTGGCCCATCACCGCACAGGGATCACGCCGCCGCCGGGCGGTCACGGGGTGCTGCGCCGATGGGCGGGCGCGGGTCACCGGGAGTTCATCTGCCGGGGTAGCAGGGTGCGTGCCGGGGGGCGGGGCGCACCGCCGCCCGACGCGTACTACCCGCCGGAGCGGGCGGGCGGCACCGGTTCGCTCCAGCGCAGCGGGCTGCCCGCGTCGGTCGCCACCACCGCCGTCACGTCGAAGTCGACGACCCGCCGGGCGCCGGGGAAGGCCGCCACCCGTGCGGCCGACCAGTCGGTGCGGGCCAGGCCGGTCAGCTGGAGCAGGTCGCCGGTGGCCCAGTCGGCGAACAGCAGCCCGGCCTGCGGGCGCAGCTCCAGATTGCCCAGCGCGGCGAACATCGCGTTCCCCGGCCGGTCGGGCCAGGTCAGCCGGGTGGGCGAGGTGGCGGTGACGAAGCCGGACGGGCCGCCGCGGTGGCCCGCGTCGGCGGCGCCCGCGGGGTCGGCGGTGGCGAGGTAGAAGGTATCGGCCGCGGCGACCGTGCGCCGCTGCGCCTCGGTCAGCGCCGTGCCCCGCCATGTGCGGGCCGTACGGGCACCGGGCGCGTCGGGGGCCGCGGGCGGCAGCGGCCTGCGGGGGCGCAGCCGGGCCGGGCAGTTGGGGAAGACCTGTCCGGTGGCGAGGGCGAGGCCGCGCGGGGTGGGCCTGGCCGTTCCGTTGAGCCGCAGCCTGCGGCGGGTGCGCACGTCCAGGGCGAGGGTGCCGAGCGGCAGCGGTCCTGCGGCGAACGCGGCGGCGAGCGGGTCGCCTTCGGGCGGGCGGGCCGCGACGGACAGGGTGTGCGGCCCGGTGGCGCGCAGGAAGCCGGGCGGGCCGGTGAGCTGGGAGCACCACAGCCGGTCCGCGCCGTCGGCCGCGGCGATCACCAGCTGGGTCTGGAGGCCGAGGAAGACGGCGGCGATCTCGCCGATGCCGCTGCCGATGGAGCGTCCGATGCGGTCGGCCCGCTCGGTCTCCCCGGCCCGGCGCTGCACCGCCCGCTCCCCCTCGTGGTAAGGACCGCTCACCGTCATGGCTCTCCTCGCCCCGTCGCCGCCGCGGCCTCGGCTTTCGCCGCCCGCCCCCGAAAACGTAGGAGCCCTCCGGACACCGGTCAAGCGGCGTCCCACCGTCCCCGGCGACCGCCCCGAGCTGCGGTCATGCCGTCCGCAGAGGGGAATGGATTGGACAAAGCGACGTGCTTCACACACATGATGGGTGCGCTTCTGAGCAGGTGTTCCCAGGAAGCACCCATGTCAGGATGAGGAAGAAGGAGTCCCATGAGGATCGGAATCGTCGGAGCCACCGGACAGGTCGGCGGCGTGATGCGGGGCATTCTCGCCGAGCGGAACTTCCCGGTCGAGCAGCTGCGCCTGTTCGCTTCGGCCCGGTCCGCCGGCCGCACGCTGCCCTGGCAGGACACCGAGATCACGATCGAGGACGCGGCCACCGCCGACTTCTCAGGGCTTGACATCGTGCTGTTCTCGGCCGGTGGCTCGACCTCCAAGGCGCTGGCGCCGAAGGTCGCCGCCGCGGGCCCCGTCGTGATCGACAACTCCTCCGCCTGGCGCCGCGACCCCGAGGTCCCGCTGGTCGTCTCCGAGGTGAACCCCGCGGCGATCACCGAGCGCCCCAAGGGCATCATCGCCAACCCGAACTGCACGACGATGGCGGCGATGCCGGTCCTGCGTCCGCTGCACGACGCGGCCGGTCTGGTCTCGCTGGTCGTCTCCACCTACCAGGCGGTGTCGGGCAGCGGTCTGGCCGGCGTCGATGAGCTGGACGGGCAGGCCCGCAAGGCCATCGAGCAGGACGCCACCAAGCTGACGCACGACGGCGCGGCCGTGGAGTTCCCCGAGCCCGACAAGTACGTCCGCCCGATCGCGTTCAACGTGCTGCCGATGGCCGGCTCGATCGTCGACGACGGTCTGAACGAGACCGACGAGGAGCAAAAGCTCCGCCACGAGAGCCGCAAGATCCTCGGCATCCCCGGCCTGAAGGTCTCCGGCACCTGCGTGCGGGTACCGGTCTTCACCGGTCACTCGCTCCAGATCAACGCCCGCTTCGCGCGCCCGCTCGACGCCGCCCGCGCCCAGGAACTGCTGGCCGGCGCCCCCGGCGTCACCCTCTCCGACGTGCCGACCCCGCTCCAGGCGGCGGGCCAGGACGCCTCGTTCGTGGGCCGCATCCGCGAGGACGAGACGGCCGAGAACGGTCTCGCGCTGTTCGTCTCCAACGACAACCTCCGCAAGGGCGCGGCACTGAACGCCGTCCAGATCGCGGAGCTGGTCGCGGCGGAGCTGCGGGGCTGATCCGCACCGCACCCCGGCACAGGGCGGGCGGGACCGGTACCCACCGGCCCCGCCCGCCCTGCCGTAGGAAGCCCTCAGAGCGCCAGATGGCGGCGCAGCGCCACGTCGATCTCCGCCATGCGCCACCGCGTATATCACTCCTCGCTCCCCCGGGGCCGCGTGGAAGGATGGCGTAACGCCGCATACAAGGACGCTTACGAGGAGATGATCCGGTGCCTGGCACGAACCTGACCCGCGACGAGGCGCAGCAGCGGGCGCGGCTGCTGACCGTGGACGCGTACGAGATCGACCTCGACCTCTCCGGCGCGCAGGAGGGCGGCACCTACCGGTCCGCGACCACGGTGCGCTTCGACTCCGCCGATGCGGGTGCCGACACCTTCATCGACCTGGTGGCGCCGGCCGTGCACGAGGTGCAGCTCAACGGTGTGGCGCTGGATCCGGCCGAGGTGTTCCAGGACTCGCGGATCGCGCTGTCCGGCCTGCGGGCGGGCCGCAACGAGCTGCGGGTCATCGCGGACTGCGCCTACACCAACACCGGTGAGGGACTGCACCGCTTCGTCGACCCGGTCGATGAACAGGCGTATCTCTACACCCAGTTCGAGGTGCCGGACGCCCGCCGGGTGTTCGCCAGCTTCGAGCAGCCCGACCTGAAGGCGACGTTCGAGTTCACCGTGAAGGCGCCGGACGGCTGGACGGTGATCTCCAACTCGCCGACGCCGGAACCGAGCGACAACATCTGGCACTTCGCGCCGACGCCGCGGATCTCGACGTACGTCACGGCGCTGATCGTCGGCCCGTACCACAGCGTGCACAGCAGCTGGGAGGGCACGGACAGGCGGTCGGTGCCGCTGGGGATCTACTGCCGTCCCTCGCTGGCCGAGCACCTGGACGCGGAGGAGATCTTCGCGGTCACCCGGCAGGGCTTCGACTGGTTCCAGGAGAAGTTCGACTACGCCTACCCGTTCGAGAAGTACGACCAGCTCTTCGTGCCGGAGTTCAACGCCGGTGCGATGGAGAACGCGGGCGCGGTGACCATCCGCGACCAGTACGTCTTCCGCTCGAAGGTGACGGACGCGGCGTACGAGACGCGCGCCGAGACCATCCTGCACGAGCTGGCGCACATGTGGTTCGGCGACCTGGTCACCATGGAGTGGTGGAACGACCTGTGGCTGAACGAGTCGTTCGCCACCTACACCTCGATCGCCTGCCAGGCGTACGCGCCGGGCAGCAAGTGGCCGCACTCCTGGACCACGTTCGCCAACTCCATGAAGACCTGGGCGTACCGGCAGGACCAGCTGCCGTCGACGCACCCGATCATGGCGGAGATCCGTGACCTGGACGACGTGCTGGTCAACTTCGACGGGATCACCTACGCCAAGGGCGCGTCGGTGCTCAAGCAGCTGGTGGCCTACGTCGGGACGGACGCCTTCTTCCAGGGCGTCCAGGCGTACTTCAAGGCGCACGCGTACGGGAACACCCGGCTGAGCGACCTGCTGGGCGCGCTGGAGGAGACCAGCGGCCGTGACCTGAAGACCTGGTCGAAGAAGTGGCTCCAGACCGCGGGCATCAACATCCTGCGCCCGGAGATCGAGGTCGACGCGGCGGGCCACGTCACCTCGTTCGCGGTCCGCCAGGAGGCGCCCGCGCTGCCCGCCGGCGCGACGGGCGAGCCGGTGCTGCGCCCGCACCGCATCGCGATCGGCTGCTACGACCTCCAGGACGGCAAGCTCGTCCGCACCGACCGCATCGAGCTGGACGTGGACGGCGAGCTGACCGAGGTGCCGTTCCCGAAGGACACCGCGCGGCCCGCGGTGATCCTGCTGAACGACGACGACCTGTCGTACGCCAAGGTCCGCCTCGACGAGGAGTCGCTGAAGGCCGTCACCGCGCACCTCGGCGACTTCACCGAGTCGCTGCCGCGCGCCCTGTCCTGGGCGTCCGCGTGGGACATGACGCGCGACGGTGAGCTGGCCACCCGCGACTACCTGTCGCTGGTGCTGTCCGGCATCGGCAAGGAGTCGGACATCGGTGTGGTGCAGTCGCTGCACCGCCAGGTGCGGTCGGCGCTCGAACTGTTCGCGGCGCCGGACTGGCGCGCGACCGGCCTGGCGCTGTGGACCGACGCGGCGCTCGAACACCTGCGGGCCGCGGCCCCGGGCAGCGACCACCAGCTGGCGTGGGCCCGCGCGTTCGCCTCCGCGGCCCGTACCGGCGAGCAGCTCGACGTGCTCCAGGGGCTGCTGGACGGCAGCGAGTCGGTGCCGGGTCTCGTGATCGACACGGATCTGCGCTGGTCGCTGCTCCAGCGGCTCGCGGCCACCGGCCGGGCGGACGAGAAGGCCATCGACGCCGAGCTGGAGCGGGACCGCACGTCGGCGGGCGAGCTGCACGCGGCCACGGCGCGGGCGGCGCGGCCGACGGCGGAGGCGAAGGCCGAGGCGTGGGCGTCCGTCGTGACCTCGGACACGCTGCCCAACGCCGTGCAGGAGGCGGTCATCGGCGGCTTCGTGCAGACCGACCAGCGGGAGCTGCTGGCGCCTTACGCCGCGCGGTACTTCGACGTGGTCAAGAGCGTCTGGGACACGCGCAGCCACGAGATGGCGCAGCAGATCGCGGTGGGCCTGTACCCGGCGGTGCAGGTCGTGCAGGAGACGCTGGACGCGACGGACGCGTGGCTGGCGGCGGCGGAGCCGAGTGCGGCGCTGCGGCGGCTGGTCACCGAGTCGCGTGCGGGCATCGAGCGGGCGCTGAAGGCGCAGGCGGCGGACGCGGCGGCCGGCTGACGTCCGGCGGGTCCGTGAACGCGGGGGCGCCCGTGGCCGGTTGGCCGCGGGCGCCCTTGCGTGTGCGGTGAGGCCGCCCGGCGGGCGGGCGTCGGGCGCGCCGCCCGCCGGGCGAGTCGGTGGACCTAGCCGAGCGCGGTGAAGCGGCGGCCGAGCGCGGTGCGGCCCGCCGCGGTGAGGCTGCCGTGCACCCGCATCCGGGCGAGGCCGCCGTCGGGGAAGACGTCGAGCCTGATGTGGGTGGCGGTGACGGCGCCGGGCAGCGTGAAGCGGTGCGGGGTGTCGGGCTGGAGCCTGGTGCGGGGCAGGATCTCGAACCACGCGTCGGCGTCGTCCGGGGTGCCGTCGCAGCCGTACAGGGCGGCCCAGCCGGCGGAGTTGCCCTTGAGGTAGGCGGTGTCGATCTCGACGGCGCGGATCTCGCCCTGGGCGGCGAGGCGGAAGCGGACCCAGTCGTGGGTGCCCTTGACCCGGCGGCGGCGGTTCTCCCAGCCGTCGTCCATCTTGCGGGACAGACCGGGCTGGATGATCTGGGTGGGCGAGGAGTAGAAGCGGTCGGACGCGTCCTCGACGGCGCCGCCGTGCATCACGGACGCCAGGTCGAAGGTGCCGAGCACGTCGAGCCACGCCGGGTCGGCGACGACCTCGCCGTGCACCCGCAGCCGGGCTATGCCGCCGTCGGGGTGCTGCTTGAGGCGCAGGTGCGTGAAGCGGCGCTCGGCGGTGATCTCGAAGCCGTTGGCGGCGTGGCCGCGTACCGGCGTGCGCGGGACGATCTCCTCCCACTTCACGTCGTCGGCGAGCAGCTCATCGGGGCCTGGGCTGCCGGGCAGCGCGGTGGCCTCGACGGTGATCTGCTGCGGGTAGTTGCCGCGGAAGTGGGCGGTGTCGACGATGAGGCCGCGGATGACGCCGGGGGCGGCGAGGCGGATCAGCGCCCAGTCGTGTGCGTCGTCGGTGGGGAAGGGGTGCGCGCCGTCGGCGCCGCGGCGGCGACGGGTCTCCCAGCCGTCCATGATCTTGCCCTTGTGGCCGAAGTGCTCGGGGTCGAAGACCGCGGGGCCCGGCTTCAGCAGGTTCTCGCGCTCGGCGAAGAACTCGTCGTTCGCGGCGATCACCCCGGCGCCGAAGCGACGGTCGGCGAGGTCGACGAGCGAGGTGAAGGGGAAGTCCCCGCCGCGGTAGTCGGCGTACGGGTCGCCGCCGCCGTACGGGGCGGCGTCGTTGGCGTGCGGATCGGTGGAGTCGGCCGGGGTGGTGGTCATTTCTGCCTCTCGACGTGACCTGCGTGCTGGGGCCGTTCCACCGTCGCAGCCCCGACTCGACAGGTCCATCGAAAGTTCTTGAGGTGGATGTTCAGCTGGACTGAACGGTCTCGGCGGCCTGCCGGAGCGCGGCCAGTACCCGGGCCAGTCCTGGCGCCTCTTCGGAGCCGCGCCGCGCGGCGGCCACCACATGGCGGCGCGGCTGGTCGGCGTGCAGCACCCGCAGTACGACCCGGGCGCCGCCGCGCTCCCCCCGGCCGAGCGCGGCGCCGATCCCGCCCGCCATCGCCATCCGCGGCACCAGCGCGACCCCCATGCCCGCCGCGACCATCGCCAGGATCGCGCTCCAGTCGGCCGCCGCGTGCGCCTGCTCGGGGACGAATCCGGCGCTCTCGCAGGCGGTGGTGGTGATGTGGGACCACGGGCCGCTGCTGCCGAAGATCCAGGATTCGCCGGACAGGTCGGCGAGCCGCAGGCCGGGCTCGGCGGCCAGCGGGTGACCGGCCGGCAGCGCCACGTCCAGCGGGTCGGCGAGCAGCGAGATCCGGCTGAACCTGGGGTCGCGCGGCGTCGGGGCGTGCGCGGCGAGCGACAGCGCCAGGTCGACGCTGCCCTCGGCCAGCAGCTCGTACGCCGCCTCCGCCTCGGCCTCCCGCACCACGACGGAAAGGCCGGGAAGGCTGCGGCGCAGCTCCTGCACGGCGGGGACGACCAGCGCGGGGATCGCGGTGGAGAACGCGCCGACCCTGACCCGGCCCGCCTCGCCCCTGAGGTAGCCGAGCAGTTCGGCGTCGGCCCGCTCCAACTGCGCGAAGACCGCGTCGGCGTGGCGCAGCACCAGGTGCGCGGCGTCGGTGAGCCTGACCCGCCGCCCGTGGGCCTCCAGGAGCGGCACGCCGAGCGCCTTGGCGAGCCCGGTCAGCTGCTGCGAGACCGCCGATGGCGTCATGTGCAACGCCTCGGCGGTCGCGGTGACCGTGCCCAACTCGTGGAGCGTGCGCAGGATGCGCAGCTTTTTGATGTCCCAGTCGGCCATACGGGCAGCGTACGCACCCGGTGGCGGCCTCACCGACGGCCGCCGGTCAGCTCCGGGCGGCGCGACGCGCGAGCAGTGCGGCCCGCCGCTCGTCGAACTTGCGCGCCTGGTCGTCCAGGCCGCCCATGAAGAGCCCCAGCTCCTCCTGGGCCGCGAGCCCGGCCGGGCCGAGCCCGCCGATCTCCAGCACCTTGAGGTAGCGCAGCACCGGCTGGAGCACGTCGTCGTGGTGGATCCGCAGGTTGTAGATCCCGCCGATGGCCATCCGCGCCGCGGCCCGCTCGAAGCCCGGCATGCCGTGGCCCGGCATCCGGAAGCCGGTGACGACGTCGCGTACCGCGCACATGGTCTGGTCGGGCGCCAGCTCGAAGGCCGCGCCCAGGAGGTTGCGGTAGAAGACCATGTGGAGGTTCTCGTCGGTGGCGATCCGGGACAGCATCCGGTCGCAGACCGGGTCGCCGGAGTGGTGGCCGGTGTTGCGGTGCGAGATCCGGGTGGCCAGCTCCTGGAAGGCGACGTACGCGACGGAGTGCAGCATGCTGTGGCTGTTGTCGGACTCGAACCCTTCCGACATGTGCGCCATGCGGAAGCGCTCCAGCTCGACGGGGTCGACCGCGCGGCTGGTGAGGAGGTAGTCGCGCATCACGATGCCGTGCCTGCCCTCCTCCGCGGTCCAGCGGTGCACCCAGGTGCCCCAGGCGCCGTCGCGGCCGAAGAGGCTGGCGATCTCGTGGTGGTAGCTGGGGAGGTTGTCCTCGGTGAGGAGGTTGACCACGAGAGCGGTGCGGCCGATGTCGGAGACCTTGGACTGCTCGGGCGCCCAGGCTTCGCCGCCCATGACGCCGTCGAAGTTACGGCCGTCGCTCCACGGCACGTACTCGTGGGGCATCCATTCCTTGGCGACCTTCAGGTGCCGGTTCAGTTCCTTCTCGACGACCTCTTCGAGCGCGTAGAGCAGATGGGCGTCACTCCATGCGGTCTGGCCGCGCTCTGCGTCGAGCCGGGCGGTGGCGATGGTCACGGGGGGTACTCCAGGGGACGACGATGACCTACGGGACCGTAAGTAGGACCTACGGATCCGTAGGTTACGGCATCGTAGGTTAGAGCGGGTTAAACATCCCGACCCCACAAAACCCCTGATAGCGCCCGCTTTTCCGGCAGAAACGACAAAAGGCGCCTACCGGTTCGTTCGAACCGATAGGCGCCCTGAAGGCGTCACATGTGCCCGGTGTCAGCCCTCGGACTTGGTCTGCTTGCGGGACTTGTCGCCCGCCATGACCAGCCCGGCGATGACCAGGAAAAGAACGATGGGCGCAGCGACATAGAGGCCGAGCGTCTGGATCACGCTCAGACCCGGACCCGGGTCGTCACCATCGTCGCGGGTGAGCGCAAACGCGGGGGACGACATCAGCAGCATCAGCGCGGTGCCGGCCGTGATGGTTCCGGCGCGCAGGGCATTCTTCTTGACCTTGTTGCTCACGAGGTCAACGTATCCGACGCCCCGCCGGGCCGCGCGCCCGGGGTCCGTCAACGCCCCCTCGCTCCGGCCGCCGTGCGGCTCAGGTGCAGCGAAGGCGGCGCCACGTACGGGCGCCCGCGGGCGGCGAGCACGGTGACCCGGACGGCGTCGGCCGTCACCGGGCGGGGCAGCGCGAGGATCCGCCGGTGCCCGATGGTGGTGCCTTCCGCGACCTGCCGCCAGACCCCGTCCCGCCGCGCCTGGACGGCGAACCGTTCCACCCGCTGCCCGTGCCGGGTGTCCTCGGCGACGGCGATCCGGTCGAAGGTGCACGGCCGGGCGGCGGCGCAGGCGCTGTGCCCGTAGGTCGCGCGGACGGCCGCGCCGAAGGCGGTGAGCGAGGCGACGTCCTCCGGGGCGATCCGGCCGTCCTTGGCGGGCGGGACGTTCAGCAGCAGCGAGGCGTTGCGGCCCACGCTCTTCTCGTACAGGTCCATCAACTGCGCCGGGGTCTTGGGCCGTTCGCCGGGGTGGTGGAACCAGCCGGGGCGCAGCGAGACGTCGGCCTCGGCCGGGTACCACTGGAGGTATTCGGTGGTGGGCGCGAGGAGCTTGGCGCGGGAGCCGATGTCGGGGTCGGTGGAGTCGTTCGGCAGCCCGCCTGCCATGACGGTCCACGGGTCCTGGGCCGACGGGGTCACGCTCCACTCCGTCTCCCGCGCGATCCCCTTCTCGTTGCCGACCCAGCGGGCGCCCTGCGGGCCCGCGAAGACGACGGTGCCAGGGGAGAGTTGGTGGATCATCCGGAACCACTGCGCGGCGTCGTAGGGCTGGGTGATGCCGGAGTCGGTCCACGGGTTCGCGCCGTCCAGCCACAGTTCGTCGATCGGGCCGTACTGGGTGAACAGCTCGTAGACCTGGTTGAGGTAGTACGCGTCGTAGTCGTCCGCGCGGACGTGGAAGACGGGCAGCTCGCCGCTGCGGACGGCGGCGGCGCGGTCGTCGCCGGGTACGAGGGTGGGGATGGTGCGTGCGGTGGCCCTGCTGCCGTTGCCGAAGCGGCCGAGACCGCGCGGCGCCCGGCCCCCGTCGGCCAGCGCCACCTGCTCCGGCAGGCTGAGCGGCTTGCCCTCCTGCTGCTTCTCGCGGATCTCATCGACCCAGCGCGCGTGCCAGGCGTGCGGGAGTTCGGCGCCGTCGGACGGCGAGAGGTAGATGCCGACCTTGAGCCCCGCCTTGCGGGCCGCCTTGACGTACGCGCCGACGACGTCGGGCCTTCCGGGGCTGGCCTCGACGGTGTGCGGGCTGTAGCGGCTCGGGTAGAGCACGAATCCGTCGTGGTGCTTGGCAGTGAGCATGACCTGCTCGGCGCCTGCCGCCTTGTACTCCCGCATCCACTGGCCGACGTCGATGCGGGACGGCGCGAAGAGCTTCTCGTCCTCGGCGCCCGAGCCCCACTCGCGGCCGGTGAAGGTGTTCATGCCGAAGTGCGTGAAGGCGGTGACCTCCCGCTCCTGCCAGGCGAGTTGCCCCTTGGTGGGGACGATGTGCGCGGCCTTGTCGATGATCCGGGCGGGGCTGTCGCAGGGCGCGACGGCCATCTGGGACGCGGGCCGCACCGGGCCTTCGCACGGGCCGGTACGCCCCCGCGCCGGGGCCGCGTCCGGCGACTGGGCGGACGCCGGGAACTGAGCGGGGGCGAGGACCGCGACGGCGGCGAGGGCGAAGGCGCCGAGGACGCGCCGGGGCCTGCGGAACCTGCGGGGTGCAGGGGTTGCGGGGGCTGCGGGAAGCGTCGGGGGCGGACCCGATACGTCGGATGCCTCGCCGGATGCGTCCGGTCCGGCGCTCGGTCTCGTACGGCGTGCCATGGTGCCCTCCAACTCCCCGGACCGGTAATGGTCGGATCTCTGGACGGTGACCACGGCATGATGCCGGACGGTGCGGCGGACCGGAAGGGTGCGCGTCGCCGCCGCACCGGCGGATACGAGGAGCGTGGCGGCGGGCGCAGCACAGGCGCGGGGGCCTGGCGTCACACGGGGCCCGGCGCGGGTGCACGCGAAGGCGGCACGCCGGGCGGCCGGACGGGCCGCGCGGGCCACACAAGCCGTGGGTCAGACCTGCATGGACTCCGTGCCCAGACCGGCGGCGGTGGGCTCGCTGGTCAGCGGCAGCTCGGCGGAGATGGGCACCTCGCTGGTCAGCGGGGCGGCGTCGGCGAGCGGGGGCTCGCTGGTCAGGGGCGGCTCGACGAAGCTGAAGGACCCGGAGCCGTCCATGCCGGAGTCGGGGTCGGAGACCCCGTCGAACAGATCGGGCTCCAGCGGCCCGCCGTCCTCCGGTTTGGAGGACAGAGCGTCGAGGAGCAACTGAGCGGATGCGGCCACGAGGGCCTCCCGTTCATCGGTAGTGGGACACGTCTGCCCTACCCATTGGACCCGGGCGCAGACGTAATCTCCCACCAAGCGTGACCCACATCACATTAGCTCGACACCGGCGATTTCGCTGCCCGGCCCCGTGACCGACGCACAGAGTACCGGCAAAACGGACATCGGACGGCAAGTCCTGCGGGATCTCGCCCACCACTCCCCCGCCCGCCGCGCACCCGAAAAGCACCCCGGGGCCGACCACTTGACAAGCCGCGGAAACGCGGGACGGGGGCGGGTCGCCCCTTGCGGAGCGGCCCACCCCCGTCTCGGCGGTGACCTGCGGATACCCGTCCGGATACACGTCCGGATACGCGAAAGCCCGGATCTAAGCCGATACGGCGTTGATCCGGGCCAGGGCGTCATCCGCGCCGTACGGCTGCAAGTACGGCAACCAGCGCGGATCCCGGTGCCCCGTGCCGATGATCCGCCACGCGAGGCCGGACGGCGGGGCGGGTTGATGCCTCAGCCGCCAGCCGATCTCGGCGACGTGGCGATCGGCCTTGACGTGGTTGCAGCGTCGGCAGGCGGCGACGACGTTCTCCCAGGTGTGCTGGCCGCCGCGGCTTCGAGGGATGACGTGGTCGACGCTGGTTGCGACGCCACCGCAGTACATACAGCGCCCGCCGTCACGGGCGAAGAGCGCCCGGCGGGTCAGCGGAACGGGGCCGCGAAAGGGCACCCGCACAAACCGCTTCAGGCGGACCACACTCGGAGCCGGAATGACATGGGTCGCGCTGTGCATCAGGGCGCCGGACTCCTCAAGGCTGACAGCCTTCTCATTGAGTACGAGGATGAGCGCGCGGCGGAGCGGTACGACGCCGAGCGGCTCGTACGACGCGTTGAGGACCAGGACGTGCGGCACGGGTGCCTCCTTGTACGCCGGCGGCGCGTGGCTCGCGCCGGGACGATCTCCCCACAGTGTCCCCCGGTGCCTGGTCGTGGCGCCACCATGACCGGGTAACGGCCTTGAGGTGTTTTCCACCACACCCCTTCACCTCCCGCCACATGGTGTTACTTCCCCCTCTTTCAGGCCGTCATGGGACCACCCGACTCGAACAGGGGCGCGAGTCACACCCGTTGCCCCGTTAGTGTGGTGGGTCTGCCCGGCCCCGGGGGCACCGCCACGGTCCGGGCCGATCTCCCGACACGGAAGGTTCTGCTGTGTACTGGTCCGCCTCGCCGGTCGCCGCCGCGCCGTACAGCGCCGCAACTCCCGGCCCCACCGGCCCGACCTCGCTCGACGACGCCACGGAGAAGGCCACCAACGCGGCCGGCTGGGTGCAGGACAACTGGGGGACGTGGCTCACGTCCGGGCTCCAGATCGTGCTGATCATCGTGATCGCGGTGGTGCTCCGGCATGTGATACGCCGCACCATCACCCGCCTCATCGACCGCATGAACCGCACCGCGACCGCCGCCCAGGGCACCGCGCTCGGCGGCCTCCTGGTGAACGCCGAGCGGCGCCGCCAGCGGTCCGAGGCGATCGGTTCGGTGCTGCGCAGCGTCGCCTCCTTCGTCATCATGGGGACGGCCGCGCTGACCGTGCTGTCCGTACTCAAGATCAACCTGGCGCCGCTGCTGGCGAGCGCGGGTGTGGCGGGTGTGGCCATCGGCTTCGGCGCCCGCAACCTCGTCACGGACTTCCTCTCCGGCGTCTTCATGATCCTGGAGGACCAGTACGGCGTCGGGGACGAGATCGACGCCGGGGTGGCCACCGGCACGGTCATCGAGGTCGGCCTGCGGGTGACCAAGCTGCGCGGCCCCAACGGCGCCATCTGGTACATCCGCAACGGCGAGGTCAAGCGGATCGGGAACCTCAGCCAGGGCTGGTCCACCGCCCACGTCGACGTGCAGCTCGCCGCCGACCAGGACCTGGACCGCGCCCGCGAGATCATCACCGCGACCGGCGAGGAGATGTCCAAGGCCGAGCCGTGGAACGAGCAGCTGTGGGAGCCGGTCGAGGTACTCGGCCTGAGCGAGGTGCACCTCGACACGGTCACCATCAGCGTCTCGGGCAAGACCATGCCGGGCAAGGCACCCGGCATCGAGCGGGAGCTGCGCTGGCGGATCAAGCGGGCACTGGACGGCGCCGACATCCGCCTCGCCCCGCGCCCGGCCCCCGAGGAAGAGCCCGAGGAAATCCCCGACCCGGCCGCCTCGATGTCCGCCCCGTCCGCGCTCAACAATCCGCTCTCGCCGCAGTCGAAGGCGTCGGAACCGATAGCGCCGCCGCAGTTGGGGAAATAGCCGGGGAATCGGGAAGAGCCGGAAAGGGCCCTCGCGTCACGGAGTTCGTGGCGTGGGGGCCTTTTCGTGTGTCCGGTCCCTGTTCGCATGCGCAGCGTGCCCGTACGGAACTAGGCTCCGCGACGAGCGGCACACCGCAACTGCCGTACGGAGAAAGGGAGTAGGCCATGGCCAAAGGTCCACGGAGCAGCCAACAACAGGCCGCCTGGGAGTTCTTCGGCACGGAGCTGAAGCGGCGGAGAGAGAATGCGGGCCTCACCCAGGACGGCCTGGGGCTCCTGGTATTCGTCTCCGGCGGCTACATCGGCCAGTTCGAGCAGGCGATTCGCCGTCCGCAGTTGGATGTGGCGATCCGTATCGACGAAGTCCTACAAACCGAGGGCTTTTTCGAACGGACCTGGCGCAAGCTGATCGACGACAAGCGGTTTGCGGATTATTTTGCGCAGATGGCGGAGTTGGAGACGCTGGCCACCAAGATCTGCGAGTTCGCACCCACCGTGGTTCCGGGGCTCTTGCAAACCGCCGCGTACGCGCGAGCCGTCACGATCGCGGCGAACCCGTTCGTCACCGACGAGTACGTGAAGGCGATGGTGACGGCGCGGCTGGAGCGGGCGACCATACTGCAGGACGCTGCACGGCCCGAGTATTGGGTGGTCCTGCACGAGAACACGATTCGTACGCCAGCTGGCGGGCGTGCCGCGATGGCAGAGCAGTTGGAGCACATCGCCACGCTGGTGCGGGAACGCAACGTCGTGGTGGTGGTGCTCCCGCACGCGGCAGGAGCCCATGCGTCCATGAGCGGGATGCTGACTCTCCTGGAGTTCGACGATGCGCCGCCAACTGCCTATACAGAGACCTCGTTTTCGGGAACGCTGCTGGATGATCCGGCTGTGGTGAAGCGGGCCCAGCGTGCCTACGATCTGCTCAGGGTCGCCGCACTATCGCCGGAGGCGTCCCTGGCTCTGATCGAATCGGCGGCGGAGGACTACAGACGATGAACCAGAACGAGCTGAGCACCGCGCGCTGGCGCAAGAGCAGCTACAGCAACGGCGAAGGCGGCAGCTGCATCGAGGTGGCCCACGACTTCCCTGGCGCGGCGTCCTGGCGCAAGAGCAGCTACAGCAACGGTGAAGGCGGCGAGTGCATCGAGGTCGCCGACGGCCACCCCGGCATCGTCCCCGTCCGCGACAGCAAGAACCCCGCAGGTCCCGCGCTCGTCTTCGCCGCCGCCGGCTGGTCGGCGTTCGTGACGGTCGTCAAGGGGGACGGGTTCATGAGCTGAGCCCACCCGGACAGGCCCGAAGGCCCGCGCGCCACGTACCCCGCTTCTGTTCTAGTGGTTGTCGCAACACCCCAGTTCAGGGGATGCGATGGACTTCAAGATCCGGGAGATCCGGACGGCCCAGGGGCCGAAGAAGCTGTTGCGTGAGCGGGAGACATACTTCCGGCTCATGCAGCAGGGCTTCAGTAACGAGCAGGCGTGCCGGATCGTCGGCGTCAACTCCAAGACCGGGCGCCGGTGGCGCAACGGTCGCAGAGCGGACAGCAAGCAGAAGGCGGTACCTCCGGTTCGGCCGGTGGTGCCGCCTTCTGGCACGTCCCGCTGCCTGCGGGTTGACGAGCGGATCTACATCGCCGACCGGCTGCGGGAGAAGGCATCGGTTCGCGCGATAGCCGCTGGGTTGGGCCGCAGTCCGTCCACGGTGAGCCGGGAGGTCCGCCGCAACCGCACCGACGGCACCCGCGGCACGTGGGACTACCGCCCGCACGCTGCCCAAGCTCGCGCCGATGCTCGCAGGCCCCGGCCGAAGCCCGGGAAGATGGCTGAGAATCCGGAGCTGCGCGACTTCATCCAAAACCGCCTCGACAGGCGATGGAGCCCGGAGCAGATCTGTCAGGCTCTACCCGCCCGCTTTCCTGACCGGCCGGAGATGCACGTGGTCCACGAGACGGTCTACCAGGCCCTCTACGTCCAGGGCCGCGGTGAGCTCCGCCGTGAACTGGCCGGCGCTTTGCGCACCGGTCGTGTCCGGCGCAAGCCCCGCCGTCTGGCCCAGCAGCGCCAACCCCGTTTCCGTGACCCGATGGTCATGATCAGCGACCGGCCCGCCGAGGTGGAGGACCGGGCGGTGCCCGGCCACTGGGAAGGCGACCTGATCATCGGCAAGGACGGCGCCTCCGCGATCGGCACCCTCGTTGAACGCTCCACCCGCTACGTGATGCTGCTGCACCTGCCCACCGGCCGGGGCACCGAGCTGGTCCGCGACGCCCTGGTCGAGACTGTCCAGAGCCTGCCGGCCCACCTGAAGCGATCCCTGACCTGGGACCAGGGCTCGGAGATGGGCCGGCACCGCGAGTTCACCGTCGCGACCAGCATCCCGGTCTACTTCTGCGACCCGGCCAGCCCCTGGCAGCGCGGCTCGAACGAGAACACCAACGGCCTGCTCAGGCAGTACTTCCCCAAGGGCACCGACCTGACGGTCCACACCCGCGACCACCTCGACGCCGTCGCCACCGAACTCAACGGCCGCCCACGCAAAACGCTCGGCTGGGAAACCCCAGCCGAGCGCCTCGCTAAGCTCCTGGCACCAGCCAGTTGATCAATGTGTTGCAACGACCCCTGGAATTCGCCCCGTGGCGCGCGGGCCTTTTGTGGGGGGCGCACGCGCAAACTCGCCCCGCCGAAACCATTGACGGCTCACCGGCCCACGACCTACCTTCCTGTCACCGATTGGAAAGTTTCCTAACAGACGGTGCGGCGGTCCGGGAGGAACGCCGGGAACGGGGCGTGGGCGGTCATGGCAGGAGCGGGGCAGGGAGTGCAGGGGATGCCCGGGACGCCCCGGGTGTTGCGGGCCATGAACGACCGGGCCGCCCTCGATCTCCTCGTCTCGCAGGGGCCGTTGACCCGCACCCAGGTCGGCGAGCTGACCGGCCTTTCGAAGCCGACCGCCTCGCAGTTGCTGGCCCGCCTTGAGGCCGTCGGCCTTGTGCGTACGACCGGGAACGTGACCGGGCGGCCGGGGCCGAACGCCCAGCTGTACGAGGTCAATCCGTGCGTGGCACAGGTCGCCGCGCTCGCCGTGGATCAGGAGGGGATCACGGCGGCCGTGGCCGACATCGCCGGGGAGGTGCGCGGCCGGGCGCGGGTCGGTACGGACGCGGTGGCCGAGAACGTGCCGCACCGGACCGCGCAACTGGTCGCGGCGGCCGTCGACGGCGCGCTCGCCGAGGCAGGTCTCGGGCGGGAGGCGCTGCACGGCGCGGTGATCGGCACGCCGGGCGCGCTGGATCCGCAGACCGGAGTGCTGCGCTACGCGCCCCACCTGCCGGGCTGGCAGTCCCGGGCGCTCCAGGAGGAGCTGGCCGAGGTACTGGGCACGCCGATCGTGATCGAGAACGACGTGAATCTGGCGGCCGTCGCCGAGCAGCACGACGGCGCCGCGCAGGACTTCGACGACTTCGTGCTGCTGTGGGCCGACGAGGGGGTCGGCGCCGCCATCGTGCTGGGCGGCCAGCTGCTGCGCGGCGCCACCGGCGGCGCGGGTGAGATCGGCTACATGCCGCTGCCCGGCGCGCCGCTGGCCCGCGGCGGCGACCGCAGCGCGGCGCAGCCGGACGGCGGCGGCGGCTTCCAGCGGCTGATCGGCTCACCGAGCGTGGTGGAACTGGCGCGGCAGTACGGGTCCGCCGACGTGCGCACCGTCGATGAGGCGCTGCGCCACGACGAGGTACGGGCCGAGGTGGCGCGCCGGCTCGCCACCGGCATCGCCGCGGTGGTGGCCGTCGTCGACCCGCGCCTTGTCGTACTGTCGGGCGAGGTCGCGCAGGCGGGCGGGGAAGCGCTGCGGCAACTGGTCGAGGAGGAGTTCACCGGGCTCGTGCTGCCGCGGCCCGAGCTGCGCATCAGCAACCTTGACGGAAATCCGATCCTCACGGGCGCGCTGCGGACGGCGCTCGCCGCCGCCCGCGATGTCGTCTTCGACACGGCTTGACGGCCGCTGCCCCCGTACGTGCCCGCCCGCGTTCCGGGCCGGGCGCGCCCCCACGCCTCTGCTCGTGCGCACCACGCCAACTCCCCCTGCCGTAAAGGAAGTACGCCATGCCGCTGCCGCGCATGCGCATCTGCCTGTCCGTGGCGCTGGCCGCCGCCGGGCTGCTGGTCTCGGGCTGCGCCAATCCGAGCGTCGGCAGCGACCGTGACGATCCGACGAAGCCGGTCACGCTGAAGTTCTGGCACGGCTGGTCGGATCCGGCCGAGGTGAAAGCGATCAATGACAGCATCGCCCGCTTCGAGAAACTTCACCCCAACATCACGGTGAAGGCCATCGGTAATGTCACCGACGAGACGATGAACCAGTCGCTGCGGGCCGGCGGGGACGACGCGCCCGACGTGGTGTCGTCATTCACCACCAACAATGTCGGGCAGTACTGCTCGTCGGGTATGTGGGCTGATCTCGACCCGTTCATGAAGAAGACGGGTGTGAAGAAGGAGAAGGTCTTCCCGAAGACGTTTCTCGACTACACGCAGTACGAGGGAAGGCAGTGCGCGCTGCCGCTGCTGGCCGACTCCTTCGGCCTGTACTACAACAAGGACGCTTTCCAGGAAGCCGGTATCAAGCGGCCACCGCGGACGATGTCGGAATTCCAGCGGGACGCGGTCAAGCTGACCGAGCGGCACGCGGACGGCTCGTACAAGCGGGTCGGCTTCATGCCCAACTTCCGTCTGTACGAGAACAGTCCGGACCGTTTCTTCGCACAGTGGGGCCCGAAGTACTTCGACAGCAAGGGCAAGGCGGTGCTGGCCAAGGACCCGCACAGCAAGCAGTTCTACGAGACCCAGCTCGCGCTGATCAAGGCGCAGGGCGGCTATGCGGCCCTTGAGAAGTTCCGTTCCCGCTTCGGTGAGGAAATGTCGTCGCAGAGCGCGTTTATGACGCAGCGGGTGGCGATGCACCTCGACGGGGAGTGGCGCAATCTGATGCTCAAGGACGACAAGGCGAAATTCCACTGGGGGACGGCGCCGATGCCGGTACCCGACGACCAGGCGGACACGTACGGGCGCGGCTATCTCACCGGCACGGTCGCCGGCATCGCGCACAGCAGCAAGCACCAGAACGCGGCCTGGGAATTCGTGAAGTTCCTGACGGTGAACACCGATCAGGTGGTGCATTTCGCCAACGACATCCACAACGTCCCGTCGACGTTCGCGGCGCTCAAGTCACCGAAGCTGGGCGCCGATCCGGCGTTCCGCACCTTCATCGACATCGCGCAGAACCCGCACAGCACCGCGATGCCGTCCTCCAACAACGGCGGCCAGTACATCACCACCCTTCAGGACTTCTCGTACGACGTGGAGGCGGGCAAGGTACCCGACCTCGACAAGGGACTGCGCAGGCTGGACGCGCAGATAGACGCCGACAATCTCCAGTCCGAGAACTGACGGAGCACCGCCATGGCTCTCACTCCCGCGCCCGCGCTGCGCCGCAAGCACCTCCGCGAACGGCTGCGCACACTCGGCTTCCTCTCCCCCTGGCTGGTCGGCTTCACGGTCTTCTTCGGCTATCCGCTGATCGCCACGGTCTATTTCTCGTTCATGCATTACAACCAGATCGAGCAGCCCGACTTCGTGGGGCTCAAGAACTGGAAATACGTGCTGACGCAGATGCCGCTCTTCGGGCCCGCGCTGTGGAACACGCTGTGGCTGGTCGTGGTGATGGTCGCACTGCGGGTGGTCTTCGGGCTCGGCATCGGCCTACTGATCACCAAGATCAAGTCGGGGGTCGGGTTCTTCCGCACGGCCTTCTACCTGCCGTATCTGGCCCCGCCGGTCGCCGCGACCGTCGCCTTCGTCTTCCTGCTCAACCCGGGCACCGGGCCGGTCAACGAGATCCTGGGTGCCATCGGCATCCACGCGCCCTCGTGGTTCAACGACCCCGGCTGGGCCAAACCGTCGCTGGTCCTGCTCTCGCTGTGGGGCATCGGCGACCTGATGGTGATCTTCATGGCGGCGCTGCTCGACGTGCCCAAGGAGCAGTACGAGGCCGCCGAGCTGGACGGGGCGGGCGCCTGGGGGAAGTTCCGGTACGTCACCTGGCCGGCCATCACACCCATCGTGATGTTCGCCGTGGTCACCGGCGTCGTGCAGACCATGCAGTACTACACGCAGGCGCTGGTCGCGGGGAAGCTCGCCTCCGGCATCACCTTCGGCCCCGGCACGGTGATCCAGCCCGGCTACCCGGACCACTCCACCCTCACCGTCCCCCAACTCGTCTACTCGCTGGGCTTCCAGAACTTCAACACCGGCGCGGCGTGCGTGCTCTCACTCGTGCTCTTCGTCATCGCGATGGCCGTCACCACCCTGCTGATGCGCAAGCGCGCCGGGCTGCTTGCGGCGGAGGACTGATCGACATGACCACCACGACCCTGCGCCCCGGCACCGCGCCCGCCCCCGCCGTGGCCGGCGACCGCGGTCCCGCCCTGCGCGCCCGGCGCAAGCGGCTGCTGCACTGGATCGCCGTGCACGCCGTGGCCGTCGCCGCCGCGCTCTTCTTCGTGCTGCCGTTCGTCTTCGTCTTCCTGACGTCCGTGATGAGCGACGGCCAGGCGATGAGCGGCGAGCTGTGGCCGCACGAATGGAACTGGTCCAACTACGCGACGGTCTTCCACACCCCCGGCTTCCTGGACTGGTGGAAGAACTCCCTGATGTACGCGGGCCTCGGCACGCTGTTCACGGTCTGCTCGGCGGTCCCGGTGGCGTACGCGCTGGCCAGGTTCCGTTTCCGTGGCCGCCGTACGGCGATGATCCTGGTGATCTCCACGATGATGCTGCCGCCGCAGGTCATCGTGATCCCGATGTACCTGGTGTGGGCCCAGCAGCTGCACCTGTCGGGGTCGCTGTGGCCGCTGATCATCCCGATGGCGTTCGGCGACGCGTACTCGATCTTCCTGCTGCGGCAGTTCCTGCTGACCATTCCGCAGGAATACATCGAGTCGGCGAAGGTGGACGGCTGCGGGGAAGTGCGCACCCTGCTGAAAATCATCGTCCCGATGGCCAAGCCGGGCATCGCGGCCGTCGCGCTCTTCCAGTTCTTCTACTGCTGGAACGACTACTTCGGGCCGCAGATCTACGCGGCGCAGAATCCCGGCGCCTGGACGCTTTCCTACGGGCTCGAATCGTTCAAGAGCGCGCACAGCGTCGACTGGAATCTGACCATGGCGGCGACGCTGCTGGTCATGGCGCCGGTCATCATCGTTTTCTTTTTCGCTCAGAAGGTCTTCGTCGAAGGCGTCACTCTCACCGGAGTAAAGGGCTGATTCATCGTGAAGCTCGCAGTGGTCGGCGGAGGTTCGACCTACACCCCCGAACTCATCGACGGATTCGCGCGGTTGCGTGATGTTCTGCCGGTGGAAGAACTGGTCCTCATCGACCCGGCGGCCGACCGGCTCGAACTGGTCGGCGGCCTCGCCCGGCGGATCTTCGCCAAGCAGGGCCACCCGGGCCGCATTTCGTGGACACCTGACCTGGACGCGGGGGTGGACGGCGCGGACGCGGTCCTGCTCCAGCTGCGGGTCGGCGGGCAGGCGGCCCGCAACCAGGACGAGACCTGGCCGCTGGAGTGCGGCTGCGTCGGCCAGGAGACGACCGGCGCGGGCGGCCTCGCCAAGGCGCTGCGCACCGTCCCCGTCGCACTGGACATCGCCGAGCGGGTGCGCCGCCGCAACCCCGACGCCTGGATCGTGGACTTCACCAACCCGGTCGGGATCGTCACCCGGGCGCTGCTCACCCACGGCCACAAGGCCGTCGGCCTGTGCAACGTCGCCATCGGCTTCCAGCGCAAGTTCGCCCGGCTGCTCGGCGTACGGCCCGAGCAGGTCGAGCTTGAACACGTCGGGCTCAACCACCTGACGTGGGAGCGTGCGGTGCGGGTCGACGGCGAGGACGTGCTGCCCCGGCTGCTCGCCGAGCACGGCGACGCGGTCGCCGAAGACCTGCACATGCCGCGCGCGCTGGTGGACCGGCTCGGCGTCGTGCCCTCGTACTACCTGCGCTACTACTACCAGCACGACGAGGTCGTACGGGAGCTGCGCAGCAAGCCGTCGCGGGCGGCCGAGGTCGCGGCCATCGAGAAGCAGCTGCTCGACATGTACGGCGACCCGGCGCTGGACGAGAAGCCGGAGCTGCTGAGCAAGCGCGGCGGGGCGTTCTACTCGGAGGCGGCGGTGGCGCTGACGTCCTCGCTGCTGCGCAACACCGGCGACGTGCAGGTGGTCAACACCCTGAACAACGGGACGCTGCCGTTCCTGCCCGACGACGCGGTGATCGAGGTGCCGGCCAGGGTGGACGGCTCCGGTGCCACGCCGCTGCCGGTACGGCCGCTGGAGCCGCTGTACTCCGGGCTGATCGCGAACGTCACGGCCTATGAACACCTGGCGCTCCAGGCCGCGTTGAAGGGCGGCAGGGACCGGGTCTTCGAGGCGCTGCTCGCCCACCCGCTCGTCGGCCAGATCGCGTACGCGGACCAGCTGACCGACGACCTGATCGCACACAACCGGGAGCACCTCACGTGGGCCTGACCGGCACGGCGCTCGCCATCGACGCGGGCAACAGCAAGACCGACGTGGCCCTGGTGGGCGCGGACGGCAGCCTGCTCGGCACGGCGCGCGGCGGCGGCTTCCAGCCGCAGACGGTGGGCACGGGCGGGGCGGTCGACGTGCTGGCGCCCCTGGTCGCCTCGGCGCTGGCGCAGGCCGGCGCCGAGGGTCCGGTCGGCCACGTCACGGCCTACCTCGCCAACGCCGACCTGCCGGTCGAGGAGGCCGCGCTCGCCGCGGAGATCGGCGACCGGGGGTGGGCGCGGTCGGTGACCGTCGGCAACGACACCTTCGCGCTGCTGCGGGCCGGTCTGCCGGACACCGGGGAGCCGCCGGTGGGCGCCGCCGTGGTGTGCGGGGCCGGCATCAACGCGGTGGGTCTCGGCCGGGCCGGGGCGACCGCGCGGTTCCCCTCCGTCGGCCGGCTCTCCGGCGACTGGGGCGGCGGCGGCTTCCTCGCCGACGAGGCCCTCTGGTACGCGGCACGGGCCGAGGACGGCCGCGGCGAGCCGAGCGAGCTGGCACGGGCGCTGCCCGCCCACTTCGGGCTTGCCACGATGCTGGAGCTGATCGAGGCGATCCACCTGCGCGGCATCCCCGGCCGGCGGCGGCACGAGCTGACGCCGCTGCTGTTCGACGTGGCCGATGCGGGCGACCCGGTGGCGCGGGCGATCATCGCCCGGCAGGCCGATGAGGTGGCGCTGATGGCCTCGGTCGTGCTGGAGCGGCTCGACCTGATCGGCGAGGAGACCCGGGTGGTGCTCGGCGGCGGGGTGCTGGCGGCCCGGCATCCGCTGCTGCACGACCGGATCGTGCGGCTGCTCGCGGAGCGCGCGCCGAAGGCGGTGGCACACGTCGTCACCGCACCCCCGGTCCTGGGCGCCGCGCTGCACGTGCTGGACCGGGCGGGGGCTCCGGCCGATGCCTATGCGCGGCTGCGGGGTTCCTGGGCGTAGCGCCCTGGGGCGTGGGCGGTCCGGCCCGCGCCCCGGGGCCTGTCGGCCGTCAGTCGTCTGCCGTCAGTCGTCCAACGGCAGGGCGAGATCGCGGACATGGCCCGCGAGCAGTTGGACGGCGGCGTCCACCGCCGCCTGCGGGTCCTGGGCGCGGATCGCTTCGGTGAGCCGGGAGTGCGGGTCGGTGCGGGCGGCGGTGGCGGTGTCCAGGCAGGCGGCGCGGCGCAGTTCTTCGCGCAGTGCGGCGCTGAGCGAGCGGTAGATGTCGGCGAGCACCGGATTGGCGCCCGCCTCGGCGACCAGGATGTGGAATTCGGCGTCGGCCGCGGTGAAGGCGTCACCGTCACGGGCGGCGAGCGCGGCGCCACGGCGGGCCAACGCGTCCTCGATACCGGCGAGTTGGGCTTCCGTACGGTGCTTCGCCGCCTGCCGGGCGGCGACCACGTCGAGGCCCTGGCGGACCTGGGTGACGTGGGTGAGTTCGGCGCGCTCCAGGCGGCGGCGGAGCGCGAGTGCGCTGTCGTCGTCGGAGATCACGAACGTGCCGTCGCCCTGCCGGGGCTCCAGCAGCCCCGCGTGCACCAGGGAGCGGACGGCCTCGCGCACCGATGCCCGGCTGACGCCGAGGGTCTCGGACAGCGCGCTCTCCGGCGGGATCCGGCTGCCGACCGGCCAGCCGCCGGACACGATCTGCCCGCGGATCTCGTCGGTCGCGGACTCGACCAGCGACACCTTGCCCCTGCCGACCGTCCGCACCCGGACCTCCCCTTGCCCCCGTGACGCGTCCCGCGCCGTGGTCATCCGATGTCCGGCAATTCCTGCGGCAACTCTACGTCCGGTCGCACAAGATCAGGTCAATACCGGTGTGCCCGCCGGTGCATGCGGACATACTGCTGCCCGTGTCCCCGTACCGGGGGCGGGCCCGTCGTCAGCGCACCAGGGGGAGGTCGTGTGCCGTCCGTGACGTCCGTGCCGCAGGCGCGGCCCGGCAGCGCACCGCCGCCTGCCGGGCGCCGTACGGCCTGGGCCGACGGCGTCGACGAGCTGCGCGCCGCCGCGCGGACCGAGCCCGGCAGGCTGCGGGCGATCGGCGCCGTACTGGCCCTGCTTGTCCTGCTGTTCGGGGCGGTCACGGCCTGGCAGGTCAGCGACCGCGCGGGCGCCGCACGCGACGTCGCCGAGCGCAGCCAGCCGCTCAGCGCGGACGCCGCCGACCTCTACCGTTCCCTGGCGGACGCCGACACGACGGCCGCGAGCGGCTTCCTGGCCGGCGGCGACGAGCCGCGCGAGACCCGCGCGCGCTACGCGGCCGACCTCGCCACCGCGTCGGACCTGCTGGTCAAGGCGGCCGGATCGACGCAGCTGACGGACGCGGCAGGGCGGCACGTCAACACACTCAACCGGCTGCTGCCCCGCTACACCGGCCTGATCGAGACGGCCCGCGCCGACAACCGGCAGGGCCTGCCGCTGGGCGGCGCCTACCTGCGCTACGCCAACGAACGGATGCGCGGGGAACTCCTCCCGGCGGCCCGCGCCTGGTACGACAGCGAGACCGGGCGGCTGGCCGCCGACCACGCCGCGGCGACGGCCTGGCCGTGGGCCTCGCTCGCCGCGGGAGCCGCCGCGCTCGGCGCGCTCGGCTGGGCGCAGCGGCGCAGCTACCTGCGGACCAACCGGGTGTTCAACCGCGGCCTGGTGACGGCCACCACCGCGTGCGTGGTGCTGCTGGTGTGGCTGGTGGGGGGCCACACGATGGCGCGCACCGGACTCGGTGAGGCGTTCGGCAACAGCGCCCGTTCGCTGCGGGTGCTCAACGAAGCGCGGATCGACACCCTCAGGGCACGCGGCGACGAGAATCTGACGCTGGTGGCCAGGGGCGCGCGGCTCACCGGCGACCAACAGGACTTCTACGAGGCCGGGTTCCGCTCCGGCATGAAGGATCTGGCGGGCGGCGGCGCGCAGGGCCCCGCGGCGTCCGGCAGCGCGCTGGGTACCGCGCTGGCGCTGGCCGACGACGAGGCGGGGCGGCGGCCGGTGCGCCGGGCGGTGGCGCAGCTGCGCGAGTGGCAGCGGCGGCACGCACAGGCGCGTGCCGCGGACGACAAGGGCGACTACGACCAGGCGCTGCGCCGGGTGATCGGCACGGACCGGCCGACCCGGGAGTCCTTCGACCGGGTCGACGTGGCGCTGCGGGACGCGGTGGCGCACGAGCAGGACAGGTTCCGGCAGGCGGCCGGTGCCGGGCGCGGCGCGTTCGGCGGCCTGGCGGCGGGGGCCTGCGCCCTGGCCGTCGTGGGCGCGGCGGGCGCGGTGCTCGGCATCGGGCGCCGGCTGTCGGAGTACCGGTGAGGGGGCAGGGTGCGGACCCCATGACGCGGCGGGCGCGTGGTCTGCGGGGCCTGCGGGCCGCGCTGTCGCCGGTCGTCGCAGGTGTCGGGGCGGTGGCGGTGGCCGCGGCGGTGCTGGTGCCGGCGCCGGGCGGCGGCCCGGCGGACGCGCCTGCCGGGCCGGCGCACCGGGCGTCCGCGCCCGGCCCGGCGCGGGTGCCGTCGGCAGCGGCGCGGTGCACGAAGGACACCGCGGCGCGCAGCCTGCGGCCCTCGTCCGACGACGGGCCTGCCGTGCGGCGGATCAAGAAGAAGGGCCAACTGGTCGTCGGGGTCGACCAGAACACCTACCGCTGGGGGTTCCGCGACCCGGACAGCGGCGAGCTGGAGGGCTTCGACATCGACCTGGCGCGGGCGCTGGCCAGGGACATCCTGGGCCCGCACCCGAAGGTGGTCTTCCTGGCGGTGCCGACCAACCAGCGGATCCCCGCGCTGCGGCACCGCCGGGTCGACATGGTGGTGCGCACGATGACGATCAACTGCGCGCGCAAGCGCCAAGTGGCGTTCTCCACCGCGTACTTCCAGGCCGGGCAGCAGGTGCTGGCGCCGAAGGACTCACCGGTCACGGCGTATGACGACTCGCTGCGCGGCAAGCGGGTCTGCACGGCCGCCGGGTCGACGGGCGAGACGGAGCTGGCGCGCTGGCCGCACGGCGCGAAGGTGCTGCTGGTGCCCAGCCAGCTCGACTGCCTGGTGCGGCTCCAGCTCGGCGAGGCGGACGCGGTGGTCACCGACAGCGCGCTGGCCGCTGCGCAGGCGGCGCAGGATCCGACGGTGGAGCTGAAGGGGAGGCCGTTCACGGACGAGGCGTACGGCGTCGCGATGAACAGCGGCGACACGGATCTGGTGCGGCGGGTGAACAAGGTGCTGGACGACTACCGCGGCGGCAAGGGCGCCGACAGCCCCTGGATGCGGGCCTATCACACCTGGCTCGAAGCCGACATGCCCGGCATATCGGGACCACCGACGCCGGAATACACCGACTGACCGCCCCACGGAAGCCCAGGTGGCGGCAGTATGGAGGAAACCCGGAAGGGGCAGCACCCGAGAGGCGGCCGAAGCGCACCAACCACCGCGCACCGTACGCAGTTTGGAGAGGTGATCGATGGGGGTCTCTGGACCCTTCCCCGGTTCTGCGGGGAGGCCGGAAGGCCAGGCCCTGGACCGCGACGAGGCCGACCGCGCGCTGGCGCGGCTCGGCGCCGAGTACGACGCGATCGAGTCCTCGCTGCTGGCACTTCAGGACCACGCAGGGCGCCGCCTCCTGGAGGGCGCCGACCTGACCGGTGTCACCAAAGAACGGTGGGCGGCCACCGAGCGGTCCATCGCCGTGCTGTGGTCGCACTTCGACGCGTACACGGCGGCACTGACCCGCGCCCGTGAGGTGCGGGCGCGCCGCCGCTGGTCGTCACCGGCCGATCTGGAGGAGCTGACCGCGCTGCTGGACGGCGCGGGCGCGGAGGTCACGGACGGCGAAGCGGAGGCCGGGACCGTGCAGCGGTGCACCCTGCGGGAGCTGGTCGAGCGGATGAACGGCCGCTACGCGCGGGCGCTCGACGTCATCGTCGCCGCCGACTCCGTGTGGTCCGCGCTGCCCGCCCGGATCGACCTGCTCGCGGCGGAGTTGCAGCGGACCCGCTCGCTGGCGCACTCGGTGGGTGTCAGGCCGGGCGAGCATCCGTCGGGCGACGATCTGGAGGACATCACCGAGGAGTTGGGGCGGCTGCGCGCGGAGGTGATCGCGGACCCGCTGGCGTTCTGGGTCTCGTCGTCGACCGGCAGTTCGGCGCCGGGCGGCGGGCGCCCCGACACCGAGCGCTACGACCGTGCGGCCCGCGCCCTTGAGGACGTACGCCGGGAGATCGAGGCGGTGCTCGACGTACGGCAGGACGCCGAGCAGCGGCTGATGCAGCTGCGGGACGTGCTGTCCCGGGCCGACCGCACGCTGACCGAGGCCAGGCAGGCGCGCGGCGAGGTGCTGGCGAAGATCGCCGCGTCCGAGGTGCCCGCGGTCAGCAGCCCGTCGGCGGCGCTGCACGAGCAGCTGGCCGCCGCCGTCGACTACCGCAGGCGCGCGCAGTGGCACCGCCTCTCGCCGCTCCTGGAACTCCTGGAGGAGCGCGCCGAGGACGAACTGCTGCGGGCCCGCGAGTCGTTGACCGCGGTCACCGCGCCGCTCGCGGTCCGCGCCGAGCTGCGCGGCCGGCTGGACGCGTACAAGGCGAAGGTCGCCCGGCACGGCCTGGCCGACGACCCGCTGCTGGCCGAGCGCTACGACGCGGCCCGCCGGATGCTGTGGAGCGCACCGTGCGACCTGCGGGCGGCCGGAGCGGCGGTGCTGCGCTATCAGCAGATGGCGACGGAGGCGATGGCCCCGGACCAGTGGGACCGCGAGGGGGGAGCGTGACGCTGCGGGCGGCTGCCGCATGCCAGCGACGGGGGTGCGCTGGCCGCTACGCGGACGCGGGCGGCGAACGGTACTGCGACGTCTGCGGCCGGGCGCCGGTGGTCTCGCCCCTCGGCCTGCTCGCCGCACCGCCGACGCGTCTCACCGACCGCACCGCCCCGGCCGCCGCCGGCACCGCCGCGACCCGCCTCGCGGCCGGCCGGGACCGCCACGCCGCAGGTCACGGCCCTGCCCGCGCCCTGCCATCGGTGCCCGCCGCCGGCGGCAGCGGCACCGGCTCCGGATCGGCGCGCGGCCGGCTGGGCGCCGGTCTCGTGACGGTGCCTGACGTGCCACGGCCCGACCCGCAGGCAGCCGTGCTCGACGGCCCCGAGGTGCCCGAACGGAAGCGGTTCTGCAGCCGCAGCGACTGCGGTGCGCCGGTGGGCAGGGCCCGCGGCGGCGTGGCGGGCACCACCGAAGGGTTCTGCGCGGCGTGCGGCCACCCGTACAGCTTCGTGCCCAAGCTGCGGGCCGGTGACGTGGTGCACGGCCAGTACGAGGTGGCCGGCTGTCTGGCGCACGGCGGCCTCGGCTGGATCTACCTGGCCGTCGACCGCGCGGTGTCCGACCGCTGGGTGGTGCTCAAGGGCCTGCTGGACACCGGCGACGAAGAGGCGCTGGCGGTCGCGGTGTCCGAGCGCCGCTTCCTCGCCGAGATCGAGCACGCCAACATCGTGCGGATCTACAACTTCGTCGAGCACCTGGACCCGGCGACGGGCAGCCGGGACGGCTACCTCGTCATGGAGTACGTCGGCGGCACCTCGCTCAAGGACCTCGCCAATGCCCGGCGCACACCCCAGGGACGACGCGACCCGCTGCCCGTCGAGCAGGCGTGCGCCTACGGCATCGAGGCCCTGGAGGCGCTCGGCCACCTCCACAGCCGCCAGCTCCTCTACTGCGACTTCAAGGTCGACAACGCCATCCAGCAGGGCGACCAGCTCAAGCTCATCGACATGGGCGCGGTGCGCCGGATGGACGACGAGGAGAGCCCGATCTACGGCACGATCGGCTACCAGGCGCCCGAAGTCGCCGCACTCGGCCCGTCCGTCGCCTCCGACCTCTACACCGTCGCCCGCACCCTCGCCGTGCTCACCTTCGACTTCCAGGGCTACACGAACGTCTTCGCCGACTCGCTGCCCGACCCGGAGCACATCGAGGTCTTCCGGAACCACGAGTCCTTCTACCGGCTCCTGGTGCGAGCCACCGACCCGGACCGCGACCGCAGGTTCGGCTCGGCCGACGAGATGGCGGCGCAGCTGACGGGCGTCCTGCGCGAGGCGGTGGCGCTGCGGTCCGGTACGCCGCGGCCCGCGCTGTCGCAGCTCTTCGGCCCGGAACTGCGGGTGGTCGACACCACGTTGCCCGCGACGGCTGACGGCGGCGGCTCGCGGCTCGGGGCGCGCGGGCGGGCGCGGCGCCGGGCAGCCGGGCGTGCCGCGGCCGGGCTCGCGGGCACGCCAGATCCCGGCGCGGACACGGGCCCCGGGCTGCGTCCGGTGGACGTGCCCGCCGCGGTGCTCGCCCTGCCGGTGCCGCAGGTGGACCCGACCGACCCGAACGCCGGATTCCTGGCCGGTCTGGTGGCCGCGGCCCCCGCCGAGCTGGCCGCCGCGCTGCCCTCCGCACCGGCCGAATCGCGCGAACTGCGGCTGCGCGCCCTGCGGGCCCGCCTGGAGGACGGCGACGGCACGGCGGCGCTCAAGGCGCTGGCCGCCCTGGACGAGGAGGACGGCGCAGGACACCGGCCCTGCGACTGGCGGCTGGTGTGGCACCGCGGCCTGGTGACGCTGGCCACCGGTGACCTGAAGGGCGCCGCCGCGGCCTTCGACGCCGTCTACGACACCTTTCCCGGCGAGCCCGCGCCGAAGCTCGCGCTGGCGCTGTGCGCCGCCCAACTGGGACAGCAGGACACCGCCGACGCGTACTACCGGCTGGTGTGGGCGACCGACCGCAGCTTCGTCAGCGCGGCGTTCGGGCTGGCCAGGGTGCGGCTGGAGGCGGGTGACCTGGAGGGTGCGGTGGCCGCCCTGGAGTCCGTCCCCGAGACCTCCATCCACTACACGGCGGCCCGGATCGCGGCGGTCCGCGCCCGGCTGCGGCGGCGGGCCGCGCACGGGGCCCGCCCGGCGGAACTGCGGGCCGCGGCCGAACAGGTCGAGCACCTCGCGGACTTCGGCCTGGACGACCGGCGCCGCGAGCAACTAACCACCGAGGTACTGGGATGTGCCCTGGACTGGGTACTCTCCGGGAGCCACGGTGCCCGGCCGGACGGCGGGCGAACCCCGCCCGAGCAGCCGGTGCTGCTCGGCAGCACGCTGGACGAACGCGGGCTGCGGTTCGGTCTGGAACGGTCGTACCGCCTGCTCGCGCGGATGGCGCAGCGTGGCGAGGAAAGGATCGAGCTGGTGGAACGGGCCAACCGCTTCCGCCCCAGGACGTGGGTGTGACATGGGTGTGACTGGGCCGTCCAGGTGTCCGAGCTGCGGTACGCCGCTCGACCGGGGGGACGGATTCTGTGGACGCTGCGGCGCCGGACCCGCGGCTGCCGCCGCCCCCGGCGGCCTCCCGGCGGACGGCGCGGGCCGCCCGACCGGGTACGGGCCGCCGCCCCCGGCCGCGTACCCGCCGCCGCTTCCCGACCCGTACGCGCTGCCGCCGCACGCCGCCCCGTGGCAGCCGGACCTGACGGCGCCGCAGGGAGCGCAGGCCGCCGCGGACGGCCCGCACGAGGAAGACGTGCCGGGCGCCGTCCCGCCGCCGCAGGCGCCGCCCGCGGACGGGGGCCCCGCCGCTCCCCCGGCGCCGGCCGCCCCCGCCGATCCCCGCGTCGCCGGGTACGAGGCCGTCGCGGACGCCGCCGGGCAGCCGCAGACACCGGCCCGCGGCACCCGGGTGTGCGCGCTGTGCGGGGCCGCCGCCGTGGGCACCGACGGGTACTGCACCCGGTGCGGTCAGGCCCAGCCGCGCGAACGCGACCATCTGGAGCGGGAGTTGGCGGGCGCGGCGGCGGTCAGCGACCGCGGGCACCGCCACCACCGCAACGAGGACTTCTTCGCCCTGACCGCCACCGCGCTGCCGGACGGCGCTCCCGCGGCGGTCGCCGTGGTCTGCGACGGTGTCTCGTCGGCGACTCGTCCCGACGAGGCGTCCGAGGCGGCGTCCGGTGCCGCCAGCGACTCCCTGCTGGCTTCGCTGCCGCGCGGCGTCCATCCGCAGCAGGCCCTGCACGAGGCGATCGTGACGGCGGCGGCTGCGGTCAACGCCCTCGCGGACCAGGACGAGCCCGGCCGGCAGGAACACCGTCGGCAGAACGCCCCGGCCTGCACGCTCGTCGGCGCGGTGGTCGGCGGCGGCCTGCTGACCGTCGGCTGGGTCGGCGACAGCCGCGCCTACTGGATCCCCGACGACCGCACGGTGCCCCCGGCCCGGCTCACCGAGGACGACTCCTGGGCGGCGCAGATGGTCGCCAACAATCTGATGTCCGAGGCCGAGGCGATGGCGGACGAACGCGCGCACGCCATCACCGGCTGGCTGGGCGCCGACGCGTACGAGGTCGAGCCGCACACCCAGCACTTCCAGCCGGACGGCCCCGGCGTGGTGGTGGTGTGCACGGACGGCCTGTGGAACTACGCGGAGACCGCCGAGCAGTTGGCCGCCGTGCTGCCGACGGACACCCGGGACCGGCCGCTGGACAGCGCCAGGACGCTGGTCACGCACGCGCTCGACGGCGGCGGCCACGACAACGTCACGGTGGCGGTCGTGCCGTTCCCGCTGCCCGCGGAAGGTCGGATTCCGGCCTGAACAGGACGGGTGGAACCGGCGCATTCCGGCCACCGGAGACGGGATGCCCGCAAGCCGGGGTGACCTGGGAGGAACGGCCGTGGAGGCGGGGCCGGGCGGCACCGCCGGGGCAGGGGTCCGTTGCGGGGAGACTGCGAAACTGCTTGCGAAGGTGGTGGGCGTCGCCGGTACCGCGACCGGTACTGTGCGACGGAAAGCGGCGGTCGCCGCGGCGTACGGGACACCCCGTGGCGCACTCGGCGACCACCGTCCGCGTCACGAAACGACCAACGAGCAATGCCACCGGAATCAACGCCGGACCAACGGTACGGAGGGGGAAGAACCGACATGCCGACCTGCCCGAACGGACACCAGTCGGTGGCCGAAGACTGGTGCGAGGTGTGCGGCCAGCGCATGGCGGGTGCTGTCCCCCCGCCGCCCTCCCTGCCTGCGGGGTTCCTGAACGCGCCGCCCAGCCAGCCCCCCGGCCAGCCGGGCCCGCCGCCCGGACAGGGTGGCCCGCCGCCCGGTCCCCCGCCCGGCCAGATGGGTCCGCCGCCCGGCCAGCCAGGACCGCCCCCCGGACAGATGGGCCCGCCGCCCGGCGGCCCCGGTCCCCAGGGCGATCAGGGCGGTTACGGCTTCCCGCCGCCCGCTCCGGCGCCAGGACCCGGCACCCAGGGCGATCAGGGTGGCTACGGCTTCCCGCCGCCCGCCCCCGGCCCGGGACAGCCTCCAGGACCCGGTCCGCAGGGCGGTCCCGGCACCCAGGGCGGCCAGGGCGGTTACGGCTTCCCGCCGCCCGCTCCGGCGCCAGGACCCGGCCCGCAGGGCGATCAGGGTGGCTACGGCTTCCCGCCGCCGGCCCCCGGTCCCGGCTTCGGTCCCGGTCCCGAGCAGGGCGGGCAGCCCGAGCGGTGCCCGCAGTGCGGTACGCCGCGTGCGGCGATGGCACCGTTCTGTGAGGAATGCCGCTTCAACTTCCTCACCCACTCCGCGGCCTCGTCCTACGCCCCGCCCGCCGGGCAGGCAGGGCCCCCGCCCGGTGGCCCAGGACCCCAGGGCGGCTACGGCTTCCCGCCGCCGGCCCCCGGCCCGGGACAGCCCCCAGGTCCCGGCGACACCGGCGAGCAGCCCGGTGGCTTCGGGTTCCCGCCGCCGCACCCCCAGCCGCCCCAGCAGCAGGGCCCGCCGCCCGGCATGCCGGGCCCCGGCGGCTACCCGGGCATGCCAGGGCCGCCCCCCGGCATGCCAGTACCCGGTGGGCAGCCCGGTCCCGGTGGTCACCCCGGTCCGCCCGCGCCGCCGCAGCAGCAGCCGGGCGACGACTGGACGCTGAACCCGCCGAACGCCCAGGCGGCACCGCCGCAGGCGCCCGCGCAGCCGGGACCGCAGGCACCGTTCGAGCAGCAGCAGCCCGCGCCGTTCGAGCCGCCGCCGTTCCCGCCGCAGCAGCAGGGACCGTTCGAGCCGCAGCAGCAGACGCCGCCCCCGCACCAGCCCGACCAGCAGTGGAACGGCGGCCCCGGCCAGGGGCCCGCCGCGCCGCCGCAGGGCCCGGCGCCGGTCGTCGGCGCGGGCTGGGTGGTGGCCATCGCGCCGGACCGCGAATACTTCATGGCGATGATGGGCCGCAGCGGTCCGGAGGCCGCGGGGCTCAACCTCCCCGCGTACACCCCCGAGCAGGTGCTTCCGCTGGCCGGCGAGCAGCTCGCCATCGGCCGCCGGCGCAACAGCACGGGCGAGTCCCCGGACGTCGACCTGGGCCGTTCGCCGGAGGACCCCGGTGTCTCGCACCAGCACGCGCTGGTGGTGCAGCAGCCGGACGGCAGCTGGGCCGTGGTCGACCAGAACTCGACCAACGGCACGACGCTGAACCTCGCCGAGGAGCCGATCCAGCCGTATGTGCCGGTCGCGCTGCACGAGGGTGACCGAGTGCACGTCGGTGCCTGGACGACGCTGACCGTCCGCCGCGGCTAGCCCCTGGCAGACCGCCGCGCGGCCCGAACGGGGCGTGACCCGCCACAGGGTCACGCCCCGTTCGGCGCTCCGCCCGTCTGCCACACGTACGGGCCGTCCGGCGAGTCCAGCCAGGCCCACTGGCGGTCGCCTTCCACCGTCACGCCGTAGCGCTCGCGTGTGGGCCGCCGCTCGCGCCGCCACAGCTCGTACGCCTCCCGCGGCGGCAGGCTGCCGGCGGCGAGCGACAGCAGGAACCGGAAGCGGTCGTCGGCCAGCGCGTGGCGCGGCACCCCCCGGCCCGTGACGCCGGGCCCCGCCGCGTCGCCGCCCGCCGACGCGTCGGTGGTGCGCAGCGGCACGAAGAAGACGGGCGTGGCCAGGAAGCGGCCCTCCGCCCGGCCGCCGTCCCGCGCCACCCGCAGCGCGATGAGGCCGGTGGCCATGGGCGCGAGGATCTTGGCGCCCGCCGCGCACTGGCGGGGCCAGGCGACCGGTACGGAGCCCAGCGAGCAGGTCGCGATGATCCGGTCGAACGGGGCGCGCCGCGGGCAGCCGAGCGCGCCGTCGCCGGTCACCACAGCGGGCCGGTATCCGGCCGCCGCCAGCCGCTCGCGGGCCACGGATGTGATCTCCTCCTCCAGATCGATGGTGGTCACCGCGCGGTCGCCGAGCCGGTGGGACAGGAGCGCGGCGTTGTAGCCGCTGCCGGTGCCGATCTCCAGGACCCGGCAGCCGTCCTCGACGTCGAGCGCGTCGAGCATCAGCGCCATCAGGGACGGCTGGCTGCTGGAGGAGACCAGCGCGCCGTCCTCGCCGATCCGGGTCGCCAGCGGTCCGTCGCGGTAGACGCCGCGCAGCCAGCGGCCACGGCGGCGCGGGTCGGGGTCGTCGGCCGCCACCAGCTCGTAGCCGCCGGCCATCGGCTCGTAGAAGGACGGGACGAACACGTCCCGCGGAACCTCGTCGAACGCCGCCCGCCAGCGCGGGTCGGTGAGGCCGCCGCCGAGCGCGATCATCCGGACGAGCCGGGTCCGCGCCGCCGCGGTCTCCGGCCCCGCCGCCCGCCCGTGCCCCGGATGCAGCGTGCCCATGTGTCCACTGTCCCTCCGTCCGGCGCCGGTGGCGGCCCGGGGACGGCGGTCGCCCTACATCAGAAGTCCTCGGTCGGCACGTCTGACACCATGGACGGGTGAACGAGAATCCGCGCGGCGCGCTTCAGGAGCAGACCTTCTACGAACAGGTCGGCGGCGAGGACACCTTCCGCCGCCTGGTGCACCGCTTCTACCAGGGGGTCGCCGATGACCCGCTGCTGCGGCCGATGTACCCGGAAGAGGATCTGGGCCCGGCCGAGGAGCGGCTCGCGCTCTTCCTGATGCAGTACTGGGGCGGCCCCCGTACGTACAGCGAGGGCCGTGGCCACCCGCGGCTGCGGATGCGGCACGCGCCGTTCACCGTGGACCGCGCCGCGCACGACGCGTGGCTGCGGCACATGCGTGACGCGGTGGACTCGCTCGGGCTCGCCCCTGAACACGCGACGCAGTTGTGGAACTACCTCACGTACGCCGCGGCCACCATGGTCAACAGCGACGGCTGACGGTTGCGTCACACCGGGCCAGGACCGGCCCCGCGATGACCCCGCCCGCCCTCGTCACGATCCGGTGAAGACCGCCGGCGAACCGCTTACCCCGCGTACGCCCCTCTGACAGCATTCGAACAGTTTTCGGTGCTGACCGGCGCCAGGGGGGTCCGTGTCCGGCTTCATCTTTCTGCGCCTGCGCGCACATCGCCTGCTGTCGGCCGCCGCCCTGCTGTCCGTGCTGCTGACCACGACGGTCCTGACGACGCTCGGCGCCTACGCCGATGCCATCGGGGACGCCGGACTGCGGCAGGCCCTGGCGACCCGTTCCGCGCCGGCCGCCGCACTCCGGGTGACGGCCCAACTCCCCAACGGCGCGGCCGACTTGTCGGCCGCCACCGACCGCGCGGTGCGCCAGGGCGCCCAACGGGCCTTCGGCGGGCTGCCGTTCACGGTGCGCACGCTGACCCGCTCCGGCCCGTACGCGCTGCCCCGCGCGCTCCAGCGGCCGGACGCGCGCAAGGGCGAGCCCGACCTCACCCACCTCGCCGCGCTCGACCGCTCGCGGGTCACGCTCACCGCGGGATGCTGGCCCGCAGCGGCCGGGAAGGGGCCGCTCCAGGTGGCCCTGCCGCAGGCCGCCGCCGACCGGCTCAAGGTGGCGCCCGGACGCCAACTCACCCTCGACAGACGGCTTTCGGGCCCCGCCCGCCCCACCGTCCGGGTCACCGGCGTCTACCGGCCGAAGGACCGCGCCGACCCGTACTGGCAGCTCGACGAACTCGGCGGACGCGGGGTGCGCAGCGCCGGCTTCACCACGTACGGGCCGCTGCTCACCGGGCCAGGGGCGTTCCGCGACGGCCCGCTGGTGCCGGACTCCGGCGGCTGGCTGGCCACCGCCGACTTCCGCACCCTGACGGCCGGTCGGCTGGACGCGCTGGCCGGTGCGGCGGGCCCTGCGGTCAAGGCACTGATGGCCGACCCGGCGTTCGGCGGCCGGGCGAGCGCCGCCACCGGCCTGCCCGACGCGCTGCGCGAGGTGCAGCGGGCGCTGCTGGTCAACCGCTCGACGATCCTGATCGTCGCGCTCCAGCTGATCCTGCTCGCCGGTTACGCGCTGCTGCTGGTGGCGCGGATGCTGAGCACCGAACGGGCCGGTGAGAGCGCCCTGTTGCGGGCCCGCGGCGGCGCCCGCCGCACTGTGGCGTGGCTCGCGTTCGCGGAAGCGCTGCTGCTCGCCCTGCCCGCCGCGGTCGGGGCGCCGCTGCTGACGGGCCCGCTGCTGCGGCTGCCGGCCGCAGGCGGCGGGCTGCCGCTCGACACCCGGCCGACCCTCACCACCTGGCTGACCGGCGGCGCCGTGGCGCTCGGCTGCGCCCTCGCGGTCGCCGCGCCCGCCCTGCTGGGCTCCGGGGCCCACCGGGTGAGACCGCGGGCGCGGGCGCTGCCCGGCGTGCTGCGGGCCGGTGCGGACCTGGGGCTGCTGGTGATCGCCGTGGCGGCGTACGCGCAGTTGCGGCGGCAGACGGCGGGCGGCGGCAGCGGGGTGCTGACCGGCGGGGCGTCGGGCGCGCCTGCCATCGATCCGGTGCTGGTGGCGGCGCCCGCGCTGGCGCTGCTGGCCGGGACGGTCCTGACGCTGCGGCTGCTGCCGCTCGCCGCCCGGCTCGCCGAGCGCGCGGCGGCCGGCGGCCGGGGGCTGGCCGCCGCGCTGGCCGGCTGGCAGATCAGCCGCCGGCCCCACCGTGGCGCGGGCCCGGTGCTGCTGCTGGTGCTGGCCACCGCGCTCGGCATGTTGGCGATCGGCCAGGGCGCGTCGTGGGACCGTTCGCAGGACGACCAGGCGGGCTTCCGCGCGGGCGCCGCGGTGCGCGTCCTGGCGGGCAGGACACCGCAGTTGGGGCAGAGCGGTGCGTACGAGGAAGTGCCGGGTGTGGCCGCCGCGCTGCCCACGGCGCAGGCCACGCTGAGCCTGTCGGGCGGCCGGGCCTCGTCGCTGCTGGCGCTTGACACCCCGCGCGCCACGGGGACGCTGCTGCTCCGCGGCGACCTGGTGGGCGGCGGCGCCGACGAGGCTCCCGGGCGGGCCGCGGACGCGATGCTGCGGTCGCTGGCTCCGGCGGAGCACACGGCGCCCGGCATCGCGCTGCCGGACGGCACCGTCCGGCTGCGGCTGACCGTCACCCTGCGGTCGCTGCGGTCCCTTCCGGTGCGTGCGGGACCGGAGTTCACCGAGGACGGGGCCGGTCCGCCGCACGATACGGGCCCGGTGCCCGCGCGGCTCACCGCGCTGGTGACCGACCGGCACGGCATGCCGTACCCGCTGCCGCTCGACCGGATCGCGGCCGACGGCGCGCCGCACACGGTGAGCGCGGACCTCGCGTCGGCCGCGGGCGCGCCGGCCGGCCGCGTCGCCGGGCCGCTGCGGCTGACCGGCCTGGTCGCGGACCTGGACCAGCCGGAGGTCGCGCACCGGCAGCGGCTGACCGTCGGCGCGGCGCGGGCCCTGCTGCCCGGCGGCGCGGAACGTCAACTCCGGGCGCCCGCCGGTCTTTCGTGGTCGGCGCGGGTCGGCGCGAAGAGCACCTTCGCGGGCGAGCCCTTCGGTCCCCAGGCGGGCCGCCCGGCCGTTCCGCCGGGCGGGCTGCTGACCCAGACGTACGACACCGGCGTCCGCCCGGCGGGCAGTTACGGCGCGGCCCGCACCACGCTGCGCGTCGACGCGGCCCACCCCGCGCGCGGCCCGCTGCGGGCCGTCGCGACGGACGGGTATCTGCGCGACAGCGGCTCGAAGACCGGCTCCGTCATCGAGATCCCGGTCAACGGCCAACCGCTGAAGGCGCGGATCGTGCGGGCGGTCCGTGCGCTGCCAGGACCCGCCGACCAGCAGTCGGCGGGCGCCGGGCTGCTGGTCGACCTCGGCGCGGTCAACGAAGCGCTCGGCGACCAGGATGCCGCGCCGCTGGCCGCCACCGAGTGGTGGATCAGGCCACGGCCCGGCGCGGCGGGGCAGGCGGTGGCGGCACTGCGGGAGCGCGCGGACACCGATCCGGGGCAGGTGGTGGCGCGCGACGAGATCGCCGGCCGGCTGCACGAGGACCCGCTGGGCCTGGGCCCGCAGGCCGCGCTGGCCGCGGCGGCCGTGGTGGCGGCGCTGCTGGCGGCGGTCGGCTTCGCGGTGAGCGCGGCCGGTTCGCTGCGCGAACGCGCCAGGGAGTTCGCGGTCCTGCGGGCCCTGGGCGCGCCCAGGCCGCGGTTGGCCCGGGTGGTCGCGGCGGAACAGGGCGTGCTGATCGCGCTGTCGCTGGCCGTCGGTACGGCGCTGGGCGCCGCGCTGACCCACGCGGTGGTGCCGCTGGTGGTGCTGACCGCGCGGGCGACGCGGCCGGTGCCAGGGGTGCTGGTGGAACTGCCGCCCGGACAGGTCGCGTTGCTGCTCGCCTCGGTCGCCGCGGTGCCGCTGCTGGTCACCGCCGCGGTGGGCCTGCGGCGCGGCGACCCCGTCCAGGCCCTGCGCAGCCGAGGAGCCGTGTGAGATGAGCCGTCCCGACCACGAGGACCGGTGCCGGGCGCCGGGGAGCGCCGCCGCGCGGCCCGGCCGGTTCCGTCACCGCCTGCGCGCCGCGTCCGGCGCGCTCCGGGCGGGGCGGCACGGGCCCACGCTGGGTCTCGGTGTCCTGGTGCTGGTCACCGCGTTCCTCGCCGCGGCGTTCCCGCGCGCGGTGGACGCGTACGAGACCCGAGGCGCGCGGCAGGCGCTGACGTCGGTCGTCGCCGAGCAGCGGACGTTGCAGATCTCGCTCGCGCGCGACGACGTGTCCGGCGCCCCCGGTGCCGCGTTCGCCGCCCGGGAGACCGACCGCCAGGACCGGGCGATCCGCGGCCGGTTCACCGACCCGCTGCGCGTCGCCGCCGGCCGTTCCGTGCACGGCGTGCGCACCACCACGCCGCTCGCCGCCCGGGACTCCTGGCTGCCCCGGCCCGACGGTGAGCCGCCCCGCTTCACGGTCGCCGCCGCGTCAGGTCTTGCGGCGCACAGCACCCGCGTCACGGGCCGGCTGCCCCGGGCCGCGGCGCCCGGAGCCCGCACCCTCCAGGCCGCGGTCAGCACGGCGAGCGCCCGCACCCTCGGCCTGCGCGTCGGCAGCACCCTGCACCTCGACGGCCTGACGGTACGGATCTGCGGCCTGTTCACCCCGCGCGCCCCCGAGGACGCGTACTGGTCCGTGGACGCTCCGCTGGCCACGCCGAGCCGGGCCACGACGGACGGCCCCCCGCCGCTGCGGTACTGGCAGGCGGGCCTGCTGCTGCACCCCGGCGACGGCCCCCGGCTCGCGTCCGCCGCCCCCGGCAAGCCCGAGAAGTACTGGTGGTACGAGCTGGACGGGCGGGCCCTGACCGCGCGTCAGGCGCCCGCCCTGCGGGACCTGCTGCTCTCCGTCGAACACGGCGCAGGACTCGCCCGGATCCGTTCCGTCGCGGGCGAGGGTGCGGTCACCGACACACCGGCCGACGGCCTCATCGACGCCTTCGAGCGGACCCGCGCCACGGTCGCCCCGGTGATCGCGGTCGCCGCGTTCGGCGTCGGCACCGTCGCCGCCGTGGTGCTGCTGATGACCGGCGCGCTGACCGCCGCCGGACGCCGTTCCGAACTCGCGCTGCTGCGGGCCCGCGGCGCCTCCCTCGCCGGGCTGACCGGGCGGCTGGCGGCGGCCACGGCGGCGGCTGCGCTGCCCGGCGCCGCGGTCGGCGGAGGTCTTGCGCTGCTCCTGGTGCCCGGCGAGCGGACCGCCGTCCCCGTGCTCGCCGCGGCCTGCGTCGGTGTGGTGGGCACCCTGGCGCTGCCGCTGCGGGCCGCCGTCGCGCACCGCCGCCCGCGCCCGGCGGGCCGGGAGGACCTGGCCGCCGCCCGTCCTTCCCGGCGCTGTACGGTCGCCGAACTGACCGTCGTGGTGCTGGCGGCCGTCGCGGTGCTCGCGCTGCGCAGCCGCGGCACCGCGTCCGGCGGGGTGGACGCCCTGGCGAGCGCGGCGCCGGTGCTGATCGGGGTGATCGCCGCGCTGGTGCTGCTCCGGCTCTACCCGCTGCCGCTGCGGCTCGCCGTGCGGCCTGCGGCCCGTACGGCGGGGCTGCTCGGCTTCCTGTCGCTGGCCCGCGCTGGCCGCGCCCCGGCCACCGCCGGACTGCCGCTGCTGGCGCTGCTGGTGGCGCTGACCACCGCGTCGTTCGGCGGTTCGGTGCTGGCGGGGGTGGCGCACGGCAGGGACCGCGCGGCGCTCGCCGCGGTCGGCGCCGAGGCACGGATCTCCGGCGACGCTCCGCTGCCGAAGGCGCTGGCCGCCGCCGTGGCGAAGGTGCCGGGTGTCACCGGCGCGGTGCCCGTACAGCTCGGCATCCAGGCCGCGGCGGACAGCGGGCCGCCGCTGACCTTGGTGATCGCGGACGCCGACCGCTACGCCGGGCTCTCCCGCGCCACCGGCCTCGGCGCCTTCCCCGCGGGACTCCTGGACGACCCCGGTGGCAGCGGGCCGCTGCCCGCCCTGGTGTCCCCCGGCGTCGTCACCCGCTTCGGGCACTCCCCCATGACCCTGCAACCGGAAGCGGGCCAGATCACGGTCCGCCCGGTGGCGGTACGCGCCGACACCCCGGCGCTGCCCGGCGGCGACTTCATCGTGCTCGACGTGGCGGGAGTGGCCAGGCTGCACCCGGACAGCGTCACCGACAAGGCGCTGGGGCCCACCCTGCTGCTGGCGTCCGGCAGTTCGCCCGACCCCGGTGCGCTGCGCGCCGCGGTCCGCGCGCACACCCCGGCGGGCGCGTCCGTCCACACCACCCTGCGCGCCGAGGCGCGGGCCGGGCTCGCCGATCCGCCGCTCCAGGAGGGCGCGCAGCGGCTGTACACGGCCGCGGTCGGCGCGGGCGCCGGATTCGCGCTGCTCGCGCTGCTGCTGTCGCTGCTCCAGGCCGCGCCGGAGCGTGCCCAACTCCTGGGGAGACTACGGACGTTGGGGCTGACCGCGCGGCAGGGGCGGCGGCTGATGGTCCTGGAGGCGCTGCCGCAGGCGCTGTTGGCGGCGCTGGGCGGCGCGCTGGTCGGCGTGGCCGCGATCCGCCTGCTGGGTCCTGGCACCGACCTCGCCCCGCTCGCCTTCCCCGGCGCGTCGGGCGACGAGGCGGGCACCGTACACCTGCGCACCGACCCCGCGTCCCTGCTGCTGCCGTCGGTGGCGGTGGTGGTCCTGGCCCTGGCCGTGGCACTGACCCAGGCGTGGCTGAGCGGACGACGGCACGCGAGCACCGAGTGGAGAGCGGGAGACACCCGATGACCCGGACCGAACGCACCGCACCGGAACCGGCGGAACCGGACGAGCCGAACGAACCAGGTGAACCGGGTGACCCGGGTGAACCGGCCGCGGCCCCGCCGTCCCCCGGCCCCGCGAGCCTCGCCGAGCTGGAGCGGCGGGCCGCGTCCCGGCGCGGCAGGCCCGCCTACGGTCACGACGCGCTGATCGCCTGCGACCGCCTGGTGCGGGTCTTCGCCACCGACGGGGTGGAGGTGCAGGCGCTCCAGGGCCTCGATCTGCTGGTCGCGGAAGGCGAGTTGATGGCCCTGGTGGGGGCGTCGGGCAGCGGCAAGTCGACGCTGATGAACATCCTGGCCGGGCTCGACGTGCCGACCGCGGGCGCCGCCCGGGTCGCCGGCCGTGACCTGCTGACGATGGGCGCCGCGGCCCGCCTCGACTACCGCCGCGACGTCGTCGGCTTCGTCTGGCAGCAGACCACCCGCAACCTCCTGCCGTACCTCACCGCCCTCCAGAACGTCACGCTGCCGATGCGGCTGCGCGGCGGGCTGCGGCGGGCGGAGCGGACGCGGCGGGCCGAGCGGCTGCTGTCGATGCTCGCCATCGGCCACTGCCGCGACCGCCGCCCGCACCAGCTCTCCGGCGGCGAGGCGCAGCGCACCGCCATCGCCGTCGCCCTGGCCAACACCCCGTCGGTCCTGCTGGCCGACGAGCCGACCGGCGAACTGGACTCGCACACCGCCGAGCAGGTCTTCTCCGCGTTCCGCACCGCCAACGAGGAACTGGGCACCACGATCGTGATCGTCACCCACGACCAGGCGGTGGCGTCCGAGGTACGGCGCACCGTCGCCATCCGCGACGGCCGCACCTCGTCCGAGGTGCTGCGCCGCACCGAACGGGACGCGTCGACCGGCCAGGAGTCGCTGGTCGCCCAGGAGTACGCGATGCTCGACCGCGCCGGACGGCTGCAACTGCCCGCCGACTACACCGGCAGCCTGGGCATGGAACACCGGGTGCTGCTGGAGCTGGAGAGCGACCACATCGGCGTCTGGTCCGACCGCACGGCCGACGGCGCGGCACGGGCACGGGACGACGGCGCATAGCGGAGTTCCGGCAGGTCGCCGTGGCGTCGTGGCCTCGTGGCGCCCCACCGGGCACGCCCGGGACCGCCGCTCAGGTCGGTGTGACCGTCAGCCCCGACAGTCCGGTCAGCTCCGCCGGACCCGCCGCGCGGACCGCGATCGAGCCGTAGGCGGTGCTCAGCCGCAGCCAGCCGCCCGCGGCCAGCAGGGTGGGCGGCTGCGCGGCGGGCGCGGTCAGTACCCCGCCGCCGGACCCGGCCGCGACCTGCGCCGGGCGCAGGAAGCCCAGCGACTGGGCGGCGTGCACGGCGCGCAGCGGGAGGTGGGTGTCGCCGAGGGTGCGCGACCAGATCTCCCTGCCGATACGGTCCCGGGCCGCGCGGGTGCGCTCCTGGGGGGCCAACGCCTCGTCCCGGGCGCGGAATTCGGCGACGGCCGCGGCCACCGCGCGGACCAGGGCATCGGGCGCGGGCAGCCCCGGCACCCGTCGCCAGCCGCCGCGCGGCGGCAGCACACCGGCCCACGGCGGTCCTGTGACGGCGGCGGGCACCGTCAGCGTGTCCGCCGCTTCCTGGATCCCTTCGAGGAGTTCCCCCGCGGAGACGGTGGCGTCCAGGGCAGGGCGCTGCCCTTCGGCGAGCCGGGCGGTGCGGATCGCCAGCACCTCGAACGACGGCGGCCGGCCGAACACGGCCAGCACACCGTCACCGGCCTGGAGGCGTACCGCCGCGGCCTTGTCGTAGTGGATCAGCCGGGCCAGGAAGGCGGCGAGGTCCGCCGCCTCCCCCGCGTCGGCCAGACGCAGCACCGTCATCGAGCGACGGCCCCCTTCGCCTGCGCGGCGTCGTCCAGGTATTCCTTCAGGTACGCCTTCTCCTCCGCGGTGAGGCGGCGCGGGCGCTCCTCGGCGAAGTCGTAGGGGACGACGACGGTCGTGGCGCGGAGGTAGAGCGTGTCCTCGTCCTTGACCTCGTAGCCGACGGTCATCGACGCGGCACTGATCTTCGTGACCCACAGCTCGATGGTCACCGGGGCGTGCCGGTGCACCAACGGGCGTACGTAGTCGATCTCGTGGCGGGCCACGACGGACCCGCCGGTGAACGACACACTGCCGCCCCCCGGCGCCAGCCGGGCCATGAAGTCGATCCGCGCCTCTTCGAGGTAGCGGACGAAGACCGCGTTGTTGACATGGCCGAAGGCATCCATGTCGGACCAGCGCAGGGGGCAGGAGTAGTGGTGTCGCACGCGGCTCAGCCCCGGGTCAGCTTCTTGTACGTCGCACGGTGCGGGCGGGCCGCGTCCGCGCCGAGGCGCTCGACCTTGTTCTTCTCGTACGACTCGAAGTTGCCCTCGAACCAGAACCACTTGGATTCGCCCTCGTACGCCAGGATGTGCGTGGCGACGCGGTCCAGGAACCAGCGGTCGTGGGAGACGACCACGGCGCAGCCGGGGAAGTCGAGGAGCGCGTTCTCCAGCGACGACAGGGTCTCGACGTCGAGGTCGTTGGTCGGTTCGTCGAGGAGCAGGAGGTTGCCGCCCTGCTTGAGGGTGAGCGCGAGGTTGAGGCGGTTGCGCTCACCGCCGGACAGCACCCCGGCGGGCTTCTGCTGGTCCGGGCCCTTGAAGCCGAACGCGGAGACGTACGCCCGCGACGGCATCTCGACCTGACCGACGTTGATGTAGTCCAGCTCGTCGGAGACCACGGCCCACAGGGTCTTCTTGGGGTCGATGTTCTCGCGGCTCTGGTCGACGTAGGAGATCTTGACGGTGTCGCCGACCTTGATCGAACCGCCGTCGGGCGACTCCAGGCCCTGGATCATCTTGAACAGCGTGGTCTTGCCCGCGCCGTTCGGGCCGATGACGCCGACGATGCCGTTGCGGGGCAGCGTGAACGACAGGTCGTCGATCAGCACCTTCTCGCCGAACGCCTTCGAGAGGTTCTCGACCTCGACGACGATGTTGCCCAGGCGCGGGCCCGGCGGGATCTGGATCTCCTCGAAGTCCAGCTTCCGCATCTTGTCGGCCTCGGCGGCCATCTCCTCGTAACGCGCCAGACGCGACTTGGACTTGGCCTGCCGCCCCTTGGCGTTCGAGCGGACCCACTCCAGCTCGTCCTTCAGACGCTTCGCCCGCTTGGCGTCCTTCTGGCCCTCGACCTTGAGACGGGCCTGCTTGGTCTCCAGGTACTTGGAGTAGTTGCCCTCGTAGCCGTGGGCGCGACCGCGGTCCAGCTCCATGATCCAGCCGGCGACGTTGTCGAGGAAGTACCGGTCGTGGGTGACGGCGACGACGGTGCCGGGGTACTTCGCGAGGTGCTGCTCAAGCCACTGCACGGACTCGGCGTCCAGGTGGTTGGTGGGCTCGTCGAGGAGCAGCAGGTCGGGCGCCTCAAGGAGCAGCTTGCACAGCGCGACGCGGCGGCGCTCACCACCGGAGAGGTTGGTGACCGGCCAGTCGCCGGGCGGGCAGCCCAGCGCGTCCATGGCCTGCTCCAGCTGGGTGTCCAGGTCCCACGCGTTGGCGTGGTCGAGGTCCTCCTGGAGCTTGCCCATCTCCTCCATCAGCGCGTCGGAGTAGTCGGTCGCCATCAGCTCGGCGACCTCGTTGAAGCGGTGCAGCTTGCCCATGATCTCGGCGGCGCCGTCCTGGACGTTCTGCAGCACCGTCTTGGACTCGTCGAGCGGCGGCTCCTGGAGGAGCATGCCGACGGTGTAGCCAGGGGAGAGGAACGCGTCACCGTTCGACGGCTGCTCAAGACCGGCCATGATCTTCAGCACCGTGGACTTACCGGCGCCGTTGGGGCCCACAACACCGATCTTCGCGCCCGGCAGGAAGCTCAGCGTCACGTCATCGAGGATGACCTTGTCGCCGTGCGCCTTGCGCGTCTTGCGCATCGTGTAGATGTACTCAGCCAAGAGAAACCGTCCGGCAGTCTGGATCTATCAGGTCTGTATGCGGCTCCGCCGCGTGGGCCATGGTGCGGCGTGGCCGCGCGAGGGCAGATACACCCATCTTGCCGTACGGCCGTGCCCTGAAGAAAACGAGTAGCCGAGACCACCGCCCCGGGACCTCCCCCCACCCGCCACAACCGCCCCTCCCCGGCCCTTCAGCCCCGGTGCCCACCTGCGCCTTCCCGACGGGTCCGCCGCCCCCCCCCACCCGGCACTCCCAGGCCGTTGCCCCGCCGCACCGCACCGCACTCCGCCACGCCACACACGCCGGCGGCCCCGGAGCGCTCCTGCGCTCCGGGGCCGCCGGTGTGGTCTCAGCGCCCGCTCACTACGCGGTGCCGGACTTCTTCTTACGGAGGAAGAAGACCGAGCCGCCGCCGACCAGGACCAGCACGACCGCGATGCCCGCGATCACCGGCGTGGCACTGCTGGAACCGGTCTCGGCGAGGTCACCGCCGCCGGTCTCGCCACCGTTGGTGCCGCCGACCGAGGCCGGGCTCGGCTGCGGGGTGGGCTTGCCGCCACCGGAACCCGCGGTCTTGCAGTCCAGGACGCCGGAGAAGGTCTTCTCGAAACCGCCCTCGCCCTTGACCGCGATCTTGTACGGCTGGTCCTCGCCGACCGGCACCGTCACGGTCCGCGACGCACCCGGCGCGACCTCGTACTTCTTGCCCGAGAGCGCGAAGCGGAACACCTCGTCGCCCTTGTTGGACGCCGTGACGTCCACGCCGCCCTTGGAGCAGTTCTTCTCGGCGGTGACCGCCGGGATGGCGCCCTGCTTCTTCCACGAGGCGGTCGCGGCGGCCGAGACGGTGGACTCGCTGGAGCCGGCCAGGATCTGGGTCTGGCTCTTGGCGTGCTCGCCGATGCCGGTGAAGGCACGGCCGACCGGGACCTTGGTCGCGGCCTGGGCGGTCAGCGAGGTGGTGCCGTCGGCCGCGCCCGCGGGCACGTCGAAGAACAGCTGGCTGCCTTCGGCGGCGCTGGTGACGGGCTTGCCGTCCTTGCCGACGACCTTGACGCCGGACGGCACGTCCGCGGCCGGGGCGACCGTGACGCTGTCCGCGTTGGTGTGCACGGTGACCGGACCGAGGCGGTTGCCGGACTTACCGGAGACGGCCGGCGGGGTCAGCGTCAGCGACGCCTTCGGCTCGGAGAGGTTCTGCGCGCTCTTCTGGAGGTAGTCGGCGAGCTTCTCGGCCGCCGGGTCGACCGCGTCAACCTTGGCGTGGTCGGAGAAGCGCCAGATCGCGACCTGGGTTCCGGCCGCCGCGGTCTTCTCGGTGAGGTGCCCGGCGTCGGCCTTCTTGGCCAGCGCCTCCAGGTCGTTCACCTGCGGGTAGGAGTTCTGCAGGATCCAACGGATCTTGCCGGCGTCCGCGTTGTTGTGCAGCGACGACGCGCTCCACGGCACTTCCTGGTACTTCGCCTGCTGCTGCGTCGGGTTGTGGATGTCGATGCAGTACGTCTGCAGCGTGCCGCCGTTGTCGACCGACATCTCGAAAAGGCCGGCGCCGAGGGGCTGGTCCCCACCCTGGCCGTGCACGACCGCCTGGTCGTAAACCTTCAGGCCGCCGAGCGTGGCGGTGGCACCGCCGTGCGCGGAGGTCGTGTCATCCGCCGCGGCAGGCCCCGCGGTGGCTATCGCGCCCGCGGCGACCAGGCCCGAGGCCATGACCGCTGCGGCAAGGCGGGCTGCGCCCCGCCCCTTCTTCGAAAGCATGAATTTCCCCTCTGGGCGAGGCGGTCGAGTGGGGAGGAGCCTCGCCGGAAAGATCCCAAAGAACTCAACAGCTGAACACATCAGCCCCCGTGAGTACTCGTCGGATCCTAGAGAGCGGGCGCATGACGGTCCCCAGGATTGGCTTCCCGCACTCGATCCGAATCGCAATCGTTACCGACTGCCGTACGAATGACCTGGCATTATCGACAAATCGCCGGGACTTTTCAGGGCACTGCCACCTTCTCCGGCAAACCGCCGGGACACACCTGGCCACTTGAGGCCCCGACTGCGGTAAATCGCCTCGCCCGCCCCGTGCCACACCTCGCCTAACGCGATCTCTCCCCCCTCCCGCATTTCCCATAAGCCCCGCCTCCCCGGTCAACTGCCGTGCGCTATCCCAGGAAGTGGAGAATTCAACCGGTGCCCGCCCTGCACCCCCGCCCCCTCCACCACATCGCCATCGCCATCTCCCGAAGAACCGGCCGCGCCCGCCTCCGCACTCTCGCCCGCACCCGTTTCCGGGACGACGGCAGAGCCTGACACCCGCCCGCCCGGGGCCTGTTGGACCGGCACCTGCTCCGTGCGCGCTCGCGGCGACCGCCGGAAGGCGGCGGTACCCCGGGAAAGGTCATGACCGATCGCCAACGCATCGACCTCCGCCGCGAACCAGCGCGCCCCACCGCGCTCCGGCGGCTGCTCCCCCTCCCTCAGCCGCAACCTCCCCTGCACCAAAAGCGGTTCACCCACCGCCACCGATGCCGCGACATTGTCGGCGAGCGCCCGCCACGCCCTGACCGTATAAAAGCTCGTCTCGCCGTCCGTCCAGCGTTCCCGCGCCTTGTCCCACCGCCGCGAAGTCGCCGCGAGCCGGAATCGCGCCACCGCCATCCCCGCCGCGGTCTGCCGATGCTCCACCGCCGTCGCGGCATTCCCCACCAAAGTCACCAACGTGTCGTTCATCGCGCCCACTTCCCCCGTCCGCGCCGCGTCGTACGGCGCCCGTCATCCGCTGTCACCCACCGCTCTCGCCGTGCGCTGATCTCATGCTGCACGCATTCCGCAATCCCCGCTCCGGGCTGTGGACGACCACCCGACTGTGGATAACCCGGTCACCCGGACGAGGGCCTGACGGCGGCGAAGAGGCTGCGTAATCCCCCCAACAAGCAGACGCCAAGGGGCACATCGCGACGAGGAGATACCTAATGGAGAACGCGGCCGAGCCTCCGGAAGGCTCGGCCGCGCCCATACCCGCGTACTCAGGCCCCCGACGCCACCGCGTACTGCTGACGCACCTCGCGGTATCGCAGCAGTTCGGCGGCGACCGGTTCGAGCACCCGCGCCCGCCCGCACCCCGCAGCCGTCTCCCGCAGCCTGCGCTCGGTCTCCTGGCCGTGCCGCCGGGCGGGACCGCGCGCCGCCACCCCGCACAGCCACGTCAGAGCGGGCCCGCCCACCGAGCCGACGACCGCAGGCACCAGCGCCGCCACCCACGCTTCCGCATCCGCCAGCCCCGTGAGCACCCCCAGCAGCCACAGCAGACCCACGACCTGAAGAACGAACATCAGGCCCTGCAACGCCCCCGCCACCATCCACCACCGAGGCCGCGCCTTCGGCCCGTCCCGCAGCGCCGCCTCCGCATCCGCCGCCACCTCGTCCAACGCCACCGGCAGCCCCTCCGCGCCCCGCCCCGCCGCCTCCCGCACGGCCTGCGCCCACGACTCCGGCAGCCCACGAGCCGCCTCACCCGCTACCGACCGCACCGCCTGTTCCACAACAGGCCGCGCCGCCGCCCGCCCTCCCAAGTCCCGCGCCGTACCCGCCCCGGCACCCGTCCCATCCCCCCGTACCGCCCCGCCCCGCGCCTTCCACCCCGAACGCACACCGAACGCCGTTCCAGCCGTTCCAGCCGTTCCAGCCGTTCCAGCCGTTCCAGCCGTTCCAGCCGTTCCAGGATTGCCCGGGGTTCCCGGACTGCCCGGGATTCCCGGCGTTCCACCGCCGCCCGGCGTCCCGCGCTTCCCGGGCTTCCTCCGCAGGCCACCCGCCCTCACGACCACCGATCGGAGGCTCGCAACCGTCCCAGGCCGCCCCCCGACCTCCACACCGACCGTCCCGTCGGCCATCCCATCCGCCGTCCCATCAACCGTCCCACCCTCCGTCCCATCGACCGTTCCACCCGCCGTCCCATCGGTCATCCCGTCAGCCGTTCCGCCCGGCCTCCCGCCCGCGCCATCCCGCCGTTCCCCGCGCGTCCACGGAGCCGGGCCCCGGCTTCGCAGCCGCGTCCACGGGGAGCCGCAGGCGCGGTCCGCGTGCCGCAGCCAGTCGCGTTCCGCCGCACGTCCCATCGCCACCGCACCGACCGCTTCGGCCAGCCGGTCGTCGAACTCCTCGCGGGCGCACTCCGTCAGCCCGAACCGCCGCTCCGCCACGTACGCGGGACGCAGCCGTTCGGCAGTCGCGTCCACATCCGCGGCCAGCCGTCGCTCCGCAGCCCCCCGGTCGGCCACGAACTGGCCCAGCGTGTCCCGCAGTTCACCCATCCCCGCCCCCGTCGCAGCGGAGAGCGCGAGCACCTGCGCCCCCGGCTCACCGTGTTCGCCGAGCGCAAGACCGTCCTCGTCCAGGAGCCGGCGCAGATCGTCCACCACTTGGTCGGCGGCGTCACCGGGCAGCCGGTCCACCTGGTTGAGCACCACGAACGTCACCTCGGCATAGCCGGCCAGCGGTCGCAGATAGCGCTCGTGCAACACCGCGTCCGCGTACTTCTCCGGGTCCACCACCCAGATCACCGCGTCCACCAACTTCAGCAGCCGGTCCACCTGTTCGCGATGGCCGGTCTCCGCCGAATCGTGGTCGGGCAGATCCAGCAGTACGAGCCCCCGCAACCCGTCACCACCCGCACCACCCTGCCCGCCCTCACCCGCTTCCCCGGCCGCCTCCCCGGGGACATGGCGGCGGCGCGGCGGGACACCCAACCGGTTCAGCAGCCCCTCGGCACCCGGGCCGCCCGGCCAGACGCAGGCCACCGGCTCGCAGGTCGTCGGCCGGCGCGCGCCGACCTGCGAACGGTTCGCCCCGGCGAGCGCGTTGAACAGCGAGGACTTGCCGCTGCCGGTGGCTCCGGCGAGGGCGACGACCGTGTGCGCCGCGGACAGCCGGCTCCGCTCGTCGGCGGCATCCAGGACCCGGCCCGCCTCCTCAAGCGTCTCGCCGCCCAGCCGGGTCCTGGACAGCGCGATCAGCTCCCGCAGCGCGTCCAGCCGCCGCAGCAGCACATCCCCAGGAATGCACCGTTCCCCGCCCGGCACCCGTACGTCTCCGCCGGCCTTGTCCTCCGCAACCGCCGAGCCCATCGCACGCCACCCATCCGACCGCACGTCCCTCTGGGCCCCTACCCGCCCCGCGCCCCGCACCGCCTCCTCGCCCACGGGACGCACCGCACCACGCCCCACGACACCCCGCTCCACGTCCTCATCCACGGGACGCACGGCGCCACGCCCCACGACGCCCCACGCCACCTCCACAACTGGCCCTCCACCCACGCCGTCCATCCCGCCGAGCGCTTCCGCCACCGCTTCCGCATCCGCATCTGCATCCGCATCTGCCGCAGGCTCCACCTGGGCCTCGCGCCGCCGCCCGCCCGGCCGCGGAAACGCACCGGCCCGCACCCGTCGCGCGATCAGCCCGTCGTCCCACCGCGCGCCCCGCAGAAAGCCACGCCCGCCCGTCCCCGCACCCGTCGGCTCCGGAACGCCCCCTTCCTCCGCCTCACCTCCTGGCTCCGCCACGCCCTCGTCCGGAACCAGGTCATCCACCCTCTCGCCACATGCCCGGCACGCCCCGCACATCCCGGAGACCCCACACACCCCACACGCCGAGCCCACAGCCGAAGTCCCCTCCCCCACACCGCTCTCCGAAGCCCCCGGGCCACCCGCCCCCTCAGCACTCTCACCGAGGCCATCAGTGCTCTTGGACCACGGCCCCCTCTCCCACCACTCAGAACTCCTCTGACTCCTCTGCCCCCCGGGGCACTCAGGACTCTCCGGACCTTCCGGACCCTCCATCCCCTCCGGACGTCCCGTGCACCCGCTCACCACGACACCTTCTCCCTCTGCAGTACGGACAGTGCGGCGATCAGTTCGGCCTGCTGTTCCGGCGGCACGGAAAGCTGGTCGAGCGGTGCCAGCCGACGCTCGCGCTCGGCGTCGAGCGCGCGTTCCAAGTGCCTGGTCAGCAGCCTGTTGCCCCGGTCGCACAGCCGCAGCGCGCTCTGCGCCCCGAGGAGTTCGGCGAGACTCTCGCCCGCCGTACGCGCCCGCCGCCCGCCGAGCAGTGCGGTGGCCAGCAGCGCCGCCGGCTCCTCCGGCACCACGGCCCCCGGACGGTCTGCGGCGAGTCCGCCGGACGCCTCGCGGGTCTCCTCGTCCGCCAGTTCCTCCAGGCAGCGACGCCAATGCCGTACGACGACTCCGAGCCGCGCTGCCGCACCCGCGGTGCCGGCCGCGGCCGTCGGCGACACGTCCGCGGCGGCCGGGTCACGGCGCCAGGCATCGGCGACCCGTTCGTCGGCCTGCTCCACCGCGCAGTACAGCAGGGCCGTGAGCCCATGGGTCAGCGCGTCCAGCAGCTCATCGGGGCGGCCACCGAGTGCGTGATCGCGCCAGTGGGCACGCGCGTCCCCGGACAACACCTCGCCCGCCGCGACCTCCTCACGGACCCGCTCAGCGGCCTCCTCGTACGCCCCATCGACCCGGCCGGCCAGCCGCAGCGCCGCGGCATGCTGGGCCGCGGCCTCGCCCGCGAGCGCCGGCAGCCGGCTGCGCAGCGAGGCGATCACGCCGGCCGCGGTGCGGTCCGCGGCGGCGGACCGGGCGAGCGGGTCCTGGGCATGCCGCGCCAGCCAGTCGCGCAGGGCGGCGACCGCGGTGGCGGGCAGCAGCCCGCTGCCGCCGCCGGCCGACTCGGGCAGCTCGGGGATGGTGAAGCGCGGCACATGGCCGAGGCCGGCGTCCTGGAGGAGCGCCGCGTAGCGCCCCGAGATGTCGGCGGCGATCTGGTGCGGCACCCGGTCGAGCACGGTCACCAGAGTGACGTCGTACTCCTTGGCCGTACGCAGCAGATGCCAGGGCACCGCGTCGGCGTACCGGGCGGCCGTGGTGACGAGCACCCAGACGTCGGCGGCGCAGATCAGTTCGGCCGCGAGTTCACGGTTGCCCGCCACCAGGGAGTCGATGTCGGGGGCGTCCAGGAGGGCCAGCCCGCTGGGCAACGCCGGGTCGGTCTCGATCCGCAACGTAGGCATCCCGGACTCCCCAGAGGCCCCTTCCGCCCCCCGCCCCTCCCCATCACCCTCCCGGTAGCCGCCATACGCCTCATGTACCTCGTACGACTCATACGCCGCGTATGGCGCGTAGCCACCAGCGCCCCCGTCCGCGTAGCCACCACCGCCCCCGTCCCCGCCCCCGGCTCCATACGCCTCGCCTCGCCGGTGGCCCCGCCCGCCCGGCGCCTCCGGACGGCCGCCGTCCTGTTCCGGCACCCAGATGCGCGCCAGTTGGGGCAGCACCCGCCGGCCGGCGAACCACTGGCGGTCGTCGGGGTGACAGACCAGCACCGGCGTCCGCGTCGTCGGACGCAGCACCCCGGCTTCCGACACCCGCCGCCCCACCAGCGAATTGACCAGCGTCGACTTGCCGGCCCCGGTGGAACCGCCGATGACGGCGAGCAGCGGGGCCTGCGGCGCGCGTAGCCGGGGCATCACATAGTCGTCCAGCTGCGCGAGCAGCTCGGCCCTGCTGCGGCGGGCGCACGCCGCGCCTCCTAGAGGCAGCGGAAAGCGTGCGGCGTCAACGCGGTCTCGCAGTACGGACAGCGCGTCGATGAGCCGGGGTCGTACATCCAAGGTCGCCACATGTGCAGAATGCCCAATTTCGTTGGGTTTTTGAAGCGTATACCCCTGTGTGCGCGCCGTAAAAAACGGTACAGAACGGGACGACTGTCACGTGAGACGATCGAGACAAGTGGGGCACAGGCATAACGACTGCACAACACCCGCTGCGTGAGTGGCCAAAACCGGTGCAGGATTCGTACCCGCCTGCGATTATCAGGATCGCTTCACGGAATCTCCACAACGTGCCACGGAGGTGAAGCAACCGGGACGAGGCACCCGGACCCCTATCCTTGTCCGCGGTCCGTGATCCACGTCCACCACCGGCCCCCGTAGCTCAGTGGATAGAGCAGGTGCCTTCTAAGCACTTGGCCGCAGGTTCGAGTCCTGCCGGGGGCGCTCTTCTCGGGTGACCTGGGGAAACGCCCCCAGGGAGTTGTCAGGCTCACCGTTGACACGGTGTTGGTCAAGGTGCCTGGCGGACTGAACCTTCCCCACCGGGCCCTTGATCAGCACCCCTGACAAGGGAACGCCATGGCCGCCAAGACAGCCACCCGGGCTCTGAAGAGCCCACTCCGGGTCCACTCCCGCGCCGCCGGACGGGCCGGAGCAGCAGCGACCGCCCCTCCCTCGAATTCCTGGGCTGCCGACCGGGACGCGACGCTCAGCGACTACGTCCTCCACCTCCGGACGACGAACAACAAGCACGGGCGCCCCTTCCAAGAGAAGACGGTCAACTCGTACAGGAAGGCCGCCCTCGTGCTCTGCCGTTGGATGACAGCGGAGGCGGTGGAGGGCGATTTCACAGCGTGCGAGACGGCGACATTGAACCGCTTCTTCCGCTGGTACTACGAAGCCCACGATGTGCCGAAGAGCCCTGACCCCTACCTACTCACGTGAGTAGGTTGAACGATGTGGACCCATACCGCCCCGCCTGAGCGAGCTTGCAACCTCGTTCGACCACCCCGAAGAGCGGGTTACTGATGGGCGACTCAGGCGCCCCCACGGGCGGTATGGGCAGAGCCCGCCCCCGGGATCGAACCGGGAACTCTGCCGGTTACCCCGGATCTCCCGTTGCCGGGCCGGTACGGCGCACCTCTGCCAGTTGGGTCAGGCGGGCAAGCCCGGGGCTCAGAACCCAGGTGGAGAACCACACCGGGGAGCCGCACAGGCAGTAGGCGAGGGGGTCTCAGTCCGCCGAATGGCGCGTAGCCGGAAGGGTGCGCGGTATCCCGCCCTCACCCTGTATCTAGTGAGTGGATTGCCTGAGCGGGGTCCGGAGTTGGCCGGTCGGGTGCGGGATCTTGGCGGCCCCGGTGACGAAGTGACGGAGTGGCGGGCGGGCCGGGGTTACTTGCACAGAAGAGATATTTGGACTCCGTAGGGTGGATTGGATCTCTTCGCCACTTCAGCACTTCGCCACTGGCGATCACTGGGTATCCGATTTCCTGACCCTCCATAGTGGACTTATCGGGGCAATCTGCGCCCGCCCCAGCGCCGACTTCAGTCATACCCATGCCAGATTTGGTGGACTTGAGCCGTCGGCCCGGGACGCGTGGAAACAAGGACAGTGGTACTGCGGGCACGGGCAACACCCTGCGCAGAGAGGGGATTCAGCGCTGCACGCTAGACTCTCAATCACGACGCGTGAGCACAGGGAGGGAAATGAAGAGTCAGTACACGGACATTTCCCCAGCTTTGCCAGCGAAACCCCGGATCACGAACACTAGGCTCCCCACCTCACGAATGAGCCTTTTGCAACACGTCGCCATAATTGAACGTGGGTTGCGTGGCGATCTTTCCAGTCCGCACCCTGGTGCGGAGGAATGCGCATTCGATCCCTCGCTCGCACTCTGCCTCTATCGCAGCGGTGTATCACTGTGCGACGAGGGGAGCAATGCTCGCACCCTCATCAAATCGGCTGCCGAGAACCTGCGCTCCGCACATACGACTACCGAACGACGCCTCGCAGTAGCAGAGTTCCTTTCCGCTCTGGGTGAACTGGTCGCGTGCCTCCTGCGCTTCCTAGTGCGTGCTCTAATCCTCCTGCTATCACGATTGCTGGGCAGGGTGGGCACCGATGACACACCCGTATGGAAACCTGACCCCATCGAAGTATCACCACAGGTCACGCCCAGAGGCCCCAACTCCGCCTTCCCCGTGATGACTTACCGGGGCGGGAAGCAAAGCAGTCGTGCGCTGGGGAGCGCCGTACTGGCTGCCTAAGTGACCCGCCGGCCAATTCAGGTCGGAAGGCTCAAAGTCATGTTCAATTTGCCGGACTCGGTGCCGTGGGGCGTCGTGGTGGTCGTTGCCGTCCTCTCATCCTTCGTTCTCCTGGTTCGCGCCGTTTGGCCCCAGAAGTCCGATGGGCGCACAATATTGTTGCTGGAGTTGATGCGCAGTCGGGCCCAGCGGCGCCGACAGGAAGAAGACCGGAGGAGCTGAGCGGTAGCGCCCCCGGAGGCACCTCAAAGGCGGTTTCGTGGATGCCTCGGAGCTTGTGGTGGCAGGGGTGGGGCGGCTGGAGCTCAGGCCGGGCCACAGTCGCCGACTGGCTGCGCAGGTCAAGGCGGGGCAGATGGGTGTGATCCCGGCGGAAGGGCGCGTGCTTGTTGTGCTGGGGTGGCGATGGTGACGGACATCGCTTTGCGGGCAGGGGGGGAGTCGCTTCCGCGTTCGTTAGCGGAGCGCTCCTGTCTGCAGTACGCAGCGGCCGGGGGACGCTCCATCCCGGGGGGGGACGGCGCATCGAGGAGAGCCACGCCCACGCGTATACGCACGCAACAAGACGGCCATGGGCATCGCGCCGAGAGGTCCATCTGTCTCTCGTCTTGAAGGGCACTCCCCCACCGTGCGACGCCTTCAGCCGCCGCACCACCCGCGCTTCGAGGAGAAGAGTTAGGAGAAGAGTTACGCCTCGGAGTGTTGTCGGTGAAGCTCTTTCTCATCTGGCTCGCAGGTGCGAAATGGGAAGGTAAATCGGGGTGTTGACGTGACGAAGCCCCTCGTCGTTGGTGGTGGTTCAACTCATCACACCAGCGACGGAGGGGCTTCGTTGGTTCCTTTGCCCGGTCGGGCCTCAACGCACATTTCTGGCGATGATGTGCACCCTGACCCTCAGAGGCGTGTGCCATGCGACCTCGCCACGCACGGCCACGGTGTTGTTGTCCTGCGGCACTACGTTGTGGAGGGTCATGACCGCATCCCCCAATTGGGGCCTGTCCTGGGCGTCAAGCTCAGCGATGGATCCCACTACCTCGCTGAAGCGGTTGACGCCTTGCGCACTCAGCAGAGTGGTGAACACCCCCTGCTTATTGGAAAGGTGGTACGCGTAGGCCACAAATTCAGTGACCGCGAGGGGAGACTCGGCCACGGGTTGGGCCACAGCGTCATTCGCCGGATCAGGCATTGATTTCGTTCCTCCTGGCCAACAATCGGATGGGGCGCCTTTGGTATACCCGTCGGCAGGTAGGGACGAGGCATCTCTTCGTCTGATCGGCCTATGGAGAATGGGGTTTCTGCAGAGTTGGTCGGGGGCCGGCCGTACGTGGTGCGTGGTCGGCGACCAGCGTCAGCAGGTGCTCGGGGCGGCTTTGCCGGAGAAGCGGTCTGCGAGCCAGGGGGCGCCTTCGGCGCTCGTTCCCGCTGTGGCGGCGATGTGGCCGGGGATGTAGTTGCTGGTGAACTTCACCGTCGCGCCCCGGCGGCACCAGTCGGCGGCCAGGCTTTCGCCGACCCGGTGGGGGATCACGTCGTCGAGGACACTGTGGGACAGCAGAATGGGCATCGCGGGCTTGCGGTTGCCGAGCTTCTGTTCGGCCACGATCGCCTTCCACGGAGCGCGCTTGAGGCGCTCCGTCAGTGGGCGTCCGTCCACGGTCAGCAAGCGGGATCCCAGGAAGGGGTACTTGCCGATGGCCTGCGTCGTGCACTGGTTGTCCCGCAGGTCGTCTGTCACCTGCTTGCCGCGGGAGTTCAGGTACGGGCCGGTGTCGATGCCGTATCCGGCGGCGAGTCCGGAGAAGGCGTAGTTGAAGAACGCGGAGTAGGCCGAGCCGTCGAGGCTGTCGGCCACCTTGTCCATGTCCGCCGGGGGTGCCCCGACGACGGCGCCCTTGATCTTCAGCTCCGGCGCGTAGGTGCGGGCGAGTTCGGCCGCGGACGCTGCCGCTCCGCCGCCCTGGGAATAGCCGTAGAGGGCGACCGGGCCGGAGTCGGGGAGGTTCGCGGTTTCCAGGCGCTGGGCTGCCCGGATGGAGTCCAGCACCGCGCGGCCCTGCACCTCGCGGTTCATGTAGGTGTGGACTCCGGGGGTGCCGAGCCCCTGGTAGTCGGTCACCACGACGGCATAGCCCTTGTCGAGAAGGCCCTTGATGGGCAGCGCCTCGTACTCGGTGCCCTCGGCCAACTGGCGGGAGGGAGCGCACTTGTCCGCCAGTCCCTGGGTGCCGGGCGCGAAGGCGATGATCGGCCGTGGGGCGTGCCGGTGGGTCCTGGGGGTGAGCACGGTGCCGGTGACCGCGATGGGCTTCCCGGCGCGGTCGGTGGTGCGGTACATGATCCGGATGGCGCTCGCGTTGACCTTGATCGCCTTGAGGGAATCAAGGTAGAACGCGGACGGCTCCGAGCGGATCACGTCGCCGTTGTGCGCGGGCAGCCTCGCCGGCGGTTCGTAGAAGAACGGCCGGCCGGCGGCGGCTGCCGCGGAGGATTGCAGGGTGAGGGGAACAACAGCGGTGGCCGCGGCGATGAATGTTGCGACGGCACGCCTGCCCAGGGCACGGCGACTCAGCACGGGGGCTCCTCGGTGGTCGATGGAAAGGAAGAGCTCCACTGGCTACCCGAGTCGTGGCGGCCGGATGAAGAGATTGCTTGTCGTATGACCCGGATGGGGTACGAAGTGAGGGGCGGGAAAGGCTCTGTACGAGCGCAGTTGACCGGTCTGTTGCCGCTCGGCCTTGCGCAGGTGGTACGCCTTGGCCGCCCGTGATCGCGCCCGTCGGGTCAGGCCAGCTTCGCGAGGACGGCGGCCAAGGGGGCCGGGTCGAGAGGGCCCAGGTGCGGGGCCGGCAGGGAGTGGACGTCGAAGCGGTTGTGGGGAGTTGCCGTGTCGGCCTCCTTGATCATCCGGTTTTGGAGGGCGAGCGGGAGGCTGCGGTCGCGGGTGAAGCGGATGTAGCTGCGGGGGATGCGGCCCCAGGTCTCCGGGTGGCCACGGGCGTCGTCACGGATGAGCGAGGCCGATTCGTCCGGCTCGAAGGTGTTGAGCGCGTTGCGGAAGGCCGCGTCGTCGTAGTCCGCGGCGAAGACGGCCTTCGCCTTGGCGACGAAGTCGGCGTCCGCGGAACGCCAGTTGTTGCGGAGGACTCCGGTCCGCTCGGGGCTGCCCACGCTCGGAATCGTGGGGAGCAGCGTCGCTCTGCCCTCCGGGACCAGGAAGCAGTCGAGGATGGTGCGCATCCGGACGCAGCAGAACGCCGACAGGTACACCAGCCGCGCTATCGCATCCGGCACGTGGTTGCCCACCCGGGTGATCGTGGCACCGCCCATGCTGTGGCCGACCAGGACGACCGGTCCCTGCCGGGCCATGCGGCGCACGACGCCCGCGACGTGGCGGGCGTTGTCCTCCAGGGTTGTCCCGGACAGGACCGGTGAGGGGGCGGTCGCGAACGCCGCCAGGTCCTGTGGCGCCTGGTAGGAGAGCGGGAAGTTTCCCTGCGCTCCGTGGCCGGGGAGATCCACGGCCAGGGCGCGGTGGCCCGCCAGGGTGAGTGCGGCGATCAGGGGGGCGAAGGCGTAGGCGTTGCTGTTGGCGCCGTGCACGAGGAGGAAGGCCGGCCGGTCCCGGGCGGTGTCCCCCTCGTGCCCGGCGTACGCGCTGAGCGCGGCTCCCGCCGCGGCGCCCGCCCCCACCCCGGCGATGGCCGTCCCTGCCCGCAACAGGCCCCGCCGGCCGACCGCGCGGGCCGGGGCGCGCCCGGGTGAACTCCCGCCCGGTGATGCGGTGTTCGTCGGCTCAGGCATGCGTACGCCGTTCCGTGCCGCGCATGGCCAGCGCCCAGCCGAGTAGTGCCGCGCCGACGGTGCCGATGGCCAGGTCGGTCCAGTGCGGCAGCCCTGCCCCTCTGAGCAGGGCTGCCACGCCGAAGCTGGTGCTCCACAGCGCCTCGCTGAGGGCGGATCCGAAGCCCTGCACGAACAGAATCACGCCCACCAGCAAGCGGGCACGCTGCCAACTGGTGTCGTTCCGCCGCCTCGTACGCCTCACGGTCATGCCGATTCCTCCGGTCGTCGAGCCCAAGGGATTTGATACGTGCGTATCAATATGAACGTATCATATAGGCTTGGCGGCATGCCGAAACAGGTGGATTACGACAGTCGACGGCGTCAGGTCGTGGCGGCGGCCTTCGCGCTCGTCAGTGAGCGCGGGCTGGAGGGGGTGACCATGCGCGACGTCGCCACTCGGGCCGGCGTCTCGGTGGGCGCCGTGCAGCGGTGCTTCTCCGGCAAGGAGGAGATGGTGGTCTCCGTCGTGGAGGAGATGAACCAGCGGGTCAGCGCACGCGTACAAGGCCGGATCGCCGGCTCCGTCACCCCGGGGGCGGCGGCGACGATGCTTGAGCACACGCTCGCCGGCATCGTGCCGCACGACGAACAGAGCCTGGCGGAGACCCGGGTCTGGCTCGCCTTCACCGCACACGCGTCCGTCACGCCCGGCCTGGCGGCCGTCCAGCGCAAGCAGTACGAGGGCCTCACGGAACTCGTCGCACTGCTGCTCCGCACGGCGCAGGAGGCCGGCGATGTCCGCCCCACCGCCGATGCCGACCAGGAGGCGGACGCCCTGATCGCCTTCACCGACGGGCTCGGCATGCAGGTCGCGGTGGGGCGGCACACCCCGGATTCGGCGCAGGCGGCACTCGGCCGCCGGCTCGCCGCGCTCCGGGCCCCGGAGTGAACACAGGGCACGTCCGCCGGCCCGGGTGACCGATTCGCTGCGGCGCTTCAACTCGAAAGGGAAAAGGGGCCGTTGATGGCGAGTTACTCGCCATGGGGCGCTGGGGCGTGTCCGGTGGGGCCGTCACCCAGCCTGGCGGACGGCCGCGGGGTCAGGGAGTGGAGCAAATCACGTGGGACTCGGCTTGTTTGAAGATGTTGCTGGGGTTGGTGACCGTGACTTGCCAGTTGTCGGGCTGCGCGAAGGAAGACAGCACGGTGATTCCCGGGGAGTTGTTGAATCCGCCGCCCGTCGGTACGGTGCCGGGATCACACGGCACGTTGACACTTACCGTCTGACCTGGGCCGATGTTCCTTTGGATGGAATGCCGGACGAACGGTGCCTTCACGGCGGCGTCGGCGGCTGACTGCGTCACCGCGAGCCCCAGCCCTCCGGCGAGGACGGTGGCAGCTGCCAGAGCAAGGGGAATGCGTCTCATTTCGGCCTCCAGGCTCATGCGAGAAAGGCGTGCACTCTTCGTGCTGCCCATCTCTTGCTGTGGCAAAGCGAGCCCTCACCTCTACGGGTCACTATGTGTCCAACGGTTCGAGTATCGGCCCGTCGGACCGGCGCCGGGTGTATTGATCACGAGCGAGCGCCGTTCATGGTTATTGATACCGGCCAGGTTTTTTTGATGCCGATGGCACCCGGTGTGGCGGAGAAAGCCGGGCGTCTCCGCCACACCGGATGCCTGAGGGTGTCTTACTTCTGCCAGCCGACGGTTTCCGGGAGGGGGGTGTGGAAGATGGTCGCGCCGACGTTGGCGAGGCCCTTTTTCACGCCGTAGGTGGAGGGGCCGCTGTAGAGCGGCAGGAAGGCGTACTGCTGGAGGGCCTTGCGTTCGACCTTGTTGACCGCTGTGGCCTGCTTGCCGAGGTCGGCGATCTGGGTGGTGGCGCGGATTTCCTTGTCCAGGGCCGGGGTGCCGGAGCCGGTGATGTTGGCGTCGCGGTCCGAGCAGTAGAAGTCGCACAGGTAGCGGGCGCCGAAGGGGTCCATGGAGCGGTTGCCCGAGAGGAAGAGGTCGAACCTGCGGTCGCTGATGATTTTGGCGAAGTCCGCGTCGTCGCCCTTCTTGATGACGAGGTGGATTCCGGCGGGCTTCAGCATGGCGGCGAAGGCGCCCGCGGTGGCCTTGCCCAGCGGGTCGTCGCCGAGGAGTGTGTAGCCGACTTCGAGCTTCTTGCCGTTCTTGACGCGGATGCCGTCCACCCCGGGCTTCCAACCCGCCGCGTCGAGCGTCTTCTTGGCTTCGTCGGGCGCGTATTTCAGCACGGCCGAGACATTGTCCTCGTAGCCCTTCTGGAAGCTGAACAGTACGGCCGATCCGGGCAGCGGTTCCTTGTAGTCGAGCCCCTGGAACTGGATTCGCGCGATCTGCGGGCGGTCGATGCTCTCCACGATGGCCTTGCGGACGGCCGTTTCCGAAAGGACCGAGGATTTCGTGTTGAAGTGCAGCGAGTATTCAAAGGGGCTGCCGCCGCTGCGGATTTCCGTGCCCTTGAGTCCCTTGATCTGCTTGAGGCTCTCCGCGTCGACGGCGGACGTGTAGTCGAGCTGGCCGTTCTTGAAGGCGTTGACCCCCGCTGTCGCCTCCAGGTTGACGTAGACGCGCTTGTCGAGCTTGCCCTTCTTGCCCCACCACTTCGGGTTGCGGACGAAGGTGATGTTGCCCGAGTGCGTGTCCCACGTGCCGACCGTGTACGGGCCTGCGCCCCACTCCGGGTGGGCCTTCTTGACGTACGCCTTGTTGAAGTTGTCGACCGTGGCGGCATTGGGGTGCAGGAAGGTGGTGAACAGGGTCGGCCAGGAGGCGTTGACGCCCTTGAAGGTGATGACGGCCTGCTTGGCGCTGTCGCCCTGCTCGACCGAGGTGATCCGGTCGTAGCCGTCCGTGGACGAGGCGGCGAAGTCCTTGTCGGAGCCGTTGTTGGCCTTCCACGTGGCTTTGATCGCCTTCCAGTCGATCGGTGTGCCGTCGTTGAAGGTGGCCTTCGGGTTGATCGTCAGGGTGACCTTCTGGTTGCCGCCGTCGACGGTGACCTTCACGTCCTTGTAGTAGTCGGGGTTGTACTGCACATCGCCGGTGGGTGAGTACGTGATCGCGTCGGCGTTGTACCAGCCCCAGACCCGGGACGCGGTCAAGGTGGCATTGACGTTGAAGGGGTTGCCCTGCTCGTCGAAGGTCCCGACCGTGGTGTAGGTGCCACCGTCCTTGACCTTGTCGTACGGCTGGGGGTTGTAGTCGACGGCGGCCGACGCGGCCTTGGGGTTCTTGCCCGGCCCCGCCGCGTCCTCCCCTGAGGACTGGCACGCGGTGGCGGCGACGGAGATGGCGGCGACGAGGGCAACGGGCAGGACCAGCCGTGCGCGCATGGCGAAAGGGTTCCTTCGGGTTCGGTGGAGCGGAAAGGGAAGCGGCCTGGTGGCGCCCCGGAAGGGCCGGGGGCGGTGTCAGACCACGTGACAGGCGTACTGGTGGCCGGGCTGTCCTGCCACGTCGGACGGCGCGGGGCGTTCCGTACGGCAGCGCCGGCGCACCTTCTCGTCGGCGAGGCGGTAGAGGGGGCAGCGGTCCACGAAGACGCATCCCTCGGGGACGCGGGTGGCGCTCGGCTGCTCGCCCTCCAGCACGACGCGTTCCCGGGCGCGTTCGCGCTGCGGATCGGGCACCGGGATCGCGGACAGCAGCGCCCGGGTGTACGGGTGCTTCGGGTCGGAGAAGAGCGTTTCGGTGTCGCCGGTCTCGACGATGTGACCCAGGTACATCACCGCGATGCGGTCGGAGATGTACCGCACCACGGCCAGGTCGTGGGCGACGACGAGGTAGGCGAGGGCGAGTTCGCGCTTGAGCCGCGCCAGGAGGTTGATCACCCCGGCCTGCACCGACACGTCGAGGGCCGACAGCGGCTCGTCGAGTACGAGGAGTTTCGGCTCCGTCGCCAGGGCGCGGGCGATGCCGACCCGCTGACGCTGGCCGCCGGAGAGCGCGGCCGGGAAACGGTCGCTCACCGCTTCGTCCAGGCCGACCAGCGCCAGCAGTTCACCGATGCGGGAGCGGATCGACTCGCGGCCTTGCCCGATGGCCTGCAGGGGTTCGGCGAGCAGCTGGAAGACCGGCAGCCGCGGGTCCAGGGCGCCCAGCGGGTCCTGCATGACGATCTGTACGTCCCGCCGCAACTCCCGTATCCGGGCGGCCGAACCGGCCGCGCCGACATCGGTGCCGGCGATCTCGATCCGCCCGCCCTCGGGCTGCTTGAGCCGGAGGATCTCCAGCAGCGTCGTGGTCTTGCCGCTGCCCGACTCGCCGACCAGGCCCAGGGTCTCGCCGGCCCGCAGCGCGAAGCTGACCCGGTTGACGGCGTGCAGCGTCCCGACCCGGCGCTTGAGCACGGCGCCCTTGGTGACGGGGAAGGTCTTGACGAGGTCGTCGACGCGGAGCACCACATCGCCGGCCGGGGCGCGGTCGGCGTGCGGATCCAACGCGTCGCCTGCCGCGGTCCCGGCGGGGTCGAGCGATCCGTCGGCGATCTCGTCGGCGCGCAGGCAGGCCACGTCCCCGTGTCCTGGCAGGGCGCGCAGCTCGGGTTCGGCGGTGCGGCACGCGTCGACGGCGACGGCGCACCGGCTCGCGAAGGGGCAGCCGGCCGGGAGGCCCACGAGGGCGGGCGGCTCGCCGCCGATCGGGACCAGCGGCCGGTGGACCCCGCTGTCCACGGTCGGCACGGCGGCGAGCAGCCGCGCGGTGTACGGCATGACCGGCCGGCGGAACAGTTCGTCGACCCCCGCCCGCTCCACGAAGCGGCCCGCGTACATGACGGCGATGTCGTCCGCGTGGCCGGCGACGACCCCGAGGTCGTGGGTGATGAGGACGAGTCCGGCGCCCGTCTCCTGCTGCGCCAGTCGCAGGACGTCGAGGATCTGGGCCTGCACGGTGACGTCGAGTGCGGTGGTGGGCTCGTCGGCGACGAGAACGGACGGCTTGTTGGCGATGGCCAGGGCGATGACGACGCGCTGGCGCATGCCGCCGGAGAACTCGTGCGGGAAGGACCTGGCCCGGTTGCGCGGGTCGGGGATGCCGACGAGATCGAGCAGTTCGACGGCCTGTTCCCAGGCTGCTCGCTTCGTCAGGTCCTGGTGGATCCGCAGGGTGTCGGAGAGCAGCCGGCCCACGGAGAAGATCGGTGTGAGCGCGGACAGCGGGTCCTGGAAGACCATGCCGATGGCCTTGCCGCGCACGTCGGACAGCGCCTTGTCGCCGAGGCCGACCAGGTCACGTCCGCCGAGCAGGACCTGCCCCGTCAGATCGGCGGACGGCGGCAGCAGCCCCATGATGCCCATCGCGGTGGCCGACTTGCCCGAGCCTGACTCGCCGACGACGCCGAGGGTGCGGCCCGGCAGGAGGTCGAAGCTGACGCCGCGCACCGCCTCGACGGGCCCGGACTCGGAGGGGAAGGAGATCCGCAGGTCCCGCACCGAGAGCACGGGAGTGGTGGTCCCGGTCGGCAGTGGCGTCCCGGGGAGGGTCGTCGCAGATGTCATCGTCGGCCTCCAGCCGCGCCGGTCACGGATGTGGGGTCCAGGGCGTCACGCAGTCCGTCGCCGATGAAGGTCATCGACACGGTGAGCAGGACGACCAGGCCCGCGGGGAAGGCGAAGAGCCAGGGGGCGCTCGTGACGGTGCTCGCGCCGTCCGCGAGCATCGTGCCGAGGGAGACGTCCGGTGTCTGAACGCCGAATCCGAGGAAGGAGAGGGCGGTTTCGCTCAGTACGGTCGCGACGACACCGAGCGTCAGGTTGACGATCAGGAGCGAGCCGAGGTTGGGGATGAGGTGCCGCAGGATGATCCGCAGCGGGCCGACGCCCATGAACTCGGCGGCCGTCACGTAATCCCGTTCGCGCAGTGAGGTCGAGACGGACCAGATCACCCGGGCCGTGGACATCCAGCCGAAGACCGTCAGGACGACGATGAGGATCCGCCAGTCGCCGGCGAGGCGGTGGGACACCAGGGCGAGTATGAGGAACGAGGGGACGACCAGCAGGAAGTGGATGACGGCGAGCGTCACCCGCTCGATCCGGCCGCCGAAGTACGCGGCGCCGGAGCCGATGACCGCGGCGACGACGATGGTCAGGACGGAGACACTCACGGCGATCACCAGGGAGCGCTGGAGTCCGTGCACCGCGGAGGCATAGACGTCGTTGCCGCCCTGATTGGTGCCGAACCAGTGGGTGGCGCTGGGCGGTTGGGTGAGCGCGGCGAAGTCCGCGTCGGAGTAGGTGTACGGGGAGAACAGGCCGCCGAACGTACTGAACAGCACCAGCAGGACGAAGATCACCACACCGGCGACGGCGAGGCGGTTGCGCAGGAATCGCCGCAGGTAGAGCCGTCCGAGGCCGAGGTTCCTGCCGCTCTTGCGCGCGAGGGGCGCCGCTTGGGGCACCGGGTCGGCCGCCGCACCGGACGGGGCACCGGTGGTCACATCTGTCGCCACGTCAGCTCACTCTCACTCTCGGGTCGAGGAAGACCGTGGCGATGTCCGCGAGGATCGCGCCGATCGCGGTCAGTGCGGCGGCGAAGGCGGCTGTGGCGACCGTGCCGTGCACGTCGTTCTTGCTGATGGTCTGGATGAAGTAGCGGCCCATGCCGTTCCAGCCGAAGATCGTCTCGGTGATGACGGCGCCGGTGAAGAGGGCCGGGACGCTGAACGCCACGGACGTCGCCGTCGGGATGAGCGAGGTCCGCAGGGCGTGCCTGCGGATCGCCTGGGCCCGGGTGAGCCCGGTGGCGCGGGCGGTGCGTACGAAGTCGGCGTTGATCGTGTCGAGCAGCAGGGAGCGCTGCGTCAGGTGATATCCGACGTACCCCATCAGGGTCAGGGTCAGGGTCGGCAGGATCAGGTGCAGGAAGCGGTCGCCGATCGTCGGGAGCAGTCCTTCGACGTTCGGGGAGTTCTCCCCTGCGACGTAGAGGAAGTGCAGCCCGGCGTGCTGGTTCAGCCAGATGGCGACGAAGACCACGGCGAGCGCGGCGACGGACGTCGGGATGTTGAACACCGCGATGGAGACGGCCTGGGAGACCCGGTCGGCCCAGCCGTATTGCCGCGACGCCGTGTACACACCGAGCGTGACGCCGATGACCACGGACAGGATCGTCGCGATGACGACCAACTCCGCGCTGACCAGGGACCGGTAGCCGATCTCCCCGTTGACGGAGACGCCGGTGGGGGACTTCCCCCAGTCGAAGTCGACGACCACGGAGGTGAGCCAGTCCCACCAGCGCCGCACCACCGGCACGTGCGGGTCCAGGTTGTACGGCGCGAGGGCACGGGCGATCTGGGCCTCGCTCCGGGCGGGCCGCAGCTCCTTGAAGTTCGACCGCGGGTCCAGGAACCAACTGGCCAGAAAATACGTGGCGTTCGTCGCCACCACGATCATCAGGAGCCACCCCGTCGCCTTGCGCATCACATAGCGCACCACGCGCGGCACCTCCTCCGCCCATGCACGAGGCGCGCCGATGAGGCGCCGGGTCTGAGGGACGTATGCATGTGCCAAGGAGCTTTCTGACGAGACGGAACATGAGCACAGACGTGCGAGCGTCAGTCTGGTCCGGACCTTGGCGCCGACACCAGGTCTTGATCGTTTCTGCCACGAGGCTGAAATGTCGCTGTAGCAAACGGTGAGTTCCCGCCGATCTCGGACAATGCGTTCTTACGGCGGCGAGAGGGGGAGAAACCCCTTCCCTCCCCTTGGGTGGGAACTCGTGGGCGGCGGCCGTTCTCGGCCAACGTCGCCCGGCTCGCGGTGGAAGCGGCCGGGACGGCGTAGGGATCATGGCGGTGGGCGAGGCTTACGGGGCGGGCGGGGCCGCGTACAAGGGCGGACGGGGAAGGCGACAAGTGCTGTCGGACGAGGCATGGCGCGCATTGCGGGGCCAGGGGGCGACGCGCACCTTCCGCGAACGCAGCGTGATGCTGCGGCAGGGCTCGGCGGGGACGCATCTGCTCGCCCTCACCGACGGTCTCGCCAAGGTCGTGTGCCGGGAACCGGGCGGCATCGTGACCTGGCTGGCCTTCCGGGGGCCAGGCGACCTGCTGGGTGAGGTGTCCGTCTTCCACGGCACCCCGCGCACGGCGGAGGTCGTCGCGCTCACCCCCTGCACGGCTGTCGTGCTGGAGGCGGAGCGGTTCCGCCGGTTCGTCGAACAGCGCGGACTCGTCATGGACTTGATGCGCCAGGCCCTGTCCCGGCTGCGGGAGTCCGACGCGCACCGCACGGAACTGCTGACCCTCCCCTTGGTCGTCCGGCTGGCGCGGGCGCTGCTGCGGCTGGCCGAACTCACCGCGCCCGGAGCCGAATCGGCCGCCGTGCGGTTGACCGGCCTGAGCCAGGAAGAGCTGGCCCAGGCCATCGGGGTGACCCGCAACGCGGTCATCACCGGGCTGCAACGGCTGCGGGAGTCCGGCGCGGTCGAGACGGCCCGCAGGGTCATCGTCATCAAGGACGTACCGGCGCTCCGCGACTGGGCGACGGGCGCACCGAAGGACGGGCCCGGGTCTCCCTTCCCGGCGTCCGGCTGAAGGAGCGCGCCCGCGCCGGGAGCGGTGACCCTCGCCTGCCCGCGTCCGCGCTGTGACGTGGGACACCCGTGAAGTGCCCTGCGCTGTGCAGTGGGACGGGCGGAGGCGGCGGAACCTCGAATCAGCCGGATACCGGCTTCGTCACCGTCCCCCAGCCCGCGAGGAGATCACTCATGCCCACGCCCGTTCCCGCCCCGTACACCGAGAGCCGGCCGCTTCCTCCCTACCGTGCCCTGTTCGCCGTCGACGCGAAGGACTTCACCGGTCTTCCCGCCGTGCAGCACGGCCCGGTGAGCCAGTTGATCCCGGAACTCGTCGACCAGGCGCTGGAGCGGGCCGGGCTCCACGAGCTGCGCGACGCCAAGCGGTTTCCGGCCAACACCGGGGACGGCGTGGTGTTCGGCTTCGATCCGGCGGTGCTGCCCTTCGTCCTGTGGCCGTTCCTCGGCGTGCTGGACGACATTCTCGGCGCGTACAACCGGCAGTGCGTGGGCCCCCGCATCCGGCTCCGGGCCAGCGTCCACGTCGGACCGCTGCCGGACGCGGACGAGCCCGGCGACGGCAACGGCACCGCCCGCAACGACACACACCGGCTGCTGGACTCCCGGCCGGTCAAGGCCATCCTGGCGGCGGCGAGCGAGCAGGTCACCCACCTCGCGGCGGTCATCTCCCAGCGCGTCTACGAGGACGTCGTGCTCGGCGCCTACACCGGACTGCACCCCGACCGCTGCGTGGAAGTTCCGGCCACCGTGGAGGGGAAGAACTTCTCGCAGCGGGCCTGGCTGTACGTCCCGTCGCCGTCCGGGAACCTCCTTCAGGCCGGTGTGCGACCGCGCGAGGAATCAGCCACGCAGGCCGAGGCGTCCGCCGATGGGCGAGAGGAACCGGTGGCGCGGCCCGGCACGCACTACAGCGGCAACACGCAGCACGTGAACGAGGGCGCCGCCGTGATGGGGAGCGTCGGCCGGGACGTCACGTACACCGGCGGCTCCACCACGTACCACGGCACCAATCAGCACTGGGGCGGCGGCGACAACGTGGCGGGCGACAAGCGGGTCGGTGGATCCGGAGACCAGCGGTGAGCGGCGGCGCTGACCCCACACCCGGCCCGCAGGGACCGGACGCCGACGGTCGTCCCGATCCGCAGCACTCCTACCGCGACAACCAGCAGCGGGTGGATCGGGGCATGGCGGTCATGGGCGGGATCGGCGGCGACGCCAACCTGTTCTTCGGTATCGACGAGGACGTTGCGGAGCGCATCGTCAAACCCCGCCTGCGGGAAGGCCCTTACCCCGCGGGCGACGTCCTCGGCCGCTTGCGCGGGTTCGTCGAACCACCGGCCTACGCGCAGTGCCGCAAGGTGCTCGACGGCCACATCCTGCTGCTGCGGGCCGGCGGCGGCACGGGCGCGAGCACCGCCGCGTTCGCCCTGCTCGCGGAGCGGTACGGAGCCGACGGCATCACAGGACTTGACTCGCCCGACGACCTCTCACGCTGGCGCCCCACGGAGGGACGCGGCTATCTCCTCCAGGGGCTGTCGCCGACGGCCGCCGCCTCGCTCGGCGAAGTCGCGCTCACCGCGCTGGCCGCGCTGCTGCGCCGGGCGGGCGCCCATCTGATCGTCACCGTACGGGCGGAGACGGCGCTTCCCGGCGACACGGTGCCCTGGCAGGTCGTGCACCGCCCGCCGCCGCCGGCCGAGGTGGCGGCGAAGCGTCTGGACACCATGGCCGACGCGGGCGAACTCACCGCCGGGCAGGTCACCGACGCGCTGGGGCACCTCGCCTCCGCGGACTTCACCGGCTATCTGCACGCCCACCCGCTTCCGGGGGACGGCGTCGAAGTGGCGAAAGGGCTGCGTGACCTCGTCATGTCGGGGAGGCCCGCCGCATCCGTGCTCGACGAGCTGCGGACCGGCGCCCCCGCGGCGGCCCACAAAGCCCTGGCGGAGTCGAGCCACCGGGCCGACCGCCTCTCCCTGATGGCGGCCATCTCGCTGCTGCCCGAACAGGACCGCACGGTCATCGAGGAGTTCAGCGCGATCCTGCGCCCGCACATCGACGAGCGCGGCGGTGCGCACGCATCGGGCACGGGGGGATCGCAGACGGGGCGCGACGTCCTCGGGCCGGCTTTCGAGGACCGGCTGGAGGCCGTCGGCGCACGTCTCCTGGCGCGCCGTTTCGGGGCGGCGCCCCGCTATCCGGTCCAGCCGGTCGTCTTCTCCGGCCGGCACCGTTCGGACGCGCTGCTCCGCTGCCTGTGGCTGGAGTACGAAGGCATGGCGAACCTGCTGTGGAAGACCTTGGACGAGGTTCCCCACCACTTCGGCATCGAACTGGCGGCAGGCCAGGCGATCGGGAAGGTACTTGCCCACGCGACCGGTCCCGGCACGCTGCGGCAGCTCCAGCCTTTCGCCGCGTCGGACAGGCGCTGGCGCCGACGGCTGGTGGCCTACGCGCTCGGCGAGCTGGTCCAGTACCCCGCGCTCACCGGCGCGGTACGGGACCAGTTGCGGCAATGGAGCCGGTCCGTCTTCGTCCCCCTCCGCTGCACCGTGGCCGAGACCTGCGCCGGCAGCTACGGTCTGGCCCGGCCCGCCGCCGCCCTGAAACTCCTGGACGACGCGCTCGACGGGCGGGACGCGGAACTGGCGGGCACCTTGCGTACCGCGGTGTCCTTCGCGCTCAGCACGCTTCTCTCCGAGGACGCCAACCACGTCCTCGTCCTCGACCGCCTGCGGGAGTGGCAGGAGGCCGACCCGGGCACGCAACGTCACGCCCTGGCCGTTCACTTCATCGAATCGATGAGCCTGACGACCTTCCCGAAGCCCGGGGCGCCGGGCGTACGGCGCGTGCGGCTCGCCGACTTCCTTACGGAACACCCCGAGCGGGCCTTCGACCTCGTGGTCACCGCCCTGGACGACCCCGCCACCCACGAAGCGACGGCGACCGGCCTGTCCCTGATCGAGAGCGACCAGGGCCTACGGCACCGGACCGCCTTCCCCCAGTTCCTCGCCCGGCTCTCCGCTTCGGCCCGGAGCCACCGCGGCGTCCTGCGGTTCGTACTGCGCCGCCATCGCGCCCGTACCGCCCCGACAGAAGGGTTCGCCTCATGACCGAGCCGCTCATCACCGCTCTGAACTCCTCACCGACCTGGCAGCTGCTCCGCCTGCGCCTCGGTGCCCCGGAGGACCGGGCCCTGGTGTTCCTCGCGCACAACGGGGACGACGGCATGGTGCCGCCCCAGGACGGCGACTACTGGGGCTATCCACGGCCGACGGCGCGTGCGGTGCGCCAAGGGGACTTCTTCGACGTCGTGTGGGTCTCGCTCACCGAACGCCGCATGTCGGTCGACATCCCCCGCCGGCCACCGAAAACCGCCGCCCGCTACGGGGTCGCCTGGAAGATCACCAACCCGGTCGTCGCGGCCAGGAACCGGATCACCGAAGAACAGGCCCAGCGCCTGGTCGCCGACCACATCAGCGGGCACGCCACCTTGCCCGGCGCCGCCGACCCGCTGCGGAAGCCGCCGCCCCACCTGGGTACGACCGAGGTCGAACCGCCCGGCCGGCTACAGGTGATCGACGGGTCCGGCCTCACGTACTGGTTCCTCGACCCGCCGGCCGCGCTTCTGCCCACGCCGGACCCGGCCCTTCCGCCGGGCTTCGGCGAGGCCCACCGTGAGGCGTACCGCTTCTACCGTGAGGTCGTCGCGGGCGGTCCCGTCGGTCTGGCGGCCCTCTGGTTGCTGCACCGGCCGGAAGAGGCGAGGGACGTGCTCGACTGGACGGTGACCCACCGCTCTCTCCTCGACGACAAGAACAGCTGGGAACACACCCTCGCGGCGACGCTCCGGTCGCTGACGCCGGAGGACCGTGGGTTCGTCGGCGTCAACCTCGCGCGCGTGCTCAGCGACGTGGGGGTTCCGCAGGGTGATGAGGTGCTGCACCGGATCGGCCGCACCGACGCGCCGGGGGACGGAGCCGGTCCGTACGGGGACCACCCGTGATGCCTCGCCTGCCCTTCGCCCGCCGCCCGGCGCAGGAGGGCGAGCCGGAGGACGTGGTGGCGCTGTCGCGTGAGCTGATCGCCCAGAACCACGTCGAGATAGGCCGGGCGGACGGCAAGGCCGCTGTCCTGCTCACCGTCGGAGGGGCACTGCTCGGGCTCCTCCTGGTGCACCGTCCGCCCAGCACGTTCCGGTCCCACCCGCTGTGGTGGACGGCTACGGTGACGACGACCACGGCCCTGCTGTTCCTCCTGGCAGCGCTGCTGCCCCGCCGCGGGCCGAGGCGCAGGGAGAACTCTCGCGTCCTGTCCTACTACGAGGACGTGGTCAGGGCGGAGAAGCGGGCGGAACTGTCGTCCGGGCTGCTGTTGAGCAGTTCCGATCCGCATCCCCGCCTGTTCCGCGCGCTGACGGTGACCAGCCGCATCGCCCGCACCAAGAACAGATGCGTGCACGGCGCCGTCCTCCTGCTGCTGCCCGCGGTCACCGCGGTGAGCGCGGCGCTGCTGTCCGGCGGCTGAGGCGCTGCGGGCCAACTGGCCGGTGGTGACGGCCCGGTCCGGATCGGCCGCGTTCTTGGCGGGCGGGGCGGCTGGTCAGGGGGCGTCAGTCCTGCGCCGGGGCAGGCGCAGGGGCCTCGGAATCGTCGGTGGTCGCGTCGGCGGTCGCCTCGGCCGTGGCCGGCTTCTTTCGGTACCACATGACCACCAGGACCGACGTCACCAGGACCGCCCCGGCGATCACCAGGAAGCCGTTGTCCATGGCGTCGGTGAACGCGCGGATGACCTGGGCGTGTTCGGTGGGTCCTACCTGTTCGGCGGCGGCGAGCGCGCTGGCGGTGGAGTGGCGTACGGAGTCGCCCTTGGCCAGTACCGACTGCGGCAGGTGGCCGGAGAGCTGGAAGCTGAGGATGGTGCCGATCACGGCGACGCCGATCGCGCTGCCGAGTTCGCGGGTGGAGCTGTTGATCCCGGAGCCGAGGCCCGAACGGCTCGCCGGCAGCGAGGAGATGATGCCGATGGACAGCGGCGGCACCGCCATGCCCGTGCTGACCGCGAAGACCAGCAGGTAGACGACGTACAGCCAGTACGGGGTCTGCGGTGTGGCCAGTGCGAGCAGTACCAGCCCGCCCGCGGTGCCGAGCAGGCCGACCGTGACGACGGGCGTGGAGCCGAAGCGGTGGGTCAGTTTCAGGCTGTTGCGGGAGGTGGTGAACGTGCCGAGCGACAGCGGCAGCACGCCCAGGCCGGCCAGCAGCGGCGAGAAGCCCTTGGCGTACTGGAGGTACTGCGCGTTGACGTAGAACAGCGCGAAGACCGCGACGAAGGACATCATGATGCCCAGCGCGCCGGCCCGCAGCCGCGGTTCGGCGAAGACCCTGGGGTCCATCAGCGGGTGCGGATGGCGCAGCTCGTAGCGGACGAAGACGGCGAACAGCACCACCGCGGCGAGGAGGGCCACCATCACCGGGACGGAGGTCCAGCCCCGTTCGGGCGCCTCGATGACGCCGTAGAGCAGCCCGACGAAGGCGGCTGCCAGCAGGACGGAGCCGCCCGGGTCCAGCGGGCTGTCCTGGGTGGCGGTGCGCGGCGAGACCTTGGCCGTCAGCAGCAGCAGGAGCAGCGCGATGGGGACGACCGTGAGGAACAGCCCCTGCCACGGCAGGAATTGGAGCACCAGACCACTGATCGCGTTGCCGATGATCCCGCCGAGTCCGCTCATGGCGGTCCAGGTGGCGATGGCCACGGGCTTGCGCTCATCGGCGAGCACGCCGAGGAGCAGGGACAGCGTGTTCGGCAGCACGAAGGCCGCGCCCGCTCCGGTCACCGCACGGGCCAGCAGCAGGATGGTGATGTTCGGGGCCGCGGCGGACAGCAGGCAGCCCGCGGCGAACAGGCCGAGCCCCACCATCAGCGTGCCCTTGCGGCCACGGCGGTCCCCGATGGCGCCGGCCGGAATCAGCAGGCAGGCGAAGACGATGGCGTAGGCGTCGACCACCCAGAGCATCTCGGTCGACGAGGGCTGGAGAGCGCTGGCCGACAGCTTGGGGACCGCCATGTTGATGGCGCTGATCATGCCGAAGACCAAGATGACGCAGGCGCACATCACGGTCATCAACGCCCGGTGCCCGCTCGGTCGTTCGGCGGCTTGGGCAGCACCATCGGCGCCGCCGCCGATGGCCCTGTCCGTGGCGCCCTGCCTGGTGGTCACACGGTCCTCCTGTGAACGTCGATCGGGACACATCCAGGCTCGCGGGCGAGCGCGCGTAAGTACAGTTACAAAATTCTCACTTGGCTTAAGCAGCGCTTGAAGCTACTTGATGCCCTTGGTGAACTTCGGCTCGTCCACGTCCACCACGATGTTGTCCGGCACCCGGCTCACCAGCACGATCAGCCCGGAGGTCTCGCTCCGGTTGGCCTCCACGTGCACCAGCTCGGGCGGTACGTAGACGAAGTCCCCCTCTTCCAGGTCGAGGTGGTATTCAAGGCTGTCGCCGTAGTGCATACGGGCCTGGCCCTGAAGTACGTATCCGGCGGTTTCCGCAATACCGTGATGGTGAACAGAGGTGGCGACACCGGGCGGCGTGTAGACCTTGCCGAGCCAGATGTTCTGCGCCCCTGCCGACTTCTGGTAAATGCCGCCCATGCGCTGGACTTCCGGAGACTCATCGGCATCCGGCGACATGTCCCAGCCTCGGACGACCTGAATTCCTCGAAGCTTCGGGTTCTTCGCCTCGTCCCGCTCAACCACCGAATTCTCCATTCTGTGGGGTTCCCGCGTACACGCGCTCCGCGGAGCGCAGACCGGCTTTCGATCTCAGCTTCTGCCGCCAACTCCGGGGGCGACAGTCGTCCGTTGGACGTAATCCTTATGGTCGATTGTCAGCGCCGTTGATCTTCATCAATGCTGGATACAACGACTACCCGGACCGGCCGGTAACCGGCTGGTCAGCGCACTCGCACGACCGGTTCAGGCCGGCGCCACGCAGCTCCGAGTGCAGCGCCGGAGCCCCTCCACCGATCAATCTCCGCCATCCCGCCCAGCTTCCCGACACCCGCCGCCATCGCCGCCGTCTCCCCGCAGGACACCCGAGCCGCCATCGGGCCGACGGCATCCACGACGCCATGGAAGGGAGTGCCGCCCCCCAACTCCCTGGCCAGGACCCCGACATGGCCTTGGCTGATTCGTACGCACCGCGGCCGGTTGGCATCTTCTATCGTGGGGCTGAGTTTCCTCGTCCGTCCGGACAACGGCCAGAAGCGGCGCACCCGAGCCGCGGTGTCTGCTCAACCGGCTGCGAAGAGGCGGAATGTGCGGTATTTGGAGCCGGACTGACGAACAGTCGCTCTGACGGGGCGGCACGAGGGAGTGGACGGGATGTCTCGCAGCGGGACCGGGCACATATCGGGAAGTTCACTCGGGGTACGGGTCGGCCCCGGTTCGAGCCCGTTTTGGCCGACGGACGGAGCGGCGCCCTCTTGCCCGGCCGGCGACACCGCCCGCCGTTCCGAATAGGCTTGGCGACATGCTGGACTTCCGACGACTCCACGTCCTGCACACGGTTGCCGAAGCCGGCTCCATGACCAAAGCCGCCGAAATTCTCGCATTCACACCCTCGGCCGTTTCCCAGCAGATCAGCGCCTTGGAACGGCAGGCGGGAACGCCGTTGGTGGTACGGCTGCGCCGCGGGATCCAACTCACCGAAGCGGGACGGTTGTTGGCGGACCACACCTCGGCGCTACTGGACAGGCTCGACACCGCGCAACGCGAACTCGACGACCTGGTGCACCTGCGGGCCGGCCGGCTGCGCATGGCGACCTTCCCCACCGCGAGCGCCCGCCTGCTCCCCGAGGCCATCGCCACCTTCCGGCGCACGCACCCCGACGTCGAGCTGACCCTGCGCAGCCACCCGTCCGCCCGCAGCCTCGAACTGCTGCGGTCGGGGAGCATCGACCTCGCCGTCGTCTTCACCTACGCGTTCGCCGACGTCATCGACCTGCACGATCTGCACACCGTCCCGCTGGTCCGCGACGCCATGCACATCGTGCTCCCCGCGGATCACCGGCTCGCCGGCGCGCCCACGGTGGACGTCGCGGATTTACGCGGCGAATCCTGGATCCAGAACCACGATCCCCTGTGTTCCCGCATGCTCACGCACATCTGCGGACTGGCCGGCTTCACTCCCCGCGTGGTATTCGACAGCGACGATTTCACGACCGTCAGCCGGCTTGTCGAGGCCGGCCTCGGCATGGCCGTCGTGCCCGACATGGCCACCGATCAGATGACCAGCGGAGTGGTTCTCAAGCCTCTGCAACAGCAATTCTCGCGGCAGATCTACGCGGTGACCGCCGAGAAGGCGAATCCGGCGACCCTGGGAATGCTCGGCATACTGACCCGGACGCACCGCGCCCCACGCGCGCGGCGGGAGCCGGTCGCCGTCAGCGGTTAGACCTCGCGGGCCGGTGCGGCACAACTGCCTTCCTTCACCGGTGAGTTCACGCTTGGTCACCTCCGTGCCGACCGCCCGCCGGACCATGTGCCGCTACTCGCGGTCCTGTTCGCCGAGGTAGCGGAACTGAGCATCCCGGTTCGGGCGTCCTACCTCGGGGGCACGAAGCTCCGCACCGGAGATGCGACGGCATGACGGATGGCACCGTTTCGACGCACCCGGGACCGCGGGCCGATGCAGACCTTGGCATACGAGATCGCTCATGAAAACGAGGGAACTGGGGACGGCCGGCACATAAGAAGTTCAGCAGCGGGAATCCAACGGCCGGGGTACGCCGTGTGTCAGCAATGTTTCCTGCACCTTTCCTGGATCCGCGGTACCGGGATAACCGGGCGCGAGAGGCAACACGAAGATCATTGACAGTGAATGAGCGGCTTGCTAGCGTATGCAAAGGGGTTCGAAAATGAGTTCTCAGCTGCCGGACGAGTGGGAGGACGAGCCCCACGCGACGCCTGGCGACGACCGCGATCCGCCCTCCGGGGAATGGGATTCAGCGGATCAGCCGGTTGCGGACAGGTCGGATCGCCTGCAGCTGACGCCCCGGGAAACCGGGGTGATGCAGAGCATCGCCATCGGTTTATCCAACCGAGCCATAGGGCGCGCGCTAGGAATTTCGGAGCGTACCGTCAAGGTGCATATCCGGTCCATATTCATCAAAATGAATGTCTCAAGCCGCACCCAAGCCGCAGTTGTCGCGCTCCAGAACGGCCATATCTCCTTGCCCGAGCCGAACCCGGATCCCGATCCGGACCCGGATACGACGCGCCCGCTGTAGAAGTGAACCGCGGCGGGCAGTGGCCGGCCGGCCCGGGAGCGGCGCCGCCCCGCAGGGCGGCGCACGGGGCGGACATCGCCGGAATTCCAGCGTTCAGTCGCCCTTAACTCCGGGCGACAATCCGTCACTGGACTTACGGAGCACCACCGGCCAGCATGGATTCATGACCTTCGCGGCGTCTCACCTCTCCCGGACCGGCGGAATGCCCGCACCCCGCCGGGTCGATCCGCACGGTCGGCGGGGCCGGTCAGGCCAGGGACACCACGCCCAGTCGCAGCCCGGCCATGGCCGCCTCGGTGCGGGACGCCACACGGAGTTTCGCGAATATGGACCGGATGTGCGCCTTGACGGTGTGCTCGGAGATTTTCAGATCCCGCCCTATGCATCGATTCGATTTTCCTTGTATAATCGCGGCCAGGACTTGGACCTCACGCCCTGTCAGGTCTTTCCTGCTGCGGCCGTGACTCTTTGTCATCGGTAAGCCGTGCACACCGTTCAATGGCTCCCCGGCCCCCTTTCGGACCGAGCGGCCTCCATCGCCTCCTACGGTCAACTCATTTGCCGCGGTTTTGACGAAACGCTGAAGTTTCACTGTCGGGGCAGATGCCTCGTTAGTGGGCATGACATCCGTCATCTCCTGGGAACTATTACCGCAAGTCATGCTTGACACGTAAAGCCGACCACGCCGTCGGAGTCAGCTCCGAACGAACCACAGTTCTTCCCGGTAATTACTTGTGCAAGGCACAAATATACCCTGCCTCGACCGGCCATGGCGGTTCATTCGATAATGGTTACAATTCTTTGGGGATCGTGAAGCGAGGCGAAACGTGCGGGAATCGCCGGTGCAATCCGCTGCCTTGTCGGTACGTCACCGGAAAACACGGCGGTGCGCTCGCAAACGGGCTGTCGGGATGATGTGCCGCGCAACGCACTCTTGGACCACCCGTCGGCATTCTGACAGGCGGCCCAAGAGGGCATACCGGGCACCCGGCTGAGAGTCGGAAGAGGTGTCGGATGCCCGGTGAAGCGGAATTCAGATTCTGCCGTTCAGTTCTTCTCCCCGCTCGTGGCAGCCGATGACGTCCCGGCACGGTGCTGCTGGAGGGGCACATGCGCCGGGGTGCCGCCGGTGACCACCGCGTCGAACACCTGACGGTCGCCGGTGCCGGATTCCGCCGCGGTCCACTCCCGCGCCTCCGTCTCACGGAGGGTCTGCCGTGAGCGGTCGGCGAGTTCCTGGTAGAGCCGTGTCCCGTTGGCCTTCCAGGACAGCTCTTGTTCGGTGAGTTCACGCTGCACGCGCGCCGGGCTGCCGACCGCCAGGTGCCGTGCGGTCACCTGGTCTCCGGATTTCACGAAGCTGTTGGCGCCCACGAACGCCAGCTCACCGATCGTGGCGCCGTCCATGATCACGGACTTCATGCCGATGAGCGCTCCGCGCCCGATACGGCAGCCGTGGAGCACCGAGCCGTGTCCGACGTGCCCGTCCTCTTCCACCACGGTGGATGTCCCCGGGAAGCAGTGCACCACGCAGCCGTCCTGGATGTTGGCGCCCGCCTCGATCCTGATTTCCCCGAAGTCACCACGCAGGCTGGCCAGCGGCGCGATGTAGCAGCCCGGCCCCACGGACACATTGCCGATGAGCACCGCGTCGGGGTGGATGAAAGCGGTCGGGTGCACTCGCGGGGCGATGCCGTCGATCTCATAGAAGCGGGCCAACGCGCTGTTCCTCTCGTCCGTTGTCCGATATCAGGCGGCCGAAGGCCCGGTCTGCGGCAGCTTTCCCCGGCACAGCGAAAGGACCGCCGACGCCACCTGCCGGCCCTCGTCCGCCAGGACGTCACCGTAGCGGGCGAGGACAATTTCCTCGCGCGAGTGGTCGATTCCGGGTCCGCCGCTGCCCTTGCGTATCCGCTGGATCTCGCTCGATGTGCGGCGCCGCTCGGCCAGCAAAGCGATGATCCGGCCGTCGAGTTCATCGATGGCTTCCCGGTGACGGCGAATCTCCGCCGCCGCGTCCGGCGCGGTCACCGCCACGTCGCTTTCACGCATCGGCGGTTCCCGTGGCAAAAGCAGCCGCCTGCTTGGCCCGCCGGATTTCCTTGCCGTCGACCACACCGGGGGCGAATGCCGCCAGGTCGACCGTGGTCGTGGCGGCGGGCCGGCCGGCCTGTTCGATCGTCACGGTGACCTGCATGGGAATCCTGGTGGATTCCGACGCGTCGACGCTGTCCACCCGCAGCCTGACCTTGGCCGCGACCGGGAAAAGGAAATTCCCGAACTTGGTGCTCATCTCGTTGATGACGATGTAGTAGCGCTGCTGCGGCCACTTGGTCAGGAAATGGTCCTCGATGACGGCGAGGAACATCTGCCGGCTGGCCTCGACCGCCACCATTCCCTGGACGTGCACCCGGTCCTGGACGTCAACGAGCAGTTCGTTGTGGTCGTGCAGCCGCAGATCCGCGGTGAACTCCTCGGCGCTGAGCCGTTCCAGGGCGGAGATGAGCACGTTGTCCTGGCGCGCCTTGTGGACGTGCTGACGTCCGACCAACTCGGTCTCGCCACTGGTCAGTTCCACGTCTATCTTGAGCCCGCGGCGCTCGGCGGCGTCCCGCAGATAGGCCACGGAGTAGTCGTCAATTCCCTGACCTGCGTGGACGTTCAGCGCCTCGCCGGTGCCGTCGTGGTCGCCGTGGTCCAGGGCATGGACGAGCTCGGAGAATGTCGTGGCACCCACGGCACGCGCGAAGTCCACGAATCGGTCTCCGACAACAAGCAGAGAGCTGGCTGTCTCGACTGTCATGCTTCCTCCAGGTTGTACCTGATTGCTATCGGACGGCCGTGATGCGTCCGGAACCGTGCAGCGCGGAGCGGCAGGCACCGGAATGAGTAGCTCCAGCATCTAGGTCAGGCCCGGCGCACGGTAGTTGGCCTTAAGGCGTACAACGGTCCGTCTAATACTTCCGGGCTAAGGCTCACCGGGTCGGCACCGCCCTGCCGCCGGTCACGGATCGGCGAACCGGCGTAGTTCCCGGGACGTAGGTGATTGCCTACACGCCCATCAGTCGACTGTTGAGACCTCTTGCGCTTCCGCACTCTGGAAAAGGCGTCGATTCACCGTAACCGCCTGTCGGGCAGCGCGCCCCGGTGGCGAAAGAACCAGGCCACACGTCTTTTCTCCCCCCATTTTCCGTGTCGAGAGGCGGAGTTTCCCTGATGGCTCCAACCACCGCGGGTAGGCATGCTTCGGCATCCGTCGCCATCCCGCCCCTTGGCGGTGTCCTGCACGAGGGCCGCGTTTCCCGCAACTCCGGGCCACTGCTCGGCATTTCCTACCTCGGGCCCGAAGGAACGTTCACCGAAATCGCGGCCCGCAGCATCTCGGATTCCGGTGCCTGTCTGCTGCCGAAGGCATCGGCGGCCCAGGCCCTGGACGCGGTGCGCCACCAGGAGGCGGACGCGGCCGTGGTGCCGCTGGACAACACGGTCAGCGGTCCGGTCCCCGGCACGATCGACGCGCTGACCGGCGGCGCGGCGCTGACGATACGTCAGGAAGTGCGGTTGTCCGTGGTCTTCTCGCTCCTGGCGCGGGCGGGCACGGCCGCGGAGGACATCCGCACCGTCGCGGGCCATCCCCATGCCCGTCCGCAGGTGCGCCGATGGCTGGCGGACCGGCTGCCGTGGGCGCGCTGGGTACCGGTGGCGTCCAACGCCGCGGGTGCCCAGCAGGTGAGCGAGGGACGGTACGACGCGGCCGTCGCGCCGCACACCGCGGCCCGCGCCTACGCGCTGACCAGCCTCGCCCAGGGCATCCAGGACCACGAGGGCGCCAGCACCCGCTTCGTCCTCGTCGCCGGATCGCCCGGCCGGCCGCAGCCCGCCGCCGCCCACCGCACCACCTTGCTCGGCCGCGTCGCGGGCGACCCCGACACCGTCAGGGAACGCATCGAGGACGTCTTCGGCGGCGCCGGGAGCCGTCCGCTCCTCCCCCACCGCACCCACGTCACCGCCGGGTCCGACGGACCGGCTGCGGTGCTCATCGACTGCGCCGGGCACACGGCGGACCCCCTGGTGCGCACCGTCACCGCCGAACTCATCGACCGGCTCCCCGAGTTGCGTTCACTGGGTTCCCATCCCGTCTCCGACACCCCTCGGGCCACCGGTCCCACGGACACCCCGAGCCTCGCGCGCCTCCTCCACCCGTCCCCGAACCACGTCTGAATGCGGGGTCAACCACTTCATGGACACCTTCAACAGCCCTGACACCCGAGCGCCCTGGCGGGCCCTGCCGGCCGTCCAGCAGCCGGAATGGCCGGACCCCGACGCGCTGCGTGACGCGCTCACGCAGCTGTCCGCCCTGCCGCCGCTGGTCAGGCCGCCGGAATGCGACGCGCTCCGTTCCCGGCTCGCGGACGTGGCGAAGGGCGATGCCTTCCTCCTCCAGGGCGGCGACTGCGCCGAGACCTTCGCCGGTGCGGGGGCGCAGGCCGTCACCGACAAGCTGGAGACGCTGGCCCAGATGGCCCTGGTCATCGCGTACGGCTCCTCGTCGCCCGTCGTCACCGTGGGGCGGATCGCCGGGCAGTACGCGAAGCCGCGGAGCAGCCCGACGGAGACGAGGAACGGGGTGACGCTCCCCTCCTACCGGGGCGACTGCGTCAACAGCACCGCGTTCACCGCCGAGGCCCGCACCCCGGACCCGCGGCGGCTCGGCCTGATGTACCAGCACTCGGCCGCGACTCTCAACCTGGTGCGCAGCCTCACCGCCGCCGGATACCCCGAACCGGCGCAGGTCCAGTCGAGGAACCGGGAGTTCGCGCTGCGTTCACCGATCGGCGAGCGGTACGAGCGGCTGGTCGGCGAGGTGGAAACGGCGCTCGCCCTGGCGCACGCCTACGGCTGGGAGCGGCCCGCGCGCGCCGCCTCGCCGTTCTTCGTCAGCCACGAGGCGCTGCTCCTCGACTACGAGCAGGCGCTGACCCGGGTGGACCCGGCCACCGGGCAGGGGTACGCGGGCTCCGGGCACATGGTGTGGATCGGCGAGCGCACCCGCCGGGCGGACGGCGCGCACGTCGAGTACGCCGCCGGGATCCGCAACCCCATCGGCGTCAAGCTCGGCCCCACCGCGCGCCCCGAAGAGGCCCTGGCGCTGATCGACCGGCTCGATCCGCACCGCGAGCCGGGTCGTCTCACGTTCATCGTCCGGATGGGCAGCGACCGCGTCCGCGAGGCCCTGCCCCCGCTCGTCGAGGCGGTACGCGACAGCGGAGCCCTGGTGGCGTGGGTGTGCGACCCGATGCACGGCAACACCTACACCGCTCCCGACGGGCACAAGACCCGTCACGTCGACACCATCGCCGACGAGGTGGCCGGCTTCTTCGAGGTGCACCGCGGCCTGGGCACGCATCCCGGTGGCGTCCATCTGGAACTCACCGGCGAGCCGGTCACCGAATGCGTGGGCGGCGGTGACGGCATCGGGCCCGACGATCTCGCATCGCGGTACGAGACCGCCTGCGACCCGCGGCTGAACCGTGGCCAGTCCATGGATCTGGCGTTCCTCATCGCCGAGATGTACGGCCGGGAGGAGCGGGCAGGAGCCACCGCCGCGGGGGCCGCTTCGTCCAGGGGGTAGGCGGCGTCACCGGCCGTTCGGGCAGCGCCTGTTGGTGGTGCCGGCCGCCGGTGAACAGCTCTTCGATGGTGCCGCAGGCGCCGCCGCCGACCCCTGCCGCGGCGGCGTCTTCGCGGGCATCCGCAGGTGAAGGGCCTATTGGTTCGGCCGTGGGCAGTGCGTACTATGCGCGTTAGTTGATCACTACAGGAATGCCGCGGCATTCCTGGTGACCGACACGCCGGCGCCGGGCCGGGACTGCCGCACGAGGACTGAGAGGTGATCGCAGTGGAGGCACTGCGCGTTCCGCCGACGTATGCGCCGATCCCGGCCGCCATCCATCCGCAGCACGAAGCCATCGAGGCGCGGACCACGGCCTGGGCGCACCGGCTGGACATCGGCTCCCCCGGACTGCGCAGCCGGCTGGTGACCCACAGCATCGGCACCTTCGCCTCCCGGATCCTCCCCGAGGGCCGGGAGGAAGTCGTCGGCCTCCTCGCCGACTTCGTGCTCTGGCTGTTCGCCGTCGACGACGGCTACTGCGAGGAGGGCGAACTCGGCCGGCGGCCCGGCGACCTGATCGCCGCCACGCACCGCCTGCTGCGGATCGCCCAGCTGCCCGACGCCCCCATGCTCACCGACGACCCGCTGGCCAGGGGGCTGCGCGACCTCCAGTCGCGAATGACGCTCTACGGGACACCGGCGCAGGTGGCGCGCTGGATAGACGCGCTGCGCGAATACGTCTTCAGCGTGTCCTGGGAGGCCCACTACCGCGTCGAGGGCCGCGTCCCCGAGGTGAACGACTACACCCTGATGCGTCTGTACAACGGGGCGACCACCGTCGTGATGCCCCTCCTGGAGATGGGGTACGGCTACGAACTCCAGCCGCACGAGCGCGATGACGCACTGGTCCGCGCGGCGGCCGACATGGCGTCCTTCATCATCGTGTGGGACAACGACATCTTCTCCCACCACAAGGAAAGCCGTTCCGACGACGCCTACTACCTCAACATCCTCAGGGTCCTCCAGGATGAGGAAGGGCTAAGCCCGCAGCAGGCGCTGACCTGCGCGATCGGCCAGCGGGACCGCGTCATGACGCTGTTCCTGCGGCTGCGCGCCCACCTCGAAAAGCAGGCCAGCCCGCAACTGCGCCAGTACCTGCGCAGCCTCAGCGCCTACATCCGCGGCGCCCAGGACTGGGGCATCACCTCGCTGCGCTACACCACGCCGGACGACCCCGCCGGCCTGCCGACCACCCTCAGCGATGCGCCCAGCGACGACAGTCCCGAGCCGCTGGACATCCCCGTCATCGCGCCCTGGTGGAACCTGCTCCCCGACCCGGCGCCGCACCGGGCCGCCCGCACTGCCGAGCACGCCGTACTGACGGTCTGACGAAGCCCCCACGGATCTCGCGCCCCACCCGCCCCACGCCGCCCACGGGCCATGCGATGGGATGGAGGGGGCTGGCTGTACGCGCAGCCCGCATGCACAGTGCGAGAACAAGGGGGATTTGTGGCAGGTAGTCAGAGTGCGCGGAGAATCGCGCGGGCGGTATCCGGCGGCACGGATCTGCGTGGCGCCGCTGAGGACGAACTGCGGCGCCGGAGCGGGCTCGACGCGGGCCGTGCGACGGATGAGGCCGCCGCGGCAGGCGCGGCCGGTGCGGCGAAGCGTTCCGGTGAGGCCGGGGAGGCGCACGGCGAGGGCATGGACCCCGCCGACTTCCCCGCCGCCCGGGAGCAGGGCGGCAGCATCGACACCGTGATGACGCAGCAGACCGTGCCGCTTGACGAGGCGCGGGAGGCGCTCAACCGCAGCGAGCAGCGGCGCGAGGACGGGCGGCAGGTCCATGCGATCTGCCCGATGGTCATTCCGCGGGGCCGCTCGTTCCTGAGCATGCTGCCGGTGTTGCTGCTCCTGGTGATCGGCGTGGTCGCGAGCGTGGTCGTCGGGGTGGCCGGCGGCAATGTGGTCACCGACCCGCTCTTCGGCATCCACTACTGGGTGCTGTCGGTGGCGGCCGTCGCCTTCGTGTGGTGGCGGCAGGGCATGGTGATGGTGCCGGACGGCTGCCAGGCGCTGATCACCCGCTTCGGGAAGCTGGAGCAGGTGGTCGGTCCCGGCCGGGTGATCCTGCTGAACCCGTGGAAGCGGGTGTCGTACATCATCAACACGACGCGCGAGTACCCGTTCAACGCCCCGGTGCGCGAGGCGCCGACCAAGGGCGGGGTGAAGGCGTCCATCGACCTGTTCATCCAGTTCCGGATCAGCGACCCGGTGGAGTTCGTCTACACGCTGGGCGCGGTGCGCGGCTTCGAGGAGAAGCTGAGCAACGCGGTCAGCGAGACCATCCGCAGCCTCATCTACGAGCAGGAGGCCGCGGGGATCTACGACATGGTGGGCGAGGACACCGGCCGGCTGCTTGAGCAGCTGAACCAGCAGTTCCGGCCCGCGGTGGAGCTGACCAACGCCAACATCACCCACGCCGAACCGTCCGACCGCGGCTACCGCATGGACCTGGCGGCACCGGAAATGGTGCGGGTCGCCAAGGACGCGTACACCCATGAGTACGCGCTGCACCTGCGCAAGGAGCAGGACGAGGGCGATCTGACCAAGGAGTTGGCGTCCCGCCAGGAGACGCTCTCCGCGATCATGGCGGACATCGCGCAGTACCAGGCGCAGATGGACACCGCCGAGGAGCGCGAGACCAACCGCGCCGAGGCGCTGGCCCGGCAGCGGTACGTGCAGGCCGAGTCGGAGGCGAAGGCCAACGCGGCGCTGCTGGAGGCGCAGGCGCTGGACATCCGCGCGGTGACGGCGGCCGAGGCCCCGGAAATCCTGGAGTACCGCTACCAGCAGCAGGTCCTGGACACGTTGGAAGAGGTCGCCGACCACCTGCCGCGGCTGGTGCGGATCGGCGGTTCGTCCCAGGCCGACGGCGCCGCGGGCGTCGACTTCCTGGCGCTCGCCAGGGAGTTGGTCGGCGAGCGGGGCACCGAGCTGTTCTCGGCCGAGGACATGGCCGCCGTGCGCGCACGGCTCGCCGACGTCTCCGGCCGGATCGCGGGGCGTGAACAGGAGATCGCCGCGCTCCTGGAGGCGGAACGGCCGACCGTGCCCGCCGCCGCGGACGCAGCGGCCGGGTCCGGGCACACCGCACCCGAGGACACCGACGCAGCCGAGGGGGACGCGCAGTGAGCACGACACGTCAGCACAGGTCGGTCATCTCCGAGGAGGTGGCACCCTGGAGCGAGATCCGGCAGCTGCTGCGCGGCGGTGAGGCCGGCAAGCTGATCCCGGTGATCATTCCCCGCCATCGGCGCAGGCTGTGGTGGATGCTGCTGCTGTGGCTCGGGGTGTTCGCGCTGCTGACCGGCGTGATGCTGACGCTCCGGGACGACGGCGGCATCACCGGCGTCGCCTACGGCGTCCTCGCCACGATCGGCTACGTCTGCGGCGCCGTCCTGATCCTGGCCGGTCTGCTGTGGTGGTGGCGTTCCTCCATCGCCGAGATCGAACAGGGCACCAACGGCATCCTCACCCGCTACGGCGCGGTGACCCGCACCCTGGACCCCGGCCGGCACTACCTGTGGCACCCCTGGTCGCGGGTGGACTTCGTGGTGGACACCGCCACCGAAATCCCGTACTCGGCGCCGGTGGTGGCCTGCCCCACCCGGGAGAACGTGCCGCTCCGCTCGATCGAGTTCTTCCTGAAGTTCCGGATCACCGACGCGGTGCTGTTCGTCCGCGCCATCGGAGCGGGCAACTTCGACCTGGTGCTCTCCAGCGCGGTGCAGGACGCCATCCGCCAGCGCGGCCGGCAGGTGCGTACCGAAAGCGCCTACGACCTGCGCGGCTCGGACGTCGCCGACATGCAGGAGCTGCTCAACCGCCAGCTCTCCCGCTACGGCGTGCGCATCACCGGCTCGAACATCCCCGATGTCCAGCTGCCCGCCCAGTACCAGCAGCACCTGGCGACCCGGGAACGGGTGGCCAAGGAGCGGACCGCGTACGAGCAGGAGTGGGGGCTGACGCGCAAGCGGCGCATCGACAGCCTCCAGATGGACATCGAGCGGGCCAAGAAGGTGCGGGACGCGCGCATCGTCGAGGTGAAGGCCGCCCTGAACAAGGCCCGCGAGGCGGTCGCCCAGCTCCTGGAGGAGCAGGAGACCAACGCGCAGAAGGTCCGCTTCGAGATCGAGACCCGTGGCCGCAGCGGGCTGATCTCCGCCCAGAACGAGGCCCGCGCGCAGCAGCGCCTCGCGCAGGCGTACCGCGACAACCGCGCGGTGCTCCAGTACGAACTGGCCCGGCGGCGCCTGGAGGTCGGCGCGCACCTCGCGGGCAAGGCACCCCAGCCGGTCGTCGTCCGCACGGACGGCGCGGGCGCGGGCACCGACACCTCGGCGCTCTCCACCCTGCTCACCGCCCAACTGCTGCCGCGCCTGACGGCCCTGCCGTCGCTGGAAACACCGCGGCACCCGGACGGCGACGCGTAGGCGACAGCCGGCCTGCCCCGGCGGGCGCGCGACTTCTTGCGCGCGTCCGCCGGGGGCGGTGTGCGTGCGTCGGCGCGATGTGCGCGCGCCCGCCGGGGGCGGTGGGGGGGTGGCTGCCTCCTTTCCTCCCCGCCCCCGGGTGGCGGTCCGTCAGCACGATGCGTGGCTGCCTGGCCCGCGCGGATATCGTGGCGGGCCGTGCGCAGGGCGGCGCGGCGGGACGAGTGATCGACGGCAGAGGACAGAGGGGCGGCCAGGTGAGCGAGGGCGCGGGCGGTTGGATACGGGTGCCCGTGGGAGGCGAGTCGGGCCGGTGGGACACCCGGGGATCCGTCCGGCGGGTGCTGTTCGTGGTGCACAACGTGACCTCGGCGACCCGGCTGCTCGACGTCCTGCCGCTGTTCCGTGGCGACTGGCGGCTCCAGATGCTCGCGACGTGCACCGGATCCTCCCCCTTCCAGGCCGGCATACAGGAGCTGCTGGCGCGGGTGGGGGTGCCGGTACTTCCGTGGGCGCAGGCGCTGCGTACGCCGGTCGACCTCGCGATCTCGGCCAGCTTCGGCGGTGAACTCCACGCTCTTTACGGCAAATTGGTCGTTTTGTCGCATGGGGTTGGCTACAATAAAACGCTGGCGAGGCCCGGAGGCCCGGAGGCCCGGAGGCCCGGAGGCCCGGAGGCCCGGAGGCCCGGAGGCCCGGAGGCCCGGAGGCCCGGAGGCCCGGAGGGTGCGGGTGGCGGGGCGGATCCGGTTTTCGGGATGTCGGGCGAGTGGCTGCTCGTCGACGGCGCCCCGATCGCGGACGCGATGGTGCTCTCACACCCCGAGCAGGCGGCACGGCTGCGCGCCGCCTGCCCGCCGGCCGCCCACACCGCCGCACTCGCCGGAGACCCGTGCTTCGACCGCCTGTTGGCCGCCCGCAGCCGCCGCGAGCGGTTCCGCCGCGCCCTCGGGGTCCGCAGCGGCCAGCGGCTCGTCGTGCTCAACTCGACCTGGAACCCCGAGTCGCTCTTCGGTGACGGCGGCGGGGAAGACCTGCTCCCCTCCCTCCTCCCCCGGCTGACCGGCGAACTGCCCGCCGACGACTTCCGCCTCGCCGCCGTGCTCCACCCCAACATCTGGCTCGGGCACGGACCGGGCCAGGTCAGGGCCTGGCTGGACCGGGCGCGGCGCGGCGGCCTGGCCCTGCTGGATCCGCTGGAGGGCTGGCGCCAGGCACTGCTCGCGGCGGACCTGGTCATCGGCGACCACGGGTCGGTCACCTACTACGCCGCCGCGCTCGGCACCCCCGTCCTCCTGGGAGCCGCGCCCCTCGACGGCCTCGACCCGACATCGCCGGTGGCGGACTTCGTCCGTACGGCGCCCCGGCTCGACCCGCGCCGCCCACTGCGCCGCCAACTGGAAGCGGCCATCGCCGGACACCGCCCGCTCCCCGGCCCCGCGGAACTCACCACGTCCGTACCGGACAAGTCGGCCGACCTGCTGCGCGCACTCTTCTACGAGCTGATCGGCATCGCCGAACCCGACTGGCCCGCCCTGCTCGACCCACTCCCCCTCCCGCCGTACGAACCCCCGCAACACACCACACCCCTGCACGTGTTGACGCTGCTCACCGGGGAGCGCGAGGTCACGATCCGCCGCTTCGCCGAGCCCTCGCACGAGCCGGATGAGGCGTTGGACGGCGCGGTGGGGGACGTAGCGGGGGACGCGGTGGAAGGCATGACGGAGGGGGCGGTCGAGGGCGACGGTGCGGCGAGCGGAGGGCGCGCGGGCCGGTGCGGCCGACGGGTCGAGGAGGCGCACACGGCCGTGCACGAGGACGCCACGGACCGGGAAGCGGTCGCCACCGCGGACGTGATCTTCCGCTACGGGACGGCCGACGACCCGCGGCTGGGGCCGCCGGAGGTCTGGGGCACGGAGGTGCTGGCCCAGTGGCCCAACTGCGCGCTCGCCGCGTACATCAGCGAGCCCGGCGTGTGCACCGTCCGCACCCGCGCGGGCGACGTCCTCCGGCTCACCGCCGAGCCCTCGGCCGCCGACCCGGCCGCCCACGCCTCCGCCCTCCACGCCGCGCTGGCAGCAGGCACCCCGCTACCGGACCTGACCGCACACGGCCTGACGGTACGCACGGCCCGCGCCACCCACGCGGTGCAGGTCACGGACCTCCGCCCACCGCCGCGCACGCCCCGCTGAGCCACGGGTCCGTGCGGCAGAAGGCCGTACGACACGGGCACGGGACCGGCCGACACCCGACCGCTCACTCCGGCCCGTCGGCAAGGCCCTCCCGCAGCTCCCGGAGGCGTATGAGGTGGAACTCCGCGTGCTCGCCCGCCAGCAGGCCGGCCGCCTCCTCGAAGAGGGGCAGCGCCTCGGCGGGGCGGCCCGCTTCGAGGTGGGTCTCGGCGAGGTCGGTGAGGGCGCGGGCGGTGTTGTAGTCCTCGGCGGTGTCGCGGAAGTACCGCAGTGCCCGCTCCAGACGGGCGACAGCGGCGTCCCGGTCGCCGAGCCCGCGCAGCGCCCGGCCGCGGTGCCGCTCCAGGAGGGCGCGGGCCCGCGGGACGTCCTTGGCCCCCTCGCCGCCTTCCGGGATGGCGACGAGCAGCCCGTCGGCCTCATCGAAGAGGTCGTACGCCTCCTGGTGACGCCACTGCCGCAGGCGCAGCAGGCCCAGCGTCTCCAGGGCGGTGGCACGGCCGAGGCGGTGGCCGGCCCGCTGCGATGCCTCGGCCGCGGCCCGCAGCGCGGTTTCGGCCTCGGCGTACCGGTCGGGGCCCAACTCCTGGAGCGCGAGGGCCAGTTGGGTGTGCATCCGGCTGACGACGCGGGCCGCGAACGATGATCCGGCGGCGGAGCCGGCGGCATCGCCCGGGGCTGCCGCGCCGGTGGCGGACTCCGCCTCCAGGAACCGGGCCGCGCGCACCCCCGCCCGCAGGGCCGGCAGGACCTCTTCGTGGCGTCCGGCCTTCAACTGCACGCCCCACAGGGCCTCGCACAGCTGCCAGACGCTGTCGGGGTCACCGTACTCATCGGCGGCCAGCACCGCGGCCACGAGGTTGGGGAGTTCGGCGTCGAGTGCGGCCAGCGCCTCACCGGCGTTCGCGTACGGGCCGGGCTCCAGCTGCGTGTACCGGGGGCCGAGCTGCCAGCGCTGCGGCAGCACCGTGCGGTCGGCTCGGACCGCGAACCGCAGGGCCCAGCTCACGACGCGGGCGACGGCGGCCGAGCAGCCGGCGGGGCGGTCCTGGTGCGCGGCGGCCTCTTCGGCGTGCTGCCGGACGAGGGGACGGTAGTGGTGCCGGCCGGAGTTCGCGGTCTCCAGGAGTCGGCAGGCGGCGAGGTCGGCCAGCAGGGGCCCGGCCTCGGCTTCGGTGATGCCTGCCGCAGCCGCCGCCTGCGCGGATCCGATGGCAGGCCAGGGCCACAGGGCCAGGAGGCGGTACAGCCGGGCGGCGTCGGTCGGCAGACCGCGGTAGAGGTCGTCGGCGGCGGTGCGTACCGGGTTGTCGCCGTCGCGCAGGGCGGGCTCCTGCCGGTGTGCGGGGCGGTCGCCGGTCGCGTCGGGGTCGGCCTGGCGCGGGTGGTGGGAGGGGTCGGCCAGGAAGGTGGCCGCGGTGCGCAGCGCGAACGGGGAGCCGCCGCACCGGGAGAGCACCTCCTGGAGGACCGACTCGTCCGCCGTCGGGCGGCGGGTGCCGGTGAGCCTGCCGAGCAGCGCCAGCGCGTCCTTCCTGGCCAGCGGCCCGACCGGGACCGGTACGGCATCCAGGCCGCTCAGCGGGCGGCGCGCGACGACGAGCGTGAACACACCGGGCGCCGAGGTCAGCAGCGGACGGATCTGTGCGGCCGACCGGGCGTGGTCGAGGACGACGAGCAGCCTGCGCTCGGCGACGATGCTGCGGTAGAGGTCGGCGCAGTCATCGGCGGCCGGCGGCACGTCCGTGACCCCGAGTTTCCGCAGGAAGCGGCGGAGTACGGCGGGGCCGTCGAGGGTGCCGGCGCCGGGGCCGTTGCGCAGGTCCAGGTAGAGCTGCCCGTCGGGGAAGCGGTGCCCGTTGGTACTGCCCCAGTGCACCGCCACGGCGCTGGTGCCGATACCGCTCTGGCCGTACACCAGGGCGACGCGCGGCAGGCCGTCGGCCTTGCGGGCCGCTTCCCTGGTGAGCTGCTTGAGCGGCTCCTGCCGGTCGGTGAAGAACCGTACGGTGGTGGGCAGCTGGCGGGGTATCGCGATCTCTCCTGCCACTCGCCCGGGGGCGGTGCGGAAGAGCGTGGCGAGGGCGCGGGCGTGCTCCGGATTCTGTCGCGCGCCGTCGGCCAGGATCGCCGCCAGTTCGCCGCGCGCCTCTACGCCGGCCGGTGCCGGGACCTCGCGGCCCGCGACCCGGCGGGCCAGCACGCCGATCGTCTCCCAGGCACGTTTGCCCGCTTCGGTGGCCATGGACATGGTCACCGTGCTGAGCAGGCCCATGACCGCTGTCGTCGATGTGGGGTCCAGCATGTCGTAACTCCCCCTGTACGCCGCCCCGTAACGGTTCGGACGGTTCTGCCGTCCCGTCCGCCCTTGAGATCAACGGTAGCGGCAGTCCCCGCCCGACGGGCCGGGGACCACCCCCGAATCAACCCTGAGAATCCCCGGGCCGCCGCCCCGCCCGTCACATCGGGCGCGGCGGCCCCTCCCCGCACACGGAGCGTGCGGGCCTCCGCTCAGCGTCCGGCCGGCGCCTCGCCCCGGCCGGCGCTGTCCCGCCGGGTCACGCTCCGGCGAGGGTGTGGAGGTAGTGCATCAGCGTCATCAGAACGTCGCGGCTGGAGGTGCGGAGCCGCGCGTCGCAGTCGATGATCGGCACGTTCAGCGGCAGGTCGAGGGCGGCGCGCACCTCGTCGACGGGGTGTACCGGCGCGTCCGGGAAGGAGTTGATGGCGACGACGAACGGGACACCGCGCTCCTCCAGGCGTCCGATGACGTCGAAGCTGACCTCCAGACGCCGGGTGTCGATCAGCACCACGGCGCCCAGGGCTCCGTCGAACAGGCCGTTCCACAGGAACCAGAAACGCTGCTGCCCGGGGGTGCCGAAGAGGTAGAGGACCAGTTCGTCGTTGAGGCTGATCCGGCCGAAGTCCATCGCCACGGTGGTCGAGGTCTTGCGCTCGATGCCGACCGTGTCGTCGACGCCGACGCCTGCCTGCGTCATCGTCTCTTCCGTGGTCAGCGGGCGAATCTCGCTGACGGAGCCGACCAGGGTCGTCTTGCCGACGCCGAAGCCGCCGACGATCACCACCTTGACCGCGGCTGCGGCGGTCTCGGGAAGTTCGTCCTCGGTCCGAGGGCCATCGGCAGGGTGCTCGGCCAGCGTCTCAGAGCTTTTGAAGTCCATGGATCACCGCCTCAATCAGGGCACGGTCGGGAAGTTGAGCGGGGGGTACAGGCGCACGCGCCACCACCTGGCTGTCGGACAGCAGGTCGCCGAGCAGCACGGTGAGCACGCTGATCGGCAGGCCCATGTAGGCCGACAGTTCCGCCACGGAAAGCGGTGAATGGCACAGCCGCATGATCGTGGCGTGCTCCGGCTGCATTCCCGGCCGGGGGCCGGTCTTGGACACGATCAGCGTGACCAGGTCGAGTGAGGCGGACTTCCCGGAGACGCCACTGCGCCCCCCGGTGATCACATAAAGCCTCTCGGGACTCTCGTCCTCCCAGCCCTGGTCCGCATCGCTCACGTCGGTGCCCCGCTTCGTCCGGCGCACCGCTCCGCGTCATCATGCTCGACGCACCCGCTCATACGGCCTGCCCGTCGTGGCGCGGTGGGCTGCTGAGGTGCTCACCGATCCGGGCCACCAGATCCCGCATGCGCTGCCCGATCAGGCCCGCGTCCACGCCCTCATCGGCCAGCACCGCCAGATAAGCCCCGGCGCCCGCGGCCATCAAGTAGAAGAAGCCGCCGTCCAGTTCGATGACGACCATCCGCATCCGCCCGTCGCTGTGCGGGAACTCCGCGGAGACCGCACCCGCCAGGCTCTGCAGCCCCGCGCAGGCCGCTGCCAGCCGGTCCGCGGTGTCCGTTTCGGTGCCGTACTGGGCCATCCGCAGGCCGTCCGACGACAACACGATGACGTGACGGGTCTGCGGAACGCTCTCCGCGAGGTCCTTGAGCATCCAGTCCATGTTGGGCCGGTGCTGAATCATGGCTACTCACTCTTTTCCGACGACTCGTCACTCTCACGGGCTGCACCGGCCGTCCCGGAGGCGCCGGCGGGCGCGGACGTCTGGCTCTCGCCGGACAGCCCGCTCTGGAACGCCGCCAGCCACATACCGGGCTGCACGGGAGGTGCGTCGTCCGGAGCGGGGGCGGGGGAAGCGGTGACCGGTGCCGGGGCGGCCGGGGCAGCAGGGGCTGCCGGGGGCGCCACGGGGGCGGTGGCCCGGGTCTTGCGCCGTCGCTGCGGCAGCCCGTTGGCACTCCGCTCGGTCACGGGCGGGAGGTCGTCCATGAAGTCGTCCCGGGTGTCTTCCTCCCGCGGTGCGGCGGGGGCAGCCGGCACGGCCGGAGCCGGTACGGGGGCGGGCGCAGGGCGGACGGCCGCGGGCGGGGCGGCTTGGGCGGGGCGGGCAGCCGCCGGAGCGGGGGTGCGCTCCGTACGGGCGGTCAGGGGGCCCGAGGAGGCGCCGATGCCGTGGGCACGGCCCGTCGCCGGGGCGGTGGTGATCAGGTCCTGCGGCACGATCAGTACCGCGCGCACGCCGCCGTACGCCGAAGTGCGCAGTGAGACCTGGAAGTTGTAGACCTGCGCGAGCCGGCCGACCACGGCGAGGCCGAGCCGGGGGGTCTCCCCCAGGTCGTTGACGTCGATGCCCTGCTGGGCCTGCTCCAGCATCCGTTCGGCGCGCTTGCGCGCCTCCTCGCTCATGCTGACGCCGCCGTCCTCGATCTCGACGGCGATGCCGGACTGCACCTCGACCGCGGTCAGGTGCACCCGGGTCTGCGGCGGGGAGTAGCGGGTGGCGTTGTCCAGCAGTTCGGCGAGGGCATGGATCAGCGGCTCGACGGCGGGACCGACGACGGCGACCTCCGAGACGGAGTGCAGCTCGACGCGCTGGTAGTCGATGATCCGCGACATGGCGCCACGCAGCACGCTGAACAGCGGCACCGCGCGGCTCCACTGGCGGCCGGGGCGGGCGCCACCGAGGACGGCGATCGAGTCGGCGAGGCGCCCGATGAGGGCAGTGCCGTGGTCCAGCCGCAGCAAGTCGCCGAAGACGTCCGGCGTGTGGCCGTGCCGGTCCTCCATCTCGCGGAGTTCCTGGGCCTGTTGGTGAACGATCGCCTGCACGCGTCGGGCGATGTTCACGAACGCCCGCTGGGCGGAGTCGCGGAGGTCTTCCTCGGCGACGACCGCGTCCAGCATGGACCGCAGGACGGCCTCGTGGGCGGCGGTGAACTCGGGGGTGAGCCCCGCCTCCTGCGCGTGCCGGTTGAGCTGCTCGCGCATGGAGGCCAGGACGTCCTCGGGGAACTCTCCGTGCCCGAGCCTGGCGACCACCTCGGGCAGCAGCTCGGTGGACAGCCGGATACTCTCCGACTCCTGCCGGGCCAGCACCGCCTGCTGTGCCTCGCCCCGCTCGCGCAGCTCGGCGATGACCCGCCCGCGGCGGGCCAGTTCGCCCGTTACCAGCGCCACCGCCGCCGTGGCGACCACGCCGATCCAGATGACCGGTGTACTCGCCTGCGAGGGGACCGTCGCCGTGGCGACACCAGCGACCACGGCGGTCACCGCGGCAGGCACGAACCACGCGAGAACCGAGGCGGGACGCGATCCCTCGGGCGACGATCCTTCTCGAACCATCTGCACCCTCAAAACCCTCAAACATTGAAAGACCGGGACGACTTCCGGGCCGCGACGCAACGGACAGCACTGCCACAGAGGTCTGCTGTGCCAACACCTCCGGAGGGGCCGGGCCGCAAGTAGCATAACCGTGTTTGATCAAAGCCTGATGTCAGGTCACCACTCCCTGGACGTAGGGGAATCGTTAGTTCCATTCATCTGCGACGGACCGTCATATCCGCCCCGGCCGTCCGGGGTTCGCCGCGGCCGTGCGGAAGGCGGCTGGCGACTGCGGGTAGTCCGGCAGGCTGATGCCCGCGGACATCTCCCGGCCGGTGTCCAGCATGGCCGCCAGCCGGACCGGGTCGTTGAGCAGGGCGTTGCGTGCGTCGATCGCCTCCTGGTCGGCCGGCGCCAGGAAGGCGCCGACCTCGCGGCCACCCTCCTGACAGCGGGTGGCGTAGGGCCGCAGCAGCCGTTCGTAGCGCGCGAAGGCGAGGCGGTGGTCCCCGTCCGCCGACGCCAGTTCGCCGGCGAGGAGGTACGCGCCGACGAGCGCCGTGCCGGTCCCCATCCCGCCCAGCGTCGCGCCGTGTGCCGCGTCACCGATGAGCACCGTCCGCCCGCGGGACCAACTCGGCACATCGACCCGGCTGATGGCGTCGAAGTACAGCCCTTCGGCGTCCGGCAGTGTCGCCATCAGCTCCGGCGTACGCCAGCCCGCCCCGGCGTACGCGGCGGCGATCAGCTTCTTCTGGGCCGCGGTGTCGCCGCGGTCGTAGCACGTTTCCGCGGCGGCGAAGACGCAGAACGCCTCGCCCGCGTAACCGTCCTCCCCTGCGCGCCGGGGTACGCGGCCCACGCTCACCATCCGGCCGGGCTCGGAGTACCCCGCCGACCGCCCGGCGAGATCCGGGCGGGCGCTCGCCGGCAGGTCCCAGCCTGCGACGTAGTGGCCGAGGTGGCTGACGTGGTCCCGCTCCGGGCCGAAGGCGAGCCGCCGCACGGTGGAGTGCATGCCGTCCGCGCCGACCATCAGGTCGAAGGTGCGGGGCGCGCTCCGCTCGAAGGTGACGCGCACGCCGTCGGCGGTCTCGTCGAGTGCGGTGACGGAGTCGCCGAAGACGTACTCGGTGGCCGCGGGTGCGGCGGGCGGGCCCTCCGGGTGGGACGCTCGCCCGTCCCGGCCGTGCAGGCTGTGCTCATACAGGATGCGGGACAGTTCCGAGCGCAGTATCTCGACCTCGCCGCCCGCGAACTCCGGTGGCATGGCAGCCAGTTGACCGCCTTGCGCGTCGACGAAGCGGAGTGGGCTGCCGCCCGTGTCGCGGCTCCGGATCCCGTCGAGGAGTCCCATGCGCTCCAGGACCTGGAGGTGGACCGCGCCGCGGAAGTCGACGGCGAAGCCGCCGCCGCGCAGGGCGGGCGCCACCTCGACCACCGTCGGGCGGCAGCCGTAGCGCGCGAGCCAGTACGCCAGCGCCGGGCCGGCCACGCTGGCCCCCGAGATCAGCACCCGCAGCTCCGGCATCCCGCCCCGCGTCCCGCCCGTGGCCCGCTCCGTCGCCTTTTTCCGTGCAGCCGCCATCGCCGTCACACCCCCGTCGTCATCGTTCGCTCACGAACTCATCCACCGACGAGAAAACTGTATCCGCCGGACACGATTCTGTATACCACGGACACAGTTTTAAAATACGGAGGTGGCTGGAGACGAGCGGAGCGCAGGGGACGGCAAGAGCAGCGTGTTCGGGGACCAGGCGGGCAGCGCCGCTCTGCTGTGGGGTGAACGCGGGCGGCCGAGCCGCGGGCCCAAGCCGGCGCTGAGTCTGGAGCGGATCACCCGGACCGCGATCGCGCTCGCCGACCTCGGCGGCCTGGGCGCGGTCTCCATGCAACGGGTGGCCGGTGAGCTGGACTTCACCAAGATGTCCTTGTACCGCTACGTGCCGGGCAAGACCGAGCTGGTCGCGTTGATGATCGACACCGCGATGGGCGAACCGCCGGCCGTTGCCCCGGATGCCGCGCCGCCCGCCGGGGCCGACGCGCCGCCCACCGGCGCCGCGTCCGACGGCCCGGCACCGGACACGCTCCCCTGGCGCCCCGCACTCCGCGCCTGGGCCACGGAGCTGTCGGCGGTCTTCCACCGCCACCCCTGGCTCCTGGAGGCGGCCGTCGGGCCGCGCGTCATGGGGCCGCACGAACTCAGCTGGACCGAACGCGCGCTGGCCGCGCTCGCGCGCACCGGGCTCAGCGGGAGCGAGCAGCTCGACGCCGTGGTCCTGGTGACCGGCCACGTCCGGGGCATCGCGCAGATCGCGGCGTCCATGGGGGTCGGCAGCGCCCGAGCCACCGGCCCCGAGCAGGTCTTGAGCGCGGCGCTGAACGAACTGCTGGTCGGCCGCTCGGACCGCTTTCCCGCGCTTGCCTCGGCCGTCGCGTCCGGCGCCGCGGAGAACGGGCGTGATCAGGCTCTGGAATTCGGCCTGGAACGGATCCTCGACGGCCTGGAATCGCTGATCATCCGCCGCGCGGCCGACGCGTCCGCCGACGCCGCGCGAAAGGCCGGACCCGACGGCGGGGACGCCACAGCCACATAACGCCCCCGCCCCGGCTCACGGCTCACGGCTCACAACCGCACCGTCCTGCGCGGCTGTTCCTTCGCGCCGGACAACAGCCCTTGGAGCGAGGCGAATTCGTCCACGCACTTGCCGGTGCCGTTGACCACGCAGTCCAGCGGCTCGTCGGCGACCAGCACCGGCACCCCCATCTCCTGCCGCAGCCGCAGGTCCAGGCCGCGCAGCAGGGCGCCGCCACCGGTCAGCGCGATGCCCCGCTCGATGATGTCGCCTGACAGCTCCGGCGGGCACTCGTCGAGGGTGCGGTGCACCGCGCGGACGATCGCGTCGACCGGTTCGGCCAGTGCCTCGCGGATCTCCTCCTCGGTGATCTCTTGGACGCGCGGCAGCCCGCCGACGTGGTCGCGGCCACGGACGGTGTACGACGTGGGGCGCTCGGGCTCGCCCTCCTCGTCGGTCGGCACGGGGGTCCAGGCCGCCGAACCGATGGCGATCTTGATGTCCTCCGCGGTGCGCTCCCCGATGGACAGCGAGTGCTTCTTCTTGACGTACGAGGTGATCGCGGCGTCCAGAGCGTCTCCGGCGACGCGTACCGACTGGGCGGTGACGATGCCGCCCATGGAGACGACGGCGACCTCGGTCGTGCCGCCGCCGATGTCCACCACCATGCAGCCCACCGGATCGGCGACCGGCAGCCCGGCGCCGATCGCCGCGGCCATCGGCTCCTCGATGAGGTGGACTTCGCGGGCCCCGGCGCCGCGCGCGGAGTCGATGACGGCCCGTCGTTCCACACCGGTGATGCCGGACGGGACGCAGATGACCACCCGCGGCTTGGAGAAGCGGCGGGTGGGCAGCGCCTTCTTCATGAGGGCCCGCAGCATCTGTTCGGCGGCGTGGAAATCGGCGATGACACCCTCCCGCAGGGGGCGCATGGCGGTGATGCCCGAGGGGGTGCGGCCGATCGTGCGCTTGGCCTCCACGCCGACGGCGATCACGTCGCCCGCCGCGTTGACGGCGACGACGGACGGCTCGTTCAGCACCACTCCCTTGCCGCGGGAGTACACCAGGGTGTTGGCGGTGCCGAGGTCGATGCCTATGTCGTACGTACCGGACGAAGTGCTGGGCGCCATGGTGGGTTCGCTTGCTCTTTCTCACTGGATGACAGGCCCCGGGGTGAGCGGGGTCCTCGGACATCGCGGCCCAGACAGCACCAAGGCTTCACCAAAGGCGTCAATTACGGGCAATTATCAAGACTACTGGGAGCCCTGAATGGTTCCTGCGGGACGGTGCGGAGCGAGAAAATCCCGTGCGGGAATCCGCCGGGACCGGCCGCCGCGGCGCGGGACACCCGGTCCCTCACCGGCTGCTGCTGCCCAGTTTCCCGCGTGCCGCGCGGTTGCGGCCACCGGGTCCGCGTGACAGGGCCTGGGCGAGGTCGTCGAGGGCGTCCAGGAGCAGGTCGGCGCCGCGCAGCGCGACGCCCTGGCTCTCGTCCTCCGCGTCCCAGCGTTCCCAGACGGCGCGCAGCTCGCTCCAGTCCAGTTGCTCCCTGTTGCGCACCGCGGCGGTGGCCTTCTCCAGGGAGTCGCGGAATTCGTAGGCGAACGCGGTGGCGCCCGGGTCCTGCGCGGCGTCCTTCCCCGGGAGGTGGGCCTCCAGGATCATCGCGACCCGGCCCATGGTGGCGAGCGCGGTGCTGGCCACGCCCGCCGCGGTACGCGAGAGGCCACGGTGGCGCACGGGTTCCTTCTCGGCCCGGCCCTCGGTCTCCTCCCAGGCGGCACGGGCGGCACGGGAGTCCAGGAGGGCGTCGCGGACCTGGCGGGGACGGCGTTCGGCGGGCCGCCCGTAGAGGTCGAAAACGGCCAGCGCGTAGCGTCCGTTGGCCTCCAGCCATTCGGCGAGGCGGTCGCGCAGCTTGGGGGTTTCCCAGGCCGGGAACAGGGCGTAGGCCAGCATCGCGAGCAGCCCGCCGACGAGGGTGAGCACCACCCGTTCCAGGACGGTCTGTTCCCATCCCGCGCCGGCGATGCCGAGCAGGAAGACGACGTACGCCGCCACGCAGGCCGAGGTCACCGAGACGCCGGTGCGCATCAGCAGGTACATCAGCAGTACGCAGACCACCGCGAGGGCCGCGGAGACATACGCGTGCGGATGGAACAGCGCCATCACGCCGCCGCCGACGGCGACGCCGACGAGGGTGCCGCTGAAACGTGCGACGCCGCGCGAATAGGTCTGGGCGAAGTCGGGGCGCATCACCATGACGGCGGCGAGCGGCGCCCAGTAGCCGTGGCCGAACGGGAGCGCGGTGCCCAGCAGATAGCCGGCCGCGGCGACCGCGCTGACCCGCAGTGCGTGCCGGAGGAAGCGGGAGGACCAGCGCAGCTCGCGGTGCAGGGAGCGCCATGCGACCGGCACGAGGTGGGGCACGCTGGGGCGCAGGAGGTGGCCGCGTTCGGCTTCGGTGGTGGGGCGGGTGGCCTCGACCGGCTCGTCGGTGCGTTCGACGGCGTCGGCGAGCAGCGAGATCAGGCGGTAGGCGGAACGGCGGGCCGCGCCCTTGAGCACCGGTCCGGAAGCGGGGACTTCGAGGGTGGCCATCGCCTCGGGCGAGATCCGGACCGGGCGGTCGTGCCGGATGGCGTGTGCGACGGCGTCCAGGACGGTGGCGGCGGCGCCCAGCAGGTCGCGGGCGCGGTCGCGTTCGGGCCCTTCCACGGGGGCGCCGACGACCGGGTCGGCGAGGGAGGCGAGGACGGGTCTGAGCTGTTCGGCGAGGCCGCGGGGGCCGTGCAGCTGGACCGGGCGGCGCTTGGCCTGACGTGGCGTCACCGCCGAGGCGAGCCGTGCGTCCATGAGGGGCTGGGGGTCGAACGGGGCCACCGGGTCGTGCCGCAGCCTGCGCGCGTAGTCCGCCTCGGCGGCCAGTGCGTCGGCGAGCGCGTCCCGTTGCACTCCCCAGGGGCGCACGGGGAAGACGAGGATCAAGGTGGCCTGGACGAGGCCGCCGAAGGCGATCAGGGCGGCGTGCTCCAGGGCGCCGAGCACGGAGGTCGGCAGGGTGACCGTGACCAGCATGATCGACACGGTCTGGGTGCCGACCAGGCCGGAGACCGGGCCGATGGACCAGGCCATCCCGGACAGGAACGTCCAGCCGGTCAGCAGGAGGAGGAAGGCGACGATGTGGGAGGCGGCCAGGTAGCCGAGGAAGGTGGAGACGGCCAGGCCGCCGGCGACGGCGAGTGCCAGGACGGGGCGCGGGCGCCAGCTGCGCTGGAAGGTGACGATTCCGGAGGCGAAGGCTCCGAAGGCGGACGAGACCGCGAGGGTGGGGTTGCCGCGCCACAGGCACAGCCCGATGACGAGGGCGACGCCGACCGAGCCGCGTACCGCGATCAGCGGGGTGAGCTTGGTCCGCTCGATGGTCAGCCCGGAGCGGGCGGTCTGCTTCAGCGCACGCGACCAGGTCATACCGAGAGAATACGGGCCGGTATGCCGGGAACCGGAACCTCCGGTACCAGGGTTTTTCCCTGTTCGCGGCCGGTGCGGCACCGGGTCGCCCGCGCCGTCCGCCGGCCTCCGCGCGCGACGGTCCCCCGACGGCGGATGCCTTGGGGCGAAGCGGCCGTACCGGGGTGGCCGGGCGCCCGCCACACCGGAAAAATGCTGGTAAACCGCTCTTCTGCGGCACGTAAATCCCCCAGGTCACCGGCGACATGCCGGGGAACGGCACACAGGGTGCGAGCAATTCGACGCCCCGGAAGGGAAACCCGCGGCCCGTGCGGCCCCCTCTTGCCGGGCGGCCGGGGCTCCTCCCGGCCGCCCGGCAAGGAGAAGGCCCCGTGCGCAAAACCCTGTTCGCCCCTGTGGTGGCATTGATCACTCTCACCGTTCTCGTCGCGACGTCCGGCTGCGACGCGGGACGGTCCCGGGCGGCCCCGGTGCGGTTCGGTGTGGCGCACGCGGACGCCGGTACCGGCACGGCGCACCAGGGCACGCGGCCGGGCCACTCCTCCCTGGTGCGGATGCCCACGCATCCGATCTCCTTCCAGGAGCAGCGCAAGGTTCCCGGCGCGGGGCAGGACACCCCCATAGGCGTGACCACCTTCCACGGCCCGAAGTCGGGCTTCACCGGGAAGGTGTGGGTGTGGGCGCCGCCGGAGTACTACGAGAAGCGGAACGCGCACAAGGGCTTCCCGGTGATGGAGGCGCTGCCCGGCGCGTACGGATATCCCCTCAACTACTGGATAGGCGGCGACCTGAAGCTGGAGGAGAATCTCGCGCAGTGGTCGCAGAAGGGCACGAGCCTGCCGTTCATCGTCGTGATGCCGGTGCTCAATCCCAATGACAAGCAGTACTACGACGGCAGCGACATCCCGGGACAGCCGAAGATCGGCACCTGGCTGAGCCAGGACGTGCCCGACCTCGTGCGGCAGAACTTCCGGACCCTGGACACCCGGAACGCCTGGGCGATCATGGGCTCGTCGTCGGGCGGTTTCGCGGCGCTCAAGAACGTCCTCCAGCACCCGGGCACCTTCAAGGTGGCCATACCCAACGGGCCCGACATCGTGCCCGACTCCCCCCTGTGGGCCGGGCACGCGAAGGAGGAGCGGGAGAACAATCCCGAGGTGCTGGCCCGGCGGCTCATCGCGCGCGGCGGCCCGCCGGTGTACCTGGCGTTCCAGGACGGTTCCCGGGAGGCCACCGTGCTGCCCAAGGTGCGGAAGTTCATCCAGCGGTACGGGCACGGTCCCGTGCACACCCGGCTCCAGGTCGTGCCGGGCGGCACGCACAGCGCCCAGACCTACATCCAGGGGTTCGGCGAGGGGACGATGCGCTGGGTCAGCTCCCTCATGCAGGGGCCGACGGCCTGAGCCGGTCCGTGCCATGGCCGGCTGCGATGATCGGGCCATGGCACGGGACACACGGAGCACCCAGGGCGAGGGGTACCTTCTCGACAATCGCCAGGCCGAGGCGGGCAAGCGGTTCGCCGCGCTGTCGGCGCTCTTCGACCCGTCGACGTTCCGGCACTTCGGGACGGTCGGGGTCGGCGAGGGATGGCGGTGCTGGGAGGTCGGGGCCGGCGGGCCCACGGTGCCGTCCTGGCTGGCCGAGCGCGTCGGCCCGGCCGGGTACGTGGTGGCCACCGACATCGACACCTCCTGGATGCGTCAGGCGGTGGGTTTCGAGGCGCTGCGCCACGACGTGGCGGCCGAGCCGCCCCCGGCCGGCGGCCCGTTCGACCTGATCCACGCCCGGCTCGTGCTGGTCCACGTCGCCGACCGCGCCAAGGCCCTGCGGTCGATGACCGAGGCCCTGCGCCCCGGCGGGTGGCTGGTCCTGGAGGACGCCGACCCGGCGTTGCAGCCGCTGATCTGCCCCGATGAGTACGGGCCCCAGCAGGAGCTGGCCAACAGGCTGCGCCGCGGCTTCCGCGCACTCCTGAAGGAGCGTGGCGCGGACCTGGCGTACGGGCGCAAGCTGCCCCGGCTGCTGCGCGAGGCCGGGCTGGCCGACGTCCGGGCCGACGCCTACTTCCCGATCGCCTCGCCCGCGTGCACCGTGCTGGAGGAGGCCACCGTCCGCCAGGTCCGCGACAAGCTCGTCGCCGCGGGGCTCGCCACGGACGAGGAGATCGACCGCCACCTGGCCACCGTCGCGGCGGGCGGTCTCGACCTGGCCACCTCGCCGATGATCTCCGCCTGGGGCCGCCGCCCGGTGGCCTGAACTGGCATGGGGACCAGGGACCGAGTCGACGGCAGGGCTACGACACCACGTCCTTGCGGGCGAAGCCGCGGAACGCGAGCGCGCACAGCACCAGCGCATACGCCACCGAGACCGACGATCCCTGGATCATCCCCGCCCACTCCACCCGCGGCTGGAGGGTGTCGGCCCAGGAGAACTGCCAGTGCGCGGGCAGCACATCGCGCCAGTGGCCGAGCGCGGTGACCTGGTCGAGGACGTTGCCGATGATCGTCAGGCCGACCGCGCCGCCGACCGCGCCCAGCGGGGCGTCGGTCACCGTCGACAGCCAGAACGCCAGCGCCGCCGTCACCAACTGGCTGACGAAGAGATACGCCACCACGATCGCCAGCCGCGGCACCGCCGTCCCCGCGGACAGCGCGCCCCCGGTGGGGAGTTCGAGCGGCCCCCAGCCGTACGCGGCGGTGCCCACGCCGAGGGCGACCAGCGGGAGCAGCACCATCGCCGCGGCGCTGAAGATCAGCCCCACGGTGAGCTTGCTCAGCAGCAGCCTGGCCCGTGGCACCGGCGCCGCCAGGAGGTAGCGCAGCGAGGACCAGCTCGCCTCCGACGCCACCGTGTCGCCGCAGAACAGCGCCACCGGGACGACGAGCAGGAAACCGGCCGACACGAACAGCACCGTGGCGGCGAAGTTGGCGCCGGACGCGGTGGCGGTGGCCATCAGGGTGACCCGGCCGTTCCCGCGGCTCGCCGGGTCGCCGCCGATCGCGAACGCGGCGACCAGGACGAAGGGCAGCAGGGTGAGGAGCGCGGCGATCACCAGCGTGCGGCGCCGTTTGAGCTGGCGCCGCGCCTCGACGCGCAGCGGGAGGGTGCGGCGGGCGCGGTAGCCGGGCGCGGCGGGTGCCGCCGCTTCCGTGTGCCGCGGCGCCGCTACGGGCGCCCGCTCCGGCTCCGGTGACGTGCGTGCGGTCATCGGTCACCTCCGATCAGGGTGAGGAAGGCGTCCTCCAGGCGACGGTGCGGGCCGACGCGGTGCACCGGGACCTCCAACCGCAGGAGTTCGGCGAGCAGTTGGGGGGTGCCGGCCGGGTCGGTGAGCCGGACCAGCAGGCCCTCGTCGGCGCGGACGGCGCTGTCGACCCCGGGCAGCGCGCCGACCTTCTCGACCAGCGCGTCCGACAGGGCGGCGGGCGCCGCGACGCCGACCAGCAGGGTGTCGCCCGAGCCGGTGATCTCGGCGACCCGGCCCGCCTGGACGAGCCGCCCGCGGTCCATGACGACCAGGTGCGTACAGCTCTGTTCGACCTCGGAGAGGAGATGGCTGGAGACGATGACGGTGCGTCCGGCGGCTGCGTAGCGGATCATCACGTCGCGCATCTCGCGGATCTGCGGCGGGTCGAGCCCGTTGGTGGGCTCGTCGAGGATGAGCAGATCGGGCAGGCCCAGCATGGCCTGGGCGAGGGCCAGGCGCTGTCGCATGCCCTGCGAGTAGGTGCGGACGGCCCGTTGGAGCGCGTCGCCGAGGCCGGCGATCTCCAGGGCCTCTTCGATGTGCGCGTCGGCCGCGGGACGGCCGGTCGCCTGCCAGTACAGGTCGAGGTTGGCGCGCCCCGACAGGTGCGGCAGGAACCCGGCGCCCTCGACGAAGGCGCCGACCCGGGAGAGGACCGGCGCGCCCGGCCTGATCGCGTGCCCGAAGACCCGCACCTCGCCCTCGTCCGGCCGGATCAGGCCCATCAGCATGCGCAACGTGGTGGTCTTGCCCGCGCCGTTGGGCCCGAGCAGCCCCAGCACCTGTCCCTGCTCGACGCGGAACGAGAGGTCCCGCACCGCGTACCGGTCGGCCGACCCGGCGTACTTCTTGCTCAGCCCGACGATCTCCAGCGGGACGTCGGCCAGCGCCGGGTCGGGGGCCGGTGCCGCGGTCCGCCGCCGCGCGGTGAGCAGCAGCAGCGCCGCGACGACCGCGGCCACCGCGGGCAGGCCCCAGGTCCAGGCAGGCAGCGGGGCCGCGGCGCTGCGCACACCGGGCGCGGTCGGCACCTCCAGCACGCCGCCGTTCTCCGGCGTGACGGTGTACGTGGCGGGCGCGGCGGGCGAGGCGTACGCGAGGTCGGTCGCCGAGAGCACCAGCCGCATCCGGTGCCCGGCCGCGAACTCGTGGTCGACGGCGGGCAGTCGGACCTCGACCCGTCTGCCGTCACCGGCGCCTTCGATGCGGTACGGCGTGACGAGCTGGGACGGCAGCACCTGCTTGGTGCCGTCCGGCGCCACGTCGTAGACCTTGGCGAAGAACACCGCGTCGGGGGTGCTCGACCTGATCCGGACGGTGGTCTTCGGGCTGCCCGTGACGTGCACCGGCGTGGTCAGCGGCGCCGAGTCGAACCGGGCGTACTGGCCGGGGAAATCCAGCGAGAGTCCGCCGGCGCCCAGGGAGGAGAGGTTGCCCAGGGCGCCCACACCAGGCACCGCGGAGATGGCGGGCGGGCCGGCGCCCGCCGGGTTGCCGAAGCGCTGCTCGCGGCCGGTGAGCCGGATCCGGTGCGGGTCGTTGTCCAGCCCGGCGTAGCGGTCCCCGCTCGCGCCGCTGAGCCGCAGCGCGCCATTGGTGGAGTCCACTCCGCCGTTGCGGCTGATCCGGAAGGCGGGGCCGGTGTCCGCGCCCTTGTCGCCCTTGAGGTACCGGTCGAACCAGACCCGGGTCCTGGTGGCGAGGCGGCCGGTCTCGCGGTCGCCGCCGTCGTGGCCGCCCGCGATCCAGTCGACGTCCACCGGGGCGCCGTTGCCGCGGATCGTCTTCTCCATGGCGTCGGCCTGGTCCAGCGGGAACAGCGAATCGGTCTGGCCCTGCATGATCAGCGTGGGCACCTTGATGCGGTCGCCGACGGCCGAAGGGCTGCGCTCCTCCAGCAGCTTGCGGGCGGCGGCGTCCGGCTTCCCCGAGACGGCCACCCGCTGGTACATCGCGCACAGGTCCGCCTCGAACCTGCCGCAGCCGCCGGCCGCCGCGGGGCCGCGTCCCGGCGGGCCACCGGGGGCGCCGGCGGATCCGGTGGTGAAGAAGATCCCGGTCCACAGCTTCTTGAAGACGCCGTTCGGGAACAGCGCGTCGGCGAGGTTCCAGTAGGTGATCTGCGGGGCGATGGCGTCCACCCGTGGGTCGTGCCCGGCCGCGAGCAGCGCGATGGCGCCGCCGTACGAGCCGCCCGCCACCCCCACCCGGGGGTCGCCCGCCTTGTCGAGGAGTACGTCGGGCCGCTTCGCCAGCCAGTCGATCATCCGGCTGACGTCGGCGACCTCGCGGTCCGGGTCGTTCAGGCCGATCTTGCCGGTGGACTTCCCGAAACCGCGCGCCGACCAGGTGAGCACCGCGTAGCCGTCCCGCGCCAGTTGCTCGGCCTGCGGGCGGACGGAGTCCTTGCTGCCGCCGAATCCGTGGCCGAGCAGGACGGCGGGGCGGCGCTCGCCCGCGGCGCCGGGAGCGGTGAAGTAGGAGGTGTCTATCCGCACCGTTTTCTTGCTGCCCGGCGTCTCGGGCATCGTCAGCGCCCGGTCCGCGCGGTGGACGGCGGGTGCGGCGTCCGAGGCGGTGGCCGCCCACGTTCCGCCGCCGACGAGCAGGGCCAGGGCGCCGGCCGCGGCGTACAGCCGCCGTCCGCGCAGTCGGAGATCCATGGCTGAATCCTAGGGACGACCACTGACAGCCGGACCGCCCCGGGGTCGGAACCCCGTGGCCTCCGGGGGCAGTAGCGGCGCAGCGGCCCGTACCGCGTCGGTGGTACGGGCCGCTGCCGCGGGCGCCGGGCGGCCTGCGCGGTGCGTCCGGTGCGTCCGGTGCGCCCGCCGGTCAGTCCTGCGGCGCAGGCGCGGTGGTGATCCGGAAGCGGGCCGTGCCTGTGTCACCGTCGCCGCAGTACCGGAGTCCGGCCTTCCGCAGTACACGTACGGAGGCCGGGTTCGCCGGATCCACCTCCGCGAACACGGTGTGCACACCCGGCGCGGTGAGGCCGAATCCGGCCAGGGCGCGGGTGGCTTCGGTGGCGTAGCCACGGCACCGGCGCGAGGGCACGACGCCGTAGCCGATTTCCAGACGGCCGCCGCCGTGCGGGAACAGACCGATCGAGCCGACCACCAGGCCGCTCGTCCGCTCGGCGATCAGCCGGTGGCCGTAGGTGCCCCGTGCGTCGGGGTGGGCGGTGAGGAATCCGGCGATGACGCGGTCGCCGTCGGCGGGGAAGTCCGCCGCCCAGTGCGGGTGGCGGGCCCCGGCGGATACAGCGGTGATCTCGGCGGCCGGCCACGGGCGGAGCGTGAGCCGTTCGGTGATCAGGTCGTCGCCGCGGAGCGCGTAGGGCTCGTTCGGCGGTGTGGAACTTCTGTGCGGGGACGGGTCGTTGGGAATGCGGAAAGACACGTGACACTCCTGGTCGTGAAGGACGACCGGGCCGCGTGGCGCGCGAGGCGGATGCTCAGGCGGCGGCTCGGGCGAGGGCAGGCTGATGGCGGGCCTGGCGGGCCATAGTCATCAACCTCCCTCGCCGCACAGCTGTGGTGGCGCGTGCCGCACCGTGCCCCAGGTTACCGGCGGGGCGTGCTCAGTACTGCGGCGGGCCGAAGCCGCCCGGCGCCGACGGAGGGCCCGGCACCGGCGGAGGGCCCTGCGGCCCCGGCGGAGTGCCCGGCGGCATCGGCGGGACGCCGGCCGATGGGGCGGGCGGCAGGGGTCCTGGCTGCGGCGGGAAGGGCTGCTGCCAGCTGCCCTGCGGCGGGGCCTGGGGGCCGGGCGGCACGAAGCCGGGGCCGGCGAACTGGAGGGCGGGGGCGGGCGGTTGCCAGCCGGGGGCGACCGGTTCGCCCTTGCCCATCAGCGCGAACAGCGCGATCGAACCGAGCAGGTCGAGCATCCACTGCACGGTGTTGAGGATGCTCAGGCCCGGCGCGGCGTCGCTGATGCGGAAGAGGGCGCCGCTGTCCGCCAGCGCGATGACCGTCAGGACCGCGTTCAGCAGCAGGACGGTGGCGAGCCCCATCGCCAGGCCGCGGGCCGCCCCGCCGCGCATCAGGCTGGTGAGGGCGCCGACGCCGGTCAGCACCAGGATGACCAGTGCGTACCAGCCGGGCGCCAGGGCGGTCAGTGAGGTGAGGACGCCCTTGCCGAGGTAGAGCACGACGAACGCGTCGGGGTTGCCGCCCTCGACCAGCATGGTGATCTGCCAGATCACCGAGCAGAGCGCCATGGCGCCGAGCACCAGGCCGGACACCGCCCCAGCGGCCTTGACGGGGCGCAGCGGCGGGGCGCTGGGGGTGGGGCGCGGCCAGGAGCGCATCCCGCAGAGCAGCACGACGCCGGCGACGAAGGCCAGCAGGAACAGCGGCAGGCTGCCGAGGAAGACCGCTTCGAAGGGGTCGGCCCCCATGTCGGCCTTCAGGAACCAGCGGTTGGTGCTGGTGTGGTTGCCGGTGCTGATCATCGTCTGCACGGCGGTGGCGAAGGTGAAGGTGGTGGCGACGGCCAGCAGGCCGCCCGCCGCCCGGCGTCCGGCGAAGGCCGCGATCGCCGCGCTCAACTGCACGACGGCGAGCCCGCATTGCGTGGAGTTGCTGACCATGTTGACCCCGGCGACACCCCGGCCGGTCCAGGCGTCCCACACCCCCACGGCGCCGAACTCACCGATGTCGTGGCACAGCCAGAACGCGGTGTAGAGGAAGAAAAGCAGGCAGAACGCTCCGCCGGTGATGCGTGCGCCCTTGGCCAGCGCCGTACTTCGTGGCATTGCGCCCCCCGATGGTGGTGATGTGTACACGGCGGGTAACCGTAGCAATCGCGCCACCGGCCGTTGTCCCCGGACAGGCCCAGCCCCCTGCCGGGGGGGGGACGGCAGGGGGCGGGCACGCGGGGCGGGCCCCCGGGGAAGCGCCGGGGGACGCTTACCCGGGGTGCCGCGCCGAGGTCAGTGGTTGCTGGGGAAGCCGAGGTTGATGCCGCCGTCGGACGGGTCGGGCCAGCGGGTGGTGACGACCTTGCCTCGGGTGTAGAAGTGCACGCCGTCGTTGCCGTAGATGTGGTGGTCGCCGAAGAGGGAGTCCTTCCAGCCACCGAAGGAGTGGTAGCCGACCGGGACCGGGATCGGGACGTTCACGCCGACCATGCCGGCCTGGACCTCCAGCTGGAAGCGGCGGGCCGCGCCGCCGTCCCGGGTGAAGATGGCGGTGCCGTTGCCCCACGGCGAGGAGTTCATCAGCGCGATGGCCTCGTCGTAGGTCGCCACCCGCACGACCGAAAGGACCGGGCCGAAGATCTCGTCGCGGTAGGCGTCCATCTCCGGGGTGACGTGGTCGAGCAGCGAGACGCCGATCCAGTGGCCGTCCTCGAAGCCCTCGACGGTGAAGCCCGTGCCGTCGATGACGACGTCGGCTCCCTGGGCGGCGGCGCCCGCCACGTACGAGGCGACCTTGTCGCGGTGCACCTTGGTGATCAGCGGGCCCATCTCGGACGCCGGGTCGTTGCCGGGGCCGATGCGCAGCTTGCCGGCCCGCTCCTTGATCTTGCCGATCAGCGGGTCGGCGGTGTCGCCGACGGCGACGACGACGGAGATCGCCATGCAGCGCTCGCCCGCCGAGCCGTACGCGGCGTTGATGGCGGCGTCAGCGGCGAGTTCGAGGTCGGCGTCCGGCAGCACCATCATGTGGTTCTTGGCGCCGCCCAGCGCCTGTACCCGCTTGCCGTTGGCGGTGCCCGTGGTGTGGATGTAGCGGGCGATGGGGGTGGAGCCGACGAAGGAGACGGCGGCGACGTCCGGGTGTTCCAGGATGCGGTCCACCGCGACCTTGTCGCCGTTGACGACGTTCAGCACGCCGTCGGGCAGGCCCGCGTCGGCCGCCAGCTCGGCGAGCTTGAGCGCCGCGCTCGGCACCTTCTCGCTGGGCTTGAGGACGAAGGTGTTACCGCAGGCGATGGCGAGCGGGAACATCCACATCGGCACCATGGCGGGGAAGTTGAACGGCGTGATGCCGGCGACCACGCCGAGGGACTGGCGGATCGAGGAGACGTCCACACGGGTGGACACCTGGGTGGACAGCTCGCCCTTGAGCTTCTCCGGGATGCCGCAGGCCAGCTCGATGATCTCCAGGCCGCGGGCGACCTCGCCGAGCGCGTCGGAGTGCACCTTGCCGTGCTCGGCGGTGATCAGTTCGGCGATCTCGTCGCGGTGCGCGTCGACCAGCTCGCGGTAGCGGAACAGCACCGAGGTGCGCTTGGCGAGTGAGCTGGTGCCCCAGGTGCGGAACGCTTCCTCGGCGGCGGCGACGGCGGCGTCCACCTCCTCGACGGACGCGAAGGGGACCTGCTTCTCCTGCGCACCGGTGGCCGGGTTGTAGACCGGGCCGAAGTTGCCGGAAACGCCCTCGACGGGCTTGCCGCCGATCCAGTGGCTGAGGGTCTTCATGCGGGGGGCCTTTCTGGGTGGTGACGACATCGAGCTGAGATCACAGGTGACGGCGGCGGTCCACGGCGTGCCGTTCGTACGCCGCGCGAGCCGCTACCGCCGCCGGACGCGTCGCGGTCTCGGCAACAGGAACATCCCACCAGGCTTGCGCCTCCGGCGCGCCCGGCACTGTGTCGGCCGTTTCGGTCTCGACATAGACACATGTGGGATGGTTCGCGCCACGTGCATCGGCGAGCGCGGCGCGCAGCTCCCCGACGGTGCCCGCGCGGATGACGTGCAGTCCCAGGGACGCGGCGTTGGCGGCGAGGTCCACGGGCAGCGGGGCGCCGGTGTAGGTGCCGTCCCCGGCGCGGAAGCGGTAGTCCGTGCCGAACCGTTCGCCGCCGGTCTCCTGGGAGAGCCCGCCGATGGAGGCGTAGCCGTGGTTCTGGACGAGGACGAGCGTGAAGGGGATGCCCTCCTGGACCGCGGTGACGATTTCGGTGGGGTTCATCAGGTAGGTGCCGTCGCCGACCAGGGCCCATACGGGGCGCCCCGGGGCGGCGATGCCGACGCCGATGGCGGCCGGGATCTCGTAGCCCATGCAGGAGTAGCCGTATTCGACGTGGTACTGCCTGCGGGACCGGGCGCGCCAGAGTTTGTGCAGGTCACCGGGGAGTGAACCGGCGGCGTTGATGAGCACGTCGGTGTCGTCGACGACGGCGTCGAGGGCGCCGAGCACCTGGGTCTGCGAGGGGCGGGCCGACTCGTCCCCGGCGGCGTAGGCCGCGTCGACCCGGCGTTCCCAGTCGGCCTTCGTGGCGCCGTAACCGGCCTCGTACGCCGGGTCGACGCGGTGGTCCTTCAGCTCGCGGGTGAGCGCTTCCAGGCCGGCGCGGGCGTCGGCGACGAGGGAGGCGGCGCCGAGCTTGTGTGCGTCGAAGGAGGCGATGTTGAGGTTGACGAAGCGCACGCCGGGGGCGGCGAAGAGGGTCGCGGACGCGGTGGTGAAGTCGGAGTACCGGGTGCCGACGCCGATGACGAGGTCGGCCTCGCGGGCAAGCCCGTCGGCGGTGGCGGTGCCGGTGTGGCCGATGCCGCCGACGTCCGCCGGGTGGTCGTGGCGCAGCGATCCCTTGCCCGCCTGGGTGGCGGCGACGGGGATGCCGGTGGTGTCGGCGAAGGCCCGCAGGGCGTCCTCCGCCTCGCTGTGGTGGACGCCGCCGCCGGCGATCAGCAGCGGTCTGCGGGCGGCGCGGATCGCGTCCGCCGCCGCGGCCAGGGCGTCGGCGTCGGGGGCGGGGCGGGCGACCCGCCAGACCCGGTCGGCGAAGAACTCATCGGGCCAGTCGTACGCCTCGGTCTGCACGTCCTGGGGCAGGGCGAGGGTGACCGCGCCGGTCTCCACCGGGTCGGCGAGCACCCGCATGGCCTGGAGGGCGGCCGGGATCAGCGCTTCGGGGCGGGTGACGCGGTCGAAGTAGCGGGAGACCGGGCGCAGTGCGTCGTTGACCGACAGGTCGCCCGCGTACGGGACTTCGAGCTGCTGGAGCACCGGTTCGGCGGGCCGGGTGGCGAAGGTGTCGCCGGGCAGCAGCAGCACGGGGATGCGGTTGACGGTGGCGAGCGCGGCGCCGGTGACGAGGTTGGTGGCGCCGGGGCCGATGGAGGTGGTGACGGCCTGGGCGCGGAGCCGGTCGGACTGGCGGGCGTAGCCGACGGCGGCGTGCACCATGGCCTGTTCGTTGCGGCCCTGGAGGTAGGGCAGGTCCTCGCGTGACTCCAGGAGCGCCTGGCCGATGCCGGCGACGTTGCCGTGGCCGAAGATGCCCCAGCAGGCGTTGATCAGTCGCTGCCGGCGGCCGTCCCGCTCGGTGTACTGGTGGGCGAGGAACTGCACCAGGGCCTGTGCGACGGTGAGGCGTCGGGTGGTCATCGGGCTTCTCCTGCGGGCGCGGTGTAGAGGGGGAGGCGGGTGTCGACGGGCTGTGCAGGCCAGGTGGCGCGGATCCAGCCGTGGTCGGGGTGGTCGCAGATCAGCCACTCACGGGTCTCACCCGGGCCCGCCATGACGTTGAGGTAGTACATGGTGTGGCCGGGGGCGGCGATGGACGGGCCGTGCCAGCCGTCCGGGATGAGGACCGCGTCGCCGCTGCGGACCTCGGCGAGTACGTCGGTGCCGCGGCCCTGCCCGGAGGGGGTGACGCGTTGGTAGCCGACGCCTTCCGTGCCGTGCGCGGGCTCGATCTCGAAGTAGTAGATCTCCTCCAGTTCGGACTCCTCACCGGGGCGGCACGCGTCGTGCTTGTGCGGCGGGTAGGACGACCAGTTGCCGCCCGGGGTGAGGACCTCGACCGCGATGAGCTTGTCGCACTCGAAGGTGCCCGCGGCGCCGAAGTTGTTGACCTGGCGGGAGCAGTTGCCGGTGCCGCGCAGTTCCACGGGGACGTCGGACGCGGCGCCGTAACGGGCCGGCAGGCGGCGCTCGCAGCGGGCACCGGTGAGCGCGAACCGGCCGCCGGCGGCGCTCGCGATCCGCACCTCGGCGTCGCGCGGGACGTACGCGAAGTCCGTGACGCCGCTGAACACGCCCGCCCGCCCGGCCAGTTCGAAACTCTCGCCGCCGTCGGTGGCGACCGTGCAGCCGCCGGAGAGCGGCAGCACGATCCATTCGCTGCCGCCGGTGGCGAAGGTGTGCCGGCCGCCGGGCGGCAGATCGAGGATGCGCAGCGAGGAGTATCCCCAGCCGGCCTTCTCCGGCGTGATGTCCAGCGCGTACCCGCCCGCACCCCCCTGACCTGCCCTGACGTGGAAGTCCATGGCGTCGGCTGACGCCTCGCGTTCCCCGGTTTCTGCGAACTCAGCACTCATGACAACAAGTCTCCTACTCACCACTGACAGTTACAGGAGTCCGACGGCGGTGTCGACGGCCGCCGCGACGTCACCGTCCGCCGGGTAGAGCAGCGACCGGCCGACGACCAGCCCCTGCACGGTCGGCAGCCGCAGCGCCTTGCGCCACTTCTCGTACGCGGCCTCCTGGTCGGCGACGGTGCTGCCGATGTCGCCGCCGAGCAGCACGGTCGGCAGGGTGGTGGCCTCGCAGACCCGGGCCATCGCGTCCGGGTCGTCGGTGACCGGCAGCTTGAGCCAGGTGTAGGCGGAGGTGCCGCCGAGTCCGGAGGCGATGGCGACGGAGCGGGTGACGCCTTCGGGGCTGAGGTCGTTGCGGACCGCGCCGTCGATCCTGCGGGAGAGGAACGGCTCGACGAAGACCGGCAGTTGCCGGGCGGCCATCGCGTCGATGGCGCGGGCGGTGGACTCCAGCGTGGTGAGCGAACCGGGGTCGCCGTAGTCGACGCGGAGCAGGAGCTTGCCCGCGTCGAAGCGGAGCCGGGCGATGTCATCGGGCCGGTATCCGGTGAACCGGTCGTCCATCTCGAAGGAGGCGCCCGCGATGCCGCCGCGGTTCATGGAGCCCATGACGACCTTGCCTTCCAGGGCGCCGACGAGGAGCAGGTCCTCCAGGATGTCGGCGGTGGCGAGCACGCCGTCCACACCGGGCCGCGACAGCGCGAGGACGAGGCGTTCGAGCAGGTCGGTGCGGTTGGCCATGGCGAGTTTCCGGTCGCCGACGGCGAGCGCGCCGCGGGCCGGGTGGTCGGCCGCGACGATCATGAGCCGTCCGCTGTCGCCGATGAGCGGGCGGCGGGCGCGCCGGGCCGCGGCCTCCGCGACGGCTCCGGGATGCCGGGCCCGGAGCGCCGGGAGGTCACTGATCCGAGGGGTCACGGTCGACTCACCTTCTTGTCGTGCACAGGGGCGAGGGGCAGGACGGGGTCTCCACCGGGCGGGCGGGTGTCACCGGCCGGCGAGGAAGGCGTCGACCTCACCGGCGGTGGGCATGGCGGACGAGCAGGCGAGCCGGGAGGCGACGAGCGCGCCGGCCGCGTTGGCGTGGCGCATCATCGGCTCCAGGTCCAGGCCGCCGAGCAGGCCGTGGCAGAGCGAGCCGCCGAAGGCGTCGCCCGCGCCGAGGCCGTTGACGACCTCCACGGGGGTGGGCGGCACCTCGACGCTGCGGCCGTCGCGGTGCACGGCGAGTACGCCCTTGGGCCCCTGCTTGATGACGGCCAGTTCGACGCCCATGCCGAGCAACGCCCGTGCGCAGGCCCGGGGTTCGCGCAGCCCGGTGGCGACCTCGGCCTCGTCGAGGTTGCCGACGGCGACGGTGGCGTGCGCGAGCGCCGCCTCGTAGTACGGACGGGCCGCCGCCATGGCCGTGGCGCCGCTCGCGCCGCCGTCGCCGGACGCGCCGCCATCGCCGCCCCAGAACATCGGCCGCCAGTCGAGGTCGAAGACGGTGGGTCCTGCCTTGGCGCGGACCTCCAGGGCGGCGAGGGTGGCGCTGCGGCTGGGTTCTTCGCACAGGCCGGTGCCGGTGATCCAGAAGATCCGGGCGGTGCGCAGCGCGCCGCGGTCCAGCTCTTCGGGGTGGATGACCAGGTCGGGGGCCTTGGGGCGGCGGTAGAAGTAGAGCGGGAAGTCGTCCGGGGGGAAGATCTCGCAGAACGTCACCGGCGTCGGCAGGCCGTCCACCGGGGTGACCCACCGGTCGTCCACGCCGAACTCCCCGAGCGCCTGGTGGATGTAGTCGCCGAACGGGTCGCACCCGGTGCGGCTGATGACGGCGCAGCGGCGGCCGAGCCGGGCGGCGGCGACCGCGACGTTGGTGGCCGAGCCGCCGAGGAACTTCCCGAAGGTCTCCACCTGCGCGAGCGGCACGCCCGTCTGGAGCGGATAGATGTCCACCCCGATGCGGCCCATCGTGATCAGGTCGTACGGCTCGGTCATACGGGCCCCTTCGGTCGGCCGGCGCGGCGGTTCGGCGGATTCGGTTCTGAGCACAGGTCCTCTGAGCACAGGTCTAACGGGGCAGTTCAGACGCTGTCAATAGTTTGTCCTTACATTCGGACGTCCAGAATGGACGAAGGTGCACCCCATTCCGCACATCCTCGGAACGGGAAAGTCCTTAAGTCCTTATGTCAGGACGAAGTCTTGACACTCCCCGGGGCGCCATGAAGGCTGTGCCCCACAACCGCCACCCCAGCGCCTCCCGGTCACCGCCGACCGGCGAGAGGAGAGCCGCCGCATGTCCGCACCCCGTGCCGCCTCGCCCGTTCTGGACCGCATCCGGGTGGGTTCCGCGCCCGACTCCTGGGGCGTCTGGTTCCCCGACGACGCACAGCAGGTCCCCTGGGAACGCTTCCTCGACGAGGTCTCCGAAGCGGGCTACGAATGGATCGAACTCGGCCCGTACGGCTACCTCCCCACCGACCCCGCCGTGCTCCACCAGGAGGTCGCCCGCCGCGACCTGAAGGTCTCGGCCGGCACGGTCTTCACCTCGCTGCACCACGGCCCCGGCGTCTGGGACAAGACCTGGGCGCACGTGTCCAAAGTCGCCACGCTCACCCGGGCGATGGGCGCGGGGCACCTCGTCGTCATCCCGTCCTTCTGGCGGGACGACAAGACCGCCGAGGAACTGGAGCCGCGCGAACTGACCACCGGGCAGTGGCAGAACCTGACCACCGGCATGGAACGCCTGGGCAGGCGGGTCCGCGACGAGTTCGGGCTCGACATCGTCGTCCACCCGCACGCCGACACCCACATCGACACCGAGGAACACGTCACGCGCTTCCTCGACGGCACCGACTCCGGCCTGGTCAGCCTCTGTCTGGACACCGGCCACTACTCCTACTGCGGCGGCGACAACGTCAAGCTGATCCGCACCTACGGCGAGCGGATCGGCTACCTCCACCTCAAGCAGGTCGACCCCGAGATCCTCGCCGACGTCACCGCCAAGGGCACCCCCTTCGGCCCCGCCGTCCAGCAGGGCGTGATGTGCGAGCCGCCCCTGGGCGTGCCCGCGCTGCCGCCCGTCCTGGAGGCGGCGCAGGAGCTGGACGTCGACCTCTTCGCCATCGTCGAGCAGGACATGTACCCCTGCCCGCCCGACCGGCCGCTCCCGATCGCCCGGCGCACCCGCCGCTTCCTGCGCTCCTGCGGCGCCTGAGCCGGAGACGGCCACAGCACGCAGCAGCACCTCACACCCCGTAGCAGGCAAGGACTTGAGGACGACATGACTTCACACGGAACGCTGGGCGTGGCCGTCATCGGCACCGGCCGGATGGGCTCCGACCACGTACGCCGGATCAACGACGTGATCAGCGGCGCGCGGGTGGCCGCGGTGGCCGACATCGACGCCGCCAGGGCCGAGCGGCTGGCCGGCGGCATCGCCGGGTGCACCCCGTACACCGACCCGGCAGCGGCCATGGACGACCCCGCGGTGGACGCCGTCCTCATCGCCTCGCCGGGGCCCGCGCACGAGGCGACGCTGCTCGCCGCGTTCGCCCGCGACCTGCCGGTGCTGTGCGAGAAGCCGCTCACCCCCGACCCGGCGTCCGCGCTGCGCGTCCTGGCCGCCGAGCAGGAGCTGGGCCACCGCCGCGTCCAGGTCGGCTTCATGCGCCGCTACGACGCCGACTACCTGGCCCTCAAGTCCCTTGTGCAGCAAGGGGTGCACGGCCGCCCGCTGATGCTCCACAACAAGCACCGCAACATGGACACGCCGCCCGGCTTCACCGACGCCATGACGATCCACGACTCGGTGGTGCACGAGATCGACGTGACCCGCTGGCTGCTGGACGAGGAGATCACCGCCGTCCGAGTACTGCGCCCCACACCCACCGGGAACGCGCCCGAAGGACTCAGCGACCCCCAGCTGATCCTCTTCGAGACGGCGGCCGGCCAGGTCGTGGACACCGAACTCTTCGTCAACTGCGGCTTCGGCTACCAGGTTTCCTGCGAGGCGGTCTGCGAAACGGGCACCGCCAGGATCGGCGACGACCGCGGCGTGTTCGTCAACGCCGCCGGCCACTGGGGCGGCGCCATCACCCCCGGCTTCGTCGAGCGCTTCGAGGAGGCGTACGACCGGCAGGTGCAGCGCTGGGTGGACGCCACCCGGCGCGGCGAGGTCGAGGGCCCCAGTTGCTGGGACGGGTACGCGGCTGCCGCGGTGTGCGAGGCCGGCGTCCTGGCGCAGCGGTCCGGGGAACGCGTCGCCGTCGAACTGGCCGAGCGGCCCGCGCTCTACAGCTGACCCCGCCCCTCCCCCGGGTTCCGCACCACCGAGGCACCCGGCGCCCCACCCGAAAGGCTCCCCCGTCATGCACCTTGCCCTCGATCGGACCGAGAAGGCGCCGCACCTCATACGCGCCGCCGTCAACCGCTACGTCACGGCGAACCGGAGCTGACGTGGCCGCTCCGACGTCCCGGACGGCACCCGCCGGACCGCGGGAGAGCGCCACCGCCCGCGCCGCCACACGCTTCATCGTCGGCATCGCCGCCATCGCCGCGCTCGGCGGCGCCCTGTTCGGCTACGACACCGGGGTGGTGTCCGGCGCGCTGCCCTTCATGGAGGGCCATTTCGGCCTGTCCTCCCTGGGCGAAGGGGTCATCACCAGCGCCCTGTTGATCGGTGCGGCGTTCGGCTCACTGGCCGGCGGGCGGATGGCGGACTCGCTGGGCCGCCGCACCTCCCTGTTGTGGGCGGGCGCGGTGTTCATCGGCGGGGCGCTGGCCGTCGCGCTCGCGCCGACGGTCCCGTTCATGGTGGTGGCGCGTTTCGTGCTGGGGCTCGCCGTCGGCAGCGCGTCGGTCATCACCCCGCTGTACCTCTCCGAGATCGCGCCGCCGCACATCCGCGGGCGGCTGGTGTCCTTCAACTCGCTGATGATCGTGAGCGGTCAGCTGCTCGCCTATCTGATCAACGCCGTGCTGGCGCAGTGGGAGGCGTGGCGCTGGATGCTCGGCATGGCCGCGCTGCCCGCCGTGGCGCTGTTCGCCGGTCTTTTCTTCCTGCCCGACACGCCCCGCTGGTACATCAGCAGGGGCCGGCCGGACGACGCGGCGCGGGTGCTGCGCCGCACGCTGCCCGCCGGGGAGGTCGCCGCCGAGCTGGCGCGCATCGACCGGGCGCGCAACCTGGAGGCGGACGCCCGGCGAAGCGCCTGGCAGGAGCTGCGTACGCCGTGGGTGCGGCGGCTGCTGCTGGTCGGTATCGGTCTCGCGGTCGTCCAGCAGATCACCGGCGTCAACGCCGTCATCTACTTCGCGCCCAAGATCCTCGCGTCGACGGGGCTCGGTACCGGCGCCGCGATCACCGCCACCATCGCCGTCGGCGCGGTCTCCGTGGTCGCCACGGCGATCGGGATGTCGCTCATCGACCGGGTGGGCCGCCGCCCGCTGCTGCTCACCGGACTGGCCGGGATGACGGTGTCGCTGGCCCTGCTGGGCGCGGCCTTCCTGCTGCCGCACGGTGTCGCGGTCAGTGTGCTGGTGCTCGCCCTGATGGTGCTCTACATGGGCTTCATGCAGGGGACGCTGAACACCGGGGTGTGGCTGCTGCTCGCCGAGATGTTCCCGCTCAAGGTCCGCGGCCTGGCCATGGGCGCGGCGGTTTTTGTGATGTGGCTGGTCAACTTCGCGGTGGCGCTGGCCTTTCCGGTGCTGCTCGACGCGGTCGGCGCCAGTGCCACCTTCTGGTTCTTCGGCGTGATGTGCGTGCTGTCGCTGCTGTTCTGCAAGCGGTACGCGCCGGAGACCAAGGGGCTGGCCCTGGAGGACCTGGAACAGGAGCTGCGCAGGGCGGCGGCCACTACCCCCTGAGGCGCCATGCGCCATGGCCCGTACGGGAGTTGGCGTACGTCACCTGGCGTACCGGAAATGGCGGCCGGGCGGGTGCGGCGGGCGGAACCGCGGCAGGTCCGGCGTGCGTGGATACGGGTGGAATCACATCCAACGGGGGAAACGGTGGAAATCGTGAATGCCATCTCGGTGAAGGCCACCACACTGCGTCATGCCGTCCGCCGCTCGGCCGTCCTGGCCGTGTCCGCGGGCCTGATGACGGCCGGGCTGCTGGCCGTCCCGGCGTCCGCGGCCGGGCCCGCGGACGGTCCGGCCGGGCCGATGGCGGCCTGCGCCTACTACAGCGGGAACGCGCTGACCGTGCACGGCCAGCGCAACGACCGGGTCAGGCAGGTCCAGTGCCTGCTGGCCAACCGCAAGTACCTGCCCTGGAGCAGCCTGACCGGCTACTTCGGCGACAAGACGCTGGCGGCCGTCAAGAAGTTCCAGAAGGCGAAGCACCTGACCGCCGACGGGAAGGTCGGCAAGAAGACCTGGAAGGCGCTCTCCTCCTGATCCCCGGGCGCCGCGCCCGCGACGGTGGCGGGTCGTCCCTCCCGGGGCGGCCCGCCCTCGCACGTCCGGGCACCGCGGGCCCGCCGACACCCCTTCGCGTCGTGTCACATCTTCGTCACCGCCGTACCGCCCATGTCACAACTGTCACGATTGCACGGGGTTTGCGTCACAGGCGCTCAACAGCCGCGGCCCGCCGGTCACTCGGTGTCGTTGTCCGGGGAAAGGGTGATTGATCACCCACGTCGTATGCGGCAGTCCGTCGGCTCGCACCGGGCCGGCCCCGCGTACCGTTCAGGGAGGTGCCGCAGAGATGACCGACCCGAAGCTCTGGTCGTACAAGGAGATCGCCGCACACATCCGGGTGCAGCCCGACACCGTGCGCTCGTACCGCAAGAACGGCCTGCTGCCCGATCCGGACCTGGTGGAGGGCGGCAGACCCTACTGGCTCGCCGACACGGTCAGAGCCTGGGCGGCCCGCAGGCCAGGACATCGCGGAGGGCGTTAGGGCGCTTCTGATGGATCTCCGCGGAGGTCCGTCAGGAGCGCCCTGGCCACGACCGTCCTGCGGCCCCGCGTCCCACCGGCGCGGGGCCTTCACCATGCCTGCGGGCGGCGGGGGTTGGCAGGGCACGGCTGCCGTGGGCGGACCGGCCGCCTACGCTCTCCGCATGGCGAAGACACCTCACCCCTCCGACCGGAGCGCGGTCATCGGCGCGGGCGGGATCGGCGGCTACGTCGCCGCGCTCGCACACCGCGCCGGGCTCGACGTCACGCTGTGCGTGCGGACACCGGTCGACGGCATCAGCGTCACCGGCGACGGCGGCACCTGGCACGCCGCGGTCCCCGCCCTCACCGACCCCGGCCTGGCGGCACCCGTCGACTGGGTGCTGCTGACCACCAAGGCGCAGGACACGGCGGGCGCCGAGCCCTGGCTGCGGCGGCTGTGCGGCCCCGGCACCACCGTCGTCGTCCTGCAGAACGGCGTCGGCCACCGCGAGCGGGTCGCCCCGTACGTCCCCGAGGGCACCGGCGTCCTGCCCGCGATCTGCTACATCTCGGCGGAACGTACCGCTCCAGGACGGATCACCCACCACATCGCCAGCGAACTGCACATACCCGAAGGCCCGTTGGCGCAGCGCTTCGGGGAACTGCTGGCGGACAGCGGCCTCAACGTCACACCGGTCGCCGACTTCACCACGGCCGCCTGGCGGAAGATGCTCACCAACCTGGCGGCCAACCCGATCACGGCGCTGCTCCAGCAGCGGATGGGTGTCTTCCGCGACCCCGACATGGCGGCGCTCACCCGCGACCTGCTGACCGAGGCGGCGACGGTGGCCCGCGCCGAAGGCGCTCTGCTCGGCGATTCCGATGTGGAAGGGACGCTGGAGATCTATGGGATGGTGCCGCCTGACGGTGGCTCGTCGATGCTCTACGACCGGCTGGCGGGGCGCCCGTTGGAGCACGAGTACCTGACGGGCGCGGTGGTCGCGGGCGGCGAACGGCACGGCATCGCCACGCCGTTGAACCGGATGCTGCTGACCCTGCTCCGCGCCGTCGACCGGGAGCTGCGGGCCCAGCCGGCCGACGGCTGACGCCTCCCGACCGGCCTCGGCGGGCGCGGGCGACGGCATCGAAGGGGCCGGTGCGCTCCCCGGCGCTCAGCGCGGCGGTGCGGTGGTGCCGCGGATCTCCAGGGACGGCGCGACGAGTTGGCGCTCGGCGGCCCGTTCGGGGTGCGCCATCCGGTCCAGCAGGCAGCGCCCGGCGCGGCGTCCCATGTCGCCGCTGGTGTTGTTGACGGTGCTCAGCCACAGGTGCCGGATGCGGGAGAGGTAGGTGTTGTCGCAGCCGATGAGGGAGAGGTCGCCGGGAACGTCGAGGCCCAGTTCCTGCGCCGCCGACAGGGCGCCCACCGCGCAGATGTCGTTGAACGCGAAGACGGCGGTGGGGCGCGGCCCTTCGGCCGGCCCGCCAAGCAGTCGCACCGCGGCGCGGTAGCCGCCCCCCTCGGTGGGCTCGCCCGGCTCGACCACCGCGCCGTCCGCGAGACCTGCATCGGCCATCGCCGCCTCGAAGCCGCGCCGCCGCAGCGCGCCGACGCTGCCCCGGCCCGCGATGTGGGCGATGCGGCGGTGGCCGATGCCGATGAGGTGGGCGGTGGCGAGGCGGGCGCCCCGCTCGTCGTCGTTCGCGAGGGTGTCCACCCGTGGCAGCCGCGGCTCGTGGGTGCCGGCGACGACGACCGGCAGGCGGGCCGCGGCGGCGGCGAGCGCGTCGGGGTCGGGCAGCGTGCCGACCGCGACCAGGCCGTCGACCCGCAGCTCCAGGAAGGCGCGGGTGAGGTCCTCGCCGGTGCGCTGCCCGAGCCGCGCGTCGGCCATCAGCATCCGCAGGCCGTGTGCGTGCAGTACGGAGTTGAGGCCGTCCAGGACCTCGGCGAACCACGGGTTGCGCAGGTCGTTGATGAGCACGCCGACGGTGTGCGTGCGGCGGGCGACCAGGCTGCGGGCGGCGGCGTTCGGGCGGTAGCCCAGCTCGTCGATGGCCGCCAGGACGGCCTGCCGTTTGGCGTCGCTGACCCGGGGCGACCCCTGGAGCACCAGCGAGACCAGCGACTTCGAGACACCCGCGCGCTCGGCGACACCCCGGATCGTCGGGGGCCGCTCCCCGCCCGACCCTTCCTTGGACCGTTCCATGCACGAAATCCTGCCACCCGCCCCGAGCGGCGTCAACGCACCTGGCACACAAGGGTTGACATGCGGAGACCCAGACATGCAGGGTGCGGACAAGCAGGCGTTGGACCGTTCCAATCATTCAGTTCCCCCTCCCCTGGAAAGGACCGAGGCATGAAGATCGGACTCATCGGCACCGGGCGCATCGGCGCGTTCCACGCCGAGACCCTCCGCGGCGTCCCCGGCGTCACCGATCTCGTCGTCGCCGACGCGGACACCGCCCGCGCCACCTCACTCGCCGCCACCCTCGGCATCCGGGCGGCCGGCAGCATCGACGACCTCTACGCCGGCGGGCTCGACGGCGTGGTGATCACCGCGGCCACCAGTGCCCACGCCCCACTGATCCATCAGGCGCTGGACGCCGGGGTGCCGGTCTTCTGCGAGAAGCCGGTGGCCCTGGACGTCGCCGGCACCCGCGGCGTGGTCGCACGCGCGCAGGACGGCGACGTGCCCGTCCAGATCGGCTTCCAGCGCCGCTTCGACGCCGGATACCGCGCCGCCCGCGAGGCGCTGCGCTCCGGCGAACTGGGCTGGCTGCACACCCTGCGCGCCTGCACCAGCGACCGGACACCACCGCCGGCCGGCTACATCCCCACATCCGGCGGCCTGTTCCGCGACTGCAGCATCCACGACTTCGACATCCTGCGCTGGCTCACCGGCCGCGAGGTGGTCTCGGTCTACGCCCAAGGGGCCAACCGCGGCGCGGACTTCTTCGCCGCCGGCGGCGACGTCGACACCTGCGCGGCACTGCTGCGCTTCGACGACGACACCCTGGCCACCGTCACCGCGACCCGCTACAACGGCGCCGGGCACGACGTCAGGCTGGAGGTCTGCGGCTCCGAAGGGGCACGGTTCGTGGGCCTCGACGACCGGGCACCGCTACCGTCGGCCGAACCCCAACTCTCCTGGCAGCAGGCCGACATCCCCTACGCCACCTTCATGGAGCGATTCCGCGCCGCGTACGTGACCGAGCTGGGGGTATTCGCCGACGTCGCGGCGGGCCTGACACCGAGCCCCTGTTCACCCGCCGAGGCCCTGGAGGCGCTCTACGTGGCGGAGGCGTGCGAACGGTCACGCAGGACCGGCCAGCCGGTCGCCCTCGCGGACATCCGGGGCGCGGCGGACGCGTGAGCCGTCCTGGCGCGTGACGGGAGCGAACGCCGGTGCGCCGTGCCGTCGATGGGAGGCACGGCGCAGAGCGAGCTCTCCGATCTTGGTCAACATCGGTGCACGCGTGGGGTGTTCGGCGAGTGCCCGCTCCAGGAGGTCAACCGGAATACGGCCGGAGCGGCAACCGTTGGCATCGGCATGCATGACGACGCCCCCGCTTTACCCCCCGTCGAAACCCCCGAGACCGCCGGCCCACCGGAGCCGACCGGACGGGACCGGCTGTCGAAGTGGACGCCGGTCATTGTCGGCATCCTCACGATCATCGCGAGCTTCGGCGCCTCTTACTACAGCGCCACGATCGCGGCCAACGCGACGCTGACCAACGACCGCGAGAAGCGAGCGCAGGAAACCGACTGGAAGGTGCGCCGGGAACAGTCGGACGCCTACGGCTCCCTCCAGGAGTCGGTGAGCGACCTACGGGGCCGCCTGCAGCGCCTGGAGGCGAACGACGGCCCCGGGCGCGCGAAGCTGCGCTCAGGCACCGCGGAGCTGGTACGCAAGGCCGAAGTCGCCGACGCCCGGCTTCAGACAAGTCCCCATGGCCGCCTGCGGTACTGGGCCCACGAAGTGGGCTGGATGTCCCGCTATGCCGCTGAGTGCCTGGACAGCAAAACCCACACGGCACAGGTCCCCGGCTCCGGCGGGAAGCCGGAAACCACGACATGCACGAAGATCGCGGACTCGCTCACGGAACGGCTCGACAAGCTCCGCGCCGTGGTCCCGGGCGCGTTCAACCCGAAGTAGCGCCCAAAGAGCGACTACGGCCTGTCGCCTGCGCCCGTGGTCTTCCGGTCCACCGCCACCCCCGGCCCCGTCCTCACCGGCCGCGCCGCCGCTCCCGCGCCCGTTGCCGCCGTGGCCCCCGGTCGCGCCGCCCGTCCGGTGGCCGCCGCCCTCGCCACCCCCGGGGAGCCGGGCGGCGCGACGGCGGGCCGTCCACTCCACGGCGGTGGCGAGGGCGGCGACGGTGCAGGAGACGCCGATGCCGATGCCGGCCGCGTGGAGCCGGTTGTCCGCTGCGGCGCTGCCGAGGTAGCCGAGGCCGACGGAGTAGGTCGCCCACACCACCTCGGAAATGCCGGTGCCGAGTGCGTACTTGCGCAGCGGGAAGTGGAGTACGCCGGAGGCCACGGCGCCGATGATGCGACCGCTGGGCAGGAAGCGCACCGCGATGACGAACGGGATGCCGTAGCGCTCGATCCGCCGGGACGTCCATTCCAAGAGGGCGCGGCGGCGGGCGCGGCGCAGCATCCAGGCGCGCGCCGGGCCGCCGAACCGCCGGGCGACGAGGTACATCAGGACGTCTCCCAGGGCGGCGCTGCCGGCCACGATCAGCAGGACGAGCGGGAGGTGGAGGTCGCCGTGGGAGGCGAGCACGCCGGCGGTGACGAGCAGGGCCGAGTTGGGGACCAGGGGTGGCAGCGTGGTGAGCGCGAGCAGCCCGTAGAGGGCCAGTACGTTCATCCGGCCCGCCTCCTCGGATCCGCCCCGAGCCCATACTCACCAGGCTGACGCGTGGCCCTGCGGGCGGCAACGCGTACGCGGTGCGGCAGAGCGCGCCGAAGCTTGGATTGATACCCCCTAGGGGTATAACGTGAGGCACGTCGGCCGCACCCGCCACCTCCGGCGCCGTACGGCACTTCGGCATCCCACGGAACGCATCGGCACCACGAGGAGATTCCCATGACCGCCGCATCGACGAACGGTTCCTGCTGCACCCCCGAAGGCTCCTGCCAGTCCGGCCCCGTCGCGACGGATGAGGCCGGGGTCACGGCGACCTACCAGGTCACCGGCATGACCTGCGGCCACTGCGAAGGCGCGGTGAAGTCCGAGATCTCGGAGATCGCCGGCGTCAGCTCGGTCGAGGCGGTGGCCGCCACCGGCCTGGTGACCGTGGCGTCCAAGGCCCCGCTCGACGACACTGCCGTGCGCGAGGCAGTCGACGAGGCGGGCTACGAACTGGTGGGCCGGGCCTGACGGTCACCCCCGGCCCGGCGCGTGCGCGCGGGGCCGGGCAGCGGAGGGGGCGGGCGGCCCGGTGTGACAGCGTGTGGCCGCCCGCCCCCTCCGGCATTCGCATCAGGCGGCGCGGCCGGATCCCGACCCCCGGCATTCACAAAACTCTCACAAGCGGCACAACACCCATACGTGAGGCCCGCGATTTTCAACTCGCGCCCCTTGACCGCATTCGCCCCTATATGGCAAGAGACCCAGATCACAGGGTTCTGAACGTAACCATTGAGGGGGGTCGAGAGTCTAACCGGGCGTGCAGGCACCCCGGCGGGGCCTGCACGGCAACAGCCGTGCTGATCTTGGGGGATCATGCCCGGCTACGCGTGGCCGGGGCGACGCGCCCGGGGAGCTTTGAGCGGCCCTCCCGAATGTGCGCGTCCCGGCAGATCGCGGTGCACCCGGAACGCCCGGACGGATCCCGTGGGGGGAATCCGACCCGGGACATGGGAAGCGCCCCGTGCTCTGGACCCGTGGGGGGATCTGGAGGCGGGGCGCTTTCGTTTCTGCCGCCGCGGCACCGCCCGCGAACGCGGTCCGGCCCCCGCCCGGTGGGGGCGAGGGCCGGAGCCGGTGTCAGCGTGCGCGGCGCGGAGCCGTCAGCGCTGCTCGACCGGGATGAAGTCGCGCTCGACGGTGCCGGTGTAGATCTGCCGCGGGCGGCCGATGCGGGAGCCGGGCTCCTTGATCATCTCGTGCCACTGGGCGATCCAGCCGGGAAGCCGGCCGAGCGCGAAGAGCACGGTGAACATCTCGGTGGGGAAGCCCATGGCCCGGTAGATCAGGCCGGTGTAGAAGTCGACGTTCGGGTAGAGCTTGCGCTCGACGAAGTAGTCGTCGGAGAGCGCGTGCTCCTCCAGCTTGAGGGCGATGTCCAGCAGCTCGTCGGACTTGCCGAGCGCCGAGAGGACGTCGTGCGCCGCCGCCTTGATGATCTTCGCCCGGGGGTCGAAGTTCTTGTAGACGCGGTGCCCGAAGCCCATGAGCTTCACGCCGTCTTCCTTGTTCTTCACCTTGCGGATGAAGGAGTCGACGTCGCCGCCGTCCCGCTGGATGCCTTCCAGCATCTCCAGCACGGACTGGTTCGCGCCGCCGTGCAGCGGGCCCCACAGGGCGTTGATGCCGGCCGAGATTGAGGCGAAGAGGTTCGCCTGCGAGGAGCCGACCAGACGCACGGTGGAGGTCGAACAGTTCTGCTCGTGGTCCGCGTGCAGGATCAGCAGCTTGTCCAGGGCACCCACGACGACCGGGTCGAGCTCGTACTCGGCGGCCGGCACCGAGAAGGTCATCCGCAGGAAGTTCTCGACGTACCCGAGGTCGTTGCTCGGGTAGACGACGGGGTGGCCGACCGACTTCTTGAAGGCGTACGCCGCGATCGTCGGCAGCTTGGCCAGCAGCCGGATCGTGGAGATGTGCCGCTGCTGCTCGTCGAACGGGTTGTGGCTGTCCTGGTAGAACGTCGACAGCGCGCTGACGACCGACGACAGCATGGCCATCGGGTGGGCGTCCCGGGGGAAGCCGTCGTAGAAGCGCTTGACGTCCTCGTGCAGCAGGGTGTGGTACGTGATGTCCTGCTGGAAGTTCGACAGCTGGTCGACGGTGGGCAGCTCACCGTTGATCAGCAGGTAGGCGGTCTCGACGAACGTGCTGCGCTCTGCAAGCTGCTCGATCGGGTAGCCGCGGTAGCGCAGAATCCCCTGCTCACCGTCCAGATAGGTGATCGCGGATTTATACGCAGCGGTGTTGCCGTAACCGGAATCCAGGGTCACCAGACCGGTCTGGGCGCGCAGCTTCGAGATGTCGAAGCCCTTGTCGCCGACGCTGCTGTCGACGATCGGGTAGCTGTATTCGCCGTCCCCGTAACGCAGTACTACAGAGTTGTCGCTCACGTCATCCCTCACCGACGTTGTGCCTCTTCTTCGAGGTGCCCTGACTGCCTATACCTTCCCCCATTTGGACCTTGGATGTGCACTCGGGGTCGGCCATAGGGCCTCCAGGCGGCACTCAGTGCCGCCTGACTGACCCATCCTGCTCCCCTTCGCCCCGATAAGGGAAGTCGGCCGCGCCCTCACAGCGCCCCCGCGAGCCGGTGATCCAGCGCGGTGCACCGCCGACCGGCGGAAACGGTGCGTACGGCCTGCCCCAGCGCTCTGCGGGAACCCACCAGCACCACCAAGCGTTTTGCCCGGGTCACGGCCGTATACAACAGGTTGCGCTGCAACATCATCCAGGCGCCCGTGGTGACCGGAATCACCACCGCCGGGTACTCGCTGCCCTGCGATCGATGGATCGTCACCGCATAGGCGTGCGCCAGTTCGTCCAGCTCGTCGAAGTCGTAGGGGACCTCCTCGTCCTCGTCGGTGCGCACCGTCAGGGTCTGCTCGTCGGTGTTCAGCGCGGTGACCACGCCGACCGTGCCGTTGAACACGCCGTTGAGGCCCTTTTCGTAGTTGTTTCTGATCTGGGTGACCTTGTCGCCGACGCGGAAGACCCGGCCGCCGAAGCGGCGCTCGGGCAGGTCGGGGCGGGCGGGGGTGACCGCCTGCTGGAGCAGGCCGTTCAGCGCGCCCGCACCGGCCGGTCCGCGGTGCATCGGCGCCAGCACCTGGACGTCCCGCCGCGGGTCCAGGCCGAACTTCGCCGGGATCCTGCGGGCCGCCACCTCGACGGTCAGCCGCCCCGCCTCCTCGGTGTCCTCCTCGGCGAACAGGAAGAAGTCCGGCAGGCCCTGTGTCAGTGGCGGCACCCCGGAGTTGATGCGGTGCGCGTTCGTCACCACCCCGGACTGCTGCGCCTGCCGGAAGATCCTGGTCAGCCGGACGGCGGGCACCGGGCCCGTCTCGGCGAGCAGATCCCGCAGCACCTCGCCCGCGCCGACCGAAGGCAGCTGGTCGACGTCCCCCACCAGCAGCAGGTGAGCCCCCGGCGGCACCGCCTTGACCAGCTTGTTGGCGAGCAGCAGATCCAGCATCGACGCCTCGTCGACCACCACCAGATCGGCGTCCAGAGGCCGCTCGGCGTCGTACGCGGCGTCCCCGCCCGGCTTCAGCTCCAGCAGCCGGTGGACCGTGGAAGCCTCCGCGCCGGTCAGCTCGGACAGCCGCTTCGCGGCCCGCCCGGTGGGGGCCGCGAGCACCACCTTGGCCTTCTTGGCGCGGGCCAGCTCGACCACGGAGCGGACCGTGAAGGACTTGCCGCAGCCGGGGCCTCCGGTGAGCACCGCCACCTTCCGGGTCAGCGCGAGCCGCACCGCGTCCTGCTGCTCGGGCGCCAGCTCGGCGCCCGTACGCCGCGCCAGCCAGGCCAGCGCCCGGTCCCAGGCGACGTCCCGGAACGCGGGCATCCGGTCCTCGTCCGTCCGCAGCAGCCGGGTCAGCCGGCCGGCCAGCGAGATCTCGGCTCGGTGGAAGGGCACCAGATAGACGGCGGTGACCGGCTCCCCGCCCTCGCCGTCCGGCACCTTCTCGCGCACCACGCCTTCCGGGTCGGCCGCCAGCTCGGCCAGGCAGTCGATGACCAGGCCGGTGTCGACCTGGAGCAACTTCACGGCGTCCGCGATCAGTTGCTTCTCGGGGAGGAAGCAGTGCCCCTGGTCGGTGGACTGCGACAGGGCGTACTGGAGGCCGGCCTTGACCCGCTCCGGGCTGTCGTGCGGAATCCCGACCGACTGGGCGATGCGGTCCGCCGTCAGGAAGCCGATGCCCCACACGTCGGCCGCCAGGCGGTAGGGCTCCTCGCGGACCACGGAGAGGGATGTGTCGCCGTACTTCTTGTAGATGCGCACCGCGATGGAGGTCGAGACGCCGATGCCCTGGAGGAAGATCATGACCTCCTTGATGGCCTTCTGCTCCTCCCACGCGGCGCCGATCAGCCGCGTCCGCTTCGGGCCGAGGCCCGGCACCTCGACCAGGCGCTCCGGCCGCTGCTCGATGACGTCGAGGGTCTCCAGGCCGAAGTGCTCGGTGATCCGGTCGGCGATGCGCGGGCCGATGCCCTTGATCAGGCCGGAGCCGAGATAGCGGCGGATGCCCTGGATCGTGGCGGGCAGGACGGTGGTGTAGTTCTCGACCGTGAACTGCTTGCCGTACTGCGGGTGGGAGCCCCAGCGCCCCTCCAGGCGCAACGACTCGCCCGGCTGCGCGCCGAGCAGCGCCCCGACGACGGTCAGCAGGTCGCCGGCGCCGCGTCCGGTGTCGACGCGCGCGACCGTGTAGCCGCTCTCCTCATTGGCGTAGGTGATCCGCTCCAGGACCCCTTCGACCACTGCCGGCTTGACCGTGCTGTCCATGCTCCGAACGGTACCGCCGGGGTACGACAACGCCGCCGGGACCGGGCAGCGGCCGTCACCCGCCGCCCTCCGTGACCTCCAGCCTGCGGCCCAACCGTGCGGAGCGCACGCCCAGTTCGGCGAGGTGGACGCCGCGTGCGCCGGCCGCCAGGTCCCAGCGCCAGGGCTCGTCGCAGACCACGTGCCGCAGGAAGAGTTCCCACTGCATCTTGAAGGCGTTGCCGTCATCGGCGTCGGCGGGCACCTCCTGCCACTGCGCGCGGAAGCGGTCGGCCGACGGCACATCGGGGTTCCAGACCGGCCGGGGCGTGGTGGCGCGGTGCTGGATCCGGCAGCCGCGCAGCCCGGCGACGGCCGACCCCTCGGTGCCGTCCACCTGGAACTCCACCAGTTCGTCGCGGTGCACCCGGACCGCCCAGGAGGAGTTGATCTGCGCGACGATGCCGCCGGCCAGCTCGAAGACCGCGTAGGCGGCGTCGTCGGCCGTCGCCTCGTAGGGCACGCCGTTCTCGTCCCAGCGGCGCGGGATGTGCGTGCTCAGGTGTGCCTGGACGCTGGTGACCGGGCCGAACAGCTCGCGCAGCACGTACTCCCAGTGCGGGAACATGTCGGCCGCGATGCCGCCGCCGTCCTCGGCCCGGTAGTTCCAGGAGGGGCGCTGGGACGGCAGGCCGCCGCCGTCGAAGACCCAGTAGCCGAACTCGCCCCGTACGGACAGGATGCGGCCGAAGAAGCCGTCCGTCACCAGGCGGCGGAGCTTGCGCAGTCCCGGCAGGAAGAGCTTGTCCTGGACGACGCCGTTCTTGACACCCGCCGCCTCGGCCAGCCGTGCCAGTTCCCGCGCGCCGGCGGCGTCGCCCGCGGTGGGCTTCTCGACGTACACGTGCTTCCCGGCGGCGACGGCCTTGCGCACCGCCGCCTCGCGGGCCGCCGTGACCTGCGCGTCGAAGTAGATCCCCACGGAGCCGTCGGAGAGCACGGTGTCCAGGTCGCAGCTCCAGTGGTCGATGCCGTAGCGGTCGGCCAGTATCCGCAGCTTGTCGGCCGACCGGCCGACGAGGACCGGTTCGGGCCTGATCACCGTCCCGTCGGCGGCGGTCAGGCCGCCCTCGTCGCGCAGGGCGAGGACGGAGCGTGCCAGGTGCTGGGTGTGCCCCATGCGCCCGGTCACGCCGTTCATGGCGATGCGTACGGTCGTGTGTGTCACGGTCCGGCCCCTTACGCGTGCGGCGGCAACGGCGGTGGTGCGGCGCGCTGGTGAACCGAAGGTAGCGGTGCGCCGCCCGGACGGAAACAGCCCGCACCGCGGCGCGCCGCCACCGTGTGGGGCGGGCCCGCGCGGCGTACGGTGGCGCCCGGCTCCGGGGCACGTTCCCCGGTGCGCCCCTGTGTGACCTCGCGGACGGGAGGAACCCATGAGCCGGACGAGCCGGGATGCCGGTGCGGTGCGCTACGCGTTCTCGACCCTGGGGGTGCCCGGCATGCCGGTGCCCGAGGTGCTGCGGCTCGCGGTGGACACCGGATACCAGGGGGTGGAGCTGCGGGCGCACCCGGAGGAGCCGGTGCACCCGGGGACGCGTGCGGCCGAACGGGCAGCGGTGCGCGGGCAGTTCGCCGACGCGGGGGTCACGGTGCTGGCCGTCGCCGGGTACGCCCGCGTCGCCGAGGAGCAGGACGCGGCGGGCGAGCGGGATCTGGCGGTCCGGCTGCGGGAACTGGTGGAACTCGCCGCCGACCTGGGCGCGCCGTTCGTACGGGTCTTCCCCGGGGGCGGCGACCGGCCGGCCGCCGATGCCGACGCGGACGCCGCCCGCAGGCTCGCCGCGCTGGCCCCGTTCGCCGCCGGGCTCGGGGTCCGCGTCCTGTTGGAGACGCACGATTCGCACCGCACCGGGGCGGCCGCCGCCCGGGTGCTCGGCCTGGTGGGGCACCGGTCCGTCGGCGCGCTCTGGGACGTGCTGCACACCGGGCTCGGCGGCGAGGAACCGGCCGCGAGTCACGCGGCGCTCGCCCCGTACCTGGGCTATGTGCAGGTCAAGGACGTCGCGTCGGCCGAGGACCTGACACCACTCGCGCTCGGCGCCGGGACGCTGCCGCTGGCCGGCTGCCTGGCCGCGCTGGGCAGCGGTACGGGCACGGTGGACGCGACGGTCGAGGAGGCCGGCGCCGGGCGCTGGCTGTGCTGGGAGTACGAGAAGCGGTGGTATCCGCAGGCGGCGCCACTGCCGGGACTGCTGGCCGCCGGCCGCCGCCACCTCCAGGGACTGCCGGCCGCGCGGCCCGCCCCCTGAGCCGTCCCCCGCCCGCCCCTGATGCGCCATCAGGGCTCTTCCCCAGCCGCCCCTGATCTGCCACCCCGGCTCTCCCCCAGCCGCCCCCGACCTGCCGTCCGGGCTCTTCCCTGCCCGCCCCCGAGCCGCCGTCGGGGTCCGGCCCGCACATTCCCCGGTGGTCCGCAACCGCCCGGCGCCACCGCCCGCCGGGTCATTGACCGGATCTCACTTTCGGGTTATCCGTTTGTCCTTGGACGTTTCCTCCACTTCGCCGGGGCAGCCCTCCGGAAGGAGCGCACATGCACTCCAGACGTACCGTCCTGACCACCGCCGCAGCGGCAGCCGCCGCCTGCGCCGCGTCCGGTCCCGCGCAGGCCGCGGAGCAGGCCGCCGTCCGCCCGCCGTCCGCATCCGATGACCGCGGCGGCACGGCTGCGCGGGACCGGCTGCGGCGCCTCATCTCCGGCATGACACCGGAGGAGAAGGCCGGGCAGCTCTTCGTGATGCGGGTCTACGGGCACTCCGCGACCGACCCCGACCCGGCCGACGCGGAGGCCAACCGCAAGGAGATCGGCGTCGCCAACGCCGCGGAGCTGATCGCCAGGTTCCACGTCGGCGGCATCATCTACTTCACCTGGGCGCACAACACCCGCGATCCGCACCAGATCGCCGAGCTGTCCAACGGCATCCAGCGGGCCGGTGCGGCCCAGCGGGTGCCGGTGCCGCTGCTGATCTCCACGGACCAGGAGCACGGCGCCGTGGCACGGATCGGCGCGCCCGCCACCCTCCTGCCCGGGGCGATGGCCCTCGGCGCATCCGGCTCGCGCGACGACAGCTGGACGGCCGGCCGGATCAGCGGCGCCGAGCTGTACGCGATGGGAATCCGGCAGGACTACGCGCCGGACGCGGACGTCAACGTCAACCCGGCCAACCCGGTCATCGGCGTCCGTTCCTTCGGCTCCGATCCGCAGGCAGCGGCAAGGAAGGTGGCCGCCGCCGTGCGCGGCTACCAGAGCGCCGGGGTCGCGGCCTGCGCCAAGCACTTCCCCGGGCACGGCGACACCGACACCGACAGCCACGTCGGACTGCCGTACATCCACCACACCGCCGAGGAGTGGGAGCGGCTCGACGCCCCGCCGTTCCGGGCCGCCATCGCCGCCGGCATCGACTCGATCATGACGGCGCACATCGTCGTCCCGGCCTTCGACCCGTCCGAGGACCCGGCCACCCTCTCGCACCCCATCCTCACCGGCATCCTCCGCGAACGCCTGGGCTACGACGGCGTGGTGGTGACCGACTCGCTCGGCATGCAGGGCGTGCGGGAGAAGTACGGCGACGACCGGGTGCCGGTCCTCGCCCTCAAGGCAGGTGTCGACCAGTTGCTCAACCCGCCGGACCTGGCCGTCGCGCACGCCGCCGTCGTGCGGGCCATGAAGGACGGCGAACTGGCCGATGACGACATCGACACCAAGCTGCTGCGCATCCTGCTGCTCAAGGAGCGCCGCGGCCTGTTCGCCGATCCGTACACCTCGCGGCGGGCCGTCGACCGCGTGGTCGGCATCCGTCGGCATCTGGACACCGCGGACCGGATCGCGGACCGCACCACCACGCTGCTGCGCAACGACGGCGGGCTGCTGCCGCTCTCCCGCCGCCGCGAGCGCCGGGTGCTGGTGGCGGGGGTGGACGCCGCCGCGCCGACCGGAACCGGCGGGCCGCCCACCGATGTCCTGGCGCGCGAGCTGACCGGCCTCGGCTTCACCGCGACCGCGCTGCCGACGGGCCCGAAACCGTCCCGGGAGCTGATCGACCGCGCGGTGGCGGCGCTGGACGAGCACGACGCGGTGGTGGTCGCCACGTACGACGTGACGGCTGACTCCCCGCAACGCGCCCTGGTCGCCGCGCTGCTGGCGACCGGGAAGCCGGTGGTGCAGCTGGCGGTCCGCGGCCCGTACGACATCGCGCAGCTGGACGGGGTCCGTGCGGGGCTCGCGAGTTACGGCTGGACGGACGTCGAACTGCGGGCCGCCGCCCGGGTGATCGCGGGACGGCGGAATCCGGAGGGTTGCCTTCCGGTTCCGGTGATGCGGGCCGACGCCCCGGACACCGCGCTCTACCCCGTCGGGCACGGACTGGCGTACTGACCCCGGCACCACAACGGCGCGCTCCGGGCCAGGAGCGCGCCGTTGTTGCGGTCAGGAGGTCACGGGCGCAGCGCCGGCATCCGACGGCTCTCGCGCCGGTCCAGCTTCTTGTCGTACGGCGCCTGCGGCGTCACCTCGCCTGCTCCGACGCCTGCCCAGTCGAGGAGTGCGGCGGTGGCCATCGTCCGGTCCGCGTCCTTCAGGAGGCTGATGTCCGAGCCATGGTTGCCGCCGGGGACCGTGAAGACGTACGCGTCCTTCGTGCCCTTGCCCGGCTCGAAGTGCTCCGAACTCCACGGGTCGAACTCGCCGTTGACGAACATCATCCGCTCGGCGTGGTGGCGCACCCAGCGGTCGATGTCCGGCATGGCGCGCTTGTCGAAGCGCATCGGGATGTCCCGCGGCACGAACGTGCGGGAGCTGTTGATGCCCGGGTACTTGAGCAGCCCCTTCAGGTGCGGGTAGCGGTATCCGGGCTCGCCCATCTGCGTTCCGGCCTGGTAGTAGTACGGCGTGTACGACTCCACACCCTGGTCGGTGTAGCTCGCAAAGCCGCCGACCTCGTCCATCCACGTCCACAGGTCGTCGGTGGAGACACCGGGCTTCGGCACGTCGGCGCAGGCGGTGGCGGCGGGCTGGTACTGCCAGAAGCCGAACTCCAGGTCGGTGACCATGACTTCGTAGGCGCGGTCCACGGTGCCGAAGAGGCCGAAGGTGCGCTTCTCCTTCGCCGCCCACCGCGCGAACCGCTCGTCCATCTCGTCGCGCCGCTTCAGCGCCTCGCGGGTGATGGCGTGCAGGGCGCTTCGGCATTCGGCGGTCCCGACGGTCCGGAAGAACCGGTCGTACGCGGAGTCCTCGTCGTTGTCGACGTCGTTCGGCGCGACGTAGGCGACGGTGCCGTTCATGTCCTGCGGGTGGAAGCGGCGGTAGTACGTCGCCGTCATGCCGCCCTTGCTGCCGCCGGTGGCGATCCAGTTCTTGCGGTAGATGCGGTGCAGCGCCTGGTAGATGCGGTGCTGGTCGTCGGCCGCCTGCCGGATGGTCAGCTTCCGCCAGTCAGCGGGCTGCGGCCTCGACGGGGTGAAGTAGCGGTATTCCAGGGAGACCTGGTTGCCGTCGATGAGGCGGGTCGGTTCGCTGCGGGACGGCGTGGTGCTGACGTTGTAGCCCGAGGTGAAGAAGACCGTCGGGCGGTCCACCGACTTGTGGAGCAGGGTCAGCCGCTGCTGGAAGGTGCCCTTGGAGGGGTGGCGGTGGTCGATCGGCTGCGTGTAGTTCAGGACGAAGTAGCGGTACCCGTCGACCGGTTTCTCCGCTATGAGGCTCATGCCGGGTATCGCGCGTATCCGGTCCTCGATGTCCGCGGACGCCGGGCCGGCGGTGGTGGCCGCCGCTGTGGCGCTGGGTATCGGCCCGGCGGCGGTGGCCGCGCCCGCCGTGCCGGTTCCCGCGCCTGCCGTGCCGATGAGCACGGCGAGCGACAACAGCCCTCTGAGCGTTCTTCGCATACTCACTCCCCTGGGGTCGCAAAGGTCGCGCCGAACCTATCGGGGCCTTTCGCTGCCCCACCAGCCCCTTTCGTCCTCACGTTCGACGATTGAGGTGTGCGCCTGGTGGCTTGCGCGCCCCTCGGGGCGGCTCAACCGGCCGTGGGACGCGCCAGGTAGGAGCCGAGGCGGGGCAGCGCTCCCCACAACTGGTCGAAGTAGCCGGAGAAGTACGACATGAAGGTGGGGTCCTCCACGCTGAAGCCGTTCAGCTTCTCCTGGGCGCCGCCGGAGAAGGCCAGGAAGACCACGTTGTCGTCGATCAGCGCCATGTTGAGGCCGTCCGCGTCCGCGCCCCATCGCAACACCCTGGCCTGGTAGTTCTTGATGCCGCAGGTGTCGTCGTGATGCCGGCGCGCCCAGTCGAGCATCTCCGGCAGCGGCGACCCGGCGGGCTCCGGTACGCCGATGACGCGCTGCACGTAGCGGCCGTCGGAGCCCTCCCGCGCCCAGTCCAGGATGGCGTCGAAGTACTCGGCCGACGCCGGGGTCGTGTAGTGCGTGGGCGGCTCACAGCGGGTGTAGGTGACGCGGACGGACGCACGGGCGCTGCGGACGCGTTCGGCGGCTGCGCCGTAGAACTCCGGGTTGGTGCGGTACCAGTGCGCGGACAGCATGGCCTCGCCGACGACCTGCCGCGCCGTACCGCCGTGCTGCAACGCGTCCAGCGCGTCGGCGGTGCGGCGCCACAGCGGGCGCAGCCGCTCCGGCCGACCGCCGCAGGCCCGCACGAACGCCTCGGTCGCCTCCCAGTCGGGGAAGCGGTGCGCGTTGACGTAGGCGGAGACCGCGCTGCGCGAACAGCGCATCTTCTCGGCGATCGCCCCGTCCGTGGGGTTGTCGCACTCGCGTTTCACCCGCCGCAGTTCCGCGGCGAAATCGGCCAGCGGGCCCGGAGCCCGATCGGTACGGCTGGTCATGCTTCTCCCGCGCTGTCCGCCGGTGGTGACACCAGACGTTCGTGAGTGACCGTCATTGTCCGCGAAATACACGGGAGTTCGCCAGTGTCCGGGACCGGCACGGTGCTGCCCGGGAAGGTCTACGCGCGTCTCCGTCCCGTGGTACGGCCCTCTCCCGCTGCGCACACTGCCTTTGTGACCACCTGCGACTGCCCCCGCCCCGGGGGCGGAGGAGAGCGAGGAGCCTCATGTCCTTCCAGCTGAACGTCGCCCTGTCCCTCGCGGCACTGGCCTTCCTGGCCGTGCTCGCGACGGGCTTCGTCCTCGTCCTGCACCCCGACGCGGCCGGCGGGCTGCCGCAGGGTGCGGAGTGGCTGCTGCCGCTGGCCGCGGCCGTGGCCGTCCGGCCGGGCCGCGGGCCCGCCACCGGCGGTGCGCCGGGTGCCGTGCGGGGTGCCAGGTGACCGCCGCCGGCGCCTGTCCGTCCTGCGGAACGGACACCGCTACGGCCCTCGCCTACACCTCACCAGGGGTGCACTGCGGAGGCCAACTGATCGTCCTGCACTGGCAGTTGTGCGGCGCCTGCGGGCGGTCCGCGCTGCGGCGGGTGGACCGCACGGGCGAGCTGCCGGACTGTGTGCCCGGCAGCCGTCCGGCGAGTCCGGTGTGCCGCTGACCGCGGCGCCTCACACCTTGGCCGGCGCCTCCTCGCCCGTGAAACTGCGCCACAGGGCGGCGTAACGGCCGCCGCGGGCGAGGAGTTCGGTGTGCGTGCCGTCCTCGGCGACCCTGCCGTGGTCCATCACCACGACCCGGTCGGCGCGGGCCGCGGTGGTCAGGCGGTGCGCGACGACCAGGGTCGTCCGGCGGCCCACGAGACGGTCGGTGGCCTGGTTGACGACGGCTTCGGACGCGAGGTCGAGGGCAGCGGTGGCCTCGTCGAGCAACAGCACGTCCGGGTCGACCAGTTCGGCGCGGGCCAGTGCGAGCAGCTGGCGCTGGCCCGCGGAGAGGTTGCGGCCACGCTCGGCGACTTCGTGGAGGTAGCCGCCGTCCAGGGTGGCGACCATCGCGTGCGCGCCCACCGCCCGCGCCGCGGCCTCCACCTCGGCGTCGGTGGCGTCCGGGCGTCCGTAGGCGATGGCGTCCCGGACCGTTCCGGCGAACAGGTAGGACTCCTGGGGGACGACGCCGAGGCAATGGCGGTAGCCGGTCAGGTCCAGCTCCCGCAGGTCGGTGCCGTCGGCGCGGACCGCGCCCGACGTCGGGTCGTAGAACCGGGCGACCAGCTTGACCAGCGTGGACTTGCCAGCGCCCGTCTCCCCCACGAAGGCGACCGTCTGGCCCGCGGGTATGACCAGGTCGACGCCGGTCAGGGCCTGTTCGGACGCCTCGCCCTGATTGCCGTAGTGGAAGTGGACGTCGTCGAAGGTGATCTCGCCGCGCAGGGCCGGCACCGGGCGCGGCTGCTCGGGCGCCGGGGTGGTGGTCGGCTCGCGCAGCAGTTCCTGGATGCGGCCGAGCGAGACGGATGCCTGCTGGTATCCGTCGAAGACCTGGGAGAGCTGCTGCACCGGGGAGAAGAACAGGTCGATGTAGAGGAGGTACGCGACCAGCGCGCCCGCACTGAGCGTGCCGGCGCCGACCCGCCCCGCGCCCACGATGAGCACCATCGCGGCGGCGACGGACGACAGCAGCTGCACGAACGGGAAGTAGAGCGATATCAGGAACTGGCCGCGGACCCGCGCCTGCCGGTAGGCGTGGCTGCGGTCCGCGAACCGGGCGGCGCCGAGGCCCTCACGGCGGAACGCCTGCACGATGCGCAGCCCCGCGACGCTCTCCTGGAGGTCGCCGTTGACGACGCTGATCCGCTCGCGCGCCAGCTCGTACGCCTTGACGCTCTGCTTGCGGAAGAAGTACGTGCCGATGATCAGCGGCGGCAGCGTGGCGAAGACGACCAGCGCCAGCTGCACGTCGATGACCAGCAGCGCGACGAGGATGCCGAAGAAGGTGAGCAGGGAGACGACGGCGGTGACCAGGCCGGTCTGGAGGAACGTCGACAGGGCGTCCACGTCCGTGGTCATCCGCGTCATGATCTTGCCGGTCAGCTCGCGCTCGTAGTAGTCCAGGCCGAGGCGCTGGAGCTGCGCGAAGATCTTGACGCGCAGCGAGTACAGGACCCGCTCGCCGGTGCGTCCGGTCATCCTGTTGGAGCCGATCTGCGCGGCCCACTGGGCGAGGACGACGAAGAGGGCGATGGCCGCCGCGGTCCACACCCCGGCCAGCACTCCGCGGCGTACGCCCTCGTCGATGCCCTGCCGGATCAGGATCGGTACGAGGAGGCCGCCCAGCGCGTCCACGGCCACCAGCGCCAGGGCGATGCCCAGCGGCCTGCCGAAGCCGTGCAGCAGGCGGCGCAGCCCGTAGGAACGCTCGGAGCGCGCGGCCCGCTGCTCGTCGATGTCCGGGGTGTCGGTGGCCGGCGGGAGGGCCGCGACCTGGGCGAGCAGCTCGGGGGTGGCGGGCATCCCGGCCATCGCGGCGCCCATGCCGGGGCCCGCGGCAGCGGCGGCCTGCGCCGTGCCCGCCGCGACCGCCGCGGCCTCTTCGTCGCGGCGGACCCACAGCTCGGGGGTGATCCCCGCCGTCCCGGCACGGGCCCCGTCGGGGTCGGTACGCGGGGCGTCGGGTTCGGTGTGCGGGGCGTCAGGGTCGGTGCGTAGGACGTCAGGGTCGGTGTCCGGGGCGGGCTCGGGGATCTCCGGGGCGAGGGTGAGGAGGCCGGACGCCGCGTACTCGCCGCCGAACGCGCCGGACACCGCCTCGCCCGCCGGGTCGTGGGCGACGCCGCCCAGTTCGTCCGGGTCGGTCAGCAGCCTGCGGTAGAGCGCGCAGCGGCCGGCCAGCTCGTCCTGGGTGCCGATGTCGACCAGCCGGCCGCCGTCCAGGACGGCGACCCGGTCGGCGAGCGCCAGGGTCGACGCGCGGTGCGCGATGAGCAGGGTCGTGCGGCCGGCCATCACGCCGCGCAGCGCCTCGTGGATCTCGTGCTCGACGCGGGCGTCGACCGCCGATGTCGCGTCGTCCAGGACCAGCAGCCTGGGGTCGGTGAGGATCGCGCGGGCCAGGGCGACGCGCTGGCGCTGGCCGCCGGAGAGCGTCATGCCCTGCTCGCCGACCTTGGTGTCGTACCCCTCGGGCAGTTCGCTGATGAAGCCGTCGGCCTGGGCGGCGCGGGCGGCGGTGCGGATCTGCTCGTCGGTGGCCTCGGGGTGGCCGTAGGCGATGTTGTCGCGCACCGAGTCGGAGAACAGGAAGCTGCTCTCGGGGACCAGGCCGATGACGGCGCGCAGCGATTCCAGGGAGAGGTCGCGTACGTCGTGGCCGCCGACCAGCACCCGGCCCGCGGAGACGTCGTAGAAGCGGGGCAGCAGCAGCGAGACGGTGGACTTGCCGCTGCCGGAGCTGCCGACGACGGCCACGGTCTCACCAGGGGCGATGCGCAGCGAGAAGCCGTCCAGGACGGGCCGGGCGGGGGCGCTCTCCTGCCCGGCCGCTCCGCTCTCCGCTCCGGCCTGCTCGGCGCCGGGGGCCTCGCCCGCGGCCCGCGTCCCGTCGGCGGTCGCCTGGCCGTATCCGAAGGTCACCGCGTCGAATTCGACGCTCGCCGGGGCGTCGGCGGGGAGCGCGTGCGCGTCCTCGCGTTCCACGATCACCGGCTCGGTGTCGATCAGTTCGTAGACCCGCTCGACGCCGGCCCGTGCCTGCTGGCCGATGGTGAGCATCATGGCCAGCATCCGGACCGGGCCGACCAGCTGGGCGAGGTAGGTGGAGAAGGCCACGAAGGTGCCGAGGGTGACCTGCCCCCGGGTGGCCATCCAGCCGCCCAGGGCGAGCATCGCGACCTGGCCGAGGGCCGGGACGGCCTGGAGGGCGGGGGTGTAGACGGAGTTGAGGCGTACGGTGCGCAGCCGCCCGGCGAACAGCCTGCGGCTGACCTCCCTGAGCTTGCCGGTCTCCTGCTCCTCCTGCCCGAAGCCCTTGACGACCCGGACGCCGGAGACCGCGCCGTCCACGACGCCGGCCACCGCGGCGGCCTGGCCCTGCGCGTACCAGGTGGCGGGGAAGAGCCGGTCGCGGCTGCGCTTGGCGATGAACCACAGGGCCGGGGCGACCGCCAGCGCGACGACGGTGAGCAGCGGGGAGAGGATCACCATGACGACCAGGGAGACCACGAACAGCAGGACGTTCCCGATCATCATGGGTGTCATGAACAGCAGCCCTTGTATGAGCTGAAGGTCGCTGGTGGCGCGGCCGATGACCTGGCCGGTGCTCAGCTCGTCCTGCCGTCGGCCGTCCAGCCGGGCGATCGAGCCGAACATGCGGGTGCGCAGGCTGTGCTGCACGTCGAGGGCGAGCCGGCCGCCGTAGTAGCGCCGTACGTAGGTGAGGGCGTAGACGACGACGGCGGCGACGATCATGAGTGTCGCCCAGGGGGCGAGCGGGCGGTCGTGGCTGACGATCACGTCGTCGATGATCAGCTTCGGTACGAGCGGGACGAGCGCCATCACGGCCATACCGCCGAGCGAGGAGCCGAGCGCCAGCAGCACGTCCCTGCGGTAGTGCAGACAGTCGCGGAGCAACCGCCGCGTCCAGCCCTGTCGTGCCGTATCCGTCCCCGTCACCCGATGCCTCCCGCACCTCGACCCTTGATCGAAGACTCCAACACCGCGACGTGTGTTTTTCATCCCGTCGTAACAATTCAAGGGGTCGGATGGGGGTGCCGTCAGGGAGGCGTCGGGGGCCGCGTCGGGGGTGGCGTCAGGGCGGCGCAAGCGGTGCCGCCGGGGCGAGCGGTGGGCGACCACCGGGTGACGCCCCTGCCCCGGCCTCAGGGGCGGATTCGGGTGGTCTCGGGGAGATCCCTGACGAGACCGGAGCCCGCGACCGTCACGCTGAGTGACATGACATTACAGACCTGCCGCCGCCTCGCGGTGGCACTCGCCGGAGCAGCCGCCGTCGCGCTGCTCGCGGGAACACCCGCATCCGCCGCCGCGGCACCGCGCCGCATCGCGACGGCCTCCCCTTCCTTACGCGGGGACGAGCGGCCCCCGACCAACGGTCCCGAGCGCAGCGCCGGACGGCCGGGGCATCCGCCGGACGTCGCGGCGGGCAACGGCCGGGGGCGGCCGGGGCTGTGGACACCCCGGCCGCCCCCGCCACCGCACTCCCGGCAGCGAGGCGGGTCAGCGCCCGCTTCCGGTGGCCTTGTCGACCGTCAGCTCCGAGATCCCCGGATGCTTCTTCGGAGTGCCGTCGGCCGCCGGTGTCCCGTCGCCGTGCACCACGACGCGTACGTAGCGGGCCGGCGTCCGCCCGGCGTAGCCGGTCCCGGTCCAGTGCCTGCCGTCCCGCGAGACCTGCACGACATAGGACTTCGGCGCGGTCGCGTTCCAGTGCGGGGTGACCTGGCCGACGCGGAGGACGCGGCCGAGGTCGACGGTGAGCGTGCCGGTGGCGGCGTCGGGCACCCAGGCGGTGGCCGTGTTGCCGTCCACCGCGGCGGCTGCGTACATGCCCGGCTCTTCGGACGTGGCCTTCGCCGGGGCGCAGCGGGCGGCGTTCGACGTCGGCGTCAGGTCGGGACGACGGGTCTTGAGGACCACCGGCATGCTCGCGCTCACCACCCTGTCGCCCTCCGGCGCCTCGATCCGCATCGGCTCGCCCGCCGTGAGACGCACGGTGGTGTGGTCCGCGCCGATCGCCACGTCGTACGTCCTGCCCTGCCAGTGCAGCCCGCGCAGGGTGACGCCTTCGGACAGCTGCGGCGGCAGCGTCGGGTCGAGATGCACGCTGTCCTCGCGCAGCCGCAGGCCCGTCAGACCGTGGGTGAAGGTCTGGAGGAAGCCGCCCTTGCCGGTGAGGAAGTCCTGGGCGGGCTTCCCGGCGTGCGGGTCCTCGGCACCCGCCTTGTCGCCCCGCGCCTCGGAGAACTGCGCGAAGGGGCCGCGCACGAACGGCTTGATGGAGCGCAGGAGATAGGTGTAGGCCGAGCAGCCGGGCTCACCGATGCCGGCCGCGTCGATGGCGTGCACCGAGTCGGTCATGGCCGGGCCGTCGGGGTCGGTGCGGGCGGCGTAGTAGTCGAGGGTGGCGGCAGCCCGCTCCTGGGGCATCGGCCACTCCAGCGGGTACATCAGCAGCACGGTGTCGGCCTGCTTGATGGTGGTGCCCCGGTAGCCGTCGTACTGCTGGAAGACCTTGTTCTTCGCGTCGTAGGGGATGCGGAGCTTGTCGGCGATGGTCTTCCAGGAAGCGGGGGCGCGCTCGCCGAGGATCTCGGCGACGCGGGCGGCGTGCCGCAGCGCGGTGGCGGCGCCGGCGTTGGTGAAGACGCCGTCGTCCACGCCGTTGCTGTACTCATCGGGCCCGGCGACGTTCTTGACGGAGTAGCTGCCGTCGGCGTTGCGGGTGGCCCGGGAGGCCCAGAACTCGGCGATGCCCTTGAGCACCGGCCAGCCGCGCGCCTTCAGCCAGGCGGTGTCCTTGGTGGCGAGGTAGTACTGCCAGGTGGCGAGGGAGATGTCGCCCATCAGGTGGTTCTGGGTCTTGCAGTGCGGCGGATCCCAGCTGTGGCACTCGTTCCACAGGTCGCCCTTGCTGCCGCTGGTCCAGGCGTAGAACAGCCCGTCGTAGCCGAGCTTCTCGGCGTTGGCGCGGGCCCCGGCGCGGGTCTTGTAGCGGTAGTCGACGATCGACCTGGCGAGCGCGGGGTGGGTCGCCAGCAGCCCTGGATACATCCAGGTCTCGGCGTCCCAGAAGACCTCACCGGCGTAGTTGTCGCTGGTCAGTCCGGTCGGGCCGATGCTGTTGCGGCTGCCGGCGCGGGTGCTGGACAGCAGCCCGTACTGCGCCGATCGCACCCACGACTGGAGGTCGGGCCGCCCGTTGACCTCGATGTCGCTGCGCCACAGCCTCTGCCAGGCGGCGGTGTGCCGGGCGAAGAGCGTGTCCCAGCCGCGGCCCGCGGCCCGCCGGGAGGCGGCGTCCGCGGCGGCCCGCGGGGTGCGGGAGGTGAGGGCGGTGTCCACACCGACGTACTTGGTCAGCCGGTACGAGCGGCCACTGCGGACGGGGAAGGCCACCTTCTGCCGGTTGGTCAGGCCGGACGCCTGCTTCGGCTGCCGGACGGGGCGGGGGTGCACCCCGTGCCCCGGACGCAGGGTCGAGGCGACGGCGCCCTCGGTCTTCGTGCCGTCGGTGCGGAAGGCGACGTCCATGGTGCCGCCGCCGGATCGTGCCGGGGTGCCGGCGGCCTTCATCCGGCGGGCGCCGCGTCCGTCGAGTACGTCGGTGACCGTGGCGGTGCCGCTCCAGTGGGGCGTCATCCGCAGCCGTACGGCGCCGGTGTGCGCGTCGGTGCGGTCGGCAAGTATGTCGTAGACCAGGTCGGTGGCGCGGCCGTCGGCGGCGGTCCAGGTCAGGGAGGTGCGGACGAATCCGCAGCGCAGGTGGAGTGTCTGGCGGTAGCGGGAGATCCGTCCGGGGGCGGTCGCCGAGGAGAAGGTCTCGGCGTGTGCGCCACCGGTGGCGACGTCGAGGGTGGTCCAGGTGGGTATCGCGGCGATGGCCTGCCGGCCTTCGACGTTCTCGGGGCCCTTGGCGTAGAGCCCCGAGACGAACGAGCCGTCGTACTCCGGGGTCTTCAGCGGCCAGCCGGTCTCCCCTCCGGGTGCGGCGTAGCCGGTGCCGTTGGGCGGTACCCGCTGGCCGAGGTAGCCGTTGCCGACGAAGGCGTGATGGCTGTCGTCGGGGTCGATGCGGGTGGAAGTCGCCGTCCAGCCGCCGCCCTTGGCGCACGGTGCGTTCGCGGCGGGTGGTGGTTGCGGGGCGCTTCCCGGGTCCGTCGCGGCGTGCGCCGAGGCGGGGGACAGGGCGGCGACCAGCGCTCCCGCGAGGAGCGGGGCGACCAGCCGGTGCGGCCGGGGGTTCCGGCGGCGGGCGGGCCGGCCGCCGGGGTGCTGGGCCGGCGGCTCCGCAGGGTGGTGTGCCGAGTGAGTCATCGCTCTCCGTCGTCCGTGCGCGGCCCGCACCGCGGCTGCCCCGGCACGGACTTGCTCTGGAACCTCGCGGTGTCGCCGCGATGTCAGGGCGAGATTAGGCCGGGATGCCGCCGGACGCAGCAGCTCCGCCAGACCTGGTGCCTCCGATTGCCAACAGGGCCATCCATACGGCAAACTTTTAGACTGACCAGTCAGAACAAAGGAGGGGCAGTGGACACCACCCGTCAGGGGGCGGCGGTCATCGCCAGGGGAATCGGAGTCGAGGGCCCACGCGGATGGGCCTTCAGAGGTGTCGACATCTCCGCGGAACCGGGCGAACTGATCGCCGTACAGGGCCCTTCGGGCTCCGGCCGCACCTGCCTCCTGCTCGCGCTCACCGGCCGGATGCGGATCTCCGAAGGCCACGCCACGGTCGCCGGCTTCCCGCTGCCGAAGCGGATGGGCACGGTGCGCAGCCGCACCGCGATCGCCCATGTGCCCGGTGTCGCCGACCTCGAACCGGCCCTCACCGTCGCCGAACACCTCAAGGAGGCCGCCCTGTTGGGCCGCCGCCTCAAGGGTTCACCGCTCGCGCTCCCCTGGAGCCGGGGCCACAAGGAAGCCCGCCGGGCCCGGATCGAGACCGCGCTCGCGACCGTGGGGCTCGACCCCGAGACCCTGCCCAAGGGGCTGCGCACCGCCGTCCGTGACCTCGAACGGATCGAAGCGCTGCGGCTGTCCGTCGCACTCGGCGTGCTGCACGACCCGCATCTGCTCGCCGTCGACGACGTCGACCTCAAGCTCTCCGCGGACGAACGCGACCTGGCCTGGCAGCTGTTGCGCGACCTCGCGCGGGCCGGCATCACCGTCGTGGCCGCGGGCAGTGACGCCCCCGCCGATGCGCTGATCGTCCGCACGACGGCCCAGGACGCTCCCGCGCGCGCAGCGGCCACCGACCCCACGACCGCCGCCGGCCCGCACGGCCCGGCCGACACCCACGAGGAGGACACAGCGGATGCGTTCGCCGAAACTGGCCGCGCTTGAGCTGAGGCGCTTCGGCCGGGGCAAGCTCCCCCGGCTCGGCATCATCGCCCTCACGCTGATCCCCCTGCTCTACGGAGCCCTCTACCTGTGGTCCTTCTGGGATCCCTACAGTCGGCTCGACAAGATCCCGGTCGCGCTCGTCAACGACGACAAGGGTGCGACGGCCGACGGCAAGCACCTGGACGCGGGCACCCAGCTCGCCAAGAGCGTCCGGGACAGCAACACCTTCGACTGGCAGGAGGTCAGCTCGTCCGAGGCGGCCAAGGGCGTCGAGGACGGCACGTACTACCTCTCGCTGACCGTGCCGTCGGACTTCAGCAAGCGCATCGCCTCCAGCGGCGGTGACGACCCGCAGACCGGCGCGCTCCAGGTCCGTACGAACGACGCCAACAGCTACATCGTCGGCTCGATCTCCAAGACGGTCTTCTCGGAGATCCGCGCCAAGACGTCGGCGAAGTCCTCCCGGCAGTTCCTCGACAAGATCTTCGTGTCCTTCTCCGACCTGCACGACCAGACGGAGAAGGCGGCGGACGGCGCCGGCAGGCTGGACGACGGACTCGGCGACGCCAAGAAGGGCGCGGGCAAGCTCGCCAACGGCCTCGGCACCGCCAAGGACAGCACCGGCAAGCTGTCGGGCGGCCTCGGCAAGCTGAACGACGGCTCGGGCAAGGTCAGCGACGGCGCTGACACCCTGCACGACAAGGCGGGGCAGCTCAGCAAGGGCGCCGGCGACCTGCACAGCGGCGTCGGCGAGGCGCAGGCCAAGGCCCGTGCGCTCAGCAAGGGCGCGGGCCAGGTCGCGGACGGCACGCAGGAGTTGGTCACCAAGGTCCAGGGCCTGGCCAAGAAGGACCTGCCCTACCTCAAGAAGCACAGCAAGGAGATCGCCGACGGCGCCCAGTTCGTCGCCGACCTCACCCAGGCCCTCGACCACGACCTGGGTACCCTGCGCGGCAACTCCTCGCAGTCGCTGGCCAAGGCCCGCAAGGCCGCCGATGACGCGGCAGCCCTCTACCAGAAGAACTGCGGCGGTACCGCCACCGACTCCAGCTGCGCGGAGCAGAAGGGTGTCGCGGCCGGTACGGCGGCGGCCGTCGATGCCATCGAGAAGGTCGACAATGCCCTCTCCCGCATCGACCTGGACTCCTCCCGCGACAAGCTGCGCGAGATACACCAGGGCGCGGTGATGGTCGCCGAGCAGGTCCCGGCCATCGCGAAGAACGCCGACGGGCAGATAGCGCAGCTCAACAAGCTGAACGCCGGTGCCCACCAGGTGGCCGACGGCGCCGACCAGTTCGTCACCGGACTCGGCGCGCTCGCCGACGGCAGCGGCAAGATCGCCGACGGCAGCGGCAAGCTGGCGGGCGGCGCGGGCGACCTCGCCGACGGCGCAGGCCAGGTCCACCGCGGCATCGGCGACGCCAAGGACGGCACCGACCAGCTCGGCAGCGGCCTCGGCAAGCTGGAGGACGGCGCGGTCTCCCTCAACGGCGGCATCTACAAGCTCAAGGACGGCTCCAACCAGCTGGCCGACGGCCTGAACAGCGGCGTCGCCAAGATCCCGGACTACGACAAGAAGGACCGGGACGCGCGTACCGACGTCATGTCCGACCCGGTCGAGCTGGCCTCCAAGGCGATGCACAAGGCGCCCAACTACGGTACGGGGCTCGCCCCTTACTTCATCCCGCTCTCCCTCTGGGTCGGCGCGATGGTCGCCTTCATGCTGTTCCAGCCGCTGAGCAAGCGTGCCCTGGCCGCCGGCGCACCCGGCTGGCGGATAGCCATCGGCTCCTGGCTGCCGGCCTTCGCGATCGGCGTCACCCAGGTGCTGGCGCTGATGGCGGTGCTCCACTGGGGCCTCGGCCTGGAAATGGCCCGAGCGGGCGCCACGGTCGGCTACCTGCTGCTGGCCACCGCCTGCTTCACCGCCATCATCCAGCTGCTGAGCGCGGTATTCGGCCCGGCGGGCCGGGTGCTCACCCTGGTCATCCTGATGCTCCAGCTGACCTCGGCGGGCGGCACGTACCCGGTGCAGACCAGCCCCGGCTTCTTCGCCGCCATCCACCCGTTCCTGCCGATGAGTTACGTCGTCGACGGCCTGCGGCGGCTCATCACCGGCGGCGATCTGGCCATCGTCTGGCAGGGCAGCGTCGTCCTGGCGGTCTTCGCCGTCGGCGCGCTGGCGCTCACCGCGCTGACGGCGCGCGGCCGGCAGGTCGTCCGGATGAAGGACCTGCATCCGGAACTCAGCCTGTGACGACCGACCTCACGGGCGGCCGGGGCGGTGCCACGATCGGCACCGCCCCGGCGGCCGGGCCCGGCGATCCGGCCGGCCCCCGTCACGGCACCACCACCGAGGCCGGACCCCGCGCCACCCGGCGTGCGGGCACCCGCCGCAAGCTCTTCGACGCCGCGGTCACCCTCATCGCCGAACAGGGCTTCTCCGCCACGACCGTGGACGAGATCGCCGACCGCGCCGGTGTCGCGAAGGGCACCGTCTACTACAACTTCACCAGCAAGAACGACCTCTTCGAAGAACTCCTGCGGGACGGCATCGACCTGCTCGCCGCATCCCTGCGGCACGCCGCCGACACCACGTCACGGCGCGGCGGCACCCGGATCGACGCGCTGGACGCGATGGTCAGGGCCGGCCTCGACTTCATCGCGGGATCCCCGTCCCTCACCCAGCTCTACGTCGCCGAGCTCTGGCGCACCAACCGCACCTGGCGCGCCACCTTGAAGTCGGTGCGTGGCCGGGCGCTCGCCGTCGTCGAATCCGTCCTGCGGGACGGCGTCGACGCCGGTGAACTCAGCGACGACATCGACATCCCGCTGACCGCGTCCGCCCTCTTCGGCATGGTCCTGGTGGCCGCCCTGGACTGGCAGGCGTTCCAGCCGCACCGCTCCGTCGGCGACGTCCACGCCTCCCTGTCCCGGCTGTTGCAGGGGCGGGTGGGCGGAGCAGCGGCGACCGGCCCCCGTACGGCCCCGGCCGACCCCTGTACGGCCCCGGCCGCCTCCCTGGCCCCGGCCGACTCCCCATCCCCTACCGCTCCGTCGTCCCCCGAGGCTCTTCCGCATCCGGCGACCGCTCCGTAAGAGCCGTCGGCGTGCCAGAAGCCGACGTCAGATGCGTCGGCGCGAACATCCGCAGCCGGGCCGGGAGGACGACGACCCGGGGCCCGGGTGCGGCGAGCGCCGCCGCCAGGTCCGTACGCAGCCGTTCCGGGCTCGTACGGACCGCCGGGACGCCGAAGGACTCGGCGAGCGCGACGAAGTCCGGGCGGGCCAGTTCAGTGGCGGTGGCCTCGCCGAACGCGTCCGTCATGTACGCGCGCAGGATGCCGTAGCCGCCGTCGTCCACGATCAGCCAGGTGACCGGCAGGTCGTACTGGCGGGCGGTGGCGAGTTCGGCGACCGAGTACATCGCGCCGCCGTCCCCCGACACCGCGAGCACCGGCCGCGCGGGGTCCGCGACGGCGGCGCCGAGCGCGGCGGGGAATCCGTAGCCCAGGCCGCCCGCGCCCTGCGCCGAGTGCAGCGCGTTCGTCCGGCGCGGATCGAAGGCGGACCAGGCCCAGTACGCCAGGATCGTCATGTCCCAGCAGCTGACCGCGTCATCGGGCAGTGCGTCCCGCACGGCGGCCAGCACCCGCTGTTCCAGGCCGAGTTGCTGCCCGTCGATCCGCTCCTGGACCCGCGCCAGCAGACCGGCGACGGCCTCCTCCGCCGGCCACTCCCCCGCCCCGTACGCCTGCCCCCGCCGCTCCCGTACCGCGTCCACCAGCGCACCCAGGGCGAGCCCGGCGTCGGCGTGGATGCCCAGCGCCGCGTGGTTGGCCTCCAGCTTTCCGAGGTCCGCCTCGATCTGCACGACGCCGCCGCGCGGCCGGAACGTGTGGTAATTCGACGAGAGTTCGCCGAGACCCGAGCCGACGACCAGGAGCGTGTCCGCGTCCTCCAGGAAGTCGGTGGTGTAGCGGTCCTCCATCCAGGAGCGCAGCGACAGCGGGTGCTCCCAGGGGAAGGCGCCCTTCCCTCCGAACGTCGAGGCCACCGGCGCCCCCAACAGCTCGGCGAGCGCCAGCAGTTCCGCCTCGGCCCCGGCCCGTACGACACCTCCGCCGGCCAGGATCACCGGCCGCCGTGCCCGGGTCAGCCGCTCCGCCGCCTCCACGATCACCTCAGGGCGCGGCGCCGCCTCCTTCGGACGGACCGGCAGTCCGGCCACCGGCGGGACGTCGGCCGGATCCAGCAGCACGTCCTGCGGAATCTCCAGCCACACCGGCCCGTGCGGGACGCTCAGCGCGGACTCCCACGCGGCGGCCACCGCCGACGGGATCTGCGCGGCGGTCCGCACCGTGTGCACGGACTTGACCACGCCGCGGAACACGGCGCTCTGGTCGGTCAGTTCGTGCAGATAGCCGTGCCGGCCGCCGCCGAGACCGGCCCGCGGCACCTGGCTGCCGATCGCCAGCACGGCCGCCGACCCGGCCGCCGCCTCCTGGAGCGCCGCCAGCGTCATCAGCGCCCCCGGCCCGGTGGAGACCAGGAGCGGGGCGACCCCGCGCGTGGTCCTGGCGTAGGCGTCCGCGGCGAAGCCCGCGTTGTTCTCCACCCGCAGCCCGACATAGCGCAGCGCGGAGCGGCGCAGCGCGTCGAAGACCCCGAGCGCGTGCTGCCCCGGGAGGCCGAAGACGGTTTCGGCGCCCAGCGCGGCCAGCGACTCCACCACCAGGTCGCCGCCGGTACGCCGGTGCTGGTGCGGTGCGGGAGGGGTGGTGCTCATGAGTACGTGTGCCCTTCGTCGGAGGGGAGAGGTGGGTGGGGGTGAAGGGAGGCCGGTCAGGCCCGTTCCGAGGGCGGGGTGGTGCCGGCGCCGGGAGCCGACGGGACCGCAGCCGCCTCCGCACGCCCGGGTGCGCCGGCTCCGGCCGCCACCGCCTGCCGTTCCGGCGCCCCGGCGGCCTCCGGCGTACCCGCCAGCCGGGCGCGCCAGGCGGCCAGCACCGCCGCGTCCGTCGGCTCACCGGCCAGGCTGACCACGACGTACGCCAGCAGCGAGGCCGAAAGCCCGTAACAGATCGGCTCGTTGGCGAGCACGCCGAGCGCGGCCATCGAGCCGATCACCGTCAACCCGCCGGCGGCCACCGCCGCGAGCGCGCCCGCCGCGGTCCCGCGCTTCCAGAGCAACCCGCCCAGAATGGGCACCAGCAGGCCGCCGACCAGCACGTTGTAGGCGAGCGTCAGCGCCTCGACGACGTCGTTGAGCGCACAGGCGAGGCCGATGACCGCGACCCCCATCAGCAGGATGAAGACCCGGTTGCCCCGGACCTCGTCGTGCGCCCCCTCCGCGCTCCGGCCGTCACCGGATCCGGTGCCGTCGCCCGGCGCCCGCCCGCGTCCCACGCCGCGCCGCAGCCGCGCCCAGATGTCGTTGTTGGCCACCGTCGCGCAGGCGATCAGCGCACCCGATGACGTCGACATCACCGCGGACAGCGCCGCCGCCAGCACCAGCCCCCGCACGCCGACCGGCAGCGCGTCCCGCACGATCGTGGCGAAGGCGTCGTCCGGGCTTCCCAGGTGCGGGTGGAGCACCTTGGCCGCCGTGCCGATGACCGCTCCGGCCAGCGCGTAGAGCAGGCAGTACGTACCGGCCGCGGTCCCGCCCAGGCGCGCCACCCGGTCGCCGCGCGCGGTGAACACCCGCTGCCAGATGTCCTGCCCGATCAGCATGCCGAACGAATAGATCAGCACGTATGTGAAGACGGTGCCGCCTCCGATGCCCAGCGGCGCGAAGTAGTCGCCGGGCAACTGCGCCTTCATCGCGGCGAACCCGCCCGCCTTGACGACCGCGACGGGCAGCAGGATCAGCAGCACACCGATCGTCTTGACGACGAACTGCACCATGTCGGTGAGCGTGATCGACCACATGCCGCCGAGCGTGGAGTACCCGACGACGATCACGCCGCCGAGGACGATCGACACCGTACGGTCCAGCCCGAACAGCACGTCGAAGATGGTCGCGTAGGCAATCGTCGAGGTCACGGCCAGCATCAGGGTGTACGCCCACATGACGACGCCGGAGATGACCCCGGCCACGCCGCCGTACCGCAGATCGAGCATCTCGGAGACCGTGTAGACCTTGAGCCTGGCGATGCGGGCGGAGAAGAACAGGCTCAGCGCCAGCAGCCCCAGGCCGATGGTGAACACCATCCACGCGCCGGACAGGCCGTGTTGGTACCCGAGTCCGACGCCGCCGATGGTGGACGCGCCACCGAGCACGATCGCCGCCATGGTGCCCGAGTACATCGCGGGCCCGAGGCGCCGCCCGGCGACCAGGAAGTCGCTCTTGGACTTGGCGCGACGCATCCCCCACCAGCCCATGGCCAGCATTCCCGCCAAATAGAGGACGATCACCGCATAGTCGACAGCCATGGGCCATACCTTCCAGCTGCGCCGAGGAGAGGAGAGGGCGGGGCCGTGAGGAAGTGGGGTCGGCGCCTCACCCAGGGGGTTGACCCTAGGAGGCGGGAAGCCAACCCTGAAGTGTACGTTTCCTCCACTCACCGCCCACCGAGTGGAGGGTCCGCACATGACACCGTCCCGGCTGTCCCGGCCGTCCCCCGGAACCCGGCCCCCGTCCGCCCTCGCGACGGAGGACGGTCCCGCTCCTTCCGCTCCTGCTTCCCCCTCCACGACGGAAGACGGTCCCGTCCCTTCCACCCCCGCTTCCTCCTCCACGACGGAAGACAGTCCCCCTCCCTCCGTCCCCGCTTCTCCCTCCACACCACCCGTGCCACTGGCCGCACTCCTCGCCCGTACGGACCTGGGCCTGCGCCAGATCGCCGGGCCCCGCGAAGGGGTGGCCATCCACTGGGTCCACACCTCGGAGATGGCCGACCCGGTGCCATATCTCCTGGGCGGGGAACTGCTGTTGACGGCCGGGGTGCATCTGGGGGGAGGGGTGGGCGCCGAGCGACGGACGGGTCCGGCGGGTGAGGCGGGGCGGGATTCGCCTCCGGCGCCTCCGGCGTCTCCGCTGTCCGCACCCCCGTCGCCCGACGCGCCCCCTCCGCCCGCTCCGCCTCCTCCGCCCCCTCTGGACGCCTACCTCGACTGGTACGCCGCGCGAACCGTCGCCGCCGGTGCCGCCGCCCTCGGCTTCGGCATCGCGCCGGTGCACGACACCGTCCCCCAGGCCCTGGTGGCGGCCTGCGACCGGCACGGGCTGCCGCTGATCGAAGTCCCGTCCTGCACCCCGTTCACCGCCGTCGAGAGCGCCGTCTGGCAGGCCGTCACGGAGGCCAGACACCGCGAACTGACCCGGCTCAACGACGCCCAGCGCGCGCTCGCCGCAGCCGCCACCCGCACCGACCCGGCGCCCGCCGTGCTCCGGGCGCTGGCCCGCCATGTGCACGGCTGGGCCGCCCTGCTCACCCCGGACGGCACCGAGCACGCCTCCGCCGGACCCCGCCCCGCCGCCCCCGGCCTGGCCGCCGCCGCCCGGCTGTCAGGCGTCGTCCGGCCCGGCGGCCCGTCCTCGGCCACCGACACCCTCCCGGCCACCACGGCACCCCACGACCACACCTCCAGCACCGGCCCCACCCCCGTCCCCGGCACCCACCTCACCGCCTACGCCCTCACCACCCGCAGCCCCAACGGATCCAACGGCCCCAACAGTCCCGAAGGCCCCGACACCGGCGGCGCCCCCGCCCTCGTCGTGGCGTCGGCCCCGCACACCCCGGCGGCACACACCATCGCCGGCACGGCCGCCGTACTCCTGTCCCTGATCACCGCCCCGTCGGCGCCCCGCGCGCCCGGCCCGACCGCGCACTCCACCGCGCTGACCCAACTGCTCATCGGCGCGCCCCTGGCCGACGTCGGACCGCTCCTCGGCGCTCCCCTCTGGACCGTCGTCCACGCCGAGCCCCGCCGCGGCACACCCGACTCCCCCGCAGCCCTCGCCACCGCCCTGGGCACCCACCTGACCGCTCCGGCCCCCGCCTCCCCCGGCACACCCCCGGCCCTACGCGCCCTGCTCCCCGCCGATCGGGAGGTCACCGCGCACCCCGGCTGGACACTCGGCGTCAGCGCACCCGCGACGGTCACGGAGTTGCCGGCCGCCGACCGCCATGCCGCCGCCGCCCTACGCCGCGCCGCCGCCCGCCGCATCCCCCTCGTACGTCACCGTCCCCCGTCTCCCCACGGCATCACCGCTCTCGTCTCCCCCACGGACGCCCAGCAGCACGCCCGCGCCCTTCTCGCCCCACTGGCCGACTCCCCTCCCCTCCTCAGCACCCTGCACAACTGGCTCTCACAGCACGGCAATTGGGAGGCCACGGCGACCACTCTCGGCATCCATCGCAACACCGTTCGCCAGCGCATCACCCGTATCGCCGCCCTCCTCGACACGGACCTGGACGACCCCGACGTACGCATGGAACTCTGGTTCGCCCTCCGCGCCCTGGACCGCGCCACCACCGCCCCCGGCCCGGCTACCGAGCCGCCGCCCCCTGGCGCCGGCGCCTCATCGGTGACGGCACTGTGACAGTCGGGCCTTGAACACAACCCGACTCCCGCGACTAGAATTTGCGAAATGCTGTGCTGATCATGACGACCTATTGGGAACGGGGGGAACGATGGCCGGAGACGGACTACAGGCCGACATACCTTCACTGAAGGCCGGCGGCAAGGACTTCGACAGCATCGGAACGCGCTACCAATCAGCCGTGGACAAGCTTCAGTCGGCACTCACCGGGCTGGAGGGCAAGGACACTCCGCCGTGGGGCGATGACGAGGTCGGCGAGAAGTTCGGCGTCGTGTACGAGGGGCTGCGCGACGGCATGTACGAGTCGATGGGTCACCTGGCGGCCAAACTCCAGGAAGTCGGCGGCGCGCTGACGGCCATGGGCGCCAACCACGAGGCCGGCGAGGACTTCACCGACTCGTTGATGAAGCAGCACGTCGACAACGCGGAGGCCGAAGGCCAGAAGGTCGCCGCTCTCAAGGCGCCCAACACTGCCTGAGCCGCGGGGGCACGGGGCACACGGGGCGCGCAGGGGCCGCCGCGCGTCACACGCCCCGCGGCACCTGCCACACCCGCACCACCGGCACCGCTGGCACCACCGGCACCACCGGCACCACCGGCCCGGTGACCGTCACTCTCAGCATCTCCGTCTTCGTCTCCGCCACGGCTCCATCTGCGCCACGCCTTCCGTCTTCATCTTCATCTTCGTCTCGTCATCGCTTCGCTGTCCTACGGGGGATTGCTGCCATGTCACTCATGCTGCCGGACTGGGCCGAGTGGGTTCTCGAAATGCTCGGCTTCGACTGGCCGACGGGCGACGAAGACAAAATGATGGAGTCCGCCAACCAGTGGCGGGAGTTCGCTTCGACGATCGAACAGCTCCAGTCGGAGGGCGTGACCGCGGCCGGCAACGTCCTCTCGGCGAACTCCGGCGACAGCATCGACGGCTTCAGCAAGACCTGGGACAAGTTCGCGGGCAACGGCGGCGGCTACCTCAACGACGCGCGCACGGCGGCCGAGTTGATCGCCTTCGCGCTGGACGCCGGTGCGGCGATCATCATCGGGATGAAAGTCGCGGTGATCGCCCAATTGGCGATCCTCGCGGCGGAGATCATCGCGGCCCAAGCGGCGGCCCCGTTCACCTTGGGGCTATCCGAGATCGGTGCGGCGGGCGCCACCCAGGCCACCCGTATGATCGTGCGCCGCCTCCTCAAGGAGGCCAGAGAGGCGCTGGTCGAGGCGATCGTCGAGACGCTGAAGGAGCCGGCCGTCTCCGCCCTCCAGGCGATGATCTCCGACGCCATCGCCCAGGGCATGAACATGCACTTCGGTGCCCAGAACGGCTTCGACGTCGGCCGCAGCGTCAAGACCGGCGCTGAGGAGGGTGTCAACGCCCTCAAGAACTCCGGCCAGACCTTCACCGAGGCACTGCGCGACGGCGCGGGCGGCAAGGCCGGCCACCATGCCCGCCACGGCCTGGACTCGGCCGCGGGCCACAACAGCGGCGACGGGGGCGGAGAGGGAAGCGGGAGCGGGAGCGGGACGGGCGACGGATCGGGGGCGGGCTCCGGGTCCGGGGCCGGGTCCGGCTCCGGGTCCGGCGGCGACGGCTCGGGGGCCGGATCGGGGTCGGGCTCGGGTTCCGGCTCAGGGTCGGGCTCAGGGGCGGGCGGCGACGGTTCCGGCTCGGGCAGCGGTAGCGGCGACGGTTCGGGGGCCGGCGGCGACGGCTCCGGCGGCTCCGGAGCGGGCAACCGCGGCTCCGACGGCGCCCCTTCGCACTCCCCCCGCGCCTCCGACAACGCGGGCCCAGGACCGGAAGGCACCGGTCCGAACCCCGGCTCGGGGCCGGGCAGCGACCCGTCCACCACCCCGGACAGTGCCCCCTCCTCCCGGGACGACTCCGGTCAGGGAGCCGACCCGCGCCGCGATACGCCGCAACCCCAGCCTCTCCCGCCCCCGGACCAACGCTCCCCGTTCGACCACGGCTTCCAGGGCGGCAGCCACGACCCGTACGGGTCCACCCCCGACGCGAACCCCAGCCCCGACTCGGTCGGCACCCACCCCACCCCCGGCAGTCCCCCCGACTCCCTGCGGACCGACCCCGAATCGATCGGCACCCACCCCACCCCCGGCAGCCCGCCCGACTCCCTCCGCACCGACCCCGACTCCGTCGGCACCCACCCGACCCCCGACAACACCCCGGACTCCGCACGTCCGGACCGTCACAACACCCCGGACCAGGACTCCTTCAGCACCAGGCCGACCCCGGGACCGTCCTTCCACCCGGACTCCGCCCCCGCTCCGGCCCCCGACAACAGCCCGCCCACCCCGGACGGCCCCTCGCACCCGGACTCCGCCCAGTCACCCCCACCCCCCGTGTCCCCGACACCCGACGCGATGCCCGGCAACCCACCCGTCGCCGACACCCCCACTTCCCCCACCGCCCCCGCCGACAACGGCAGCAACAACGGGGACGATTCACAGAGTTCTGGCAGCGGTCGCGGCGGCGCCCCGCACATGAGCGTGCCGTCCCAGAGCGGCGCCGGCGCTCCGGTGCAGCACTCGCCGTCGCACGGCCCGCCGATCCAGCAGCGCGACCCGGCCCCGGGCAACCCGATGCCGACCGTGGACGAGAGCGACACCACCGTCCACACCCAGTCCGCTGACACCATGACCGCGCCGCCGCCCACCCAGCAGGCGGCGGACCAGAGTGCCGCCTCGCAGTCGTCCACGCCCCAACAGCCCGCGCAGAACGGCCCGCAGACCCCGGGCCCGATGATGGGCGCGCCCACCACCATGCCCCCGCAGGGCGGCGCCCCCTCCGCCCCGCACGCGACGCCCCCGCGCGGCGGAACCCCGCCCACCGGTTCGCCGTCCACCGGCACCCCGCCGTCCCGCCCCAACCGCAGGCCCGACGGCACCCAGCCGATCCACGACATCAGCCAGCAGCGCACACCGGAACGTCCGGCCTACAACCCGCGCCTGGACGGCCCCCGCAACGAACCGACGTCCCGCCCGCACGACCCCCGCCTGGACGGCCCACGCCCCAACACCCCCCAGCAGAACCGGAATCCGAACACCCCCCGCCCCGACGCGACGCGCCCGGACACCGCTCCCCCGCCCCACCAGAACCAGCCCCAACCCTCGCCCCCCACCCGTCCGGACACTCCCCGCCCGGACACCCCTCGCCCTGACGCCACCCGCCCCGAAGGCACACCCCGCCCGGAGGGCCCCCGCCCCGACACCGGTCGCCCTGAGGGCACCCCGCCCCACCCCGACCCCAGGAGCCCGGAGGCCACACCCCACCCGGACAGCGACCACACCCCCCACCCCGACGGGAGCAGCAACCACCCCGACGGGAGCAGCAACCACCCCGACGGGAACAACCACCCCACCCAGGAAACCCACCCCGACTCCAACCCCGACACCCCCCACAGTCCCGACCCCAACCCCGACTCCCACTCCCACTCCGACTCCCACCCCACCCCCGCCTCCGACACCCGCAACCGCGAGCGTCCCGGCGGTCTCGACGGGCCGACGGACGCGCATCAGCAGCAGGTCGAGAACTCGATCTCCCGGGACGAGAACGGCACCCCGCAGCGGCACCCGGACCCGGACGACGGCCACTGGGTCGACAGCATCAACGACCCCGGCCCCGACGCCCCCGGCCGCAGCAACAACTGTGTCGACGCCGCCCTGGCCGCCACCGACACCTTCGCGGGCAACCCCACCGCCGCGGCCCACCGCACGCCCGACACCCACCTCGACGGCACGCCGTCCGACCGCGGCGAGAACAACGGCCGCGACCGCATCGAGAACACCCTCGGCGCCCGCTTCAACGACTACGGCAACGGCCGCGACGCCTTCAACCGCCTGGAAAACGACCTCCGCAACTCCGGCCACGGCTCCCAGGCCGTGATCATCACCCAGGACAGCAACGGCCGCGCGCACGCCTGGAACGTCGTCAACCACAAGGGCAAGATCACCTACGTCGACGCCCAGACCGGCCAACGCAGCAACAAGCCCCTCCACAACGGCGACAACGGCGTCCACGCCATCCCCCTCGACGCCAACCGACGGCCCGTCGGCCCGACCCCCGCACCGGGCGGTACGCAGAACGCCAACGCGCAGGGCAACCACGGCAACCGGCCCGACGCGTCCCACCGGAACGCCCCTGACACCCCCGCCGGTGGCCGACGCCCACCCGCGACCCCCGCCGGAGCCGACCCGCACGACGCGAAGGACGCGAACAGCGGTCCCCAGCACCCGAGGGACGAGGAGGACCGGACATCGCATGCGCGGCTCGGTCCTGCCCAGGACATCCACTCGACGCATCACGACATGTATCCGATGCCGGACCAGCAGAACCTGCGACAGACGAACGATGTCCGGCAGGTCGAGATGGAGCACGTCTATCAACAGTTGGAGACGTGGACCCAGCCGCACCCGCCCAAGAACAACATCCCGCTCGCAGATGTCCTGCGTATGTGCGAACCCCAGAAGGACGAGCAGGGCAACGTTCGTCTGCGGCCCAACGGAGAACCCGAGCGGATTCTCCTCGACCGTGATGCCCTCAGCACCGCCCTCCCGGGATTCGAGGACATGCATCCCGGTGAAAGGGGCGCCGTGGTCGCAGCCCTCGGCCGATTCAGTGTCGCCTTCCACGCGGCCCACGCCGTGGGCGCCAGCCCGGAGCCATCCCACTATCCCTACGCACCGTCCGATGCCGACGGGGCTCGGGGGACCGACGATGAGGGAAACCCGCTCCCCAAGGGCGCGGCCGAACCGAAAAATCCTTCCGTGGAGGCACACAAGAACGCACGATGGCCGGCTGCCAACCGTGATGATGCTCTACTCAAGGAAGAGATCGTGCGGGCGTTCAATGATTCGGGCCTTTCCGGAGCGCTGAAGGCATCGGGCGAACACCGCCCGGACTTCACCGGAAGGAATTACGCGGCCGTGGAAGTCTACGATCCTGTCGAAAAAAAGGTGAAGTACGTCGTCGACAGCTCCTACAAGGCCGACAAGCAATTCACCGGACAGCACTCCGAAACACACATACTCGACTCGCTGGACCGACTGAACAGTCGTCGGCCGGATGGGCAGAAATATGAACCGCTGAGCCTCTACACGGACCGTGAGCCATGCGGTAAGGGGTCGGGGTACGCAAACTGCTCCCAACAGTTGTCCCAGAGAATCCCCGGCGTCGACGTATTTTACGCAACGGGGTACCGCAAGGAAGCAGAACTCGAACCCGGCGCAATCTCTGACTTGGATCGCAAAAAAGAGAACAACATTGATTTTGCCCGAAATATGTCCAGACTCGGCAGGGCCTGGAGTATGGTGATGGACGGTGGCGGTTTGCGGCGCCCGTAGACCGGCCAGGGGCTGCGGCGCATCCCATGCACCACACTCACTCACAACATGCGATATCTGCGGCACAGGCAAGGAGACATGGAAAGCACTAATGGCCACGGAGCCGCGGAAGCATTGACATCCTGGATTTCCGATCCAGGGGCCAGAGGGATCATCCGATACCTCGACGGCCCTTCCCTGTCCGGGAAGAGCAGACTGCTGGAGCGCCTGCGGGACAGTCACGAGGAAGCAGTTCTTGTCGACGCCTCGGGCCTCACGGGTCACCAACTCGTGGAGGAATTGGTCAGAACTCTCGCCCTCCCGAGTCCGCCTTTCGTCTACGACGTGTCCGATGTCGCTTACACCTTGAGGAGTCAACGCGAAAACCGCCTCCTTTTGCTGGCCAACACCCAATGGGCCGGTGCCAGCCGTTCCGGAGGCGAGGCGCAGTACGTCCGGGACAATGTCTTGAGTGCGTTGGCGTCCGATTCCAACGCCAAGAACATCCACATCATCGCCGAAACGGACACCTCGATCGCCCGCCTCTATGAGGGTGCCCCCGTGGTGCGGCTGGAGCCGTCGGTCAACCAGGAAACCCACCCATCCACGATCATCGACGGTCTCCCCTCCCAGCACCGCACGGCGCTGGAATGCCTGGCACTGGCCGAGACCAAGAAAGTCACGCTCACCGAATGGAGCGCCCTGTGCGACCTGTGGGGGCACCCCACGGACTCCCGCACACTGCGGCACATCACCGCCGAGCAGCAGCAGTTGCTGACCCTCCTCCCGGATAGTGGCGATTCCGGAGGCGGAGAGCAGGCCGAGAGCACCGGAAACGACGAGCACACGTACGTGGCATTCGTCGCGGAATCCACCGCCCAGGCACTGCGCCAGGGAATTCCCGACGACGCGTCCCAGACCTTCCACACGGAAATCGTCCGGCGGTTCTTCTCCCACCGGACGGACGGAGACACGGGGCATCTGACGTCCTACTGGTACCGCGCACTGGCCCCGCACGCGGCAGCCGCCGGACAGCTCGCACACGTACTGGATGACCCCGCCGCCCTGGGCCAGTGCGAGCGGAATTCCCTCCTCGAAGCGCTGCCCACCGGCTTCCCCGACGGGGTGCCGCCGGACAGTCGCGCGGCTTCCCTTCACTACCTGGACGAGCGGGGTATCGCGCCGTCCTCCCACGCGGAGTGGGTCGCGTGGCTGCATCACACCGCGGTCACCTGGGGAGACACCGCCGCGGCTGACACGCTCGCCTCGGCTTTCGCGCCGCTTCCCTGGCGCACGGTGTGGTCCCACTGGAATCCGCCCGGCCGCTTCGATCCGCCCGAGGTCTGGACCGGGCCGATCGAAGCCCTGCGCCCCGCCGAGCGTGCCGGATACGTCATCAGCACCGGCGAGGACGGCGTGGAGCGGACCTGGGAAGCGGCCACCGGCCGCCCCGTCGGCCCGCCGGAATCCGCCGACGCTCCGCAGACCGGGACACCTGACACCCCCGCCGGCTGGGAAGTGGAACACGACCAGAGGTTCTGGCACAGCCTCCACCTGCGACGGACGGGCGGGAACGGCGAGACCGGAGTGCTGCGCCTGCCCAACGTGGAAGCGTCACTCGCGGTCGGCGAGTTGGTGGTGCTCGGCGGGGCCCGCGGCCTCTACGCGATCGAGATCGCGCCGGATCTGCTGCCCCAGGAAGATCTGCCCTACGCCCTCCTCGCCCACCAGCCGCACGGCCATGTCGTCCCGCGCGCGTTCGACGAGGAACAGTGCCGTCCCACAGCGGAGCGGTGGGCGGCGCTGTTCGGCACGGCTGCCGTGCGCCGGATCGCCGAAGCCGATCTGCCGAGCGGTCTGACGCATCCCGGGAGCCGGGCCTTCCTCTCGACGGTCGGGTTCCCCGCGGTGGAGGACTTCTACTCCCTCTACACGGTGAACGTCGCCCAGGACGGGCTCGCCCTCGTCACCGAGCCCGTACCGCGATCCCCGAAAAGCCCCGTCCCCGAGGGCCCGCTCTACCGGCTCGGCACCTGGATCGGCGGCATCCTGTGCCTGGACGGCAGCACCGGCCGGATGTTCCGGCTGACCACTCCGGAGGCCATCGACGCCAACGAGCCCAGCGTGACCCCGGTCGGCACCGACCTGGCCGCGTTCACCTCGATGCTCATGCTGCACTGGGGCCACATGCTCGCCTACACCCAGTCCGGCGGCATCGACGCCGGGGACAACCTGGCCGAACTCGACAAGTGGCTACGGGAAGTCGACCCGGAGCCCGCGGCGGCACGCGCCTGGCAACACGTCCTGGACCCGGACAACTTCTACACCCTGTGACGGCACGGGCCGGGGGCCGCGGACACTTCGTCCGCTGCCCCCGGCGACCGCACACCGCCATCACTCACCCCCGCTCCCCCGCGATCTGCCGGGCCATGATCGTCGTCAGTTCGTACGCCGTGTGCGAGGCGGCCACCGACGTCATCTCTGCGTGGTCGTAGGCGGGGGCGACCTCGACCAGGTCGGCGGAGACCAGGTGGCAGGAGGACAGGCCCCGCAGGATTTCCAGGAGTTCGCGGCTGGTGAGGCCGCCTGCCTCGGGGGTGCCGGTGCCGGGGGCGTGGGCCGGGTCCAGGACGTCGATGTCGACGGAGATGTAGAGGGGGCGGTCGCCGATGCGCTGGCGGAGCTGGTCGGCGACCTCGTCGACGCCGCGGCGCATGACGTCGGCCGACGTGACGATGCCGAAGCCCAGCTTCTCGTCGTCGTCGAGGTCCTTCTTGCCGTAGAGCGGGCCGCGGGTGCCGACGTGGGAGAGCGCGGAGGTGTCGAGGATGCCTTCCTCGACGGCGCGGCGGAAGGGGGTGCCGTGGGTGTACTCGGCGCCGAAGTACGTGTCCCAGGTGTCCAGATGGGCGTCGAAGTGGAGCAGGGCGACCGGGCCGTGCTTCTTGGCGACGGAGCGGAGGAGGGGGAGGGCGATGGTGTGGTCGCCGCCGAGGGTCATCATGCGGGCGCCAGTGGCGAGCAGGTCGTCGGCCGCCGCCTCGATCGTCTCGACGGCCTCGTTGATGTGGAACGGGTTGGCGGCGACGTCGCCGGCGTCCGCGACCTGGGCGAGGGCGAAGGGGGACGCGTCCTGGGCCGGGTTGTAGGGGCGCAGCAGGCGCGATGCCTCGCGGATGGCGTTGCCGCCGAAGCGGGCGCCGGGGCGGTAGGAGACGCCGGTGTCGAAGGGGACGCCGACCACCGCGACGTCGGCCCGGCCGCCGACCTCGTCGAGGCGGGGCAGCCGGGCGAAGGTCGCGGGCCCGGCGTAGCGCGGGATGCGGGAGGAGTCGACGGGGCCCACGGGCTCGGGGAATGCGCTGGATGCGGTGGTCATGAGGCTGAGGGTAGGGACGGCCCGGGGCCCGGGACATCGACGTTTGTGTGAGGCCGGGAGGTGGCGTTCGACGAAACGGCCAGGGGCGGGGTGGCCGCCCACGGTGACCTGGGGCGCGGCGCGGCGGTGTGCGTCCGCTCCGCGGTGTTCCGGCGCCCCGGCCTGGCCGTACGGGCACAATGGCGCTATGCCCATAGCCTCCGCAGACACGCCCACGCGCGCCGAACTCGTCGACCATCTCGTGCGGACCCGGATCGCCGGTGACGTGGCCACCCCCCGGGAGAACAACCTCTCCCACTACCGCAGACTCGCCAACGGCGACCGCCACTACTGGTTCGGCCTGGAGCTGGGCGACCGCTGGACGGACGAGCAGGACGTGCTGGCCGTGATGGCCGAGCGCTGCGGCGTCATCGACGATCCGCACCACCGCACCGGCCAGGACACCATCGACCCCGAGCTGACGGTGGACGCGCTGGACCGTGCGGCGGCGGTGCTGCACAAGGCGGCGGCCGACCGGCAGCGGGTGCTCTTCGCGACCGGCCACCCGGGCGGGCTGCTGGACGTGCACCGCGCCACGGCCGATGCGCTGCGGGCGCAGGGCTGCGAGATCGTCGTGATTCCGGACGGGCTGCAGGCGGACGACGGGATGGTGTTCCAGTTCGGCGACGTGGCGATGCTGGAGCGCGGGGCGACGCTGTGGCACACCCACTCGCCCGAGCCGATGACGGCGGTACTCGACGGTCTTGAGCGGGACGGCAGGCCGCTGCCCGATCTGGTGATGGCCGACCACGGCTGGGCGGGCTGTGCGGGCCAGCGCGGCATCGAGGCGGTGGGTTTCGCCGACTGCAACGACCCGGCGCTGTTCCTCGCCGAGTCCGAGGGCACGGTGCGGGTGACGATCCCGCTGGACGATCACGTGCTGAGCCCGCGCCACTACGACCCGCTGACCGCGTACCTGCTGACGGCGGCCGGCCTGCGCTGAGGACGGCCGGGCGGCGATCAGGGCCTGCCCCCCCCCGGGCCCGCGTCCGCCCGTCCCTGCCGCTACCGTCCGTGCTGCCCGGCCCCCGGCGTCGGGTCGAGGAACACCCGGCGGATGGCGGGGAAGCGGGCGCGCAGCCGCGCTTCGGCGTCCTCGCAGGCCCACTCGATCTGTGCGGCGGTGGAGAGGTCCCGGAAGTCGATCTTCGCGGCGACCAGCACCTCACGCGGCCCCTGGACCAGGGTGACCAGCTCCAGCACGTCCACGATCTCCGGCACCGCGCGCAGCTCCGCGCGCACCGTTTCCCGCATCGGCCGGGGCAGCGGTCGCCCGATCAGGAGCTGGGCGTTGCTGCGCCCCAGCACCCAGGCGACGTACACCAGCAGCAGGCCGATGCAGACGGACGCGATGCCGTCCCAGACGCCTGATCCGGTGAGCTGGCCGCCGAGCAGGCCGCCCGCCGCGAGGACAAGGCCGACGAGGGCGGCCGAGTCCTCCATGACGACGGCCTTCACCGCGGTGTCGGGAGTGTGCCGCATGTAGTGGCGCAGCGGGACGCGGAAGCGGGACGCCTCGCCGGCGGCCTGGCGTACGCCCTTGAGGAGGGAGGCGCCCTCCAGGAGGAAGGCGAGCGCCAGGATGACGTAGGAGAGCAGCGGATCGCCGGGCCGCTCGCCGTGGGTGAGGGTGTGGACGCCGTCGTAGACCGCGAAGACCGCGCCGCCGACGAAGGTGGCGACGGATGCCAGCAGCGCCCAGACGTAGCGTTCGCCGCCGTAGCCCAGCGGGTGGTCCTCGTCGGCCGGCTTGCGGCTCCTGGTGAGCGCGGTCAGCAGGAGGAGCTCGGTGACGGTGTCGGCGACCGAGTGGGCCGCCTCGGAGAGCATCGCGCTGGAGCCGCTGACGGCGCCGCCGACCGCTTTGGCGGCGGCGATGCCGAGGTTGGCGGCGGCGGCGATGAGGACGGTGCCGATGCTCTCGTCCGGGGGCGGGGGGTCGGCGTCGAGGCCGGGGCCCGGTGGGGCACCGGCGTCCGGATTCCGGTCCCGGCCGGAGCCGGGTTCCCGCCCGTGCGCTGCGTGGTCCATGGTTCAGCAGTATTCCCCGCGGGTGCCGGATCACCGGGCGGGAGCGGGACGGGCGCGCCCCGGGACGCCTCGGGGTGCTCCGGGACGCCCGCAGCATCCCAGGCATCCCCGGCCACCTCGCCACCACGCCCCGAGGCGCCCGCTCAGTCCCGCGGTACCCGGATCACGCCCTCCTGGATCACCGTGACGGCCAGCTGTCCGTCAGCGGTGAAGATGCGGCCCTTGCCGAGGCCACGGCCGCCCTGGGCGGTCGGTGACTCCTGGTCGTAGAGCAGCCATTCGTCGGCGCGCAGCGGGCGGTGGAACCACATCGCGTGGTCGAGGCTGGCGCCGACCACGTCGCCCACCGCCCAGCCGCCGCGGCCGTGCGCGAGCAGCACCGAGTCCAGCAGGGTCATGTCGGAGACGTAGGTGACCAGGCAGATGTCGAGCAGGGGGCGGGCGGGACCGGCGCCGCCGTCCGCGTCCTGCACCGCCCCGTCCAGCGACCCGTTCGTGCGGAACCACACCTGGGAGCGGGGTTCGCGGATCTCGCCGACGGTGCCGTACGGGGGCGCGTCGACGTAGCGCAGGTCGACGGCGGCGCGGGAGTCCAGCAGCCGCCTGGTGACGCCGGGGTCGACGAAGCGGTCCGCGTAGCGGGGCAGCATCTCGGCGGCGGTGGGCAGGGTCAGCGGGTCGGGGGCCTTCGGCATCAACTCCTGGTGTTCCAGGCCCTCTTCGGGGATCTGGAAGGAGGCGGAGAGATGGAAGATCGGCTGGCCGTGCTGGACGGCGACGACCCTGCGGGTGGTGAAGGAACGGCCGTCACGGATCCGGTCGACGGTGTAGACGATCGGCGCTCCGGGGTCGCCCGGCCGCAGGAAGTAGGCGTGCAGCGAGTGCGGCGGCCTGGCAGCGGGCACCGTACGCCCCGCCGCGACCAGCGCCTGTGCGGCGACCTGGCCGCCGAAGACCCGGGGGACGACGGAGGCCCGGCTCCGGCCTCGGAAGATGTCCTGCTCGATCGGCTCCAGGTCGAGCAGATCGAGCAGGGACCGCAGGGCGTCGTTCACGTGCGCGGCGCTTCCGTGCCGGGGCTGCGGCGGTTCACAGCCCCATCGACTTGGCGACGATGGAGCGCATGACCTCGCTGGTGCCGCCGTAGATGCGGGTGACGCGGGTGTCGGCGTAGAGGCGGGAGATCGGGTACTCCTGCATGTAGCCGTAACCGCCGTGCAGCTGGAGGCACTTGTCGATGACGACGGCGGCGCGCTCGGTGGTGAAGAGCTTGGCGGACGCGGCGTCGGCGGCGGTCAATTCCCCGGCGTCGTGGGCGTCGAGGGCGCGGTCGACGACGGCCTGCATGGCGTCGACCTCGGTCTTGCAGTCGGCGAGCACGAACTTGGTGTTCTGGAAGGAGGCGACGGACTTGCCGAAGACCTCGCGCTGCTGGACGTACTCCTTGGCGAACCGTACGGCCGCGTCGGCCTGGGCGTAGGCGCTGACGGCTATGCCGAGCCGCTCCTGCGGGAGGTTCTGGCCGAGGTAGGAGAACGCCTTGCCCTCGTCGCCGAGGCGGTCGGCGACCGGCACCTTGACGTCGGTGAAGGAGAGTTCGGCGGTGTCGGACGTCTTCAGGCCGAGCTTGTCGAGCTTGCGGCCGACGGCGTATCCGTCGGATGTGGTGTCGACGACCAGGAGGGTGATGCCGGCGCGGCGGTCATCAGGGTTCAGCGGAGTGGTGCGGGCGCAGACGATGACGCGGTCGGCGAGTACGCCGCCGGTGATGAAGGTCTTGGCGCCGTTGAGGACGTAGTGCGTGCCGTCGTCGGAGAGCTTGGCGGTGGTCTTCATGCCGGCCAGGTCGGATCCGGTGCCCGGTTCGGTCATGGCGATGGCCATCATCATCTCGCCGGCGATGAAGGGCGGCAGCCAGCGCTGCTTCTGCTCGTCGGTGGCGTAGGCGAGGAGGTAGGGCAGGCAGAGCCCGGTGTGCACGCTGGAGCCGCCGAAGCTGACGCCGGCGCGGGCGCACTCCTCGGTGATGACGGCGTTGAACTTGAAGCTGGTCTCGCCCGCGCCGCCGTACTCCTCGGGGACCTCGATGCCGAAGACACCCAGCTCGCCGAGGGTCCGGTAGAAGTCGCGCGGGGCCTGGCCCGCCGCGATCCACTCGTCGTAGACGGGGACGACCTCGGCCTCGATGAAGGCGCGGATGGTCGCGCGGAACGCCTCGTGGTCCTCGTTGAACACTGTGCGACGCACGGCCGCCTCCTCCGGATCGCTGGCTAAGCGCTTGCTCAGCGAAAGCTACCGGCCGGTCCTTATGCCTGTCCAGAGGTGACCACGTGCCACCCCCGGGAAGCCGCTCAGCTTCCCGCCGCCGGCTCGCCCGCCATCGCGCCGAACGCGCCCAGCGCGAGCCGGTGCAGCAGCCGCGCCATGTCCGTGCGGTCGGGGAGCGAGCCGGGGCGGCCGAGGTGCGGGGTGGAGTTGAGCAGGCCGAAGACGGCGTGCACGGCGGCGCGGGCCTCCGCTTCGGACGGCATGGGGTGGACCTGGCGCACGACCTCCACCCACAGCTCGACGTACTCGCGCTGGAGCCGCCGCACCCGCTTGCGGTCCGCCTCGCGCAGCCGGTCCAGCTCCCGGTCGTGGACGGTGATCAGCGGGCGGTCGTCCAGGGCGAAGTCGATGTGCCCGTCGATCAGCGCGTCGAGCACCGCTTCGGGCGTCTCGCCCCCTTCGGCGACCCGCATCCGGCCGCCGTCCAGCAGCCGCTCGCTGATCCCCACGAGGAGTTCGGCGAGCATCGCGTCCTTGCCGGCGAAGTGACGGTAGAGGCCGGGGCCCGAGATCCCCACGGCCGCCCCTATCTCGTCCACACCGACGCCGTGGAACCCGCGTTCGGCGAAGAGCCGGGCGGCCTCCTTGAGGATCTGCTCGCGGCGGGTGGCGGGGGCGGGGGCGTGCGCATTGCTCATGACGACAATTGTAGACAGCCGGGTTAGTGCTCGTTAACCTGAAGGGAGTCACGTTAACGCCCATTAACCGCAGGTCGGGACTTCCACGAGAAGCCGGGCCTGCGGAGACCGAGCAAGGGGGCTCGTACTGATGGAGCAGGCACCGGTGCTGGGGAGCGCCGCCGACCCGGCGTCCGACTCCTGGCGGGCCAACGAGGCCGCGCACCGCGAACTGGCCGCGCGGCTGCGCGAGAAGCTCGCGGCGGCCCGGCTGGGCGGCGGCGAGAAGGCCAGGGCCCGGCACACCGCGCGCGGCAAGCTGCTGCCCCGGGACCGGGTGGACACGCTCCTGGATCCCGGATCCCCGTTCCTCGAACTGGCGCCGCTGGCCGCCGACGGCATGTACGGCGGGGCCGCACCGGCCGCCGGGGTGATCTCCGGCATCGGCCGGGTCGCCGGCCGCGAGACGGTGATCGTCGCGAACGACGCCACGGTCAAGGGCGGCACGTACTACCCGATGACGGTCAAGAAGCACCTGCGGGCCCAGGAGATCGCCCTGGAGAACCACCTGCCGTGCCTGTACCTGGTGGACTCCGGCGGCGCCTTCCTGCCGATGCAGGACGAGGTCTTCCCCGACCGCGAGCACTTCGGACGGATCTTCTACAACCAGGCGCGGATGTCCGGCGCCGGCATCCCGCAGATCGCCGCGGTGCTCGGCTCCTGCACGGCGGGCGGCGCGTACGTCCCGGCGATGAGCGACGAGGCGATCATCGTCCGCGACCAGGGCACGATCTTCCTGGGCGGGCCGCCGCTGGTGAAGGCCGCGACCGGCGAGGTCGTCACCGCCGAGGAGCTGGGCGGCGGCGAGGTGCACGCCAGGACGTCAGGCGTCACCGACCACCTCGCCGAGGACGACGCGCACGCCCTGCGGATCATGCGCACCATCGTCGGCACCCTCGGCGACCGCGCCCCGCTCCCCTGGTCCGTGCGCCCCGTCGAGGAACCGAAGATCGACCCGGCCGGGCTCTACGGCGCGGTGCCCGCCGATTCCCGTACGCCCTACGACGTCCGGGAGGTCATCGCCAGGATCGTCGACGGCTCGCGGTTCGCCGAGTTCAAGGCGGAGTACGGCCAGACGCTGGTGACCGGCTTCGCGCATCTGCACGGCCACCCGGTCGGCATCGTCGCCAACAACGGCATCCTGTTCTCCGAATCCGCCCAGAAGGGCGCCCACTTCATCGAGCTGTGCGACCAGCGCGGCATCCCGCTGGTGTTCCTCCAGAACATCTCCGGCTTCATGGTCGGCCGGCAGTACGAGGCGGGCGGCATCGCCAAGCACGGCGCGAAGATGGTGACCGCGGTCGCCTGCACCCGCGTCCCCAAGCTGACCGTCGTCATCGGCGGCTCGTACGGCGCGGGCAACTACTCGATGTGCGGCCGTGCCTACTCCCCCCGCTTCCTGTGGATGTGGCCGAACGCCAAGATCTCGGTGATGGGCGGCGAGCAGGCCGCGTCCGTCCTGGCGACCGTCAAGCGCGACCAGTTGGCGGCGCGCGGCGAGGAGTGGAGCGCCGCGGACGAGGACGCCTTCAAGGCGCCGGTGCGCGAGCAGTACGACACCCAGGGCAACGCCTACTACGCCACCGCGCGCCTGTGGGACGACGGCGTCATCGACCCGCTGGAGACCCGGCGGGTGCTGGGCCTCGCGCTGACCGCCTGCGCCAACGCGCCACTGCCGGCCAAGGACGCCACCGCGCCCGGCTACGGCGTCTTCCGGATGTGAGCGCGATGCCACAGGGGAGCGGGATGTCCGACACGAGAGGGACCGCCACAGCCATGCCCATCACCATGTTCGACACCGTCCTGGTCGCCAACCGTGGCGAGATCGCGGTCCGCGTCATCCGTACGCTGCGCGCCCTCGGCATCCGTTCGGTGGCGGTCTTCAGCGACGCGGACGCGGACGCGCGGCACGTACGGGAGGCCGACACCGCCGTACGCATCGGGCCCGCGCCGGCCGCCGACAGCTATCTGTCGGTGGAGCGGCTGCTGGCCGCGGCGGAGCGCAGCGGCGCACAGGCGGTGCACCCCGGGTACGGCTTCCTCGCCGAGAACGCCGGCTTCGCCAAGGCGTGCGCGGACGCAGGTCTGGCGTTCATCGGCCCGTCCGCCGACGCGATCGACCTGATGGGCGACAAGATCCGGGCCAAGGAGACGGTGCGGGCGGCCGGGGTGCCGGTTGTGCCCGGCTCGTCGGGCAGCGGCCTGACGGATGCCGAACTGGCCGCCGCCGCCCGGGAGATCGGGGTTCCGGTGCTGCTCAAGCCGTCCGCGGGCGGCGGCGGCAAGGGCATGCGGCTGGTCCGTGACCAGGCACTGCTCGCCGATGAGATCGCCGCGGCCCGCCGCGAGGCCCGTGGCTCGTTCGGCGACGACACGCTGCTCGTCGAGCGCTGGATCGACCGGCCGCGGCACATCGAGATCCAGGTGCTCGCGGACGGCCACGGCACCGTCCTGCATCTGGGCGAGCGCGAGTGCTCGTTGCAGCGGCGCCACCAGAAGGTGATCGAGGAGGCGCCCTCGGTCCTCCTCGACGAGGCGACCCGCGCCGCGATGGGCGAGGCGGCCGTGCAGGCGGCGCGCTCCTGCGGCTACCGGGGCGCGGGCACCGTCGAGTTCATCGTCCCCGGCAAGGACCCGGCGTCGTACTTCTTCATGGAGATGAACACCCGTCTCCAGGTCGAGCACCCGGTCACCGAGCTGACCGCGACCGTCGCCGGGCACCGCGGCCTCGACCTCGTCGAGTGGCAGCTGCGGATCGCGGCGGGCGAGCGTCTCCCGTTCGCCCAGGAGGACATCACCTTCACCGGGCACGCCGTCGAGGCCCGGATCTGCGCCGAGGACCCGCACCGCGACTTCCTGCCCACCGGCGGCACGGTCCGCCTGCTGCACGAGGTGCAGGGTGGCGGCGTGCGCACCGACTCCGGCCTCTCCCAGGGCGCCGAGGTCGGCAGCCGCTACGACCCGATGCTGTCCAAGGTCATCGCGTACGGCCCTGACCGTGCGGCGGCGCTGCGCACCCTGCGGGCGGCGCTGGCCTCGACCGTCACCCTCGGCGTGACCACCAACGCCGGGTTCCTGCGGCGCCTGCTGGCCCACCCCGACGTGGTCTCCGGCGATCTCGACACCGGGCTCGTCGAGCGGGAGGCGGCGGATCTCGTCCCGTCCGGGGTGCCGGACGAGGTGTACGCGGCGGCTGCGGCGGTGCGCCAGGCCGGTCTGGAGCCGGTGGTTCCGGACGGCGGCTGGCGCGACCCGTTCGCCGCGCCCGACGGCTTCCGGCTGGGCGGTGAACCGGCGCCGGTGCGGCACTGGCTGCGGGTGCCGGGCCAGGAGCCGGTGGCCCGCGACCTGCGGCCGGGCGAGGGATCAGCGCAGGTCGGGCCCGCGCTGGTCCGGGTGACCGTGGACGGCGTGCTGCACACCTTCCACCGCGCCGGCGACTGGCTGGGCCGGGACGGCGACGCCTGGCACGTACAGGACCACGACCCGGTGGCGGCGACGCTGGCCGGCGCGGCGGGCGGGCACGGCGTGGACGCGCTGACCGCCCCGATGCCCGGCACGGTCACCGTCGTCAAGGTGTCCGTCGGCGACGAAGTGACCGCGGGCCAGGGCCTGTTGGTGGTGGAGGCGATGAAGATGGAGCACGTCATCGCCGCGCCGCACGCCGGGACCGTCAGCGCGCTCGACGTCCTGCCGGGCGCCACCGTCGCCATGGACCAGGTCCTGGCGGTCGTCGACCCGCACGAGGAGCCAGGCGGCCTTGCCCCCTCCCCCGACGGCGAGCAGGAGAACGCGTCATGACCGCACCAGGACTGCCCATGCAGATCCCCGCCGACGGACTGCCCGCGCGGGTACGGATCCACGAGGTCGGCGCCCGGGACGGCCTGCAGAACGAGAAGGCCGTCGTCCCCACCGAGGTCAAGGCGGAGTTCATCCACCGCCTCGCCGACGCCGGGCTCCCGGTCGTCGAGGCGACCAGCTTCGTGCACCCCAAGTGGGTGCCCCAACTGGCCGACGCGGAGGCGCTGTTCCCGCTCCTCGATGACCTCGACCCGCAGACGCTGCCGGTCCTGGTGCCCAACGACCGCGGTCTGGACCGCGCGCTGGCACTGGGCGCCCGCAGGATCGCCGTCTTCGGCAGCGCCACCGAGTCGTTCGCCAAGGCCAACCTCAACCGCACGGTCGACGAGGCGCTGACGATGTTCGCGCCGGTCGTCCAGCGGTCGAAGGACGCCGGTGCGCAGGTACGCGGCTATCTGTCGATGTGCTTCGGCGACCCCTGGGAGGGCCCGGTGCCGCTCCCCCAGGTGGTGCGGGTGTGCCGTGCGCTGCTCGACGTGGGCTGCGACGAGCTGAGCCTGGGCGACACCATCGGCGTCGCCACCCCCGGCCACGTCCAGGCCCTGCTGTCCGCCCTGAACGACGCGGGGGTGCCCACCGCCCGCATCGGGGTGCACTTCCACGACACCTACGGGCAGGCGCTCGCCAACACCCTCGCCGCGCTCCGGCACGGCGTGACCACCGTCGACGCGTCGGCGGGCGGCCTGGGCGGCTGCCCGTACGCCAAGAGCGCCACCGGCAACCTCGCCACCGAAGACCTCGTGTGGATGCTGCACGGCCTCGGCATCGACACCGGTGTCGACCTCGGCCGCCTCACCGCCACCAGCGTGTGGATGGCCGAGGCCCTGGGCCGGCCCAGCCCGTCCCGCACCGTCCGCGCCCTCTCCCACAAGGAGTGACTTCCATGTCCCTGGACCACCGTCTCCCCTCCGAGCTGGAAGAACTCCGGCGTACGGTCGAGGCGTTCGCACACGACGTCGTCGCTCCCAAGATCGGCGAGTTCTACGAGCAGCACGCCTTCCCCTACGAGATCGTCCACGAGATGGGCCGGATGGGCCTGTTCGGCCTGCCGTTCGCCGAGGAGTACGGCGGGATGGGCGGCGACTATCTGGCGCTCGGCATCGCCCTGGAGGAGCTGGCCAGGGTCGACTCCTCGGTGGCGATCACCCTGGAGGCCGGTGTCTCGCTCGGCGCCATGCCGCTCTACCACTTCGGCACGGATGAGCAGAAGCGCGAGTGGCTGCCCCGGATGTGCACGGGCGAGATCCTCGGCGCGTTCGGCCTCACCGAACCGGACGGCGGCTCGGACGCCGGCGGCACCCGCACCACCGCGGTACGGGACGGCGACGAGTGGGTGATCAACGGCAGCAAGTGCTTCATCACCAACTCCGGTACGGACATCACCGGCCTGGTCACGGTCACCGCGGTCACCGGCCGCAAGGAGGACGGCCGCCCGCTGATCTCGGCGATCATCGTGCCGTCCGGAACCCCCGGCTTCACGGTCGCCGCCCCGTACTCCAAGGTCGGCTGGAACGCGTCGGACACCCGCGAACTGTCCTTCTCCGACGTCCGCGTACCGGCCGCGAACCTGCTCGGCGAGGAAGGCCGCGGCTACGCCCAGTTCCTGCGCATCCTCGACGAGGGCCGGATCGCCATCGCCGCGCTGGCCACCGGCCTCGCGCAGGGCTGCGTCGACGAGTCGGTGAAGTACGCGCGCGAGCGGCACGCCTTCGGCCGGCCGATCGGCGCCAACCAGGCGATCCAGTTCAAGCTCGCCGACATGGAGCTGCGGGCCCACACCTCCCGCCTCGCCTGGCGCGACGCCGCCTCCCGGCTGGTGCACGGCGAGCCGTTCAAGAAGGAGGCGGCGATCGCCAAGCTCTACTCGTCCGAGATCGCCGTCACCAACGCCCGTGAGGCCACCCAGATCCACGGCGGCTACGGCTTCATGAACGAGTACCCGGTGGCCCGGATGTGGCGCGACTCCAAGATCCTGGAGATCGGCGAGGGCACCAGCGAGGTCCAGCGGATGCTGATCGCACGGGAGTTGGGTGTCACGGACTGAGCGTCGCCGCCCGGCCGCGTGACGGGTTCCGGGGCGGCGGACGGATCCACCGCCCCGGGCTGCGTTACGCGGCGCCCAGGCAGCGCGGCCGGAAGTCCGGGTCGGCGGGCCCGGTGCGCCCCAGCGCGTTCAGCACCCACTGCGCCACGACCGGGTCCTTGGTGGCCTGGTCGTGCAGGAACGGATCGAGCGGGCAGCGGTCCTGGAGGACGACGTTGGTGACGGACCTCGCCGGGCCGCTCAGCAGCGCGCTGGTGTACGGCACCACGATCTCGTCGTGCCGGGTGGTCAGGACGGTGTAGTCGGGTCCTGCCGGTGTCTCGGTGCCCGCGTTCAGCTTCTTCAGCAGCTTCGATCCGGCCATCTGGTCGGTGCAGGCCGGGCAGAACAGCTTCCCGAGCGGCCCGGCAAGCGGGTTGGTGGTGCCGTGGTTGGAGGGCACGATGCCGATCAGGTCGTCCACGACCCGGTCGCCGCCCAGGAACTTGACGTAGTAGCGCGGCATCATGCCGCCCTGGCTGTGCCCGACGAGGTCGACCTTCCGGGCGCCGGTGGCACCGCGTACCGCCTCGACGAAGTCCTTGAGTTCGGCGGCGGCCTGCGGGACCGGGTCGGTCTCGGCGTGGCCGTAGTTGAAGGCGAAGACGCAGTAGCCGGCGCGCTGGAGCCTGGGGGCGAGCGCGGACCAGTTCTCCGCCATGAGCTTGAACGTGCCGTTGACGAGGACGACCGGCTGCGGATGGGCCGCGTCCGGTGTGCAGGACCAGTCGTTGGCGCCCCGGGGCGGGATGTCCAGTACGGAGGCCGATGCCGGAGCGGGCGCGGCCAGGCCGAGCAGTCCGATGGCGAGGGTGGCCACGGCGGTCAGCAGTGACCGGGCGGCGGTGTGACGCAGGCGCATGAGTGTTCCCAGGGTTCCTGACGAAGCGTTCGGCAATGTCGACCAGTGGTCGGATCTTGTCCGTGGACCGTCAGAGGCGTCAAGGGATTACCCGCAGTCACGCCTGCGTCATCTGGGTCACACCCGTACGGCCGCCCGGGTCGCGGTCCGCGTCCCGCGCGCCCGCCCCGCACCACGGCCGGTGGCGGCGGGCAGCCCTCGCCGCCCGCCGCCACCGTCGTGCCTCACCTCACCTACCGGGGCTCCCTACCGCGCGGGCCACGGCACCTCGGGCGACCTGTAGTAGCCGATGCCCAGGGCGTCCCAGCGCGGCCCCTGGGCGGCCAGCCTGGCCTTGTACCGGCCCCAGTCGTGACCGGCCGCCGGTGACCAGCCCAGCTCGGCGACACCGGGCAGCCGGGGGAACGCCATGTACTCGATGTGCGCGGACGTCGACAGGGTCTCCGACCAGATCGGCGCCTCCACCCCCATGACCGAATCCGCGGGCGCACCGGACAGATAGCTGCCCGGATCCCAGTCGTAGGAGCGCTGGACGCTGACGTAGCCGGCCCAGGCCAGCCCCAGCGGCGAGTTCTTGTCGTACTTCATGTCGAGGTAGGAGCGGTCGGCCGGGGAGAGGATCAGCCGGGTGCCGTTCTTGGCCGCGTCGACGACCTGCTGCCGCTCGTCCGCGCCGGTCGCGTCGTAGCCCCAGTACTGCGCGACGGCGCCCTTGGCCGGGTGCGCGCCGGTCAGCTGGTGCCAGCCGATCGCGGTCTTGCCGTACTTGGCGACCACCGGCTGCACCTTGTCCATGAAGGTCACGTAGTCCTCATGGCTGGTGGAGTGCGCCTCGTCGCCGCCGATGTGCAGGTAGCGGCCCGGCGTCATCGCCGCCACCTCGCGGATGACGTCGTCGATGAAGTCGTACGTCTCCTTCTTCGGCACGCACAGCGAACTGAAGCCGACGTCGGTGCCGGTGTACAGCGGCGGCGCCTTGCCGTCGCAGTTCAGCTCGGCGTAGGAGGAGAGCGCCGCGTTGGTGTGGCCCGGCATGTCGATCTCCGGGACGACGGTCAGGTAGCGGCTCGCGGCGTACCGGATGATCTCGCGGTAGTCGTCCTTGGTGTAGTAGCCGCCGGACCCGCCGCCGACTTGGGTGCTGCCGCCGTGGGACGCCAGCTCGGGCCGGGAGGCGATGGCGATCCGCCAGCCCTGGTCGTCGGAGAGATGCAGATGGAGCGTGTTGATCTTGTAGAGGGCGAGCTGGTCGATGTAGCGCTTGAGCTTGTCGACGCCGAAGAAGTGCCGGGAGACGTCGACCATCGCGGCGCGGTAGCCGTAGCGCGGCGAGTCGGCGATGGTGCCGCCGGCGACCTGCCAGGGCCCCGGCTGCGCGGTGTTCCGCTCGACCGCGGCGGGCAGCAGCTGACGCAGCGTCTGGACGCCGTGGAAGAGGCCCGCGGGCCGCGTGGCGCTGATGGTGACCGAGCGGCCGGCCGAGCGCAGCCGGTAGCCCTCGGAGCCGAGCCCCTTGGCGTCCCGGCCGCCGAGCCTGAGGACGATGCCGTCCTTGCCCTCCTTGGTGGTGACGGGCAGCGCGAAGCCGGTGGCCGGGCGGAGCAGCCCGGCGAGGTACTCGGCGACCCGCTTCACCTCGGCTGATGCGCCCGGTACCCGGATCAGGGTGCGGTCGCTGACGGTGTACGCGCCCTTGCCGGGGCGTACCGAGGCGGGTGCGGGCACCACTTGGTCCAGCGGGGTGGCGGCGTCCGCCGCGGCGGACCGGGGTGGTGCGGCGGCGGTTCCCATCCCCGCGGCCGCGACCAGCAGGAGGGAACAGAGGAGTCTGCGTCGTCTCATCGACGATCCCTTCGGCGAGCATCGTGCATGGCATGTCGTGCATGGCATGGAGCGACCGAACGGTCACCATGCGTACCGCGCACCCTGATCCGGGTCAAGGTGCAGACCAATTTCCGAACACCAGGACGCGTTCCTGCCCGATATCGGGCAGGATTCTTGCGAAACTCCCCGCTGCCCCGCAGTATCGACGCGTGCTCGATCGCCCCGACCTCCGCACGGACCCCCGTCCGGCGCCCCACGACGACCTGGTGGACCACCTGGTGCGCAGCACACCGCTCCAGCGCGGTGAGGCCACCCGGGTGGTGCTGGACGTCCTCGCCTACTTCGACGAGACGACCGAAGGCTTCGTCCGCAGGCGCCACCGCGAGCTGCAGTCCCAGGGTCTGCGCAACGACGCGATCTTTGAACGGATCCGGCTGGAGCTTCCGCACCGCGCCGTGAGCCCGCCGGATCTCTCGCCACGCCAGCTGCGCCGGCTGGTCTACGGCTGAGCGCGCACGCCGTCGCGGACCCCACCGGCCGCGCCGGAAGGCGGCCTGAGCAGGACCGGAAAACCTCAGCATCACCATCAGCATCACCACCCACGTCATCACCCGCGCAGGCACCACGCATCGGCAACACCCCGCCCCGGAGGCCGGTTCGCCGCCGCGGCGCCTGCGCCCCACCCGTCAGCACGTCCATCTCGGAGGCTCACCCATGTGCGGGATCGTCGGATACATCGGCAAGCGCGACGTCGCTCCGCTGCTCCTCGAAGGGCTGCAGCGCCTGGAGTACCGCGGCTACGACTCGGCGGGCATCGCCCTGCACGCCAAGGGCTCGGGCAAGACCGCGGGCGGCCTGAAGACCGCCAAGGCCAAGGGCCGGGTCCGTGAGCTGGAGGCCCGGCTGCCCAAGCGGTTCGCCGGCACCACCGGCATCGCCCACACCCGCTGGGCCACCCACGGCGCACCCACGGACGAGAACGCCCACCCGCACCTCGACACCGAGGGCAAGGTCGCCGTCGTCCACAACGGCATCATCGACAACGCCTCCGAGCTGCGCACCCGGCTGACCGCCGACGGCGTGGACTTCGCCTCCGAGACCGACACCGAGGTACTGGCCCACCTCATCGGCCGCTCCACCGCCGACACCCTGGAGGAGAAGGTCCGCGAGGCGCTGCGGCACGTCGACGGCACCTACGGCATCGCCGTCCTGCACGCCGACTTCACCGACCGCATCGTCGTGGCTCGCAACGGCTCCCCGGTCGTGCTGGGCATCGGCGAGCACGAGATGTTCGTGTCGTCCGACGTCGCCGCGCTGGTCTCGCACACCCGCCAGGTCGTCACCCTCGACGACGGCGAGATGGCCACCCTCAAGGCCGACGACTACCGCACGTACACCACCGAGGGCTCCCGCACCTCGGCCGCGCCGACCACCGTGGAGTGGGAGGCCGAGTCGTACGACATGGGCGGCCACGACACCTACATGCACAAGGAGATCGCCGAGCAGGCCGAGGCGGTGGACCGGGTGCTGCGCGGCCGGATCGACGACCGCTTCTCCACCGTCCACCTCGGCGGCCTGAACCTGGACGCCCGGGAGGCGCGCGGCGTCCGCCGGGTCAAGATCCTGGGCTGCGGCTCGGCGTACCACACCGGCCTGATCGGGGCGCAGCTGATCGAGGAGCTGGCACGGATCCCGGCGGACGCCGAACCGGCTTCGGAGTTCCGCTACCGCAACGCGGTGGTCGACCCCGACACCCTCTACATCGCGGTCTCCCAGTCCGGCGAGACCTACGACACCCTCGCCGCCGTGCAGGAGCTGAAGCGCAAGGGCGCCCGGGTGCTCGGCGTGGTCAACGTCGTCGGCAGCGCCATCGCGCGGGAGACCGACGGCGGGGTCTACGTGCACGCCGGGCCCGAGGTCTGCGTCGTCTCGACGAAGTGCTTCACCAACACCGCGGTGGCCTTCGCCCTGCTCGCGCTGCACCTGGGCCGGATCCGTGACCTGTCGGTCGCGGACGGCAAGCGGATCATCGCGGGGCTGCGCAAGCTGCCGCAGCAGATCGCCGATGTGCTGGCGGACGAGCCGGCCATCGAGAAGCTGGCGGTGGACTACGCGCAGGCCAGGAGCATGATGTTCGTCGGCCGTGTGCGCGGCTACCCGGTGGCCCTGGAGGCGTCGCTGAAGCTCAAGGAGGTCTCCTACATCCACGCGGAGGCGTACCCGGCGTCCGAGCTGAAGCACGGGCCGCTGGCGCTGATCGAGCCGGACGTGCCGTCGGTGGCGATCGTGCCGGACGACGACCTGCTGGAGAAGAACCGCGCGACGCTGGAGGAGATCAAGGCCCGCAGCGGGCGCATCCTGGCCGTCGCGCACCAGGAGCAGGAGAAGGCCGACCACACGATCGTGGTGCCGAAGAACGAGGTCGAGCTGGACCCGATCCTGATGGGCATCCCGCTCCAACTGTTCGCCCACCACACGGCGTTGGCGCTGGGACGGGACATCGACAAGCCCCGCAACCTCGCCAAGTCCGTCACGGTGGAGTAGGACGCGGCGGCCGGAGACGGAACGGGAGGCGGCGGCCTCGCGCGTGCCACCCGCGCGCGAGACCGCCGCCTCCCCTGTTGCCGGCGTCGCCCATACGCCGGCGGATGCCACCACACCCGGCAACCGTCACCTCCGGGCCGGCAGCACGCCGTTACGGGTTCGGCGCCGCCCGGAGACCCTCCGGGAGCGGCCCGCTCACCCGACCGGTATCTACCCGTCACAACGGCACAATCCACCTCCGTACGGCAGTTGATCTACCGACTCCCCGCAATCCCCATGACTCCCCCTCAACCATGGACAGGAAGGGAAGATCCGGGCACGTACCGGGTGACGGGACACAAGGAATCGAAGGGCTGACAGCGACAGCCGGCCAAAAGGCCGTCAGGGGGCCATCAGGGAAGCGTCAGGGTGCCGTCAGGGAATGACGATGACCGGGCGCTGCGCACGCCGGGCCAGGCGTCCGGCGACCGAGCCGAAGATCCGGCCGACGATGCCGTGCGTGGAGCCGACCACGATCGCGTCGGCCTCGTACTCCCGGCCGACCTCCTCCAGCTCGTGGCAGATGTCCCCGCCGCGCTCGACGAGGATCCAGGGCACGTCGGACAGATGATCGGCGCAGGCCAGCTCCAGGCCCAGCACTTCCGTACGGTGGTCGGGGACGTCCACGAAGACCGGGGGTTCGCAGCCCGCCCAGACGGTCGTCGGCAGCCTGTTGGCCACGTGGACGATGATGAGGCCGGAGCCGAGGCGCCTGGCCATACCGATTGCATACGCCAATGCCCGTTCGCTCGACATCGATCCGTCGAAGCCGACGACGACGCCGTGCTGGAACGCGGGGTCGCAGGAGTGGCGTGTCTCTTCCGCCGCTTCCAGGCCGGCCGTCGGATCGGCCACCTGCTTGCGGTGCGCGGGTTCAGGAAATTCGTGACCGGCCATTGGTGTCTCGGCGAGGACGTCCTCTTGCGGAGGGGCGAACGGGAAACGGCGATTGACTTGATCCGGCAGTTGACTGAGCTGGCGCGAGTGACGAGCCGGCGGCTTAGTTCAATGAGGAACGATACGACCGGGAATCATCTTTCCAAGTCTTTACCTCAAGAGTACGGCGCCAGCCCTCCACTGCCCAGGGCGCGTGGCGGCAGCGGAGCGCTCGCAACGGGCCGGCCGGCCCCTCGAACGTTCCCCGGAGCATGCCGGAGCGCGGCGCGGATGGCAATGCCCCGGCCTGCCCCCGTACGCCCCCCGGTCGATGACCGGCCACCACCCGGCGACCCGGTTATGGCCGCCCGCCGGAGAGGGCCACCGCGCGTCCGGCCGGTCCCGGATGTCAACCGATCCGGTGACCTCGCACGACCACGGGACCTCCTTGTCATCCTCCGAACGGCACCCGGTCCGCAGGGGTCTCGGGGTGCCTGCCGCACACGGGGACATAAGCGGACGGAAAGGGGCAGGGGCGCACGGGGGCGGACGGCATTTCGACAGGCGTACGCGGCGTGAATCTTGCCCCGCCAACCTCCGCCCCGAGCGTTTTCAGCCAACTTCCGGCCCGGATCCCCACCTTGGTCCGACCACCCTCCAACCCCGGCGTGAGCAGGGAGGAAAGGACCGCTCGGCATGGTTGTGCCCTACTGCGGACGGGCAGAGCCGAGACGCGTACTTTCCTTGTAGGCCCGACGAGTGGAACCCTTCGTGATCGAATGCTTCGCGCCAAGTTGCCATATCGACATACCAGCGGGTGGTGAACTTGGCACGCCATCCTCACGGGACACAGTAGATTCGATCTTGGTAGTTACGGCGGGGGAACTGTGCAGTACCGAGAGGGCGAGACGACCGAGGGGGGCTTAAGTGCCATGAGCCAGGACTCCGCTGCCGTACCAGATCCCGCACGCAAGCTCGCCGCCCGACGACGCCGCGAAATAGTCGCGGTGCTCCTCTTCAGCGGCGGCCCCATTTTCGAGAGCTCCATACCGCTCTCGGTCTTCGGTATCGACCGACAGGACGCCGGGGTTCCTCGATACCGACTGCTTGTGTGCGCGGGCGAAGACGCGCCTTTGCGCACAACCGGGGGGGCTTGAACTTTCCGCCCCCTATGGGCTGGAAGCCATCGCACGAGCCGGGACGGTCGTCGTACCGGCCTGGCGTTCCATCACCCAGGCCCCGCCGCCCGCCGCGCTCGACGCGCTGCGTCGCGCGCACGAAGAAGGGGCCAGGATCGTCGGGCTGTGCACGGGGGCATTCGTCCTCGCCGCGGCCGGACTGCTCGACGGCCGACCGGCCACCACCCACTGGATGTACGCGCCGACGCTCGCCAAGCGTTATCCGTCCGTCCATGTCGATCCCCGTGAACTCTTCGTCGACGACGGCGATGTGCTCACCTCCGCGGGGACGGCGGCCGGTATCGACCTGTGTCTGCACATCGTGCGCACCGACCACGGCGCGGACGCGGCGAACGCACTGGCCCGCAGGCTGGTCGTACCGCCCCGGCGCACCGCGGCCGACCTGGGTCACCAGCGTTACCTGGACAGGTCATTACCTGAAGAGATCGGTGCCGACCCGCTCGCCGAGGTCGTCGCCTGGGCGCTGGAGCACCTCCACGAGCAGTTCGACGTGGAGACGCTGGCGGCCCGTGCCTATATGAGCCGTCGTACCTTCGACCGGCGGTTCCGTTCCCTCACCGGGAGCGCTCCTCTCCAGTGGCTGATCACGCAGCGGGTCCTCCAGGCCCAGCGGCTGCTGGAGACCTCCGACTATTCGGTCGACGAGGTCGCGGGGCGCTGCGGATTCCGTTCACCGGTCGCGCTGCGCGGCCACTTCCGGCGGCAGCTGGGTGCCTCGCCCGCGGCGTACCGCGCCGCGTACCGGGCACGCCGGCCGCAGAACGGTGCGCCCGAGGGCGCGCTGCGTACGGAGCGGAGCGAGCGGGCGGCGCTGGGCGCGGGCGGCGACAGGTTCGCGGCGGTGGCCGGCCACGGTCACGGCGCGGCGGCGGCGCTGGCGACCGCGGAGGGCGGCGATCACGCACCGCAGGCGGACGCCTATGCCGCCCGTCTCCCGGAGGCTCCGGTCGGACGGGGTGCGGGACGCCCCGTGCTGCCCAGCCAGCGTGAGCGCCCCGTAGGGTGAGCCGTATGAACGATCGCATGGTGTGGATCGACTGCGAGATGACCGGACTCTCGCTGGCGAATGACGCGCTCATCGAGGTGGCCGCGCTGGTCACCGACTCGGAGCTGAAGGTGCTCGGCGAGGGGGTGGATGTGGTGATCCGCCCTCCGGCCGAGGCGCTCACCACCATGCCGGAGGTGGTGCGGCAGATGCACACCGCCTCCGGGCTGCTGGAGGAACTGGACGGCGGCACGACGCTGGAGGACGCACAGGCGCAGGTGCTGGCCTACATCAAGCAGCACGTGCCCGAGCCGGGGAAGGCGCCGCTGTGCGGCAACTCCGTCAGCACCGACCGCGGCTTCCTGCTGCGCGACATGCCGACGCTGGAGAACTATCTGCACTACCGGATCGTCGATGTGTCGTCGGTGAAGGAACTGGCCAGGCGCTGGTTCCCGCGGGCGTACTTCAACAGTCCGGACAAGAGCGGCAACCACCGGGCGCTGGCCGACATCCGTGAATCCATCGCGGAGTTGCGCTACTACCGGGAGGCGGTCTTCGTGCCGCAGCCCGGCCCGGACTCGGACACGGCGAAGGCCATCGCGGCCAAGCATGTCCTGCCGCCCGAGGCGCCGTCCGCACCGTAGTGACGCAGCTCGCTCCCGGCCAGGCGAAAGCCGGGAGCGAGCACCCCTCCAGACCCTGTACACTTTTTCTCAGCCGGTGGGGAAAAAGAACCACACAGCACCGGTCATGGTGGGTATAGCTCAGCTGGTAGAGCACCTGGTTGTGGTCCAGGATGTCGCGGGTTCAAGTCCCGTTACTCACCCCAACGTCAAGGCCCCCGACTTCGGTCGGGGGCCTTGCGTGTTGTCGGGCGTCGTGTCCGGACCGGTGGCCCGGTGCGCTCAGTAGGCGACGGTGAAGCGCTCGCCCGTGTGCTGCGGGCGCTCGATCTCGTCGACGAGGGCGACCGCGTAGTCCTCGGCGGAGATCCGGCTGCTGCCGTCGGCCGCGGTGAGCAGGTCGTCGACGGCGGTGCGGTAGCTGCCGGTGCGCTCGCCGGGCTCGATGGTGGCGGCCGGGCTGAGGTTGCTCCAGCGGATGTCGCTGACGGTGCGGTAGTACTCCAGCGCGTCGCCGTGCGCGTGCATGATCTGGAGCAGGAACTCGGGGAGTCCTTCGGTGTCCCAGACCTGGGTGCCGTCGGCCTTGCGGAGCGAGCCGGCGCCGCCGACGGTGATCAGCCGCGGGGCCGCGTCGCCGAGGGTGCGCAGGCCGGCGACGAGCGACTTGGCGGCGGGCTCGATGGTGGCGACGTGCCCGGGGCCGTCACCGCCGCCGACCGCGCTGACCAAGATGTCCTTGCCCTTGGCCACGGCGGCGACGGATGCCGGGTCGAGGATGTCGCCGGTGGTGACCGTGAGGTTCGGGTGGCTCGTGGTGAGCTTCGCCGGGTCGCGGACGACGGCGGTGACCTGGTGGCCGCGGTCAAGGGCCTCCTGGAGGATGCGGCTGCCGATGGTGCCGTTGGCGCCGAAGATCGCGATCGTGGACATGGTGACTCCTGGGGTGCTGGGTCCGGTGAGGACTTCCGTTTTCCGTCATCAGCCGCGCTGACGTCTTCTACGCTAGAGGGACCAGCGGGACATTTCGGGGTAGACATGGGACGGGTGATGGTCAGAATGCGACAGGCGGGGGCGGATGCCGATATCCGGGAGGTCCCGTTCGCCGCGCCCGCCGGGCGGCCGGCGGGGGTCGAGGTGATGACGCTGGCCGAACTCCGCGACCGCGCCGACGCCTGCGGGCTGGCCACCCCGCACCGCCCCGGCTTCCACCACCTGCTGACCGTCGACAGCGGACGCCTGACGCACACCGTCGACTTCCGGGAGCACACCATCACCGCGGGCGACTGGCTGTGGTCCCGGCCCGGGCAGGTGCAGCACTTCGGCGACCTGACCGGGGCCGAGGGGCGGCTGGTCCTGTTCGAGTCGGGTTTCCTGGATCCGGCGACGGCGACCGCGGCCCGGATCGAGGACTGGTACGGGCCGGCCGTGCGGCATCCGGAGGGCGCGGCGGCCCGCCGTACGGAGGACGCGCTGCGGCAGTTGCACGGGGAGTTCGGGGTGCTGGGCGGGCTGCCGCTGGAGACGCATCTCGACGTGCTGCGGCACCTGCTGGCCGTACTGGTGCTGCGGGTGGCGCACCTGGAGGTTCCGGCGGACGCCGCCGACGGTTCGGTCTGTGAGGCGAGCGAGGCGTACCTGCGGTTCCGGGAGGCGGTGGAGCGGGACTTCGCGCGCAGCCGGCGGGTCGCCGACTACGCCAGGGCGCTGGGGTACGCACCGCGCACCCTGTCCCGCGCCACCGAGGCGGCGGCCGGGATCGGGGCGAAGGAGTTCATCGACCGTCGGGTGGTGCTGGAGGCCAAGCGGCTGCTGGCGCACGGCGACCGGTCGGCGGCCCGGATCGCGGACCGTCTCGGCTTCGCCGACGCCACCAACTTCACCAAGTTCTTCCAGCGGCACGCGGGCACCACCCCGATCGCCTTCCGGGAGGCCGTACGGGGCAGCACGGGGGTCGCGGCGCTCGCGGGTGCCGACCGCCCCTGAGCGGGAACGCGGCGCCGCCCGGGGGGAGTTGGGGCGTCCTGTGCGGCGGGGGCGCCGGGGTGAGGTGTGGCGTGAGTTGGTGCGTACTCCCTTGACACCACCGGGGGTTGAGGTGACTCTTCACCTCATCACAGCTGGAAGCGCTCCCGGAACGGGATCCCTACATCTCTCGTACGCACCGGTACGTCGTCAGGGCACCAGGAGGACGCAGATGCACGGCGGTTCCCGTACGTCCCGCACGGTAGTGATCCTCACCGCGGTCACCGCTCTCGGTGCCGCGCTGCTCGCCGGCTGCGCCGACGACGGCGCCGACGCCGCCGGGGGCAAAACCGTCATCAGCGTCGGCACCTTCGGCGTCTTCGGCTATCAACAGGCCGGTCTCTACAAGGAGTACGAGAAGCTGCACCCGGATGTCACGATCAAGGAAAACGTGATCGAGCGCAACGACATCTACTACCCGCAGCTGCTCACCCACCTCGCGGCCGGCAGCGGCCTGTCGGACATCCAGGCCGTCGAGGTCAACAACATCAACGAGGTGGTCACCACCCAGGCCGACAAGTTCGAGGACCTGTCCGGGGCCCCTGGTGTCGACAAGAAGCGCTGGCTGGACTGGAAGTGGGCGCAGGCCACCGCCCCGGACGGCCGGACGGTCGGGCTCGGTACGGACATCGGGCCGACCGCGCTGTGCTACCGCAAGGACCTGTTCCGCAAGGCAGGACTGCCCACCCGGCGCGACGAGGTCGGCAAGCTGTGGGCGGGCGACTGGCAGAAGTACGTGGCCACCGGCACCGCGTACCGGAAGAAGGCCCCCAAGGGGACGGTCTTCATGGACTCGGCATCCGGGCTGTTCAACGCGGTCGTCAACGGCTACACCGACCGTTTCTACGACGCCAAGGGGAAGCTGATCTACCAGCACAGCCCGGCGGTGAAGGACGCGTGGGGACTGTCCGTCAAGGCGGCCGAAGGCGGGCTGACCGCGCGGCTCAAGCAGTTCGAGAAACCCTGGGACCAGGCGTTCGCCAACGGCAGGTTCGCGACGGTGGCCTGTGCGCCCTGGATGCTCGGCTACATCAAGGAGAAGTCCGGGGCGTCGGGCGAGGACAAGTGGGATGTGGCTCCCGCGCCGCGGCCCGGCAACTGGGGCGGCTCCTTCATCGCCGTACCCCGGGCCGCCCGGCACAAGGCCGAAGCGGTCGAGCTGGCGGTCTGGCTGACCCGGCCCGAGCAGCAGGCGAAGGTCTTCGCCGAGCAGGCCAGCATCCCCAGCACACCCGCCGCCTACCGACTGCCCGCCGTGAAGGACGCCCGCAACCCGTACTTCGGTGACGCGCCGACCGGCGAGATCTTCTCCGCCGCCGCCAAGGGCATCCCGACGCTGCGGATCGGGCCCAAGGACCAGCAGATCACCCAGGCGTTCACGGACGTCGGTGTGCTCCAGGTCGAGCAGCAGGGCAAGTCGCCGCAGGCGGGCTGGCAGGCGGCGGTCGAGGACATCCAGAGCGCGGTGGACGGGTGAGCGGCGCCGCACCGGGCCGGGGGGACGGGTGACGGGCGCGGCGCAGGCCGCGGCGGCGCAGGCGGCGGACGACAGGGGAGCCCGCCGCCGCGCCCGGCGCAGCCGCCGCTACCGCTGGGACGTGCGCTACAGCCCGTACGTCTTCATCGCGCCGTTCTTCCTCTTCTTCGCCGCGTTCGGCCTGTTCCCGCTCCTGTATACGGGGTGGGCCTCGCTGCACCGGGTGGAGCTGTCGGCGCCCGGCGACATGCAGTGGGCCGGGCTGCACAACTACGTACGGCTGCTCGACGACGACCTCTTCTGGAACGCGCTGCGCAACACCTTCACCCTCGGGGTGCTGTCGACGGTGCCGCAGCTGCTGATGGCGCTGGGCCTCGCGCACCTCCTCCATCAGCGGATGCGCGGCGCGTCGTTCTTCAGGGTGGCGCTGCTGACCCCGTACGCCACGTCCGTCGCCGCGGCCTCCCTGGTCTTCGTGCTGCTCTTCGGACGCGACTACGGAATGATCAACTGGGTGCTGGGCGCGGCCGGGATCGCGCCCGTCGACTGGCAGAGCGGCACCTGGTCCTCGCAACTCGCGGTCTCCTCGATCGTCATCTGGCGCTGGACGGGCTACAACGCGCTGATCTACCTGGCGGCGATGCAGGCCATCCCGAAGGACCTGTACGAGTCGGCGGCGCTGGACGGCGCGTCACCGTGGCGGCAGTTCCGGCACGTCACGGTGCCTTCACTGCGGCCGACGCTGCTGTTCACGGTGGTCGTCTCGACGATCGGCGCGACCCAGCTGTTCGGCGAGCCGCTGCTGTTCGGCGGTGCGGCGGGCCAGAAGGGCGGCGCCGCGCACCAGTTCCAGACGCTGGGGCTGTACCTCTACGAGCAGGGCTGGTTCAACTTCCATCTCGGCCGGGCCTCCGCCGTCGCGTGGGCGATGTTCCTGATCCTGCTGGTGATCGCGGGGATCGCTGCCCTGGTCGGCCGGCGGCTGCGTGCGGACCGGTGAACTGCCGGGCGGACGGCCGGATTCCGAGCGACCAGGAGGCGGAGTGAGGGCATCGCACAGGGCCGAGGCGGGCGGGCGTGGGAGGCGCGGCGGGGCGGGCCGCACGCTGCGCGGCGGCCCCGTGGCCCTCGCCGTGCTGGTGCTGTTCACCGTCGGCTCGCTCTTCCCGCTGGTGTGGACGGCGATCGCGGCCTCGCGGGACAACGGGCGGCTGGCGCAGACGCCGCCGCCCTTCTGGTTCGGCTCCCATCTGCTGAAGAACCTCGGCACGGCCTGGTCCGACGCCAACATGGGTCTTGCGCTGGCCAATACGACGGTGGTGGCGGGCACCATCGCGCTGGGCACGGTGATCTTCTCCACGCTCGCCGGGTTCGCCTTCGCCAAGCTGCGCTTCCGGCTGAAGAACCTGCTGATGCTGCTGGTCATCGGCACGATGATGATCCCGCCGCAGCTCGGTGTCGTCCCGCTGTTCATGACCATCGCCCAGCTGGAGTGGACCAACCACCTCCAGGCGGTGGTGCTGCCGACGCTGGTCAGCGCCTTCGGGGTGTTCTTCATGCGGCAGTACCTGCTTCAGGCGCTGCCGACGGAGCTGGTCGAGGCGGCCAGGATGGACGGGGCGAGCAGCCTGCGGGTGGTGTGGCACGTCGTCTTCCCGGCCGCCCGCCCGGCGATGGCGGTGCTGGGCATGCTCACCTTCGTCCAGGCGTGGAACGACTTCTTCTGGCCGATCATCGCGCTCACCCAGGAGAACCCGACGGTGCAGGTCGCGCTGACCGGTCTGGGCCGCGGCTACATCCCCGACCAGTCGGTGATCATGGCGGGCGCGCTGCTCGGCACGCTCCCGCTGCTGCTCGCCTTCCTGCTCTTCGGCCGGCAGATCGTCGGCGGCATCATGCAGGGCGCGGTCAAGGGCTGACGGGTCCGGGGCACCCCGGACCCGCCGGCCCTGCGGTTCAGCCGGTGTACTTGCCGAACGCCTTGGTGAAGTCCAGCGGGCCCTGCTCGATGGAACTGCAGGTGGGCTGCGCGGAGTTCTGGGCGCCGCCCTCGCACGCCTTGTCGCGGGTGGATGACCACATGGACAGGGCGCCCAGGTGCTTCTCCTTGGCGAACGCCACCAGTTCGGCCGCGTCGTCCACCGTGAAGGTCTCGCTCTGGACGTCGTTGACCCCGATCATCGGCGTCACCGCGGCGGCCTTCCAGGCTGCCGCGTCGTCAAGACCGAGCGCCTTCTTCAGCTGCGCCTGGGTGGCGGTGGCGGCCTGGGTGGCGTAGGTGCCCATGTCGCCGTCGTAGGAGGCGCCGTAGTCCATCGCCATGACGTTGACGGTGGAGACCTTGACGCCGTTCTTCTTGGCGTCGGCGACGAGGTTCACGCCGTCCTGGGTCAGGCCCTCGGGCATCACCGGCAGCGTGAAGGACACGTCCAGGCCGGGGTGGCTCTTCTGGAGCTGGGCGATGGCCTGGGCGCGGCGGGTGTTGGCCTCGGTGTTCGGGAGCGCGCCGCCCTCGATGTCGAAGTCGACGGCGGTCAGCTCGAACTGGTCGATGACCTTGCCGTACGCGGCGGCGAGCGCGTCGGCCGATTCGCAGGCCAGGCCCAGTTCCGAGCCGTTGGCGCCGCCGAAGGAGACCCGGACGTCGCCGCCTGCCGCCCGCAGGTCGGGGATCTGCCGGGCCACCGGGTTGTCGTCCAGCGCACCGCCGCCGCCCCACTTGGGGTCGCAGCCGCCGCCCGAGGTGACGAACGCGAGGGTGAAGTGCTTGACGCCGGTCTGCTGCGCGGTGTCGGCGAGGTCGTAGGCGGGGCTGAGCGAGGTGTCGACGTACGGGGCGAAGGCGGCGGCCTTCGGGGCGCCGGTGGCCTGCGGGGCGTTGCCCGCCGTCGCCGTGCCCGCGACGGCGAACGCGCCGCCCGCGGCGACCGTGACAGCGGCGGCGGTCGAGATCAGCTTGGTGGTGCGGCTCATGCGCCGGCGGTGGACCGGGGAACTCATGGCGTGCCTGCCTGTCGTCGTGGGGGGGGGACGGGGATGCGTTCCCGCACGCTAGCGATCAGGAAACGGACAAATGCCTGGTTCTGTGCGGTGGTTGGCGGATTTATGGACCGCTTAAGGGAGGGGAAGGGGCCGGTTAAGAACCCGGCTCGCACGGCGCCCGCGGCCCGCTCGCGGACCGGCCCTGACCACCCGTCCGGCCTGCCCTCACGCCCGCCGGGCGGCCCGTTTCCCGCGGCTGCACAGGGGGCGCCGCAGCCGGTGGCCGCTGCCGCGCCTGGCTGCGCCGCGCGGCCCCCTGCCGTCCAGGGCGAGCCACACCCGTACCTCGGTGCCGCCGAGTACGGAGCGGCCGATGCGGACGTCACCGCCGGTCGATTCGGCCAGCCGGCGCACGATGTCGAGGCCGAGTCCGGTGGAGCCGTCGCCGCCGCCCCCGTGGCCGCGGCGCAGCGCGGCGGCCGGGTCGTCGATACCGGGCCCCGCGTCCGAGACCAGCACGATCACCGCGTTGCCCGCCGTGCCCGCGTGGTGCACGTCGACGGCGAACGCGGTGCCCTCGGGGGTGTGCCGGAAGACGTTGCCGAGCATCGCGTCGAGGGCGGCGGCCAGGTCGGGGCGGGCGACGGGCAGGCGTACCGGGCGGTGGATGCCCGCCACCCGGACCGTGCGGCCCTCGTCCTCGGCGAGCGCCGACCAGAAGTCCATCCGCTCGCGGATGACCTCCGCCGCGTCGCAGCCCGCCGCTGCCGCCGCCTGACGGGTCTGGGCCTTCTGCTCGCGCGCGGTGCGGATGATCTGGTCGACCTCGCGCTCCAGCTGTTCGACGGCGGCCCTGGTCTGGTCGGCGGCGGGCCCTTCGCCGAGCGAGGCCGCGTTCAGTCGCAGCACGGTGAGCGGCGTACGCAGCCGGTGCGACAGGTCGGCGGCCAACTCGCGTTCGTTGGAGAGCAGTTGGACGACCTGGTCGGCCATGGAGTTGAAGGCGACGGCCGCGGACCGCAGCTCCTTGGGGCCCTCCTCGGGGACGCGGACGCCGAGGCTGCCGGTCCCGAGGTCGTGCGCGGCGCCCGCCAGCCGCTCGGCGGGGCGGACCATGCGGGTGCCGAGACGGTCGGCGACCGCGACCGACCCGGCGATCAGCGCGAGCCCGACCCCGGCCAGCACCAGCCAGGACGTGGTGACGCCGTTGGTGAGCGCGGCGTGCGGCACGTAGACCTCGACGACGGCGATCCCGGTGGCGACGGCTGTGGGCTGGAGCAGCACGGAGCCGCCCCGTACGGGGGCGATGGAGGCGCGGCCGATATCGATCACGGACGCCACGTCCCGCGGCGCGGCACGGCAGGAACCGATCTCGGCGGCCCGCGCGCCCTTGCCGCCCGCGGGGACGTGGACGCCGATCCGGCCGCCTGGGCCGGTCTCGGCGCTGGCGACGGCGCGTTCGAGCTGGGTGCGGTCGGTGGTGATGGCGAGCACCGGGCCGATGGTGGCGGCCTGCCGTTCGGCGTTGGAGTACGCGCGGTCGCCCGCCATCTCCTTGACGACCAGGCCGAGCGGGACGGCGAAGGCCACCACGACCATGACGGTGACCGCCAGCGCCACCTTCACGAGCGCCCATCTCACCGGGGCGGCTCCAGCTTCACACCCACCCCGCGCAGCGTGTGCAGATACCGGGGGCTCGCCGCCGTCTCCCCCAACTTCCGCCGCAGCCAGGACAGATGGACGTCGATGGTCTGGTCGTCGCCGTAGGACTGCTGCCAGACCTCGGCGAGCAGTTCCCTGCGGGGGACGACGACGCCTGGCCGGCCCGCGAGGAAGGCCAGCAGGTCGAACTCCCGCCGGGTCAGATCGAGCGCGACGCCGTCCAGCGCGGCCCTGCGGCGCAGCGGATCCACCGTCAGCCCGCCGACCCTGACCACCCCGGACGGCGCGTCGGCGCCCGCCGCGCCGCTCCGTGCGCGGCGCAGCACCGCCGCCATCCTGGCCGAGAGGTGCTCCACGGAGAACGGCTTGGTCAGGTAGTCGTCGGCACCGTCGTTGAGCAGCCGCACGATCTCGGCCTCGTCATCCCTGGCGGTCGCGATGATCACCGGTACGTCCGTGACGCCGCGCAGCATCTTCAGGGCCTCGGCGCCGTCCAGATCGGGCAGCCCGAGATCGAGGATGACCACGTCGAACCCGATGTGCGCCACCTCGCGCAGCGCCTCCAGGGCGGTGCCGACGCTCCGTACCGTGTGGGACGCCTCGGTCAGATGCCGAATGAGAGCCGAGCGGACGAACTGGTCGTCCTCGACGACGAGCACACTTGCCATGGGCGGCACCGTACGCCATACGGGCGACTCCTCTCGCCCGCAACCGGCACCGCGCAGGCGCCGGGAAGCCGTTGCCCGCGGGCTGTGTCCGGTCCGGCGGGTGGTGCAGTATGAGCGGGATGCGACGAGGACTGATGCACGCCGCGGCCTGGACGCTGGCGACCGGCGCCGCGGTCACGCTGTCGTGGTACGGGGTGCACACGGTCATGTCCGGCACGGCGTACGACCCGCCGCGCGCGCTGCCGCTGTCCGCCGCCGTCCCGTCCGCACCCGACGGCAGCGCCGCGCCCCGGGTCTCCTCCACCCACCGCCCCAAGCCGTCACCGTCCGCCGGTCCCCGCGCGTCGCCGTCCGGCGCCCCGACGGCGTCCGCCGCGCCCTCCCGTACCGGAGACGCGTCCCCCCGCCGCGATCCCGGCCCGCCGGCCGGCTCCGCGTCCGGCGGGCAGCAGGTCAAGAGCTGGTCGACGGCGGGCGGCCGGGTCGTCTTCGATCTGCGCGCCGAATCGGCGCAGTTGGTGTCGGCGACGCCGAACCCGGGCTGGGAGATGCAGGTGTGGAAACAGGACAGCTGGATCCGGGTCGACTTCACCGGGCCCGGCCACACGTCGGTCTTCTGCACCTGGAACGACCATCCGCCGATGGTCCAGAGCAGCGAGGAGATGGGCTGACGCGGCGCTGCGGTACGGCCTGCGGGGACGGCCTCGGGTACGGCCTGCGGGTCAGTCGAAGACCTCGGGCGGCGGCGCGGGCGAGGCCACCGCGGTGGCGTCGGTGACCGGCGCGGCGCCGCCGGTGAAGTCCAGCAGCGCCCTGCCGTGTTCGACGCGCCCGGTCTGCGGGTCGCTCGCGGCCCGGCGGGTCAGCTCGGCGACCGGCAGCGGCCGGTCCGCGGCGACGAGCACGGCATTGCCGAACCGCTTGCCGCGCAGCACCGCGGGGTCGGCGGTCAGGCACAGTTCGGGGAAGGCCGTACGGACGGTGGCGATCTGGCCGCGCAGGAACCGCAGCGGCGGCCCGTCGGCGATGTTCGCGGCGTAGCAGCCGTCGGGGCGCAGCGCCCGCCGTACATCGGCGACGAACTCGGTGCTGGTCAGATGGGCGGGGGTGCGGGCGCCGCCGAAGACGTCGGCGATGATCAGGTCAGCCCAGCCGTCCGGGACCTTCGCCAGCCCTTCGCGGGCGTCACCGCCGCGCACCCGGATCCGCCAGCCGCTCTCCAACGGCAGCTCACGGCGCACCAGTTGGACGAGCGGAGTGTCGATCTCGACGACCTGCTGGGTGGAGCGCGGCCGGGTCGCCGCGACGTACCGCGCCAGGGTCAGGGCGCCGCCGCCGAGGTGGACGGCCTGGAGGGGCCTGCCGGGCGGCGCCGCGAGGTCGGCGACGTGGCCGAGGCGCCGCTGGTAGGAGAAGTCCAGGTACGCCGGGTCGTCGAGGTCGACGTACGACTGCGGTGCGCCGTCGATCAGCAGGGTCCTGGCGCGCGGCCTGTCCCGGTCGGGCCGCAGCTCGGCGACGCCGCCCGCCACCGTCTCCACCACGGATTCCCCGCTGCCGCGTCCGCGTCTGCTCTTCGCCATGCCCCCAGTATGGCGGTCGGCCGCCGGCCCGTATCCGCTGGTCAGCGGAGGGGCGGCGGCCGGCCGGCAGGAAGCGGCGGACCGCCCGTGACCGAGGTCAGGGACGGCCCGCCGTCGCGTGGGTCCGTACTGCCGGCCGGGCCGGCACCGGGTTCACTTGTTGGCGCAGGTGTTCCCGAACGCCGGGTTCAGCAGGCCGATCACGTTGATGCTGTTGCCGCAGACGTTGATCGGCACGTGCACCGGCACCTGGATCACGTTCCCGCTGATCACACCGGGCGACTTCGAAGCCGCTCCGACGGCACTGGCGCCACCATGGCCGTCACCACCGCTGGCGGAGGCGATTCCGGCGCCTCCCAGCACCAGTGCGCAGCCGGCCGCAGCCACCGCGGCGGACTTGGCGATCCGCTTCATCATCATTCTCCTTTCGATTGACGAATGGGGCATCGGTCACAACGAGCGGGGTGTTTTCGAGATGCTGGCTTTCCTCCTTCCGGGAGAAACGTTCGTCCTTCTGGAAGACACCGCCGTTTAACGCGCCGAAGTCCGCTGTTACTCCGGGCCGAATCCGTACCGGCATCCCGGCGCGGCAACCACCCTTTTCCGCATACGGTCTGCCAGAGTGCTCTCTTGTTTTGACGGAGAGCAGCCGGAGACGGAAATCGTGCGGCACGGACAATCGGGCCGCGGCTGTCGCCCCCGCCGTCCGGCAGGGCAACGGGAAATCGGAGCAGCCCTCGGCATCCGGCCGCAGGCCACCACCCGGACGCATTCCGACAGGCCCTCACGTATTCCGCCCACGGCTCATCGAGTGAAGGACTCCGTTCATGCCACCGTTCGCCACCGCGGCGTCCGCACCGTCACTCCCGCCCGGCCCGGTTCCTTTCCGTCCCGGGGCACCGGGTGCGTCCCGCTCCCCGGGCCCGGCGGGAATATCCGATGCCGGAATTACCGCCCGAGCGATTCACGGAACCGGCCGAACTCGCCGCACCGTGCCGGGAATTGCGAATTCCGCCGACTCCCGCGAAATCCCGGTCCGGGTGAGCACACGACGCACGGACACGGAAACGCACCCGACAAGAAAGCGCAGGGACAAGCCATGTACGACCTCGTGGTGGTGGGCGCCGGCCCCTACGGACTCTCGATCGCCGCGCACGCGGCGGCCTCCGGCCTGAACCTGCGGGTGCTGGGCCGCCCGATGGCCTCCTGGCGGGACCACATGCCGGCCGGCATGTTCCTCAAGTCCGAGCCCTGGTCGTCCAACCTGTCCGACCCGGCGGGCGAGCACACCCTGGCCGCCTACTGCGCGGCCCACGACCTCACCGTGCGGCACGGCGTCCCGCTGCCGGTCGGCGCCTTCGCCGCGTACGGCAGGTGGTTCGGCGAGCACGCGGCGCCGCCGGTCGACGAGGTGACGGTGACCGCGGTACGGCCCGACTTCGGCGGGTTCCGGGTGGAGACGGGCGGCGGCGAGAGCCTGCGGACCCGCGCCGTCGCCCTGGCGGTCGGCGGGCTGCCGTTCGCCCACCGCCCCGAGCCGCTGCACCAACTGCCCGCCGCGCTCGCCTCGCACAGCAGCGACCACCACGACCTGTCGGGCTTCGCCGGCCGGGACGTCACCGTCATCGGCTCCGGGCAGTCGGCCCTGGAGACCGCGGCGCTGCTGGCCGAACAGGGCGCGCGGGCCCGGGTGGTGGCCCGTACCGGCCGGCTCAGGTGGGACGGCCCGCCGCAGCCGCTGCGCCGCGGACCGCTGCGCACGCTGCGCGCTCCGCACGGCGGGCTGGGCACCGGCTGGTCGAACTGGGCCTGGGCCGAACTGCCGTGGGCGGTACGCCGGCTGCCCGCCGCGTCCCGGGTGCACCTCGCGGCCACCGCGCTGGGCCCGGCCGGCGCCTGGTGGCTGCGGGACCGCTTCGAGACGGCCGTGCCGGTCCTGTTCGGGCACCGCGTCCGGGCCGCGGTCGCCGGGGACGACACCGTGAGGCTCGAACTGGCGGGCGCGGACGGCAGGTCGGCGGTCGTGGAGACCGAGCACGTGGTGGCCGCCACCGGCTTCGCGCCCGACCTGCGGCGGCTGCGGCTGCTCGACCCGCGGGTGCGCGACGCGCTGCGGACGGTGGGCGCGGGACGAGCACCCGAACTGACCGGCGGCTTCGAATCGTCGTGGCCTGGGCTGTTCTTCGCGGGACTGCTGACCGCCCCGTCGTTCGGCCCCGCGATGCGCTTCGTGTACGGCGCGGCCTTCACCGCAGGCCGGCTGGTGCGCGGCGTCCGCCGCCGCCTGGACGGCCGTCCGGTCGCCGCCCCCGCCCTCCCCCGCCCGGTCGCACCGCCCCGCGCGGTCGCCGCCGCGCACCCGTCGGCCGACGAGGCGCAGCAGCCCACGCACTGACACCCCGTCACCCCACGGAAACGCGAGGGGCCGCCCGGCTGTCCGGGCGGCCCCTCACCTGCTCGGCGCGCGCCTCAGCGGCAGCGGTCGACGGCCTCGATCGTGCGGGCCGCCTCGCCGAGCGCCTTGCGCAGCACCGCCGGGTCGGTGGCGGTGCCGTACGCGCCGCCCGGCGGCACCAGCCAGCCGGTCCCGGTCACCGGCGGTTCCGGCAGCGGCTCCCCGCTTCCGTACGCGGCGCCCGGCTCGATCCCGCACCCGTACGTCTGGGTACACGCGCTGCCCGGTACGTCCCAGCCGTCGGCCGTCCCCGGGGGCACCAGGAAGCCGAGGGTGTCGCAGCCGCCGTCGTGCAGGACGGGCCCCACGCCGTCGCGCAGCCGCAGGATGTCGACCGCCTCCAGACCCTGCCGTGCGGGCACCGTGACGAGGTCGCAGGGCTGCGCGGGCTGTGGCGGCGCACCCGGCTCCGCGAACCCGCTGCCGCCCCTGCTCACGCCGGTATCCCACACGGGAACCCCTCCTCATGCACACGCCGCACCGTTACCCCGTGTTCAACGGCGCGGCCCGTCAACGGCTACGGCGGCGGACCGCTGCAAAGGATGGCACTTCATGGCGGATCCTGCGTGAGATATCCGATTTGTAGCCAAACTCTCTGTACCCGGACCGTCACAGCCGGTACGGTCGTCCCGCCGCGCCGCCAGGTAGCGGCACCGCCACGAAAAGGGCACGGAGAGGGTCCGCCATGGCGTCGCCAGCAGCGAATTCAGCGTCGTCCCGCACTGTTCCCGACCGTCCGAACACCGCCTTCAGACAGCTGCGCGGCGAGCTGTCACCCGGCGAGTTCGCGGCGGCGGTCCGGCGGGCCGCCCGTGACATCGGTGAGCAGGTCTCGTGCGACGCCCGGTACGTGGGCCGCGTCGAGTCCGGCGCGATCCGCTGCCCGAACTACGCCTACGAGCGGGTGTTCCGGCACATGTTCCCCGGCCTGGCGCTGTCCGACATGGGCTTCGCGCCACGCGAGACGGTACGCGGACGGAGGGCGCGTACGGCGGCGGGCGCCGCGCCCCCGGCAACCGAATCCGACCACCGCGATACCCGTATCCAGAGTTGCGAGGAGAGCGACGTGCTGCGTCGCGCGTTCATCACCGGCGGCCCGACCGCCGCTCTGGGCATCGCCGCCCAGCCGCCCCGCGCCGCCGCCGTGCCCGCGCCGAGGCCACCGTCCGGCGGCCGGGCAGGCGCCGCCGAGGCCGCCGCCGTCGAGGAAGCGGTCCGGCAGATCCGGCTGCTCGACGACCGGCACGGCGCGGAGGGCCTGCACCACCGGGCGGCGGCGCCGCTCCAGGCCGCCTACGCCCTGCTGGACGCCGGAGCGCAGCGCCGTTCGGTGACCGACAGGCTGCACGCGGGCACCGGCGAACTGGCGATCTCCGTCGGCTGGTTGGCGCACGACTCGGGCCGGTTCGACGAAGCCCGCTCGTACTACGCCGAGGCGCTGGCCACCGCCAGGATCTGCGGCGACCGCGGTCTTGAGGCGCACGCGTTCTGCAACACCGCCTTCCTCGCCAGGGACGCCGGGCGCCCGCGCGAGGCGGTACGCGCCGCGCAGGCCGCCCAGCAGGCCGCCAGGCGGCTCGCCTCGCCCCGGCTGCTGTCGCTGCTGGCGCTGCGCGAGGCCGGCGGCTGCGCGCTGCTTGCCGACCGCTCCGGCTGCGAGCAGGCGCTGCTGCGCGCCCAGCGGCTCTTCGGGCGCGGCCCCGCGGACCCGGATCCGGAGTGGATGTCCTTCTTCGGCGAGGCCGAACTGGAGGGCCTGGAGGCGCAGTGCTGGTCGGCGCTGGGCGAAGGGGGGCGCGCGGCCGAGCACGCGCGCCGGGCGGTGGCGCTCCAGGATCCCCACTTCACCCGCAACATCGCCCTGTTCACCGCGGAGTTGGCGGGCGACCTGGCGGCGGGCGGCGCGCCCGATGAGGCAGCGGCGGCGGGGACACGGGCGCTGCACCTGCTGGGGCAGGTCAGGTCCGCACGGATCCGCGCGATGCTCGACGGCACGGCCCGCATCCTGCGCCCGCGCCGCGGGGCCCCCGAGGTCGCCGCCTTCCTCGACCGGTACGCGGCGCTGCCCGTGGCGTGGGGGAACGGAGCCTGACGGGCCGGGCCCGTGGGGCCGAGGAGGGCGGGCCGCCCCGGCCCTCCCCTACGGGATGCCCGCCCGGGTCAGCCGAGGTGCCCGGTGTCGTTCCAGCGCTCGATGGCCGGCTCGCCATAGGCCCAGCCGAGCACCGAGAGCGAGGTCGGCTCCAGGCGGATGCGGGCGCCGAAGGAGAGGTCCATGCCCAGCCAGCGGGCTCCCAGGGAGCGCAGGATGTGGCCGTGCGCGAAGACCAGCACATCGCGGTCGGCCGAACGCGCCCACTCCACGACCCGGTCGGCCCGCGCGGCGACCTCGGCGAGCGTCTCGCCATCGGGGACGCCGTCGCGCCAGATCAGCCAGCCCGGCCGGTCCCGCTTGATCTCGGCCGGGGTCAGACCCTCGTAGGCGCCGTAGTCGACCTCCATCAGGTCGTCCCAGTCCTGCGCGCGGTCGCCGAAGCCGGCCAGCTCGCAGGTCTCCTTGGCGCGGATCAGCGGGCTGGTGCGCACCTCGACGTCCGGCAGGCCGTTCCACGGGGTGTGGTGCAGCCGCTCGCCCAGCAGTTTGGCGCCGCGGCGGCCCTCGTCCAGGAGCGGAATGTCCGTACGGCCGGTGTGCTTGCCGGAAAGGGACCACTCCGTCTGTCCGTGCCTGGCCAGGAGTATGCGCGCTGCCATGGGCCGTACCTCTCGCCGATGTCTCGGCTGTTCGTCGCTCGGTGCGGGCGGCGCAGACGCTGCGCTGGGCCTGCGCGGCCCGCGGGACTTCCATCATCGCGCACCTGCCGTCGCACCGGTGTCCGGGGCGGGCCCGCTGACCTGCTCGTACGGTGCCCGGCCCGGTCCGCGGCCGGGCGCGGGGGCGGCACGGGGCCCGGTCGGGAGAACCCCGCCATACAGCGTATGGTGGACGGTCGCCGGGATCGCCGGCGGCATGGCGCGGGGGCGCCGCACGCCCCACGAGTGAAGAAGGTTCTCGATGCTCAGCGCAGCGCGCCGCACGGCGGCGGGCGGCGGCCGGCCCCGGTGGTGGACCGAACTCCCGTTGCTCGCCGCCGTCTACCTGGCGTACACGGCCGGCCGGCTGCTGGCCCGCGGTGACGTGCACACCGCCACCGGCAACGGCACCGCCCTGCTCCGCGCCGAGCGTGCGCTGCGCCTCACCCCGGAGCCCGCGCTCAACCGGCTGTTCACCACGACCCCGGCCCTGGGCGTACCGGCGGCGTTCGCCTACGCGGCGCTGCACTACCTGGTCACCCCCGCGGTACTCGTCTGGCTGTGGCGCCGCCGCCCGGACGACTACCGGACCCTGCGCAGCGGCCTGCTGATCGCCACCCTCATAGGGCTCGCCGGATTCACGCTCTTCCCGACCGCCCCGCCCCGCCTCCTGGACGCCGGGCACGGGTTCACGGATTCCATGGCCCAGTACGCCGGTTACGGCTGGTGGGGCGGCGAGGCGAGTGCGCCGCGCGGCCTGGGCGGGCTCACCAACCAGTACGCGGCGATGCCGAGCCTCCATGTGGGGTGGGCACTGTGGTGCGGGGCCGCCGTGTGGCGGCTGGCGCCGTCCCGGGTGGCGAGGACCCTGGCCGTCGCCTACCCGGTGGCCATCGCCCTGGTGGTGATGGGCACCGCCAACCACTACCTGCTCGACGTGCTGGCCGGGATCGCCGTCATGGGTGTGGGCGCGCTGCTCGCCCGGCCCTTCCTGCGGCGCGCGGACGCCCTGCGCGGGCGGGTGCCGGGCGGCGTTGTCAGTGCCGGATGCGAGACTTCCGCAGGTGAACGTTTCCCGCGACAGCCGACCCGCGGCAGCCGCTCCGCCGACGGAGCAGCAGGCGCCGAATCCGAGCCTGCGGCAGCGGCTCACTGAGCTGCGCGGACCCGGTGTACGGCCGCGTGCGCTGGATGCCCGCGCGCTGGCCGCGCTGGCGTCCAACCCCGGCTGCCGGCGCCGCGCGCTGCTGGACGGCGCCGGCGTCGACAAGACCGCGCTCGCCCAGGCGCTCGGCTCGCCCGCGAGCTACGGCCAGTCCCGGTTCGCCCTCGCCCGGGGCAACAGCTTCGAGGCGCGGGTCAAGGCCGACGGCGGCGCCGACCTGCTGCGGCTGCTGCACGACCGGCTGCGGCCCGGCACCCCGGCCCCCGAGGACGGCGAGGTCGCCGTCCCCGACCTGTCGGCGGCCGGACCCGAGGGCCGCGCGGCCCGTACGGCGCTGGCGCTGCGGGAGGCCACCGAGGAAGGCGGCTGGACGCTGCTCGACCACCCGATGCTCGCCGTCGAGGTCGCCGGATCGCCCGCCTACGTGGAGCCGGACGCGGTGGTGGTGCATCCGGACGGCGGCTGGACGGTCGTGGAGATCAAGTCCTTCCCGATGATCGACGGCGTGGCGGACGCCGCCAAGGTGGGCGCCGCGGCCCGCCAGGCGGCCGTCTACGTCCTCGCCCTGGAGAAGGTCGCCGGGCACGTCACGGCCAGGACCGGGCGCCCTGCCGAGGTCCGCGACCGCGTCCTGCTGGTGTGCCCCAAGGACTTCTCCAACCTCCCGACGGCCGCCGCCGTCGACATCCGCAAGCAACTGGCCACCACCCGGCGGCAACTGGCCAGGCTCACCCGCATCGAGGAGATCGCCGCGGAGCTGCCCCCGCGCACCACCTTCGACCTGCGGCTCGCCGACGACGGTACGACCGCGACCCGCCCCGCCGGCGAACTCGCCGCCGCCGTAGAAGCGGTCGGCGCCAGCTACGCACCGGAGTGCCTGGCCGCCTGCGAGCTGGCCTTCCATTGCCGCAAGCGCTCCCGCGACGACGGCGCGGTGGAGTCGCTGGGGCGCAGCGTGCGCGGCGAGTTGGGCACGCTGCACACGATCGGCGAGGTGCTCACCGCAGCCGCCCCGTGCGGAGCTTCCCCCGGCGACGCCACCGAAGACCCCGCGGCGGACGCCCTGCGCCGGGCGGCGGCACTGCGCGCCGAGGCGCTGGCCGCCGCCCCCGTGGCCGACGGACCGGCGGCGGACCGGGTGCGCGACGCCGACGGCGCCGGTGCGGCGCAGGGACGACAGGAGCCGGGATGCCACTGATCGAGACGCTGGCCCGGATGGAGGCGGCGGCGGCCGGCGAGGCCCGCCCGCTGACCACCGTCCGGCACCGCCATCTGTCCCACAACCCGCTGGTCTTCGTGCCGTTGACCACGTCGGGCGAGGCCGGCGCACCCCTGGGCGCCCTGGTCGGCACGGACCGGGAGAACCCGCTGCTGCTGGCCGTGCCGCAGCCGCGCGACCGCGATCTGCGCTTCGCCTTCCTGGCCGAGCTGGCCGAGGCCGTCCTGCCGTACGTGGACGGCTTCGCCGACGGCATCGAGTGGGAGGAGCGCAAGGAGACCGACCCGGAGACCGGCAAAAAGGTCACGGTGCAGGTCGAACTGTGCGCGGACGCACCGCAGTTGATCGTCCCGAGCGGGGCGGGCATCGACTTCGTCCGGCTGATGGGACGGTCGATGCGGTTCCGGCGGACGGCCGAGCAGGATCCGGAGACACCGCACCCCGCGCCGCCCCATGTGCCGCTGCTGGGACGCTGGTTCACCCATTTCGGCGAGCGCGCCCAGGTGCCGGGCGCCTGCCTGTTGCTCTCCATGACGGACCTGCTGACCCGCCACTGGGCCACCGGCCAGAGCGCGCTGGAGGACCAGCACCTGGGCGCCCTGCTGTCCTGGATCGACCCGCCCCCCGGCGTATCGGGCCGGACGGCCGCCGAGCGGGCCGAGTCCGCGCGGGACGCCGAAGGGCAGCTGCGGTGCCCGCCCGCGGGCCCCGCCACGGACCCGGCGTTCGACAACCGCCTGCTCGCCCCGGCCATGGCCCGCTACGACGCCGCGCTGCCCGGCGCCGGCGATGAGCTGCGCCGCCTCGTCGAAGGGCAGCTCCGGCCGACGTGGGACGCCGTCTGGCAGGGCATCGACCTGCTGCGCGCCCTGCCGCCCGGCACCCGGGTCGCCGACCGCTGGAAGCGCGACCGCTGGTCGTACACCGCGCACCGCGACCGGGTGCGCGCGGGCGAGCCCCCGCAGCCCAAGCGGGACGACGCGGTCACCGCGGCCAGGAAGCTGTCGTCCCGGGAGGCCGCGCAGGTCCAGCTCGACGCCCAGGAAGCCCTGGACGACCCCCTGGTGATGGCGGCCCGCCGCCTGGCGGGCGAGGCGTTCGCCGGCACGGTCACCAACGTCGAGATGGCCTACTCCGATGGCGCACGGCCGATGCCCCGCCCCCTGGTGACCCTGCGCACGGACGACCGGCCGCAGCTCTCCGAAGGGACGAAGCTCCACCGCCCGTCGGCCGGCGGGAAGACCGGCACCGCCGTGTTCGTGGCGTACGACGACCCGGCATCGGGCAGCCTGACGGTGCGTCTCACCGGCGGCATGGGACGCGGCAAGGTACCGGAGCCCGGTTCGGTGCCCGAGCCGGGCGACACCGTGTGCTGGACCCTGTTCGAGCACGCTCCACGCGGCGGCCCGGAGCTTCCCGACCCCGATGACACCCCCTGGACACACGGCGGCCCGCCCGCCACCGGGCCGTCCGGTGACGCGCCGGACCCGACGACAGCGGAGGACTTCCTGTGACCTGCGCCCCGCACCACGACACGGAGCAGCCCCGGCGGGCGGGCGGCGCGGAGCCGTTCGACCCGGCGGCGGCAGCGGCGCGGGCGACCGCCGAGATCCTTCAGGACACCCTGCACAGCGCGCGGCCCGGCGTGGTCGTGGACTCCCCTCCGGGGGCCGGGAAGTCCACCCTCGTGGTGCGCGCGGCCCGCGAACTCGCCGCCGCCGGGCGCCCGTTGATGGTCGTCGCGCAGACCAACGCGCAGGTCGACGATCTGGTGCTGCGGCTCGCCGAGAAGGATCCCGCGCTGCCCGTCGGCCGACTGCACAGCAGTGAGGCCGGTTCCTTCGACCCGGCGCTCGCCGAGCTGCCCGAGGTCCGTACGTCCACGAAGATCGCCGACCTGGCGGGGATGGACGTCGTGGTGTCCACCGCCGCGAAGTGGGCCTACACGAAGGCCGACGAGCCGTGGCGGCACGCCATCGTCGACGAGGCGTACCAAATGCGCTCCGACGCGCTGCTGTCGGTCGCCGGCCTCTTCGAGCGGGCGCTGTTCGTCGGCGACCCCGGCCAGCTGGACCCGTTCAGCGTGGTCGGCGCCGAGCAGTGGGCGGGGCTTTCCTACGACCCGTCGTCGAGCGCGGTGTCCACCCTGCTGGCGCACAACCCGGATCTGCCGCAGCACCGCCTGCCGGTCTCCTGGCGGCTGCCCGCGTCGGCCGCCCGGCTGGTCTCCGACGCGTTCTACCCGTTCACCCGCTTCCGCAGCGGTACGGAGCACGGCGATCGCCGGCTCGCGTTCGGCGTTCCGGGTGACGGCTCCGGCGTGGACCGTGTCCTGGACGAGGCGGCCGAGTCCGGCTGGGGCCTGCTGGAGCTGCCCGCCCGGCACACCCCGCGCACGGATCCGGAGGCCGTCGGCGCGGTGGCGCTGGTGGTGCGCCGGCTGCTGGACCGCGGCGGCGCGGCCACCAGCGAGCGCGGTCCTGATCCCGAGCCGCTCACCGCGGACCGGATCGCGGTCGGCACCGCCCACCGCGACCAGGCTGCGGCGGTCCGTACCGCACTCGCCGGCCTGGGTGTGACCGGCGTCGCGGTGGACACCGCCAACCGCCTCCAGGGCCGCGAGTTCGACGTCACGGTCGTACTGCACCCGCTCTCGGGCCGGCCCGACGCCACCGCTTTCCACCTGGAGACCGGCCGGCTGTGCGTGCTCGCCTCCCGGCACCGTCACGCCTGCATCGTGGTCTGCCGGGCTGGTGTCGCCGAGCTGCTCGACGAGCACCCGTCGACGGAGCCGGTGCGGCTGGGTGTCACGGTCAAGTTCCCGGACGGCTGGGAGGCCCATCACGCCGTGCTCTCGCATCTCGCGGAGCACCGGGTGCCCTGGCGCGGCTGACCCGGCGGGTCCGGCCGCGGCTGCCTGCGCGGGCCATGTCACGGGGCCCTCTTGCGCGGCGCGGGACAATGGAATGCGGCACTCGACCCTGGAGGTACGTTCATGTCCGAGCCGCGACCGGCTCCCGACCCACGCGGTACGGCACCCGCCCCTCGGCGCCTGAAGCCCGCGCCCCTGCTCTTCGAACCGCCCGAGGCGGTGGCGGATCCCGAGCACTTCTTCGATCTGGAGTCGATGGAGGATCCCCGGGAGCTGCTCGGCCGCTCCACGGAGCTGGCCCTGGCCTTCCGCGCCGCGGCCGACCGCGCGACGGAGTTCCAGGCGATGGCCGCCGCCCAGCTCGCCGACCCCAAGCGCTTCGACCGGCTGCCGCTCTCGGCGCTCGCCGAACGCGCGGAGTGGACCGAGGACTATGCCCGCAAGATGGTCGAGTTCGGCCGGACGCTGATGCGGGACGGCGGCTCGCGTCCCGACGGCGGGGACTGACCGGCAGCGGGCCGCCCGGCTCGGGCCGCCCGCGTCCGCGCCCGTTTTGCCCGTACCGATGGCCCGTGGTCCTTGATGACCATGGGCCGTTGGCATATGCGGGGAGGGAACATACTCCTTACCGACCCGTAGTGTCCCGTTTTCCGCCAACCTCCGGTGCCGGTCCCCCGCGGCTCGGTAGACCTGTCCCCATGAGCGACCGGCTGCCCGAACCCTCCTGTATCCCGGTATCCCCGCCTTTCCCGACCGCCTCCTACGTCACGCTCGCCGGAGCCGACTGGCTCGCCTCCGCCAGCCCGCATCCGCACCGCCTGCACACGCTGTGGGCGCAGCGGCCGACCGCTCCGAGCGTGCTGCCCTGCGGCACCGCCTTCGACGTGATCAACGCCCCGGCCCTCTTCGGGCGCCGGATGGTCGACCGCCTGTGGACCGACGGCCCCGGCTCGGGCCCGGTGGCCACCCACCACGGCAGGATCCTGCTCTTCGCCGCCCCCGGCACCGCCCACCGGCTGCCCGCGCTCCTCGGCTGGGAGGAGTGGGTACGGGCGGTGCCGCCGCTGCTGTGTCACGGCAGCGGCGACGCGGTGACCATCCCGCCGCTGCACCCCGGCGGCCGGGGGGCCGACCCGGTGCCGCCCGCCGCCCGCTGGCTGGTGGCGCCCGACGTCCGCAGCCCGTGGCTGCCGGGGCCCGACATCCTGCTCTGGGCCTGCGTGCGGGCCGCCCGTGCGGACACCGGAGTGCCGGACGCGGGCGGCGCCGAGCCCGCCGAAGCCGCCGCCCACCGGCCGTCGGGACCTCCCGTCACCGCCCTGACCTCCCGCTGAGGCTGCCGCGGTACGGGATCGATTTTTGCCCTCCCCGGTCCGGGTGCTAATGTTTCGTCCGTCAGCAGGCGCCGCTAGCTCAGTTGGTTAGAGCAGCTGACTCTTAATCAGCGGGTCCGGGGTTCGAGTCCCTGGCGGCGCACAGACAGGCGAAGGCCCCCACTCCGGTGGGGGCCTTCGTCGTACCCGCAGGGCGCCGGTCAGCCGCGGGTCACCTTGACCGTCCAGTCCCCCGCCGGTGATCTCCCGGCGACCTCCACGCGCACCCCGTCCTCGCGGTCGCGCAGGCTCTCCCCCACACCCAGCGGCGCGTCGGCGAGCGGCGGGTAGACGGACGTGCCGCGGCAGGCCGAGGTGCCCGGGTGCCCGTCGAGCACCTGCACGGGCCCCGAGCCCGACGCGGTCTCGCTGTGTACGCGGTAGACGAGGAGGCCCTCGCGGCACATCGCCTTGTCGTTGCCGCTCGCGTCGCGGGCTTCCATGACCAGGGCGCTGCCGGGGCCGGTGCGGACCACCAGGAGCCGTGCCCTGCGCTCGTCGCCCGGTTCCATGGGCGCGGACAGTGGCCGCAGGGTGTGCAGGGCGGGCCCGGTCAGCTCGGCGCAGTCGATCTGGTTGTCGGTCAGCCAGCCGAGCTTCCATTTGTGCCAGCCGAAGGGGTCGGGCGCCAGGCCGAACTGGCTGCCCATGAGGTCCCAGTCACCGACGTAGGTGTCCCAGTCGCCCTTGGCGTCCTGCGGCCGGTGGTAGAGATCCGGCAGGTCGAAGACGTGCCCGGTCTCGTGGGCGAGGACGTTGCGGTCCGGCGGGCTCTGCTCGAAGACGGTGACGAACCGCCGCAGGTCCGCGTCGTCCGCCCGCATCGGCTGGTCGAGGTTGACGACCTTGGTGGCGTCCGAGTCGACGCCCGGCGCATCGGGGTCGGCGACCAGGTAGACCATGTCGTAGCGGCTGAAGTCGACGGAGGCGTCGGCGGCGGCGACCGCGTCGTGGAGGTAGGCCGAACGCTTGCCGTCCGCCCAGTCCCGCTGTATGCCGTAACTGCCGGAGGTGTGCGGCATCCGGATCCACTTTTTGTGGAGGTGCGGGCGCAGCGTGAAGGTGCCGTAGGAGGCGCGGTCGAAGAAGCGGGAGGTCTCCGGGAAGTAGTCCCGGGAGAGTTCCCGTGTGTCGGCGACGGGCCGGGAGTCCGGGAAGGAGAGGAAGATCATCACCGCGTTGAGCGTGCCGTGGGGGCGCGGGTAGGCGGCGTTCCAGGTGTCGACGCCCTCGGAGTGGTGGGCGTCGGTCCGGCCCAGGGCACACGAGAGGGTGGCTTCGGAAGCGGTGGCCGGGCCGGCCACGATCGATGTCGCTATCAGTGCGCTCAGGGAGGTGACGACGGCGGCGAGGCGTCGCAGTCGTCGGTGGTCCACCCCGTCGGGTGTCCGGGCGGACGGCACATCAACCTCCAGGGAAGGAAGGGGAACACCTCACCCACCCTGTGGTGATTCAACGCCATTCGTCATGTTTCAAGGTCCAGCGGAGTGAGCAGCGCGTCACCGCCCGAACGTAACAGAACGTAACAATCGACCATTGGGGCAATCCGCGCGAACAGACGTGGGCAGAATTGGCTGAACTTCCGTCACACGTGCCGATGATCACGGCAGTGTCGCTGGATCGGCCGCTGCGGCAGCCTCTATGATCGCCACACTTTCCAGCGCGAGATCCCCCCTCCATCACGAGACATGCGCCATGCGGGAGCGAGCAGTGAGCGGACACCCCGACAGGACGGGCCGCACGCACGGAGCGACGCTGCCCTCCGTGACGGAGCGTAACGGCACGACCAAAGAACCCGGAGTACGCGCGGACCGGCCGGCCGCCGCCCGCGAGGCGACCGTCGCCCGCGACGTCCCCGAACCGGCCCACGAATGCCCGGCCGCCTCCTTCGGCGACTACCGCACCGCCTTTCACGCCGCCCGTCTCCCGATGGCCGTGCTCGACCGCGAGGGGCGGATCCTCGCCGCCAACCCCGCCTTCGGCGAACTCCTCGGCACCGACCCCGGACGGCTCGTCGCGGCCACCGCAGCCGACCTCGCCGACCTCGGCTCCGACCCGCGGGTGCAGGCCGCCTACCGCGAGGTGCTGAGCGGCCACAGCGACCGGCTGCGCTGCACCCGCCGCCTCAAGCACCCCTCGGGACACACCCTGTGGGTGGAGATCACCGTCGAGCCGCTGTCCGGCAGCGAGCGGATACTACTGTCCGTCGCCGACAGCAGCGACCGGCACGACCTGCTCGCCCGGCTGCGGCATCTGCAGATGCACGACCCGGTGACCCGGCTGCCCAACCGCGCGCTGTTCTTCGAGCGGCTGTCATCGGCCCTCGAATCCGCATCGGTGGCGACGACGGGCACCGGCCGGATCGGCCTGTGCTACCTGGACCTCGACGGGTTCAAGGCCGTCAACGACACGCTGGGGCACCGCGTGGGCGACCGGCTGCTGAGCGCGGTGGCGCAGCGGCTGACGCTCTGCGCCGAGCACGCGGCGGACCGCGGCACGGGGAACGGCCGCGCGCATCTGGTGGCCCGGCTCGGCGGGGACGAATTCGCCCTCCTGGTGGAGGACTCGACGGGCACCGACCAGCTGTCCGAGCTGGCCCAGTGCGCGCTGGACGCGCTCCAGCGGCCGTTCGACCTGGCCGGGCAGCGCCTTTCGGTGTCGGCGAGCATCGGCGTCGTGGAGCGGGCCGCGGCCGGCACGACCGCGACCGGGCTGATGCAGGCGGCGGACACCACGCTGTACTGGGCCAAGGAGGACGGCAAGGCCCGCTGGACACTGTTCGACCCGGAGCGCAACGCCCACCGGATGACCCGGCAGGCGCTCTCCAGCACCCTGCGTCCTGCTGTGGACCGCGGCGAGTTCACGCTGGAGTACCAGCCACTGGTCGGCCTGGACGACGGCCGTGCGGAGGGTGTCGAGGCGCTGGTGCGCTGGCGGCATCCGCAGTTCGGGATGCTGTCGCCGAATCGGTTCATCGCGCTGGCCGAGGAGAACGGCGCGATCGTCGAACTGGGCCGCTGGGTGCTGGAACAGGCGTGCCGGCAGGCCCGCGCCTGGCAGCTGGAGCGGCCCGGCGACCGGCCGCTGTTCGTCAGCGTCAACGTGGCGGTGCGCCAGGTGTGGGACTCGGATCTGGTCGCGGACGTGGCCGGCATCCTCGCCGCGACCGGGCTGCCGCCCGAACTGCTCCAGCTGGAGCTGACCGAGTCGGCGGTGATGGGTTCCGCCGGGCGCCCGTTGCAGGCCCTCCAGGCGCTCAGCGACATGGGCGTGCGGATCGCCATCGACGACTTCGGGACCGGCTACTCCAACCTCGCCTACCTCAGCCGCCTGCCCGTCTCCGTCCTCAAGCTCGACGGGTCCTTCGTCCGCGGGTTCCGCTCGCAGGAGCATCCCAACCCGGCGGACGAGACGATCGTGGAGGCGCTGGTCGCGCTGGCGCACCGGCTCGGCCTGACGGTCACGGCGGAGTGCGTGGAGAGCGCCGAACAGGCGGCGCGGCTGCGGCGGATCGGCTGCGACACCGGCCAGGGCTGGCTCTACTCACGGCCGGTGCCGCCGGAGCGGATCGACGCACTCCTCGACGCCGGTGGCCGCACCGGCGGCTGACCGCCCGCGGCTCCGTACGTTTTCGGGGCGGTCCGCGTACGGGTCGCGACCGGCGCCTCCCCGCGCCCGCCGCGGCCCGCACGCGGACCGCCCCGAAGGACGGTTTTCAGCCCTGCGGCAGGTCGTAGGCGTCGGCGATCAGCTCGTAGGAGCGCAGTCGCGCGGGGCCGCCGTGGGCGTTGGCGGTGATCATCAGCTCGTCGGCGCCGGTCCGCTTCGCGAGGTCGTTCAGGCCCTGCCGGACGGCGTCGGGGGTGCCGTGGATGACGTTGCCGAGCCAGCTGTCGACGAAGTCCCGCTCCCGCTCGTCGAACGGGTAGGCCGCCGCTTCCTCCGGGCTCGGCACCAGCCCTGGCCGGCCGGTGCGCAGCCGGAGCATGGACAGCGCGCCGGTCATCACCTGCCGCTCGGCCTCCCGCTCGTCATCGGCGGCCAGCGCGGCGACGCCGATCAGGGCGTACGGCTCGGACAGCACGTCCGACGGCCGGAACGAGGCGCGGTAGAGGTCGAGCGCGGGGATGGTGTTGGCGGCCGAGAAGTGGTGCGCGAAGGCGAACGGCAGGCCGAGCGAACCGGCCAGGCGGGCGCTGAAGCCGGAGGAGCCGAGCAGCCACAGCGGCGGCCGGTGCGGCGACTGCACGCCGCCGGGCGCGGTGGCCTGGACCGGCCCCGGCACCGCGTGGATGCGGGCGTACGGATGCCCGTCGGGGAAGTCGTCGTCCAGGAAGCGGGTCAACTCCGCGAGCTGCTGCGGGAACTCGTCGGCGCCTTCGTGCAGCCGTTCCGTGCGGCGCAGGGCCGCGGCGGTGGCGCCGTCGGTGCCGGGGGCGCGGCCGAGGCCGAGGTCGACGCGGCCCGGTGCCATCGCCTCCAGGGTGCCGAACTGCTCGGCGATGACCAGCGGCGCGTGGTTGGGCAGCATGACACCGCCGGAGCCGAGCCGGATGGACGCGGTGTGCGCGGCGATGTGGGCCAGCAGCACGGCGGGCGACGAGGACGCGACACCCGGCATGGAGTGGTGCTCGGCGACCCAGTAGCGGTGGAAGCCGCGGCGCTCGGCCGTGCGGGCGATGCCGACGGCGGTCCGTACGGCGTCGGCCGCGGTGTTGCCCTCGCCGACCGTCACCAGGTCGAGTACGGACAGCGGGACGGGAGCGGTGCCCCCGGCCGTGCCGCGGATCTCGTCGCCGGTGTCCCGGATCTCGTCGTTGCTGCCGCTCACGGGCGGGTCCTCCTCGCGTCGCTGGTCTGCGAGGAGGACAACCGGAGTAGTTCTCCGCTTATTCCCGCGGTGGGCGGGAAGTGTGCGCTCCCCAAGCCGTTACGGCTCCTGCGGCGCGCTGCGGGCGAAGAGGGTGCCCAGGGCCGGGCAGGCGGGCGTCCGGTCGAGGAGGCGCAGGCCCTCCCAGACCGTGACCTGGTTGGCGGTGAGCACCGGTTTGCGCAGCTCGGCTTCGAGGTCCGGCAGGTGGGCGGCGGTGTGCAGGGCGGTGTCGGGCAGCAGCACCACGTCGGCGTCGGGGTGGTCGCCCGCCCTGGCCAGTGCCAGCACCTCGTCGCGGCCCCAGGTGCCGACCTCGGCGGCGGTGATGATGCCGCTGCCGCGGGTCGAGACGACCTCCGTGCCGGCGGATTTCAGGAAGGCGTGGAAGTGGTCGGCCACGTCGGACGGGTAGGTGGCGGCGATTGCGACGCGGCGGGCGCCGAGGGCACCGATGGCGTGCGCGAAGGCGAAGGAGGTGCTGGACGCGGGCAGCTGGGCGGCCACCGACAGCTCGCGGACCTGCTCGTGGGCGCCTTCCCAGCCGAAGACGAAGCTGGCGCTCGTGCAGGCCCAGACGATGGCTTCGGCGCCGCGCTCCTTCAGCTCGGCGACCCCGGCGGCGAGCCGCCCGGCCGCGCCCATCTCCAGCAGCGCGTCCACCCGGTGGGCGTCCTCGCCGATGTCGGTGTGCACCAGCGGCAGCCGGACGCCGCCCCCGAGCAGCGAAGCGAGCCGGGGGTAGTCGTCCTCGGCGGAGTGGCCGGGGTAGAGGAAGCCAACCGATGCCATGCAGCTCTCCCTTGCGCGTACGAATGGGGTGCGGGTACAGGAGGCGCGACCGCCGCCCGCGGGTGCGGGTACCGGCCGCGCCGGGGTGCCGTCCGGTGGGTGCCCGGCGGTCACCGGGCACCGGCTGCTCAGACCGGCGGCTTCGGCCCGAGGTCGTCCGGTGGGTCGCCGACCTCGCCCGCGTCGGGCTCGGGTGCGAGCGGCGGCCCCGCGAAGGCGGCCTCGGGCGTGTCCGCCGGACGTCTGTCGGGCGGCACGTCGGATCCGGACATCGCGGCGGGACCGCTCCGCGCCACCGGATCCAGCAGTGCCTGATAGGGGCCTACCGCACGGGCGCCGATGGCGCGCAGCGCGGCCCACATCGTGACCTGGTTGGCGGACAGCACCGGCATCCGCAGCTCGGCTTCCAGCTGCGGGATGACGTCGTAGGTCGGCAGGTTCGTACAGCTGATGAAGAGCGCGTCGGCGGCGCCCACCACGGCCGTCCGTGCCATGTCGACGACGTCGCGGTACGGCACCTTCCAGATGTGCCGGGTCAGTCCGAGGTAGGCGCGGCCGGTGACCGTGATTCCCGCCTCGCCGAGAAAGTCCTCCAGGGAGTCGGTGACCGATTTCGTATAGGGCGTCACCACGGCGATGCGCCATGCGCCGATCTCGCGCAGCGCTTCGATGAGCGCGCCCGATGTGGTGAGGGAGGGGACCTCCCCCGCCTGGGTCATGGCGGTCGTCATGGCCCGCTCGCCCGCCATTCCTCCGACGAAGCTGCCGGACGTGCAGGCATAGGAGACGACCTGCGGGGACACCGCGCACAGCGCCTGCACGGCGGAGCGCAGCGTTTCGTGCTCACTGACCAGACGGGCCAGGTCGAGGCTGACCTCGACGGGCACGAAGGGAGTACGGGTGAGGTGGAGGGACACGTCGTCGGGCACCCAGCGCCACAGCTCGCGGTCGAGTGCGAAGTCGAAGGGCGCTACGACACCCACGCCGAGCTGGGGCTGTGGGCCACCGAGAAATGAGACGTCCATGAAGGCCCCTAGAAGAACGAAGGGCTGGATTGGCCAGGCCATGGCCAGGGGTTTTTGGAGCAGCCGGTATAAGCCGGGACGTCGGAACAGAGCCGTTGTTGACACGGTAGATACGACTTCTTAGCGTGGTCAATCCTCGCATCTCAGGCATCTGTCGGCGCCCCCTTCAGTTAAGGGGACTCACGTTTCAGAACGGTTGCAGGCCCATGTCCGAAAACACCGTCCTTGTCCTAGGTTCTGACCCGCCGCCGAAGCTGGACCGGCTCTCCGGCCGGGCCCGGGTGGTCTACGCCGACGAGACCACTCTCGCGGACCTACTCCCCTCCGCCGACGTGCTGTTGGCCTGGGATTTCACCTCCGATGCGATCCGGAAGGCGTGGCCCGAGCAGGGCCCGCGCCCCCGCTGGGTGCACACCGCGAGCGCCGGCGTGGACCGGCTGCTGTGCCCGGCGCTGATCGCCGACGACACCCTCGTGACCAATGCGCGCGGCGTTTTCGAGCAGCCGATCGCCGAATACGTCGCGGGCCTCGTCCTGGCCATGGCCAAAGATTTCTACGGAAGTTGGGAGCTCCAGCGGCAGCGGCGCTGGCGGCACCGCGAGACCCTGCGGCTGGCCGGGAGCCGGGCCGTCGTGGTGGGTTCGGGACCGATCGGGCGGGCCGTCGGCACCACCCTGATGGCACTGGGTGTCGACGTCGACCTGGTGGGCCGCCGGGAGCGGACCGGCGACCCGGAGTTCGGCACGGTGCACGCGTCCGACGCGCTGCATCCGCTGCTGGGCCGGGCGGACTGGGTGGTGTGCGCGGCGCCCCTGACCGACGCCACCCGCGGCCTCTTCGACCGGCGGGCGTTCGCCCTGATGCGGCCACAGGCCCGCTTCATCAACGTGGGACGCGGCCCGCTGGTCGTCGAGGACGCGCTGGTCGCCGCGTTGCGCGAGTGGCGGATCGCGGCGGCTGCGCTGGACGTCTTCGATGAGGAGCCGCTGGCGTCCGACAGCCCGCTGTGGGACGTGCCGCACCTGATCGTCTCGCCGCACATGAGCGGCGACACCCTGGGCTGGCGGGACGCGCTCGCCGAGCAGTTCCAGGACAACTTCGACCAGTGGTCGGCCGGCGAACCGCTGCGCAATCTCGTCGACAAGAAGCTCGGTTACGTCCCGGTGGGATAGCCTCCGCCCGCGCTCCCCTCCCCCGCTCCGTCCCCACCGCAGCAGCCCCGCACCCGGCCGCCGCCCCGCCACGGGGCGGCCCATCGCACGGAGGACGCCATGACCGGACCGACCCAGCTCGCCGACCTCTCCGCCCAGCGGCTCACGGCCGGTTACGCCGCCGGTGAGTTCTCTCCCGTCGACGTCACCCGGGAGACGCTGGAGCGGGCCGATGAGGCCAGGACCAGGACCAACGCCTTCACCCTGATCGACGGCGACGAGGCGCTGGCCGAGGCCGAGGCGTCCGAGGAACGCTGGCGGTCGGGGCAGCCGGCCGGTCCGGTGGACGGGGTGCCGACGACCGTCAAGGACCTGTTCCTGACCCGCGGCCGTCCCACGCTGCGCGGCTCGCTGGCCGTCAGGCCCGAGGACGCGGCCTGGGACGAGGACGCGCCCGCGGTGGCCCGGATGCGCGAGTCGGGCGCGGTGTTCCTCGGCAAGACGACCACACCGGAGTTCGGCTGGAAGGGCGTGACGGACAGTCCGCGGCACGGGGTGACAGGCAATCCGTACGACCCGGGGCGCACCTCGGGCGGCTCAAGCGGCGGCAGCGCGGCGGCGGTCGCGCTGGGCGCGGGGCCGCTCAGCCTGGGGACGGACGGCGGCGGGTCGGTCCGTATCCCGGCGTCGTTCTGCGGGATCTTCGCGCTCAAGCCGACGTACGGGCGGGTGCCGCTCTATCCGGCGAGCCCGTTCGGGACGCTGTCGCACGCCGGGCCGATGACCCGGGACGCGGCGGACGCGGCGCTGCTGATGGACGTGATCAGCGGCCCGGACTGGCGCGACTGGTCGCAGCTCGGGCCGGTCGCCGGGTCCTTCCGTGCGGCGCTGGACGATCCGGTCTCCGGGCTGCGGGTGGCGTACAGCCCGGCGCTCGGCTGGGACGTGCCGGTGGCGCCCGACGTCGCGGCTGCGGTGCGGTCGGCGGTGGAGACGCTGGCGTCGCTCGGCGCGTACGTCGAGGAGATCGATCCGGGGATCGAGAATCCGGTGGAGGCGTTCCACACGCTGTGGTTCAGCGGTGCGGCGCGGGTCGCCGAGCACCTGGACGCGGCGGACCGGGAGCTGCTGGATCCGGGGCTGCGGGAGATCTGCGCGCAGGGCGAGCGGTACAGCGCGCTGGACTATCTGGCGGCGGTGGACGCGCGGATGGCGCTCGGCCAGGCGATGGGCCGCTTCCACAGCGCCTACGACCTGCTGGTGACACCGACCGAGCCGATCACCGCCTTCGAGGCGGGGGCCGAGGTCCCCGCGGGTTCGGGGCACACCCGCTGGACCGGCTGGACACCGTTCACCTACCCGTTCAACATGACGCAGCAGCCCGCCGCGACCGTGCCCTGCGGTCTGGACGGCGACGGGCTGCCGATCGGGGTGCAACTGATCGGCGCGCGGCACGCGGACGCGCTGGTGCTGCGCGCCGCGCACGCCCTCTACACCGCCGGGGTCGCCGACATCCCTAGGCCCGGCGGAAGTTGAGGGTCTCGCCGAGCGCGCCGCCCCGCCAGAGGTCCTGGCAGGCGTCGGCCATCCGGTCGAGGCCCTCCACGACGGAGCCCCAGACGATGCCGGGCACCCAGCCCGCGTCACCGTTGATCAGCAGGTTGTTGCGCTCGTAGAAGAGCGCGAGGTCGACGACGGTGGCGCGGCCCTGGTGCCCGGCCGCGGACTCGTAGCCGTAGGAGGCGGTGCCCAACTCGGTGTCGCTGAAGGTGAAGTAGCACAGGTCGCCGGGGATCGGTGTGATGGTGGGGTTCTCCAGCGGCGGCTCCTGGGGGGCGAACGGCGGGACCAGGGCGTAGATCTCGTTGCGGGCGTACTTGGCGTGGTAGACGTCGCCGCCGAGCGGCAGGGCGTCCCAGACGGCGTTGCAGGTGATCGGCGCCCGCGCGTCCAGCAGCTTCGCGGTGCAGCTCACGCCCCGCTTGTCCAGCGAGACTTCGATGAAACGGTCGGCCATGTGGCCTCCTATCGGTCCTCTTCGGTCGTGTGCCGGTCTCTTCCGGGCGCGCGCCGGCAATCTGCGCGTCCGGTTCCTGGGTATCCCTTTGTGAGACGCCGGGCCGGTACGGCGGGCCGTCCGAAACGGTGAATTCCGTGACACCCGTACGGAACAGCATCACCACCGGGCTCCACCATCACACTTACGCCCCAACCCCTCATGGCGTTCCAGGGGTTACACATCAGGCACCCGCACCGTAAGCACTCATGACGGAGCGCGGTGCTCTGAAGCGGCACTACTGTGCCTGTGGCATATGCCAGCGTGGCGCTTCCCTGGACAGGCGCATACCGGACCGTGCTTTTCGGTCAAGACCCCCTCCACCGAAGGCCGTTGGCCGCTATCGTGGTACGAGCCCCGCTGTCCGGGAGCGTCCGGTCCCCGCCGTTCGCCCCGCCCGCGACGGTCACTACGCAAGCGGTACCAACCTGCTAGGGGGACACCGTGGCGCTGAAGCCCGAGCCGACCGCGCCGTTCCATTCGGTGCAGTACGCCCTTCGCGTGCTCGAAACCATCTCCCGGCACGCCAGTGGCGTGACCGACGTCCAGATCGCCCGCGAGACCGGCCTGGCCACCGGCCATCTCGCGCACATGCTGTCGATGCTGCAGCGCGAGAGCTACATCGAGCAGGTCTCCGACGGCGCGTACGTCGTCGGCGAATCGCTCCTCCTGCTGGGTACCGGCGGCGACCGCGACCAGGCACTCCGGGGCAAGCTCCAGATCACGCTCGACGAGCTGCGGGACTCGGTCGGCGCCGCGGTGTACATCAGCCGCTACATCGACGGCGAGGTCAAGATCCTGCACTACGCCGACGGGCCGCTCGCCCCCAAGGTCAACGAGTGGGCGGAGTTCCGGCGCACGGCCCACGCCAGTGCGGTCGGCAAGTGCCTGCTGGCGCAGCTGGACCACGACGGCCGCAAGGACCACCTCTCCCGGCACAAGACGGCCCGGCTCACCTCCCGGACGATCACCAACGAGCGGATCCTGCTGCACAAGCTCGACAGCCAGCCGCCGACGGTTCCCGTACTCGACCTCCAGGAGTACGCCGTCGGCACGGTCTGCGCCGCCGTGCCGATCACCGCGGGTTCGACGGTCGGCTGCCTCGCCCTGTCGATGCCGCTGGAGCACGCGCACCGCCTGCGGCAGGCCGCCGACGCCCTCAACCGCAGGGCCGCCCCGGTACTGCTCTCGCTCGCGCTCTGATCCGCGGGCCCGGTCACGACGCCGCCCGACCACGGGGCGGGCGGCCTCGTACCGCTCGCGTCGGGCCGCTCCGCGCGCTCCGTCCCGGCCGGTGGTCCGGAGCACCCGCCGGGACCAGGTAGTATTTATTTCGTCAGCGCGCGCCGCTAGCTCAGTTGGTTAGAGCAGCTGACTCTTAATCAGCGGGTCCGGGGTTCGAGTCCCTGGCGGCGCACCTGTGAAGTGGGCGTCCTCGGTTTCCGAGGGCGCCCACTTCGGCGTTCCGGCCCGTCCTTGGCGTGGATGCCTGACCTCCGGAGGCTCGGCCCGGCCCGGTCCGCGAACCCGCAAGGTGAGGACTTGCGGGCCGGGGACGGCACGGGACCGGGCGGGTCCGGCGGGTCCGGAGGCCAGGCGGTCAGGGGCCGCAGGCGGGCGGTGTGCGCACCTGCGGCCGGGGCCGGGTCAGGTGAGGTCGACGTCCGAGCAGGCGTAGAAGGCGTTGCCCGTGTCGGCGATGTTCCAGACACCCAGGATGATGTGGTGGCCGGCCTTCTGCGTCGGGACGGTGCCCTGGTGCTGCACCGTCGCCTCCGGCTGCTTGCCGCCCATCGGCACCGTCATGAACGGCTCGGGCTCAAGGTCGGCGCGGGTGAGCGGCTTGCTCGGGTCGTAGCTGTCCTTGGTGATGAAGTACTCGAAGTCCGTGGTGGCATGACGTGCGGTCAGCCGCCAGGTGAAGGTGTATCCCTGCCCGGCGGACAGCTTGGTCGCCGGCCACTTGCCGCCGCGCGGGTCGTCCAGCTCACCGAATCCTTCGTTCCCGCCGGAGCAGATCTTGCCGTCGGCGGGACCTGCGGCGGGGAAGCCCTTGGGGCCCTCGACGCTCTGGGGTTCATAGGCGATCGCGCCGCAGTCCTTGACCGTGCCCTTGGCGCAGAGCGCCTGCCGGCTGGGGGGTGCGTCACTGTAGCCGTGGCTGGACGCACTGGTGGTGGCCAGCAGGGAGGCGCCGACGACGCCGAGCCCGATCACGGCAGCACTGATCCTTTTGCGCATGCTTCGCTCCTGACGAACGTGGGGTGTTTCATCAGCGGGGGGGGGAGGTGCGGTCTAGACCATCTCGGAGACTAACGACGGGTGCTGGACATGTCCAGACCAATAACAACCGGAGAACCGGCTTCCGGAGCATGCCGAAAGCGGGCCACCGGCGGTACGCCGATGACCCGCAACTGCCTTGTCCTGGGGGCCTCGCGCTCCGCGGGCGCCCCCGGGCGTCGCCCGTCCGTCAGGAGCGTCCCGGATCCGGGGCGCCCACCCGGTGCCTCAGGCCGCGGTGGCGAGATCTCCGGGGCCGGGGCGGGCGGCCGTGTGCACCAGGGTCGTGTACGTACGCCGCAGCGCGATCAGCGACTCCTGTGCCTCGCGGTAGACGGCGGCATCCGGGCCGCCGCGGTGGGCGAGGGTGCGGACCGGTGCGCAGTGCCGGTCCATGGCGCCGAGCCAGGCGCGGTGGTGCGTGGGCAGATGGCGGCGCACCGACTGCCGCCCGCCCTCGCCCGTACGCCGCCCGCCGACGCCGAGCACCGCGTCCGCCGCCTGAAGCACCGGCGGCTCCAGAGCACCCTGGGCGGCCAGCGCGCCGAGCACCGCGCACTGCTGCGCGGTCGCCGGGGCCGCCGCCAACTCCGCGGTCTCCTCCTGGAGTTGGGCCCGCAGCGCGTGTTGGATGCGGACCAGACGGCGGAGCGCCGTCGGGGTGGAGGAGTCGTCGGGCGACCGGCCCGCGAGGGTTTCGGCGAGCCGGAAGAGCCAGATGCCGTGCGCTTCGAGGCGCGTCACGGCCAGCATCAGCCGGTCGAGGCGGCACAGCGGCTGGCCTTCGGGCGCCCAGCGGACGATCGGCACCAGCTGTTCGGTACGGGCCAGTTGGTCGATCGGCAGGTGCCGGCGCGGCTTGCGCTCCGGGGCCCAGTTGTGCAGCGACAGCGTGGGCAGCGCGACGAACTGGTCGTGGTCGATGCGGTGCGCGATCGCGGCCCACAGGTCGAGGAACGCCCCGTCGGCCGACTCGCGCGCGGCCGGCGCCTGCGGGTCGAGCCCGTTCCAGCCGCAGGCCACCGCGATCACCGCGATCCGCATCGCCGCGGCCTCGGCGTTGCGCGGCGACAGCCGCGAGACGCGCTGCCGGAGAGCGGCCAGTTCGCCGCTGCGGCCGGCGCGCTCGACGGCCGCGACGGCCGCCGCACGGTCGGGGGTGACGGCCACCGCGCGCGCCGTCGCGTCCAGCCGCGTCCAGGTGCCGATCATGCTGCGCACCGGTGGCCGCTCCGGCAGGAAGCCGTGTGCCCGCGGATCGTGCGCCCGCGCGTCGGCGGTCCGCTGGTCCGCTGTCACATCCGGCAGATCCGGGTGGCCGGAATCGGGCTGCTGCGCCGGCCGGCCGTCGTGGCCGCTCGGGCCCTCGTGCCCGGCCTGTCGCTGCTCGGGCACGTACGGGTGGTCCCCTTCGCGCGGGGCGGCCGGTTGCGGTGCCGTGCGCTGCGCGGGCGGCGTCGGCAGCCTGCGCTGCGCCGCCCGCGTGCCGGGGCCGGGGTCGGTCGTGGTGGTCATGGTCGTCATCAGCACTTCCCCGCGAACAGCCGAGCCAGGTGGGTGTCCATATCCAGATAGCGGTCCTCGTGGCCGGGTGGCACGATCGCGACCGTCTGTTCCAGCCATGCGGCCAGTTCCCCCGTGCGCACCGACAGTTCACAGACGGCGTCGTCGGTGAACAGCTCGATGTGGATCCGGCGCTGCCCGTCCGCCTCGCGGAAGGGCCACACCCGTACGTCCCCCTCGCCCTCCTCGCCGCGCAGCCCGTCCAGCAGCAGCTCGCGGCCGAACAGCCAGGTCGCGACCGTGGCGCCACGGCTGACGAACGCGACCTCGACCTCGTAGGGCCGGTCGCTGCGGTAGCTGAACGTGCCGGACACCGGAAGGGCTTCTTCCGGGCCGAGCAGGAGCTGCATCTCCAGGGTGCGCTTGGCTGTCGACACCATGACGATCAACCTTTCCGAGGGGGGACGGTCCCGGCGGACCCGAGTTCGGGGTGCGCGTCTTAGCAGACGTGACCCAGAGGGACGGGGTTGCAACAGTCGGGGCAGGAGTGACGGACACCATCGCGAACGCGGTCCTTACCTGCGCGTCGCGGGTCACGGTCGGCACGGGTGCCGCGGCGGTGCCGGCGGCGCACGGATACCCGCGGGCGCCCGCCGCGCGACCCTGCACTGGCATTCCCGCTTCCCTCCGTCCGCGTTCCGCTCTTCTCCCGCCCCGGCACTCGCTTCAGCCTCGCAACCGGCGGGCGATATCGCATGTTGACGGGGCAACTGATGATCTAGCGCACTGAACTCGATCTTCACAGAGCAATTCGGGCAACCCACCAGTCGAAGGTCCTGAGATCGAGGGACTTTCGCCCGCATCGGACAGGAATTCCGTGCGGTAGATGCGGCGCCCTTTCCGTGTGCCGCTCTTACGGCGTCGATTCCCCTCGCCTTTCCCCGCGCCGCTTCCCCCGGCCCGGATTCCCCGAAGCCCACCCATGTGACGCGTATCACCGGCCTTTCACGCATGAAGAGGTGCCCGGACAGCCAAAGGCGGTCGGAAGCACTCCGGGCATTCGTGTAAAGTTATTCAGGTCAGCGCGCGCCGCTAGCTCAGTTGGTTAGAGCAGCTGACTCTTAATCAGCGGGTCCGGGGTTCGAGTCCCTGGCGGCGCACGTAGGACTGAGGCCCCTCGCCATGCGGGGGGCCTCAGTCGTTCCCGGGCACGGCCCGGTGCGCGGCGGATCAGCCGGACGCCGGGCGGCCCGGTGCGTAGCCGCTCAGGTAGGCCGAGACCACCACGTCGGCCGGGCCGCCGTCCCGTGCGGTGCCGGGGTGCGCGCCGCGGGTCACCAGCCGCAGTTCGGCCCGGTCGGGCTCGTGGGCGCGGCGGACCTTCCGTGCGTCGAAGTCCCGGTGCTCGAAGATCTGGACGTCCTCGACGGTGAACCGTGCGGTGCTGCCGTCCGAGCGTTGTACGTCCACCCGCGCGCCCGGCCTGAGCCTGGTCAGACCGGCGAAGGCGGCCCGCCCCCGGCCCCCTGTGGACCGGCCGGCGAGCACCGCCGCTCCGGCCGCACCGGGTTGCGGCCCGTCCGCGTGCCAGCCGACCCTGCCGGGTGCGTCGGCCCGGGGCACGGCCACCGCGCCGTCCGCGTCCAGACCCTGTGCGACGAGCCCGGCGTGCATGCCGAGGGCGGGGATGGTGAGGCCGCTGGGGCGTACGGTGCCGGGCGCGGCGACCGGGTCGTGGGTGCGCGGGGGCCCGCCGCCCAAGGGGCGGCCGACGGCTGCGACGTCTCCGGTGGCGGTCAGCTGGGACAGGGCGGCGTTCCCCGCCGCTCCGCTCCCCCACAGCCACAGGCCGAGCAGCAGCACCAGCCATCCCACCCCGATGAACAGCCGCCCGTATCCGGCGCCCGGACTCGCGCCCGTGGTGACCGTCGCGGCCACCCCCGCGGCGCCGTGGCGCTCAGTCCTCATCGCCACCGCCCTGCCGTTCGCGGCGGGTGCGCAGGCGGAGTCTGAGCAGTTGCCCGGCGATGATCAGGACCGCGCCGCCGGCCAGGACGAGGCCGACGGCCTGGGTGTTGTTCATCTCGGTGTCGGTCGCGGCGCCGGTGACCTGCGCGGGCTCGGGCCGTGGGGCCGGTTCCGGGTGGGGCCTGACCTCCGGTATGACGGCGCGGGCCGCCGGGCCGGTGCCGGGCAGGGCCGCCGAGCCGCTCGGGGCCGCGGCCGGGGCGACGAGTGCCGTGCCGGTTCCGGCGCCGCGCCCGTCCCCTGCGTACGCGGGCGATGCCGTCACCGCACACACTGCGAGTGCGGCACAGAGAGTGAAGTGCGGTGAGCGCATGGTGAACCTCCGATATGTCGAAGGTCCGCCCGCGCCGGTTCTGCCGCATCCGGGGCGGCCGTCCGGTGCCCCGTTCAGGTGAGCGGGGCACCGGACGGCGGGCCGGTCAGATCAGGTCGACGAGGTCCGCGATGGAGTCGACGACGCGGGAGGGGCGGAAGGGGTGCCGCTCGACCTCTTCGGGGCGGGTGAGGCCGGTGAGGACCAGGAAGGTCTCCATGCCCGCCTCCAGTCCTGCCACCACGTCGGTGTCCATCCGGTCGCCGATCATGGCGGAGGTCTCGGAGTGCGCGCCGATGACGTTGAGGCCGTGCCGCATCATCAGCGGGTTGGGCTTGCCGACGAAGTACGGGTCGACGCCGGTCGCCTTGGTGATCAGCGCGGCGACCGATCCCGTCGCGGGCAGCGCGCCCTCGGCCGACGGGCCGGTCTCGTCGGGGTTGGTGGCGATGAAGCGGGCGCCGTCGTTGATCAGCCGGATCGCCTTCGTCAGCGCCTCGAACGAGTAGGTCCGGGTCTCGCCGAGCACGACGTAATCGGGGGCGTGGTCGGTGAGGACGTAGCCGATGTCGTGCAGGGCGGTGGTCAGGCCCGCCTCCCCGATGACGTACGCGGTGCCGCCGGGGCGCTGGTCGTCGAGGAACTGGGCGGTGGCGAGCGCGGAGGTCCAGATCGACTCCCACGGCACGTCGAGCCCGATCCGGGACAGCCTGGCGTGCAGGTCACGCGGGGTGTAGATGGAGTTGTTGGTCAGCACGAGGAAGGGCTTGCCCGATTCGCGGAGCCGCTTGATGAAGGCGTCGGCGCCGGGAACGGGGATGCCCTCGTGCATCAGGACGCCGTCCATGTCGGTGAGCCATGACTCGATCGGCTTGCGCTCTGCCACTGCCGGACTCCTGCCGTACGTGTTGACCAGGGGCGCCGACCGCCTCCCGTACGCCCCGCGGACCACACCGTGCGCCGCGGACTCGTACGTACAGCCGACACGGCCAGCCTAAGTCAGGGCGGGCCCGGGGAGACCCCGGCGGTCGTCCGGGTTCCGGTCCGCCGGGGCCGCGGGCTCAGCTGCCGGTCGCCGTGCGCCAGGCGCCGACGTAGCCGTCCAGGTTCTTGTCGATGTCCTTCCAGTCCGGCTCGAAGATCTCGACTCCCTTCATGAGGGCGGCGAGTTCGGTGGCGCGGGCGTCCTTCGCCTCGATGTCCTGGCGGGCCGCGAAGCCGCCGCCGGCCGCGGAGACCTGGCGCTGGACGGGCTCGGAGAGCAGGTAGTCGAGGAACTTCTTGGCCTGGGCGGTGTGCGGGGCGTTCTTGACCAGGCCCGCCGCGTACGGCAGGGCGAAGGTGGAGGGCTTGCCGCCCGGCTTCGCCGCGGGGAAGAAGATGCCCTGGTGCGGCATGGCGGGCATGTTCGCGTAGTTCATCTGCACATCGCCGTTGGCGACCAGGAGTTCGCCCTTGTCGGTCTTGGGGGCGAGCTGGCCGGTGGAGGAGGACGGGCCGACGTTGTTGGCCTGGAGCTTCTTGAAGTAGGCCATGGCCGGTGCCTGCCCGCCGAGGTCGTGCATGGCCTTGACGACGACGGCGGTGCCGTCGCCCGCCACCCCCGGCGTCGAGTACTGGAGTTTGCCCCGGTACCTGGCGTCGAGCAGGTCCTGCCAGCTCTCCGGGGGCCGCTTCAGCTCCTTCTTGTTGTAGATGAAGCAGAAGTAGTTGTTGACGACCGAGGTCCATCTGCCGCCCGGGTCCTTGTCGTGGGCGGCGACCTGGTCGGAGCCCCGGGGCCGGTAGGTGTCCAGCAGGCCCTTGCCGTCGGCCTGCTGGATGAAGGGCGGGAGGGTGACGAGCACATCGGCCTGGGTGTGGGAGCGCTCGCGCGCCAGCCGCTGGACGGCGGCGCCGGAACCGCTCTCGACGTAGTTGACCTTGATGCCGGTCTTCTTCTCGAAGCCCTTGAAGACCGTGTCGTAGAAGCCGTCGCCCTTCTCGCCGCGGAGGCCGTCGGCGCTGTAGACGGTGATCTCCTTGGCGTTCGGGTCGGCGGTGGCGCCGCAGGCGGTCAGCGAAGCGGCGAGGGCGAGCGCACCGCCGCAGGCGGCGAGCGAGGCGGGAAGGGAGTGCGTGCGCATGGCGGGTGGGGCTCCTGGTGGGAGGGGTCAGCGGTACGAGGCCCTGGTGCGGATGCGGGAGACGGCGAGCAGGACGAGGAAGGTGGCGGCCATCAGGACGACGGCGAGCGCGGCGCCCGCGAAGAGGGAGCCCCGGTCGGTGGTGGCGAAGATCTGCACCGGCAGCGGCATCCAGTCGGGCGGGTAAATCATCATCGTGGCGCTCAACTCGCCCATGGACAGGGCGAAGCAGAGCCCGGCGGCTGCGGTCAGGGACGGCAGCAGCAGCGGCAGTTTCACCCGCCACAGGACGTAGCCGGGGCGCGCGCCGAGCCCGGCCGCGCTCTGTTCGTACGCCGGGTCGAGACGGGTGAGCGCGGCGCTGACGGACTGGTGGGCGAAGGCGGTGACCAGCACCGTGTGCGCGATGATCACGATCTGCCGGGTGCCGTTGAGCAGCAGCGGCGGCTGCGAGAAGGCGACCAGCAGGGAGAGGCCGACGGCGACGGACGGCACGGCGACGGGCAGCAGGAACAGGCCGTCGACGATCCTGCGGACGCGGCGCGGCAGCCGCTCGGCCGCCAGCGCCGCCCAGGTCCCGGCCGTCAGCGCGATGACGCTCGCGGCCAGCGCGGTCAGCACGCTCGTCACCAGGGCGTCCAGGGAGCCGCCGTGCGCCATGTCCCGGTAGTGCGCCAGGGTCGCGCCGGAGGGGAGGGCTCCGCTCCAGCCGGTGGCGAAGGACGCGGCCACGATCACCAGCAGGGGCAGCGCGAAGAGCGGCAGGAAGAGCGCGAAGAAGACGGTCCACACCGTCCATCGGGCAGCTCGGCTATGCACGAGCACGGCGGACACCTCCGGCGGCGGTACGGGCCGCCACGCACCGGTAGAGCGCGTACAGCGCGACGGACAGGGCGATGTTGACGACGGCGACGACGCAGGCTCCGGTGTAGTCACCGTCGAGGATGGCCTTGGTGTAGACGAGGACCGGCAGGGTCACGACGTCCTTGGCGCCGGTGAAGAGCACGATGCCGAACTCGTTCAGGCACATCACCAGCACCAGCGCGCCGCCCGCCGCGAGCGAGGGCAGCGCCTCGGGCAGGATCACCTGCCGCACGATCCGCCAGGGCCGGGCGCCGAGGGACGAGGCGGCCTCCAGCTGACCGGTCTCCACCTGGGCGAAGGCGGCCAGCAGCGGGCGCATCACGAAGGGCGTGAAGTAGGTGACCTCGGCGAGCAGCACGCCCCAGGGGGTGTGCAGGAAGTCGAAGGGTCCGCTCGCCGCGCCGGCCGCCTGGACCCACACGCCGTTGGCGACGCCGACGGTGCCGTAGAGGAAGAGCAGCGCGAGGGTGATGAGGAAGGAGGGGAAGGCGAGGAAGACGTCGATGAAGCGGCCGAGCGCCCGGCCGCCGGGAAAGGGCACGAAGGCGATGACCAGCGCGAGGACGCAGCCCAGCACGAGGGCGCCGGCGGTGGCGCCGACGGCGATCAGCACGGTGTTGGCCAGCGCGTCGCGGAACGACGCCTGGGCGAGCACCGCCGCGTAGGGCGCGGTGGAGTGGCCGCCGTCCTCGGGGCTGAAGGACTGCCACACCACCAGGGCGAGCGGATAGAGGAAGACGAGGGCCAGCGCGGCGACGGGCGGCAGCGCCCAGAGGGCCTGCGCGCGGCGGGCGGCCGGTGCCGTACTAGCCATCGGCCACGCCGCTTCCGGCGAGCCCGGCGGGGATGAGGACCGCGTCATCGGGGGCGAAGTGCAGGGCGATCCCGTCGCCCGGCGCCGGGGTTTCGCGCAGTTCGCGGACGTCGGCCATGACGCGGTGGCCTGACACCTCCGCGTACAGCCGGTGGGTGGCACCGCGCCATTCGATGTCGGTGACGGTGCCGCGCAGGGTGGCGCCGTCCCCCGCCGGGCTCTCGCCGATGCCGACGAGGTGCGGGCGTACGCACAGGGTGGCGGCGGCGCCATCGGCCGCGCCGCCCGTGGCGAGTGGCAGCGTCCGGCCGGCGAAGCGGACCGCGCCGTCCGTCACGGTCACCGGCAGCAGGTTCGCGGTGCCCACGAAGGAGGCGGTGAACTCGGTGCGCGGGCGGCGGTAGAGGTCCTGGGGTGTGCCGCAGTCGCGCAGTCTGGCCCGGTCCATCACGGCGATCCGGTCGGCGAGGGTCAGCGCCTCCACCTGGTCGTGGGTGACGTAGAGGATGGAGACGTCAGGCAACTCGCGGTGCAGGCGGGCGAGTTCGGCGAGCATTTCGGAGCGCAGCCGGGTGTCGAGGGCGGACAGCGGTTCGTCCAGGAGCAGCACGCCGGGGCGGATGGCGAGCGCCCGCGCGATGGCCACCCGCTGCTGCTGCCCGCCGGACAGCTCCCTGGGGTGCCGGTCCGCGTACCCGGCCATGCCGGTCATCTCCAGCGCCTCGGTCACCCGGGGGGCGATCTCGGCACGCGGCACCTTCTGCGCCTTGAGACCGAAGGCGACGTTCTCGGCGACCTTCATGTGCGGGAACAGGGCGTACTGCTGGACGACCATGCCGATGCCGCGGCGGTACGGCGGCAGGTCGGTGACGTCACGGCCGCCGATCAGCACCCGCCCCGACACCGGCCTGACGAACCCGGCGACCGCCCGCAGCGCGGTGGTCTTCCCGGATCCGGACGGCCCGAGCAGCGCCATCACCTCGCCCGGCTCGACGGTCAGATCGAGGCCGTCCAGGACGACGTTGCGGCCGTAGGCGACGCTCACCCCGTCGAAGCGGATGCCCGCCGGGGTGTCCGCCTGCGGTGCGGGCGGCATCTCACACCACCCCGAGCAGCGCGGGGAGTCCGGCGACCGAGCCGAGGACATGGGTGGCGCCGGCCGCCTCCAGCTGCGCCGTGTCGTGCGCGCCGGTGAGGACCCCGGCCACGACGGCGGCACCCGCGCGGCGCCCGGAGAGCATGTCGTACGAGGTGTCGCCCGCCACAGCGATCCGCTGCACGCTGTCGGTGGCGCCGGTGCGCAGCAGGGCGGTGAGCACCATGTCCGGGTAGGGGCGCCCGCGCCCGGCGTCGGCGGGGCAGAGGGTGAGCGATGCCAGGTCCTGCCAGCCGAGCGCGCGCAGGATCGCGTCCTGGGTGACGCGGGCGAAGCCGGTGGTCAGGACGGTGGTCAGACCGGCGGCGCGGAGGGTTTCGATGGTCTCGCGGGCGCCGGGCAGCGGGGTGATCAGGCCGCCGTCGACGAGTTCCCCGTACGCCTCCTCGAAGGCGGTGTTGGCGCGCCGGGCGCTCGCCTCGTCGCCGAAGAGGTGCCGGAAAACGGAGATCTTGGACTCGCCCATGGTGGCGCGGACGTACCGGAGCTTCTCTTCGTGGTCGGGGCTGCCCGGTTCGACGCCGAGCGCGCGGGCCGCCATGTCGAAGGCCCGCTCGACGAGGCCGCCGTCGGCGACGGTGGTGCCGGCCATGTCGAGCACGACGAGTTCGGTGTCGCGAGGCCCGTACGGGGTGTGCGGGGTGTGCGGTGCGGTCATCGGTGTCACCAGCCCAGGTCGTTCGCGGTGGTTTCGGCGATGGCGGGGGCGCAGGTCATGCCGCGCCCGCCGGGCCCGGTGACCAGCCAGACGCCGTCCTGCACCTGTTCGCGGTGGACGACGCGTGAGGTGTCGGTGCACTGGGCGTAGACACCGGCCCAGCGGCGCCGCACGGCGGGCAGCGGGCGGCCGAGTATCGACTCGACGACGCCGGTGAGGTGCGCGTACGGGTCCTCGACGACGTCGAAGCCGAAGGGCGTCTCGTATTCGTGGGTGTCGCCGATGGTCAGGCCGCCGTCGGCGCGCTGGACCATCAGCAGCTGCATCTTGTGCGCGGCGGCGGTCGGCGTCTGCGCCTGGGCTGCGGCCATCGCGTCCAGGGCTCCGCTCGCGTAGGCGGGGTAGTAGCGGAAGCTGTCGGCGTCGGCGACGGAGGTGGTCAGCGGCTCGCCGAGCGGATCGGTCTGCATCATCTGGAGCCGTACCCGGCGCACCGGCAGGCCGGGTGCCAGCTCGCGGACCAGGCCGCCGAGCCAGGCGCCGGTGCACAGGACGACGCTGTCGCCGTGGTGGATATCGCCGTGGTCGTCGCGCACCGCGCGCCCGCCGAGCACCTCGCGGACCTCGCGGCCACCGAGGTAGCGGTACCTGCCGGACGCCAACAGCGTTTCCTTCAGGGTGCGTTGGGCGACGCGGGGTTCGACGGCGGCGTCCCGCTCGCACCACAGGGCGCCGGCGAAGTCGCCGCGCAGCGCGGGGTTGAGCGCGCGGGCTTCATCGGCGTCCAGCAGCCGGTAGCCGCGGGCCGCGGCGTCCGGGCGGCGGGTGGCGGCCTCGGCGACGGCCCGCTCCGCGGCGTTCTTGACGATGCTCAGCGATCCGATGGCGCGGAAGCCGATGCCGGGGACGCGGGCGCCGATGCCCTCCCACAGCTCGCGGGCGCGCAGCGCGGTCGCCAGCTCCTCGCCGCCGGCCCGTCCGCTGACCCAGATCTGTCCGAAGTTACGGACCGAGGCGCCGCGGGCCTCGGCCTCCCGCTCGATGTGCAGGACCTCGTGGCCCCGCTCGACTGCGTGCCAGGCGTGCAGGGTTCCCAGCACGCCGGCTCCGACAACTATGACTCGCATGCCGCAGACGCTCGCGGCGCCGGGTGACCCGCCGCGGTCGGCCGGGCGACGCGACGGTGAACACGGCTTCAAGTTTGGCCTAGACCCGTTATCTTTCCGTGACCCGATTTCCGGACGAAAGGCGCCGTCCGGCCGACGGTCAGGGCCGGGCCGACGTCCCCAGATGCGTGGTGAAGGAGAACCGGTCGCCGCGGTAGAGCGAGCGCACCCGCTCCAGCGGGCGGCCCCCGGTGTCCCGCGACAGCCGGTGGATCAGCAGCATCGGCAGGGCGCCAGGCGTGCCGATGAGCAGCGCCTCGCGCGGGGTGGCGAGCACCGTCTCCAACCGCTCGTCGGCGTCGCCGAAGCCGATGCCGAGCCGCTCGTGGAGGTAGGCATAGAAGGACGAGTCGGGGTCGAAGGCGGTGTCGAGATCCGGCACCCGCGCCACCGCGACGTAGGTGCTCTCCAGGCCCACCCGTTCGTCGTCGGCGAGCAGCACCCGCTCCATGTGCCACACGGGATCGCCGGCCGCCGCCCCCAGGTCGGCGGCGAGCGCGGGCGGGCACGGGAAGCGGTCGAGGCCGACGAGGTGCCGGCCGGGGCGCCGCCCCTGGTCGCGGACGCCTTCGGTGTAGCTGGCCAGGGACAGCGGCTGCGCCAGCTTGGGCCCGGCGACGACGGTGCCGCGGCCCATCCGGCGCAGCCGCCCCTCCAGGACCAGTTCGCGCAGCGCCTGGCGCAGCGTCTCGCGCGAGACGTCGAACCGCTGCGCCAGGTCGCGCTCGGGCGGCAGCGGCTCGCCCTCGTCCGCGTCGGCGAGCAGCGCGGCGATGCCGACCTTGGCCGCGTAGTACTTCGGGATGCGTCCGTGCTCGGGGATGCCGGACCGGATGGGTGCGCCAGGTTCCTGGCCGTACGGGAACTCCACGGCGTGATCCTCGCACCCCGCACAATCCCGCTCAGCGGCGCAGGCGCCTGGCCCCCGCCTTCAACAGGCCGCCGCTCATCAGCAGGGCAGCGGCAGCGGCGCCGAGCCCGAACATCGGGACCTGCCCGGTGGCCGCCAACTGCGGTGCCGCGCCCGGTACTTGGAACCATCCGTCCGCGCGGGCGGGGCCGGCCAGCGGAGACGCGGGCGCGTCGGCGGGGGCGGGCGCCACCGGGAACGAGGGGTCGTACGGGATCGTGGGCCCGGCGTCGGAATAGACGGTGAAGGTGTAGTCGCCGGACGGCTTCGGCCCGGCGCCGCCGCCTTCGGGCCTGCGTCCTGTGGTGACACCCGCGGCGACCCGGTCGCGCGGGGTCTCCCTGGCGAACCGCATCCGTACCGGCACGGCCGTGACGCCGTGCGCCGGAACGGTCAGGCCGCGACCGGCCCGACACCCGCCGCCGCCAAGGCCGTTGGTCTCGTCGCCGTCCTCGCCCAGGACACCGATCTGCTCGTGCCGGTCGGTGGGTGCGAAGGTCACCGGCAGCCAGTCGCCGGTCGTCTGGTCCCGGAACTCCAGCCGGATCATGTCCGGTTGCAGGCCGTGGCGCTCCGCGGCCAGCACCACGGCCGGGTGCACGTCCGTACAGGCCGCGTCGGCGGTGTTGCGGAGTTCCAGCTGCCAGCCGCGCCAGCCGTCGCCCGCCGCGTACTCCCCCGGGGCGCCGCCGGCCCGCGCGGTGAGCCCGGTGCCGCGGCGGCCCTGACGTCCGCATCCGGCCCGGCCCCCCGGCCCGTCCCTGCCCTGCGCGGCGGCCGGGCGGTACGGCGTCGCCGGGGCGGATCCCGACGGGACGGCGTACGCCTCCGCCACCGCCGACAGGCCGTCCGGCAGCGCGACGCCGAGCGCGGCGGACAGCAGCCCCCCGGTGAGCAGTGCCCGCGCCGCCCGCCGCCCGGTGCGACGGCACCCGCCGTGCCGCGGGGCTGACCGCAGGGCGGGCAGGGTTTGACGGACACGCCCTAAACGGCTGCCGCGTCCCTCGCGCCCCCTGACGCCTCTTCCTTGCCGGCCTGCGCTGGGCGTGGCCGCGCCGGACGGGTGCCTGCCGGACGGGTGCATGGCGGTCCTCCGCTGCTGAGTCGCTCGGGTCGTCAGGCGGTGCGTCGCCGCGGTGCCCCCTGCCCGCCGCGCACGGCCTGGCCAGACCCTGCCACGGGCACCGGCGGCGCCCGGGAGACCCGCATGCCGTGCACCCGTCCGGCGGCCGAATGCCGCCTTATCAGATGATTTCCGCGCTGGGGTGGTTGGTCATCTCCCCGCGGCCGGGCCGCGGTCGGGGCGGACCGAACAGCGGCCCGAGCACCAACTGCGCCGCCCCGTCCGCCACCGCCCGCGCGCCGCCGGCGGCCGTCGCCACCGGCACCGGACCGCCGGTCCTGCCGCGGGCCGCGGCCTGCGCCGCCAACTCGCCCGCCACACCGGCCACGAAGACGTCCGGCCGCTCCCACACCGTGCGCCCGCCGAGCAACACCCGCTCCACGTCGAGCAGTTCCACGAGGTTGGCAGCGCCCACCCCCAGCACCCGTGCCGCGCCCGGCAGATCGCCGCGCGCCACCGCCACCAGGCACAGCGCCTCCACGCAGCCGCGCCGCCCGCAGCCGCAGGGCGGTCCGTCCCACTGCACGACCTGGTGCCCGAACTCGCCCGCGCCGGTGTGCGGCCCGCGGTAGAGACCGCCGTCCAGCACCAGCCCCGCGCCGAGCCCGGTCCCCAGATGCAGATAGGCGAACGACCCGGCTCCGCCGCCCGCCGCGCTCCCCGCCAGGCCGAGCGCCGCCGCGTTGGTGTCCTTGTCGACGACGACGGGCAGGCCGAGGCGCTCCGCGAGGGCGTCCCGCAGCGGGAAGCCGTCCCAATGCGGGGCCCCGGTCACCCGGTGCAGCACCCCGGACGCGTGGTCGAGCGGCCCGGGGCAGGCCACACCGACGCCGAGCACCTGCGGGGCGACGGCCTGCGCCCGCACCGCGGCGACCTCTTCCGCCACCCGCTCCAGCACCGCCCCGGGGCCCGCGCCGAAGGCGAGCGGGGCGCGGCGCACGGCGATGGGGGTGCCCGCGAGGTCGGCGAGTACGGCGGTGATCTCGTCGCGGTCCAGGTGCAGCCCGACGGCGTGCCGGGCGCCGGGGACGAGGCGCAGGACCGTACGGGGCTTGCCGCCGGTGGAGGCGCGGCGGCCCGCGTCGGCCGCGAGTCCTCCGGCCCGCAGCCGTGCGGTGATCTTGCTGACCGCCTGCGGGGTCAGACCGCTCCGCTCGGCCAGTTCCAGCCGGCTGACCCCGTCCGCGCCCGCCGCCCGCAGCAGGCCGAGCAGCAGGGCGGTGTTGTGCCCGCGCAGGGCCGGCAGGTTGAAGCCCGAGGGGGCGGGGAGGGCGCCTTCGGTGCCGTGCGGGCCGGGATCGTTGCTGGTCACCCCTCCATTGTGGGCACGTCTTGCACTTTGGCAACAGCGTTGCTTAAGTGGTTCCATGAGCGACTCCACCGGCACCCCCGACTCCCCGCTCCGCGTCGGCCTGATCGGCTACGGCCTGGCGGGCTCGGTCTTCCACGCCCCGCTGATCGCCACGACCGACGACCTGGTCGTCGACACCGTCTCGACCCGCAGCCCGCAACGGCAGGCGCAGGCCCGCGCCGAGCACCCCGGGGTCCGTACCGTCGACACCCCCGAAGCGGTCATCGACCGCGCCGGCGCGCTCGACCTGATCGTGCTGGCCTCACCTAACAAGACCCATGTGCCGCTCGCCACGGCCGCGTTGGAGGCCGGCCTGCCGGTCGTCGTCGACAAGCCGCTGGCCGCGACCGCCGCCGAGGCCGAACAGCTCGCCGCGCTCGCCGACTCCCGCGGGCTGCTGCTCTCCGTCTTCCAGAACCGCCGCTGGGACAACGACTTCCGCACCGTGCGCAAGCTGCTGGACGAGGGCGCGTTCGGCGAGGTGCTGCGCTTCGAGTCGCGCTTCGAGCGGTGGCGGCCCCAGCCCAAGGGCGGCTGGCGCGAGTCGGGCGACCCGGCGGAGGTCGGCGGCCTGCTCTACGACCTCGGCAGCCACCTCGTCGACCAGGCGCTGACCCTCTTCGGCCCGGCCGCGTCCGTCTACGCCGAGTCCGACGTACGGCGCCCCGGCGCGGAGGCCGACGACGACACCTTCATCGCCGTCACCCACACCTCGGGCGTCCGCTCCCACCTGTGGATGAGCGCCACCACCGCCCAACTCGGGCCGCGCTTCCGGGTGTTGGGCAGCAAGGCCGGCTATGTGAAGCACGGGCTCGACCCGCAGGAGGCCGCCCTGCGCGAAGGACTGCGGCCCACCGCGGACGGCACGGCGTGGGGCGTGGAACCGGAGTCCTCCTGGGGCCGGCTCGGGGCGGGCACGTCCCCGCGCGACGGTGGCGGCGAGGTCGTGCCGACGCTGCCGGGCGACTACCCCGCCTACTACGCGGCCGTCGCACGGGCGCTGCGCGAGGGCGGCCTGCCGCCGGTCACGGCGCGCGAGGCCGCGGCGGCGCTGCGGGTCCTGGAGGCCGCCAAGCTGTCCGCCGCCGAGGGCCGCACGGTCACGATCGCGGCACCCGCGTGAGCGCCGTCGCGGTGTCCTGACATGCTCCAGGGCCTCGACCACACCTTGGTGGTCGAAGCCCTGGAGCGCTGTCCGGCCGGCTGTCCCCCGTCCGGCCTCAGGTGCCGTCAGCTGGAACGGCGGTTCCTCACCAGCAGGACCAGTGCCAACCCTGCGATCAGCGCGCCACCGGACGCACCGATGATCCACGGGTTGCTGAGCGCACCGCTGGCGGCCAGCTCACCGTCGTCGTGGCCGTGTCCGCCACCGTGGCCGCCGCCATGGCCGCCACCGTGCCCGTGTCCGCCGTCACCGCCGCCGTGTCCCCAGCCACCGGAGCTGTGCCCCGGCCACGGGTCGTCGGTCGGCTTGCCGGTGGGGTGTCCCGTCGGGTGCCCGGTGGGATGTCCCGACGGATGCCAGGTCGGGTGCCAGGTGGGATGCCAGGTCGGGTGCCCGGTGGGCCAGGTGGGGTGAGAGGTCGGCTCGGTCGGCCGTGAGGTCGGCTCGGTCGGCCCTGAAGTCGGCTCGGTCGGCCCTGAAGTCGGCTCCGTGGGACGCGAGGTCGGCTCGGTCGGACGCGAAGTGGGCTCCGTGGGACGCGACGTGGGCTCGGTCGGACGCGACGTGGGCTCCGTCGGAGTCGCGGTCGGCTCGGTCGGCGTGGCCGTGGGCTCGGTCGGGGTCGCGGTCGGCTCGGTCGGAGTCGCCGTCGGTTCCGTCGGAGTCGCGGTCGGTTCCGTGGGCGTCGCGGTCGGCTCGGTCGGAGTCGCCGTGGGCTCCGTCGGCGTGGCCGTCGGCTCCGTCGGGGTCGCGGTCGGCTCCGTCGGCGTCGCCGTGGGCTCCGTCGGCGTCGCGGTCGGCTCCGTCGGGGCGACCGTCGGTTCCGTCGGGCTGGTGGTGGGCTCCGGGCCGCAGTCCGGGAGGTCGCCCGTGAAGGGGTAGCTGTGGATCTCCGTGCCCGCGGTGCCGATGTGGTCCAGGGAACCTGCGGTGAAGAAGCGGCCGTTCATGCCCGGCATGCTCACCGACGTACGGCTGGCCTGCGGGCCGACGAGTACGGCGCCCTGGAACTGGGCGGTGCCCTTGAAGGTCACCGTGTTCGCGTCCGGGAAGTTCCACAGCAGCCGCTCGCGGATGCCGGCCGGCTGGAGGTCGTGCCCGATGTACGAGCTGATGGTGCGGCTGTCGCCGAGCATGTTGACCAGGACGGTCGCGCCGTCCGGGATGTTCTCGAAGGCGATGCCCTGGTCGCCGCCGTTCGCCGAGGCGATGTCGAAGTCGACGTTGAAGACCTGGAGCTGGGAGGTGCCGTCGCCGCGGAACAGGGTCTGGTAGCCCTGGTTGACCGCGGTGCCGGTGGCCGGCCTGGAGGCGCCGTTCTCGTACGCGTAGCAGCTGCTGGAATCGGTCAGCTGCTGCCGCAGCCCGCGGTAGGGCTCGGCTGCCGCCGCGTCGTGGACGGGAGTGGGGATGACCGTGCCGCTCAGCGCGCCGGCGTACTTGACCACGCCGGTCGTGCTGCCCTCCTCGGCGAGCAGCCGCTGGCCCTGGGCGACGGTGAGGTCGCCGCCGACGGTGAGGAAGTCGGAGCCGTTGGGCGGCGGCACCCGCGAACCGACGCCGACCACGCCGACGTTGTAGACGCTCGACCCGCCGGTCTTGTTCACGGAGAAGTTGCCGAGCGTGACGATCTTGCCCTCGGCCTCGGCCGCCGAGCCGCCGACGTTGTAGTCGCCGCCGACGTAGATATTGATGTTCTCGTCGCGGCCGGCGATCGGGCCGTTGTTCGGATCGCTGTAGGAGCCGGGGCACGCGCTGCCCAGGCAGGGGCCGAGCCCGCCGGGGAGCGGCTCGGCGAACACCACGGCGGCACCCAGTCCGAGCAGCGCGGCGAGCGCCGTACCGATCAGTGCGGCCAGCACCGCCCTAAACCATTTTGTCCTCTTTCTTGGCATGTCTGGCACTATGCGGATGCCGCCCGCGCGCAGGGCAGACCGCTGGGGCGCGTCGCCCGAAAACGACCGGCAGATGGCCCTGACCGGGGCCATCTGCCGTAGTGCCGGATACTCCGGATGCCCGGGAGCGCGGTCAGGCGTCCTTGAGCGGCTGGCGCTGCCTGCCCAGGCCGTCGATCTCCAGCTCGACCACGTCACCGGCCCGCAGGTACGGCTTGGGCTCCGGCTGCCCCATGGCCACCCCCGCCGGCGTGCCGGTGTTGATGACGTCGCCCGGGTACAGGGTCATGAAGTGGCTGACGTAGCGGACGACTTCGGCCACCGGGAAGATCTGCTCGGCGGTGGTGCCGTTCTGCTTCAGCTCGCCGTTGACCCACAGCCGGACGCCGAGCGCCTGCGGGTCGGGAACCTCGTCCGCGGTGACCAGCCAGGGGCCGAGCGGGTTGAAGGTCTCGCAGTTCTTGCCCTTGTCCCACTGGCCGCCGCGCTCGATCTGGAACGCGCGCTCGGAGACGTCGTGCGCCACCGCGTAGCCGGCGACGGCGGCCAGCGCCTGCGCGTCCGTCTCCAGATAGCGGGCGGTACGGCCGATGACGACCGCCAGCTCCACCTCCCAGTCGGTCTTCTCGCTGCCCCGGGGGACCAGCACCGTGTCGTCGGGTCCGACGACGGTGTCCGGGGCCTTCATGAAGAGGATCGGCTCCTCGGGGGCCTTCGCCCCGGTCTCCCGGGCGTGATCGTGGTAATTCAGCCCGATGCACACGATCTTGCCGATCCCGGCGACCGGCGGTCCGGTGCGCAGCCCCGCCGTCCCGATCGCGGGCAGCGCGCCCGACGCCTCCGCGGCACGGATCCGTGCCAGCGCCTCATCGTCGCGGAGCAGTGCGCCGTCGATGTCCCGCACCAGGCCCGACAGGTCCCGCAGGACCCCCGAGGCGTCGAGCAGCGCCGGGCGTTCCGCCCCTGCCGTTCCGACACGCAGCAGCTTCATCGGTACAACTCCCGTGGTCGAAGGGCCGGCCCTGGAAGGGACTTCCGGGCCGGGCGATGGGGGACGGCCATCGAGCAATTCGGCTGATCGTCCAAGAACTCGGTGCAGTCCGCAAGACGGCGTTCACGGACCGGACCGTTACCGCGGGGTAGTGGCGGCGGGCCGCGCCGTGCCACCGGGGGCCGCCGGCGCCGGTTCGGCGCGGGTGCGGTCGCGGTGCAGCAGGGCCCGTTCGCACGCCGTCCAGGTCGTGGTCGTGACCAGGTACAGGCCGGCGGCGAGCGGCACCACCGCCACCGTGATCAGCGTGCCGAACGACAGCAGCGGCATCAGCTTCGCCATCCCCGCCATGCCGGGCAGCGCGGCGCCCCCGGCGTCCGGCCGCGGCGCGCCGGCCACCGCGGCACGCGCCCGGCGGAAGTTCCAGGTGGCGACGGCGGCGATCAGGGCGAACAGGCCGAGGTAGACCAGCCCCTGCGGGCCGATGACCCCGCCGTCGCCGAGCGCCTGCCGCCAGCTGCCGCCGAGCGGCGCGCCGAACAGGGTGTGGTCGAGCAGGCTGCCGCCGCCGGTGGAGAACAGGTGGTACATCACGAAGAAGACCGGCATCTGAAGCAGCGTCGGCAGGCAGCCGGCCAGCGGCGAGGCGCCGGTCTCGGCGTACAGCGCGGCGGTCGCCTTCTGCAGGCGTTCGGGGTTGCCCTTGTGCTTGCGCTGGAGGGCGGCGAGCTGCGGGGCGAGTGCGCTGCGCGCCTTCTCGCCACGGGCCGCCGCGCGGGCGAGCGGGTGCAGCGCGGCGCGTACCGCGAGGGTGAACAGGACGATGGCGACGGCCGTGGCCGAAGCGCCGAAGAGCGGGTCGATCGCCTGGGCGCCGTGCCCCAGAAGATCGCCGAGAAAACCGAATACGGACATGGGTGGGAGCCCTCCACGGGTCTCGTCGTGCCGGAATACGGAATCGGCGTGACGGACCGCGCGGGGCGCGGGGCATGCGGGTCTCGGGGTACGAGAAAAGAAAGCGGAATGCCTGCCTGAGCGCCTACGCGGCCGTCGGGAGGGGACGTCCCGGTGCTCGGGGGCGGGGGCGGCCCGCCGCGTCGGGGTCGCGTTGCGGCAGGAAGGCGGTACGCCGCTCACGGTCGCGGATCGCGGTACGGACCCGGCCGGGTGGCATCGGGCGGGCGCAGGCGGCGATCAGGAAGGCGCTGCACAGCAGCAGCACCGCGGCGGTGGTGGCGGCAGCGGTCAGCCCGGACGTCAGCCCCGGCTCGGCCAGCAGCAGACCGGCGGCGAGGAAGAGCAGCGCGGAGACGTAGAGCCGCCAGGCATCGGCGATGCGGTACATCGGGCGCCTCCTGTGGCCGTTGCCGCGCCGTGCGGCGTTCGGTGCCCTGCGGCCGGGTGGCGGCAGGAACGTATCTGCTCCGCCCCAGGGTAGCCATACGTCAGGGCGGCAGGACACCGGCGGGTGACCTCCGCGCCTCCCCGCCCGCGTCCGGTGGCGGGCGGGGAGTCACCGTACGGCGGCGGCCGGGGCCCTCGGCGGATCAGGCCGCCGGCGCCGGTCCCGGCGTCTCCTCGCGCGCGAACTCCTCGTCGAGCGCCAGCACTTCGGCGTCCGGACGCGGGTCGTCCTGCCGCGGCCCGAGCCAGGTGAAGGCCAGGGCGACCGCCAGGTTCACCGCGAGTCCGATGAGTCCGGCGTTGATGCCCCACAGCGGGTCGTGGCCGCCGAAGACCAGCACGCAGACGACGGTGACGCCGGCCGTCAGCCCGCCGACCGCCCCGTACAGCGTCAACCGCCGCCATATCAGCCCCAGCAGCAGCATCGGCACCAGTTGTGCCATGCCCTCGTACGAGATGAGGGACAGCCGGACGAGAGTGTTCGGGGCGGTGTAGGTGAGCAGCAGCGCGAGCGTTCCGGCGGCGACCACGACCACCTGCGACCACAGCTTCTGGCGCCGGTCGGCCGACCAACCGCCCGGGGTGGCCCCGCGGTTGAGCCGGGGGATGGCGCCGAGCACGCTCCTCCCCCACATCGTGCCGATGACCAGCATGAACACGGCCATCGGCACGATCGACGACAGTGCAGCCGCCACCCCGATCACCCCGACCGCCCAGGCCGGGAGTGAGTCCACGACCAGTTGGAAGAGCGCGAGGTCGGAGTCCGTACCGGTCAGCCCGGGGACCACGAACAGGGCGGCCATGCCCAGCAGCATCGGCACGAACAGCAGCACGTTGTAGGCCGGCAGGTAGACGGCGTTGCGGCGCAGGGTGTCGGCGCTGCGGGCGCCGAGGTAGCCGGCCACGGTCGTCGGAAAGATCACCACGGTCAGCGAGTTGACGAGGGTGGTGCTGATGAACCAGCTCTGGCCGAGGCCGCCGGACTCGTGCCCGGGGAAGGTCAGCCACTGCGGCTTCTCGGTGACGATCCGGTCCAGGAAGTGCCCGTAGCCGCCGAAGTAGTGCAGCGGCACGTAGATCACGAGGAAGGCGAGGGTGACGATGACGAGGACGTCCTTGAGCACCGACACCCAGGCGCTGCCGCGCAGCCCGCTGACGACGACGAACAGGGTGGTCACCGCGAAGCCCAGGAAACAGGCCCAGTTGAGGCTGATCGCGCCGTAGGAGATCGTCGAGACGACCACGCCCATGCCGGTGATCTGCAACTGGATGTAGGGCAGCAGGCAGACGGTGGCCAGCAGGGCGACGGCGGTACCGAGCCAGGGCCTGCCGTAGCGGTGGGCGATGATGTCGGTGATGCCGACCAGTTGGTGGCGGCGCGCGTAGGACCACAGCATCGGGCCGACGACGTAGCCGAGCGCGTAGCCGCAGGACATGTAGGCGATGACGTAGAGGACCGGGGCGCCGAACTTGTAGCCCCAGCCGGCCGCGCCGAGGTAGCTGAAGCTCGTATAGCTCTCGCCCGCCATCAGCACCCAGATGAACGCGGTGCCCAGGCTGCGACCGCCCACCGACCACTCGGCGAGCCCGGTGTCCCGCCGCCCCTTGCGCCTGCCGCGCACCGCGAGCAGGCCGAGGACGACGGTCAGCACCATGAAGGCACCGAAGACCGAGGTGGCGACGGCGGCCTTCACGAGCGCCGCCTTCGCAGGTCACCGCGGAACGCCAGGCCCACAGCGAGCGGCGTCAGCAGCGTCGCGAGCAGCATCCAGAAGATCAGGAAGGGCAGCCCGAACACGAGGGGGGTCAGCCGGTTCACGAGCGGCAGCACCCCCAGGAACAGGACGTAGGGCAGCAGCAGCCACAGCAGCGCGGGGCGCTTGCGGGAGGCCGGTGGCCGGCCGCCGGAGGTCTGGTTTCGCACGGGGCGAGAGCCTAACGGCCCGGGGCGGGCGGCAGTCCTGGCACCCGCGGCCCGGCCGCCCTCACCGGGGGCTCGCCGACCGCAGCTCGGCCCAGACCACCAGCCGGTAGGTGGAGGTGAATTCGGGGGTGCAGGTCGTCAGCGTCAGATAGGAGCCCGGTTGTGTGAAGCCGTACGAGGGGTGCACGGAGCTGTGCGGCACGGCGGCGATGACGGCGGTGTCGAAGGGGGCGGTCCGCGGCAGGACGCTGCGGACGACGTAGCGGTAGCGGGCCCGCGCGGTGTCGATGCCGACGGTGTCGCCCGGCCGCAGCCGGTCGAGGCGGCGGAACGGCTCGCCGTGCGTGTTGCGGTGCCCGGCCAGCGCGACGTTGCCGGCGCCGCCGGGCTGCGCGGTCTGCGGGTAGTGCCCGACGTAGCCGTTGTTGAGGACCGCGGCCCTGCCGATGCCCTCGGCGACCGGCGCGCGCAGGCCGATGCGCGGGATGCGCAGCACGGCGTACCCGATGCCGGGGCGGGGCGGACCCGCGGCCGGGCGGGCGGCGGATCCGGGCGGCGCGGTGGCGGGCGGATCCGCGCCGGACGCCTGCGGGGCGCCGGTCGTGGCGCCGTCCCCCGGCCCGGCCCCCGGTGTCGCCCCGCGCGCCCACCGGCTCTCCAACTGCGCGACGCGGTCCTGCGCGGCGCGCTGCGCCTGGCGGTTGGTCCACCACAGCTGGTGGACGAGGAGCAGCAGCAGGACAGCGCCGAGCGTCACCGCCAGCTCGCCGCAGCCCCACAGGGCCCGCGCCACCGGCGTGCGCCGCCCCCGCGCTCCGACCGCTCTCCGCTCCCGCACGCGGGCACCGTAGGCCCTGCGGCCACAGGTCGCCAGAGCGCGGGCGGGGCCGGGTCAGCCGCCGAACGCCTGCGAGACGGCGTAGATGCACAGCCCCGCCAGCGCGCCGACGACCGTGCCGTTGATCCGGATGAACTGGAGGTCGCGGCCGATGTGCGCCTCGATCTTCTTCGAGGTGTGCTCGGCGTCCCAGGAGGCGACGGTCTCGGTGATCAGGGAGGTGATCTCGCCCTGGTACGTCGTCACGACGTAGACCACGGCGCCCTCCAGCCAGCCGTCGACCTTGCCCTGGAGCCGCTCGTCGTGGGAGAGGCGCTGCCCGAGCGAGAGCAGGGCGGCCCGTAGCCGCAGCCGCAGTTCGCTGCGCTCGTCCTCGGCCGCCGCCACGATCATGGCGCGTACCGCGCCCCACGCGGAGGCGATCAGGTCCTGCACCTCGCCGCGGCCCAGCACCTCCGACTTGAGGCGCTCGACGCGGTCCCTGGTCTCCGCGTCGTGCTGGAGGTCGTCGGCGAAGTCCGTCAGGAAGCGGTCGAGCGCGCCGCGCGCCGGGTGTTCGGGCATGTCGCGCATCTCGGTGACGAACCGCAGCAGCTCCTTGTAGACCCGGTCGCCCACCTTGCGGTCGACGAACCGCGGGGTCCATCCGGGCGCGCCGCCGGAGACCGCCGTCATGACGGAATCGCCGTGCTCGACCAGCCAGTCGTGGGCGCGGGCGCACACCAGGTCCACCACCCGCCGGTGGCCGCCGTCCGCGACGATCTTCTCCAGCATCCCGCCGATGCCGGGCGCGACCTCCTGCGCGTCGGCCCGCCGGGTGATCGCCTCGCCCACCACCGCCTGCACGTCGGAGTCGCGCAGGACGGTGAGCGCGCCGCGCAGCGCGGTGGACAGTTCGGCGGTGACCCGGTCGGCGTTGTGCGGGTCGGCCAGCCAGCCGCCGAGCCTGCGGCCGATGCCGACGGAGCGCAGCCTGCGGCGTACGACCTCGCCGGAGAGGAAGTTCTCGCCGACGAAGTCACCCAGACTCTGCCCCAGTTGATCCTTTTTGGTGGGGATGATGGCGGTGTGCGGGATGGGCAGGCCCATCGGACGTTTGAACAGCGCCGTGACCGCGAACCAGTCGGCCAGCGCGCCGACCATCCCGGCCTCGGCCGCCGCCGCGACGAACCCCGTCCAGCCGCCCGCCCCGGCCGAGCCCGCCCACTTCGCCAGCACGTAGACCAGCGCGACCCCCAGCAGCAGGCCGGTGGCCAGCGTCTTCATCCGCCGTACGGCGCGGCGCTTCTCCTCGTCGGCGGCGCTGTAGCCGAAGCCGCCGGCCGGTGCCACGTCCGGCTGCGGCGCCGCGTCCTTCGTCTGCGTGCGTTCCATCCACTCCACCCGTCCACCTAGGGTCTTTCGTCCCCCTCGTGGGGCCGTGCCCGCCGCCACCCGTCCGGGCGGCGGCGTCGTACGCCCAACTGTGACCTACACGCGGAACGAACCACGAGTTCCCCGCGTCCCGTCATGGGGGCCGGTCAGGGCGCCGGGCCGGCCCCTGGTTCCCCGTGGGATCATGGGGGACCGATCGGACCGCAACGGTGCCGCTGATCGCCGGACGAGCGAGACCTCCGCCTTTCGCCCGCACGAAGGCGCGGTGGGCTCCCGCATCCGGCCGCCCTGCCCGCCCGGAGCCTGCCGCTCCGCCGTCCCAGGAGATCGTCCCGCATGAACAAAAGTGTGGGCTACGCCCTGCTCGCCGGTCTGGCGGCGGTGGTGGTGCTCGTCTCGACCGCCATTTTCGTCGGCTTCGGCGGCAACGGCGGCCTGGGCACCACCGGGAACCCGCCGCGCGACCCGGCGGCACCCGCCGCGGCCGGCCAGTGGGTCGGCACCTGGTCGGCGGCAGCGGCGGCGGCGGAGCCCGGCACCCTGGACGGCTACGCCGGAATGTCGATCCGCAACGTCGTGCACACCAGCGTCGGCGGCTCCAGCGCCCGCATCCAGCTGTCGAACCTCTACGGCACCCGCCCGCTGCCGGTCAGCCACGCCTCGCTGGCGCTCGCCGCGACCACCGGCAACCCGACCGCCGCGACCGGCAGCATGCGCCGGCTCTCCTTCGGCGGCCGGCAGGCGGTGACCATCCCGGCGGGCGGCGCGGTCACCAGCGACCCGGTCGGGCTGACCGTGCCGCACGACACCGACTTGCTGGTCACCACCTACTCGCCGTCCCCGTCGGGCCCCGCCACCTACCACCCGTACGCCCGCCAGACGTCCTACCTGGCACGCGGCGACCGCACGGAGGACGACACCGGCGCCGCCTACACCGAGCAGAGCCCCTACTGGCGCTACCTGACCGGCGTGGACGTCTGGAGCCGGGAGGCACACGGCTCCGTGGTGGCCATAGGCGACTCGATCACCGATGGCATCACCTCCACGGTCGGCGCCAACCACCGCTGGACCGACTTCCTCGCCGAGCGGCTGCGCAACGAGCCGGACGCCCCCCGCCTCGGCGTGCTCAACCAGGGCATCAGCGGCAACCGCCTGCTGGTCAACGGCAGCCGCTTCTCGCCGAACAACGGCCCCAGCGTGCTGTCCCGGCTGGAGCGCGACGCGCTCTCCCGCACGGGCGTGAAGGCGGTGGTCGTCGAGATCGGCCTGAACGACCTGTTCAAGTCACCGCGGCAGCTCGACCCTGAGAAGATCGTCGGGGGCATGCGGGAGATCGTCAACGAGGCGCACGCCCGCGGACTGCGCGTCACCGGCGGCACGCTCAGCCCGTTCGGCGGCCACCGCGGCTACTCACCGAAGCTGAACGAGGTACGCGAACAGGTCAACAAGATCATCAGGTCCGGCACGGTCTTCGACGAGGTCGTGGACTTCGACAAGGCACTCCGCGACCCGGCCCACCCCCTGCGGCTGCGGCCCTCCTACGACTCCGGCGACCACCTCCACCCGAGCGACCAGGGCTACCGCGCGATGGCCGACGCACTCGACCTCGACCACCTCAGGCGCCCGGCGCCCGCCTCGCTCTGAGCCGTACCCGCGGGCCGCGGCGCACCCGGCGGTTCACGACCGGCTGCCCTCCGCCACACCCGCCGGACGCCCGCCCGCGTACAGCCGGGCGATGACGTCCTCGATGTCCGGCTCGCGGATCGAGAGGTCCACCAGCGGATAGCGCGCGGCGACCGCCGCGACCAGCGGCGCCGCGCTCTGCCCCGCGGGGAACGCCAGCCACTGCCGCGGCCCGGCCACCTTGACCGTACGGGCCCCCGGCACCCCGTCGATCGGCGGCAGCTCCCGCTCCAGGTCGACCACCAGCGTCCGCTCCCCCTCGCCTGCCGCCCGCAGCCCGCCGAGCCGCCCGTCGTACACCAGCCGCCCGTGGTCGATGACCATCACCCGGCGGCACAGCTGCTCGATGTCGGTCAGGTCGTGGGTGGTCAGCAGGACGGTGGTGCCGCGCTCCGCGTTCACCTCGCGCAGGAAGTCCCGCACCTTCGCCTTGCTGATCACGTCGAGCCCGATCGTCGGCTCGTCGAGGTAGAGCACCTCGGGATCGTGCAGCAGAGCCGCCGCGATGTCCCCGCGCATCCGCTGCCCCAACGACAGCTGCCGCACCGGCACATCGAGCAGCGGCCCCAGGTCCAGCAGCTCCACACAGCGCTCGTGGTTCGCGCGGAAGACGGCGTCCGGGACGCGGTACATCCGGCGCACCAGCTCGTACGAGTCCTTCAGCGGCAGGTCCCACCACAGGGTGGTGCGCTGCCCGAACACCACGCCGATCCGGCGGGCGAGACGGTTGCGCTCGCGCGCCGGGTCGAGCCCTGCCACCCGCAGCCGGCCGCCGCTGGGCATCAGGATGCCCGTCAGCATCTTGATCGTCGTCGACTTGCCCGCGCCGTTCGGGCCGATGTAGCCGACCATCTCGCCGCGCGGCACGGTGAACGTCAGCCCCTCCACCGCCCGCACCTCCTGCCGCACCCGCCGCAGCCGCCCCGCCTTGCGGCGCACCGAGAAGACCTTCTCGACGTCCGTCACCTCGATCATCACGTCCCCTGCGGCACCACTCACCGCTCCTCCTCCGCTCGTCTCCCGCACCCCCACGCCCCCTCAGCTCCCCGTACTCCGGTACGCCCGCACCCCGTGCCGCCAGGCAAGACCCGCCACCCCCCACAGCGCCAGGGCCACCGCGGGCCCCAGGAAGTCCACCCACCCCGGCAGCCCCAACGGGTCGTCACGGCCCAGCAGCCACAGCGCCGGCAGCCAGTTCACGAACGCCAGCGGCACGATGAACGTCACCCCGCGCACCAGGTCCTTGCCGAACACCGTCGGCGGGAACTGCAGCAGGGCGTTGCCGCCGTACGTGAACGAGTTCTGCACCTGCGCGGCGTCCTGCGCCCAGAACTGGAACGCGGCACCCAGCGTGAAGACCGCCCCGAAAATGACCGCGCCGCACACCACCGTCAACGGCACCATCAGCACCCGGCCCGCCGTCCAGTCCACCTCCAGGCGGCCCAGCGACCATGCGAGCACCAGCAGCGCCTGGGTGATCTTGCCCAGCCTGCGCAGCGCGAAGCGGTCGGCGGCGAGCTGCGCGAAGACCGGCACCGGGCGCAGCAGCAAGACGTCCAGGGTGCCGTCCCTGATCCGGCTGCCGAGCCGGTCCATGCTGCCCAGCAGCAGATCGGCCAGGCCGAGCGAGGTGCTGGCCGTGCCGTAGAGGAAGGCGACCTCGGCCAGCGAGAAGCCGCCGAGCGCGTCGATGCGGGAGAACATCATCAGGATCGCGACGAAGTCCAGGGAACTGGCCGCGAAGTTGCCGACCACCGTCATCACGAACGACGCCCGGTAGGCGAGCGTCGAGCGCACCCACATCCACACGATCAGCCCGTAGACCCGCAGCCCGTGCACCGCCACGGCGCCCCGCCGGGGAGCGCCGTCCGCCACGGCCGTCCCGGCGGCCCGTACCCGTCCGGCGTCAGCCACCCTGCACCACCACCTTCCTGGTGGCCGCCGACTGCATCAGCCGCCCCAGCACCAGCAGCGCCACCGCCCAGCCCGCCTGGAACACCAGCCCCCGCACCACCGCACCCCCGGTCCGCGCGCCGATCAGCACATCGGCCGGCACCTGGAGCAGCGCCGCCCACGGCAGCAGCTGCGCGACCTGGCCGATTCCGTCCGGGAAGATCCGCAGCGGCAGCACCATCCCGGAGAAGAACATCGACGCCAGCCCGCTGATCACCGCCAGGCCCGACCCGTCCAGCAGCCAGAACGACGCCACCGCGACGAGATAGCGCACCGCGAAACTCACCACCACGGCCAGCACGGACGACACCAGGAACAGCCCCCACGTCCACCCGTCCCCGGGCAGCGCCAGATCGAAGAAGCAGGCACCCACCGCCATCGGCACCACCCCGCGGCCGATCAGCTGGAACCCCGCCCGCCCCAGGTCCGCCGCCAGCCACCACAGCTGAAGATCGGCCGGCCGGTGCAGGTCCACCGCGATGTCCCCGCTGCGGATCCGCTCCTCAAGCTCGGCGATCCCGCCGCCGGTCATCATCGCGGTGGCCGCCAGCAGCGCCTGCCCCGTCCAGGCGAACGTCAGCGACTGCGCCTGGTCATAGCCGCCCAGGTGAGGCCGCTCGTGCCACAGCGCGATGTACGAGTAGGCGACGATGAAACCGAAGACGGTGTTGGTGAACACCCCGGCTGCGGTGGCGACGCGGTACGTCGCGTACCGCCGGAAGCCGCCGGCCGCCACGGCCGTGTACAGCATCAGCGCGCTCCCCTTCGTGCTCGGTACCGCTGCCACCTGAGCGGCGGACCGGCGCCCGGCGGACGGATACGACGCCGGACGGACGGAAACAACGCCGGACGGCGGATGGCGGCAAAGCACCGGAGCGTACTGCGGTACCCGGAGCGACCACCATCGATTTATCACCCGAAGGGGTGCGCGAGGGGCCCCGTACGGCCGGACACGGAGCGGTACCCGGCGCACGCCGCCCCTCGCGGCAGGAGCAGATGAGGCGACAGAACGTCCCGGGGCGGGTAACCCTTGACAGGACGTACCGCGCATCCCCCGACGGCACCGATCCACCGCAGCACCATCCCCGGCGGCGGCAGAGGAGTCCCACCAGATGAGCGAAGAGCCGCAGCACGGACCGGAACACGACGGTCCCCCGCAGCAGGGCCCGCGGCCCGGCCCCACGGCCGCCTGGGCCGAGCGCCCGCCGCGCCGCCCGCGGCGCACCGGCCCGCGCCGCTTCCTCCCCACCTGGCGCCAGCTCCTCGGCACGCTGCTGCTGATCCTGCTGATCGTCGGCGGCGGCCTGATCGCCGGCTACCTCCTCGTCGACATACCGCCCGCCAACAGCGCGGCCAAGGCCCAGAGCAACGTCTACCTCTACTCCGACGGCACGGAACTGGCCCGCGACGGCGACGTCAACCGCGAGAACGTCCCGCTCAGCCAGATCCCCAGGACCGTCCAGCGCTCCGTGCTCGCCGCCGAGGACCGCGACTTCTACTCCGAATCGGCCGTCGACCCCGGCGCGATGCTCCGGGCCGCCTGGAACACCGTCACCGGCAAGGGCAAACAGTCCGGCTCGACCATCACCCAGCAGTACGTCAAGAACTACTACCTCGGCCAGGAACAGACCGTCACCCGCAAGGCCAAGGAGTTCTTCATCTCCATCAAGCTGGACCGCGAGGTGAGCAAGGAAGAGATCCTGGAGGGCTACCTCAACACCAGCTACTACGGCCGCAACGCCTACGGCATCCAGGCCGCCGCCCAGGCGTACTACGGCAAGAACTCCGACGAACTCACCACCGCCGAGGGCGCCTACCTGGCCACCCTCCTCAACTCCCCCAGCGCGTTCGACATCACCGCCCACCCCGAGAACAAGTCACGGGCCCTGGCGCGCTGGAACTACGTCCTGGACGGCATGGTGAAGAAGAAATGGCTCAGCCGCGCCGACCGGGCCGCCATGACCTTCCCCGCACCGCACCGCGCCACGTCCCCCACCGGCCTCAGCGGCCAGCGCGGCTACGTCGTCAAGGCCGTCACCGACTACCTGACCGACCACAAGATCGTCGACGAGGACACCCTGCGCTCCGGCGGCTACCGCATCACCACCACCCTCGACAAGGACCGCCAGGAAGCCTTCACCGACGCCGTCGACAACCGGCTGATGGACCAGCTGAGCGACAGCAGGAAAGTCGACTCCTACGTCCGGGCGGGCGGCGCATCCATCGCCCCGGAAACCGGCCGGGTCGTCGCCATGTACGGCGGCGTCGACTACGCCGAGCAGTACGTCAACGGCGCCACCCGGCGCGACTACCAGGTGGGCTCCGTCTTCAAACCGATCGTCTTCGCCTCCGCCGTGCAGAACGGCTCCACCACCCAGGACGGCACCCGCATCACCCCCCAGACCGTCTACGACGGCACCAACAAGCGCATGACCCTCAACAACGGCACCCCCACCGGCTTCGCCCCCGCCAACGAGGACGACCGCTCCTACGGCCCGATCACCGTCAGCGAGGCCATGGACAAGTCCGTCAACGCCGTCTACGCGCAGATGGGCATCGACGTCGGCCCTGCCAAGGTCAAGGACACCGCCGTCGCCCTGGGAATCCCGTCCGGCACGCCCAGCCTCGCCACCTCCCAGGGCGCCATCTCCCTGGGCACCGCCACCCCCAGCGTCCTCGACATGACGCAGGTGTACGCCACCCTCGCCAACCACGGCCAACAGCGCCCCTACACCCTCGTCGACAAGCTCACCAAGGCCGGCGCGGACGTCCCGCTCCCCGAACGCGCCCGTACCACCGCCATCGGGCGGGAAGCGGCCGACACCACCACGTCCGTCCTGCGCAGCGTCGTCGAGGGCGGCACCGCCACCGCGGCACAGGAGGCGGGCCGCCCGGCAGCAGGCAAGACCGGCACCGCGGAGGGCGACAAGGCCGCCTGGTTCGCCGGCTACACCCCCGAACTCGCCACCGTCGTCGCCGTATTGGGCCAGCACCCCAAGACCGCCGCCCAGGAACCGCTCTACGGCGCGGCCGGCCTGTCACGGGTCAACGGCGGCGGCTTCCCCGCCGAGATCTGGGCCGACTACACCGCGACCGTCCTCGACGGACAACCGGTCCGCGACTTCGACCTCCAACTGGAGCCCGGCGCCCACGAACCCGGCCCCGATGACTCCGGATCCCCGTCGGAGAGCACCTCGCCGGAGCCGGGCGACGGCGAACCCACCACCCCGCCCACGGACACCGGCACCCCCACAGAACCCGGCGAACCCGAACCCACCGACACCGCACCGACCGAGCCGACCGGCGCCCCCACCGAGGACTTCCCGACCGTGGGCCCCGACGAGGACTACTGAGTGAGGCCGCGCAGCTCAGTGACCTGACGTCGCCTTGAGCCCCACCACCGACACCAGCAGCAGACAGATGAAGAAGATCCGCGCCGCGGTGGCCGGCTCACCGAGCACCAGCATCCCCACGACCGCGGCGCCCGCGGCACCGATACCGACCCACACGCCGTACGCCGTGCCGATCGGCAGGGACCGCGCGGCGATCGACAGCAGCAGCATGCTCGCGATGATGCCCGCGCCGGTGAACACGCTGGGCCACAGCCGCGTGAACCCCTCGGTGAATTTCATCCCGATCGACCAGCCGACCTCCAGCAGACCGGCGATGATCAACAAAACCCATGCCATGACGGCACCTCCGTGAAAGACCTTCAACAGGGGTGCGTCGTCTTGTCCTGCCCGGTACGGCGCGTCTCGTCGGGTGTCTTCGAGGCTAGCAAAAGCCCAGCACAACGGGCGGTGACCTCGATCACCGCCCGTTCATCGCAGGGCCTTCACGGATGACCGCCGAAGACGGCCACCGGCTACCGGAAACGACTACAGGTACAGCCCGGTCGCGTCGTCCGAACCCTCAAGACGCTCCGCGGCCACCGCGTGCAGATCCCGCTCCCGCATCAGCACATACGCCACACCGCGCACCTCGACCTCGGCACGGTCCTCCGGGTCGTACAGCACCCGGTCACCCACCTCGACGGTCCGCACGTTCTGGCCGACGGCGACCACCTCCGCCCAGGCCAGACGGCGGCCGACGGCAGCGGTCGCCGGAATGACGATGCCCCCGGTCGAGCGCCGCTCGCCCTCGGGGATGTCCGTCCGCACCAGCACGCGGTCGTGCAGCATCCGGATCGGCAGCTTGTCGTGGGTGTCCTTGGTGTTATTCGGGCTCACGGCACGACCGTACCCGCACCCTGCCGACTGCCGGGCCGCCGGGCGCCGTTCAGCCGCGGCGCCGCTTGGCGCGCATCACCAGCAGCCCCACCACACCCACACCGACCATGGCCACCGGAACGATCCGCTCCAGCCGCGGCGCGCCGTCCTCCGACACCAGCTGGGCACGCACGTCCGAGACCGCACGGTTGGCGGCCACATACGCACGCCCCGCCGTCCGGTCCACCACCTCAGCGGTCTTCGCCTTCGCCTCACCGATGATCGTCTTCGGGTGCAGCCGCACACCGATCTCGTCCAGCGTCACGGCGAGATCCTGCCGCCGGCGGACGATGTCCGCCTCGATCTGCGCAGGGGTCCTGGCTTCCGACACCGCGCTGCCTCCGTCGTCTCGGGCCGATGCGTACAGGACCGGGCACGAGCCCCGTACGGAACCGGCCAAGATCCTGTCCGTGCCGATTCGTGAAGGACAGTCTGTCAGCTCACACCCGCCCGCGCCCCACAGCACCCCCGTTACGCGCAGCCACGGCTTCCACCGCACCGCACCACGGGCCCCACGGAAGCCGTAATCTCGGGGGCGTACGCACCATCCGAAGGAGAGACATGAGCGAGCGACTGCAGACCGGTGACACCGCCCCCGCCTTCACCCTCCCCGACGCGGACGGCAACGAGATCTCGCTCGCCGACCACAAGGGCCGCAAGGTCATCGTCTACTTCTACCCGGCCGCGCTGACCCCCGGCTGCACCAAGCAGGCGTGCGACTTCACCGACAACCTCGACTTCCTCGCCGGTCACGGCTACGACGTCATCGGCGTCTCCCCCGACAAGCCGGAGAAGCTCGCCAAGTTCCGCGAGAAGGAAGACCTCAAGGTCACCCTCGTCGGCGACCCCGACAAGCAGGTCCTGGAGGCATACGGCGCCTTCGGCGAGAAGAAGCTCTACGGCAAGACCGTCACCGGCGTCATCCGCTCCACCGTCATCGTCGACGAGGAGGGCAAGGTCGAACGCGCCCTCTACAACGTCAAGGCCACCGGCCACGTCGCCAAGATCATCAAGGATCTGGGGCTGTGAGGCGGGGTTCCGGGCTGTGAGGCGGGAGCTGTGAGGCAGGGGCCGCGAAGGCTCCCCCGCCCGCTGTGAGGCTTCCCCCGCCCCCTCCCCCCTCTCCCCCTACGGGGGAGGGGGCGGGGGTGGGTTCGGGGGTGGGGGGGGGTGAAACGCCGCCCGCGCCCGCCCGACCCCGGAAGCCGCTCCCCGCCCCGGACACCCCCCGCCCCGACCGCCCCTACCCCGCCCCCACCACGTCCACGTCGCCCCCCACCGTCCGGTCCGGCAGCTCCAGGACGGCCTCGGCGCCACCCTGCGCAGCCGTGCCGAAGTCCAGCCGCGCCCCCAGCACCTCCGCCTGGCCCGCCGCGATCGTCAGCCCCAGGCCGTGCCCCGTCCCCCGCTCCGGCGCCGCCGTACGGAACCGCCGCGGCCCCTCGGCACACAGCTCCGCCGGATAGCCGGGACCGTGATCACGCACCACGATCCGGCTGCCCGCCACCACCACCTCGATCGGCGGCTCCCCGTGCTTCGCCGCGTTCGCCAGCAGATTCACCAGCACCCGCTCCACCCGGCGCCGGTCCGTCTCCACGATCCGCGGCTCCCCCTCCACCGACACCGAGACCGACACCTCGGACACGCCCCGCTGCCGCACCGCCCGCTTCACGATCCCCCGCACCAGCGACGGCAGCTCACAGGCATCCAGATCCGCCCGCTCCACCCCGGCGTCAAGACGCGACACCTCCAGCAGGTCCTCCACCAGCCGCCGCATCGCCTGCGCCCGGTCCTGCACCATCTCCACCGCACGCGGCTGCGGCAACAGCTCGGCAGCCGCCACCAGACCCGCCACCGGCGTACGCAGCTCATGCGCCACATCCGCGGTGAACTCCCGCTCCGCCTGCGCCTGCGCCGCCAGCGACATCGCCATGTGATGCACACTGCGGCCCAGCTCGGCCACCTCGTCCCGGCCACGGCTCGCCAGCGCGTCCGCGTCCGGAGCCGCACCGGCGGCTATCCGCCGCGCCGCCGCCGCACTCAGCCGCAGCCGCCGCGACAGCCGCTGCGCCACGAACCACGACACCACCGCCATCACCGTGACCGTGCCCACCCCCGCGACCAGCAGCGCCCGGTCCAGCGCCAGCTGCGCCGGATCGTCATCGGGAAACGCCGCCGACACCGACAGCGAACGCCCCGGCCGCTCCTCGCTCCCGCCGACCCCCGTCGCCGCCCACACCCGCGGATCCTCGCCCCCGCTGACGTACGTCCCCGACTTCCCCTCGAACGCAGCCGCCCGCAACGGCGAAGGCAGCGTCGCATCGTCCAGCTGCGCCCCCATCGCCAGCGTCCCGTCCCGCTCGTAGATCTGGAGCGCCGCACTCAACCGGTAGTCCTGGTACACCCGCGCCGAACGCTCCCGCTCGGCGTCCGCGATGTGGTGCACGGCGAACCCCAGCAGCACCACGGCCAGCGCCGTCATACACGAAATGGCCAGCGCGATCCGGCCTCGGATGCCCATCACGCGAGGTTGTACATCTCCGTCGTGTCGCCGAGCGGCGTCGAGCCGTCGTACGTCACCTCAAGCCCCGTGAAGGCCCGGCCGCCCGCCACCGGCTCCGCCCCGTAGAGCCGGAACGTCGCGGGGAACACCGAATCCGCGCCGCCGCCCGCCGCGGTCTTCTCGACCTGCACCACGCCCCTGCCCTCCGCCGACTTCGCGCCGTACTTCTCCCAGGTGATGGCCGTCGCCACCATGCCCGCATCCGCGCACGTCAGCGTGATCACCCGCGGCTTGACCTCCGGCTCGCCCGCGCCGCAGTCCCGCACCCCCGGCAGCCCGTCCGACGGCTTCCCCGACGACTTCACGTCCTGCACCGCCGACGTCTTCGGCGCCACATCGACCGCCGTCGCATGGCCCCCCGACTGGCCGAACCACACCCCGCCCGCGGCCAGCGCGGTGACCACCACGAACGCCACCAGGGCGATACGCCCCCTCATCCGGCGCGCTCCGTCGCGGTCGGTCATCGCCCTCTCCTCCCGGAGCCCACGCCCCGTACCCCCACCCGGTACACACGAACGCCGCCACTCTCCTCACACGCGCGGCGGAAGCGGCGGCTCCGGGCGCACGGGCGGTGACGACAGCACACCACCCTCCTCCCTCCGCCACACGGACGGATTGCCCGGACGCTGCGATGACCCCGCGGCTGTGTACCAGTTCTGTAACGGCGCACCCCGCCCGAAAGCGCTCCCAAGGCCCGCTCCGGCCCGTAAAACCGCAGGCCAGGCCAAGTCATCCGGACGGCCCAACCCGAGTGACGTACCTCGCGTTCCGGCGCCAGAGTGGTTTGATCCGCGCTCGACTGCGCAGGCGCACTCGTCGTACCCCATCGCGCACCCCGCGCTCTGACCGAACGAGAGGACCGCCTCGTGCCGATCGGCAGCACCGAAGCTGAGAACGCTTCCGAACACGACCCGGAAGCGCTGAAGCGTCACCGCGCGCTCTTCCGTGCCATAGCCAGGCGCAGGAACCCCAAGCTCCGGCGCACCGATATCACGGTCACCGACGAAAAGGTGGTCAAGCGTGCCGTGAAGGCCGCCGCCCTCGGTAACGCCATGGAGTGGTTCGACTTCGGGATCTACGCCTATCTCGCCGTCGTCATCAGCAAGGTCTTCTTCCCCGGCGGCAGCGACACAGCCGGCCTGCTGTCGACGTTCGCGACGTTCGCCGTGGCCTTCCTCGTACGGCCACTCGGCGGCGCCTACTTCGGCCCGCTCGGCGACCGCATCGGCCGCAAGAAGGTCCTCGCCTTCACCATGATCATGATGGCGATCGGCACCCTCTGCATCGGCCTGATCCCCTCGTACGCGGCGATCGGCTTCTGGTCACCCGTACTCCTGATCATCTTCCGCCTCATCCAGGGCTTCTCCACCGGCGGCGAGTACGGCGGCGCCTCGACCTTCATAGCCGAGTACGCCCCCGACAAGAAGCGCGGATACTTCGGCAGCTTCCTGGAAATGGGCACCCTGATCGGCTACACCGGCGCCGCCGGCATCGTGCTGATCCTCAACGCCGCGCTGACCGACGAGGCGATGGTGCAGTGGGGCTGGCGCATCCCGTTCCTGGTCGCGGGCCCGCTCGGCCTGGTCGGTCTCTACCTGCGGATGAAGCTCGACGAGACCCCCGCCTTCCAGAAGCTGGAGGCGTCCCAGACCCACACCGCCACGGGCTCCGCCACCGACGCCGAGGCGGAGTTCTCGCACCTGTCGGAGAACGCCCCGAAGAAGAAGCTCGGCGAGATCTTCGCCCAGCAGTGGCCGACGCTGATCCTGTGCATCGCCCTCGTCGGCGCGTACAACATCACCGACTACATGCTGCTGTCGTACATGCCGACGTACCTCACCGACACCTTGCACTACAAGGAGTCGCACGGACTGCTGATCCTGGTCGGCACCATGATCGTCCTGATGCTGATCGTCAGCAGCGTCGGCAAGCTCAGCGACCGCTTCGGCCGGAAGCCGCTGCTGATGACCGGCATGCTCGGCTTCTTCATCACGTCCATCCCGGCCTTCCTCCTGGTCAAGCAGGGCAGCTTCGCCACGGTCATCGGCGGCATGGCCCTCCTCGGCCTCTCCCTCGTCTGCCTCCTGGGCACCATGTCCGCCGCCCTGCCCGCCCTCTTCCCCACCAGCGTCCGCTACGGCTCGCTCTCCATCGGCTACAACCTCGCGGTCTCGATCTTCGGCGGCACCACCCCGCTCGTCATCACGGCCCTGATGGGCGCGTTCAACGGGAACGTCATGGTCCCCGCCTACTACACGATGGGCGCAGCCCTCGTCGGCGTCATCGCCGTGGCCTGCATGAAGGAGACCGCCCAGCAGCCCCTGGAAGGCTCCCCGCCCTCCGTCGCCACCAAGGAGGAGGCAGTCGAAATGATCACCTCCCAGACGACGGAACCGAAGTTCTGACCGACGCCACATAGAGGGGCCCCGGGGCACGCGCCTCGGGGCCTCAGCCACACCCGGACCCTTCGCATTCTTTCCCTCACCCCGCGTAACCGCCTTTGCGTTCGATCGTTGTTCTGTTCGAGGGGGTGCGGGAAGGGCCCGCGCGCGGAGAACGGGGAGGGCGCACATGCCGGCCAGTCCGTACACCAGAGAACGGCTCACCACCGCGGCATCGACGTCACGGACGCTGTCGGAGGCACTGACCAAGCTGGGGGTGGATCCGAAGGGGCACTCCCGGCGATATCTGCGCGACCGGATGCGGTCGTTGGGGATCGACACCTCCCATTTCGAGCGGGAGGGGGCGCGGTGGACGAGGGAGGTTCTTGAGGAGGCGGTGGCCTGTTCGGTGAACATGTGCGAGGTGCTGCGGCGCCTCGGGCTCGATGTCGTAGGCGGCCAGCACTCCCACATCAGCCGCCGCATCCACGGCCTGGGAATCGACACCTCGCATTTCACACCGCAGGGCCGGAACAGGAGCACCACGCGTCGGCGTCTCGCTCCCGACGAACTGCTCGTGGAGTCCCGCTCTGCCGCCCGCCGGGTGCCGAGTAGCCGCCTCAAGGCCGCCCTGCTGGCTCTCGGGGCGGACGAACGCTGTGCGCTCTGCGGCACGGGGCCCGTCTGGAGGCGTTGTCTCCTGCCGCTGGAGGTGGACCATATCGACGGAGACTGGCGCAACAACCGGCGAGAGAACCTTCGCCTGCTGTGCCCCAACTGCCATGCGACGACGGACACCTACCGGGGGCGCAACACATCCGCACGCTCCGGTCATCCGGCGGGGCAGCGATGAGCGAGCGGGTCCGCTACACACGGGAACTGCTCGCCGAGGCCGCGCGGTGCTGTACGGACATCGACGAGGTCATCGTGTTCTGCGGCGGCCACTCCTACCACCAGGTCCGACGGCACCTGCTCAAGCGCTTCGACCATTTCGGGATCGACGTGTCCCACTTCCGGCCCGTCGTACGGGGCGCCAAACACCCCCGCCCCACCCGGGAGTCCCTGCAACAGGCTGCCGACGCGTCGGTCTCCGTCGCGGCCGCCCTGCGCCACCTGGGCATCGCGGACACCGCGCGCAGCCGGTCCCTCTTCCGTTCCTGGGTGTCCGCCGAAGGCATCAGCACGACACACTTCCTGGGGCAAGCACACATGCGAGGCAAACCGGGCCGGACTCCGCCCAGGAGCCCCGAGGACATACTCGTCAAGCACCACCGGAAGCGGCGCGCACACAGCGCCATGCTGCGGCGAGCCCTTTTGCAGACGGATGTGCCCGAACGGTGCTCCGCGTGCGGTACGGACCCCGTGTGGAACGGCCGGCCCATGACGCTCGAAATCGACCACATCAATGGCGACTGGCGCGACGACCGTTCGGAGAATCTGCGCCTCCTGTGCCCCAACTGCCATGCGATCACGGACACTTGGTGCCGTGGCGGACGGCGACGGCGCCAGCCTTCTGGGGCGTCATAGGCACCCAGTACTATGACCCTGGCGCGCGGCCGTGCTGGAATTGGTGAGACAGGCTGGTTTTAGGTACCAGTGCCTTCGAGGCGTGAGGGTTCGAGTCCCTCCGGCCGTACCAGGTACTCGCGAAGGCCCGGCACGATCACTCGTGCCGGGCCTTTGCCATGCATGCCAGACCTTCGGCAGGCGAGCCGCACGCCTCAGCCCAGGAGTTCCTTCACCACCGGTGCCAGTGCCCGGAACGCCTGGCCGCGGTGGCTGATGGCGTTCTTTTCGTCGGCGGTGAGTTCGGCGCAGGTGCGGGTCTCGCCGAGGGGCTGGAGGATCGGGTCGTAGCCGAAGCCTCCGGTGCCGGCGGGGGTGTGGCGCAGGGTGCCGCGCAGGGTGCCTTCGACGACGCGCTGGGTGCCGTCGGGGAGGGCCAGGGCGGCGGCGCAGGCGAAGTGGGCGGCGCGGTGGTTGTCGTCGATGTCGGAGAGCTGGGCGAGGAGCAGGGCGAGGTTGGCGCGGTCGTCGCCGTGCCGGCCCGACCAGCGGGCGGAGAAGATGCCGGGGGCGCCGCCGAGTACCTCGACGCACAGGCCGGAGTCGTCGGCGACGGCGGGGTGGCCGGTGGCGCGGGCCAGGGCGTGTGCCTTCAGCAGGGCGTTCTCGGCGAAGGTGACGCCGGTTTCCTTGACGTCGGGGACCTCCGGGTAGGCGTCGGCGCCGACGAGTTCGACGTCGAGGCCGACGGTGGCCAGGATGGCGCGGAGTTCGGTGATCTTTCCGGCGTTGCGGGTGGCGAGGATCAGGCGCCGGGGGGCCTGCGGTTCGGTTGTGTGCTGCATGGGACGTAATTATCCCGGGGTGCAGACCTTGGTGAGTTCACCGGCCGCGTCCGCGAGGGGCTGGAGGTCGGGGGCCTTGTTGTCCTCGACGGCGCGCTGTGCGTTGTCGACGGCGCGCTGCAGGCTCGTGACGGTCTTGGCGAGGTCGGGGTCGCCGGTGGAGTCGCCGATGTCCTTGAGGTCCTTGTCGATGTCGTCGAGGGCCTTTTCGGTGCGCTGCGGGTCGTCGAGTGCGTCGCCTGCGTTCTTCTGGAGTCTGTCGACGCCGTTGACGACGGCGGTGGCGGTCTTGGCGCAGTTCACGGCCGTGTCGACCGCTCCGCAGGCGGTGAGGAGCGGGAGGGCGAGGGCCGCCGCGGCGAGTGCGGTGGCGGCGGGTCGTCGGCGGTGCGGGTGCTGGGCCATGGTGCGGTTCCTCCCCTTGGGTCATGCTCGGGCAAAGGATGACACGCACGGGGCCGGTTTTTGGTTGCCGGGACGGGGTGCGGGCCGGGCCAGGACGGGGTGGGGCACCGGGCGCCGCGGCCCCGTCCTGGTGGCGTCGCCGGGGTCAGAGGGTGCGGGCGAGTGCCTCGTGCTGGGCTGCGTCGAGTGCGGCGCAGCCGTTGACGGCGAGGTCGAGGAGTGCGTTGAGTTCGTCGCGGGCGAAGGGCTCGGCTTCGGCGGTGCCCTGGACCTCGACGAAGCGGCCGTCGCCGGTGCAGACGACGTTCATGTCGGTGTCGGCGCGGACGTCTTCCTCGTAGCAGAGGTCGAGGAGCGGGGTGCCGTCGACGATGCCGACGCTGACGGCGGAGACGGTGCCGGTCAGCGGCTTGCGGCCGTGCTTGACGATCTTCTTGCCCTGGGCCCAGGTGATGGCGTCGGCGAGGGCGACGTAGGCGCCGGTGATGGCGGCGGTGCGGGTGCCGCCGTCGGCCTGGAGGACGTCGCAGTCGAGGACGATGGTGTTCTCGCCGAGTGCCTTGAAGTCGATGACGGCGCGGAGGGAGCGGCCGATGAGGCGGGAGATCTCGTGGGTGCGTCCGCCGATCTTGCCGCGTACGGCTTCGCGGTCGCCGCGGGTGTTGGTGGAGCGGGGCAGCATCGAGTACTCGGCGGTGACCCAGCCCTCGCCGCTGCCCTTGCGCCAGCGGGGGACGCCTTCGGTGACGGATGCGGTGCAGAAGACTTTGGTGTCGCCGAAGGAGACGAGGACGGAGCCTTCGGCGTGCTTGCTCCAGCCGCGTTCGAGGCGTACGGGGCGGAGCTGTTCGGGGGTGCGGCCGTCGATGCGAGACATGGCGTAGAGCCTAGATGAGTGCGTCCGGGGTCGTGTCGCCAGGCAGGCGCGGCTTCGGCTCGTTCGTCCGGCGGGCATGGCGCGGGCCCCGTCCCTGGCGTGGGTTGCCGGGGGGCGGGGCCCGCGTGGTGGTGACCTGGGGGTCAGCTCACATCATGTCTTCGATGTCGGCGGCGATGGGGTCCGCGTCGGTGCCGATGACGACCTGGATCGCGGTGCCCATCTTGACGACGCCGTGGGCGCCTGCGGCCTTGAGTGCGGCCTCGTCGACGAGGGAGGCGTCGACGACCTCGGTGCGGAGGCGGGTGATGCAGCCCTCGACCTCTTCGATGTTGTCGAGTCCGCCGAGCCCGGCGACGATCTTCTCAGCCTTGCTGGCCATGTCCACTCCTGCTTGTCTCGGCCGCCGGCGGTTCTGCCGTGCGGTTGACGAACCGTAACGCACGTTCAGCCCAGTTTTATGGGCGTTTGCCCGCCGTCTGGCGAAGGATGGCGAGCACCCGGAGTGCACGCCGGGGGCCCGGAATCGCACCACAACTGGTCTACACCACCAGTATGCGGCACGCCTCGGGCGACGTGGTGACGGGCGGCCTGCCGGGAGGTGGCGGATGAGTTCCGGTGCGGCGGCGGCTCCCCGTAGGACCTGGGCGGCCAACGCCTTCCAGGGCATGCAGAAGATGGGGCGCAGCCTTCAGCTGCCCATCGCGGTGCTGCCCGCCGCGGGCATTCTCAACCGGCTGGGGCAGCCGGATGTGTTCGGCGCCGACGGTCTCGGCTGGGACGACGTCGCCAAGGTGTTCGTGGGGGCGGGCGGTGCGCTGCTGGATTCGGGGCTCGGTCTGCCGCTGCTGTTCTGCATCGGTGTCGCGATCGGGATGGCGAAGAAGGCGGACGGGTCGACGGCGCTGGCGGCGGTGGTCGGCTTCCTCGTCTATTACTCGGTGCTGCACCAGTTCCCGGTGGGCTGCGCCGCGGGGCAGACGTATACGCAGGCGGGTCTGTGGGGCGGGGTGTGCGTGGACGGCAAGGGGGCGGTGGCGCAGGCGACGTTCCAGAATCCGGGGGTGTTCGGCGGCATTCTGATGGGGTTCGCGGCGGCGTGGTTCTGGCAGCGGCTGCACCGGGTGAAGCTGGTGGACTGGCTGGGGTTCTTCAACGGCAGGCGGCTGGTGCCGATCGTGATGGCCTTCGTGGGCCTGGCGTTCGCCGTGGTGTGCCTGTTCGTCTGGCCGCCGGTCGGCGATGCGCTGACGAGTTTCAGCAAGTGGCTGACGGATCTGGACTGGGTCGGTTCCGGCATTTTCGGTGTCGCCAACCGGGCGTTGCTGGTGGTGGGGCTGCACCAGTTCCTGAATACGTTCGTCTGGTTCCAGTTCGGCGACTTCACCAAGCCGGACGGCACGGTCGTGCACGGCGACATCAACCGGTTTCTGGCGGGCGATCCGACCGCGGGGCAGTTCACCACCGGCTTCTTCCCGATCATGATGTTCGCGCTGCCCGCCGCCGCGCTGGCGATCGCGCACTGCGCCAAGCCGCACCGCCGCAAGGAGGTCGCGGGCATGATGCTGTCGGTCGGGCTGACGTCGTTCGTGACCGGGGTGACCGAGCCGATCGAGTACTCGTTCCTGTTCATCGCGCCGGTGCTGTACGGGATCCACGCGGTGCTGACGGGGGTGTCGATGGCGGTCAGCTGGGCGCTGGGGGTGCACGACAGTTTCAGCTTTTCGGCGGGTCTGATCGACTACGTCATCAACTGGGGTCTTGCGACCAGGCCGTGGCTGATCATTCCGATCGGTCTGTGCTTCGCCGTGGTTTACTACGTGCTCTTCCGCTTCGTGATCACGAAATTCGATCTGACGACTCCGGGGCGTGAGCCGGAGGACGTGGCGGAGGAATTGGAGAAGGACAACGTGAAGTAGTCGCGGAAGTCCGGTGCGTGAGCATCGGGCATTTTCGTCCGCGCGCCCCAACTCACCGTGCACACTGAGCCGGTGAGGTTCGCGGCGGCGCATTTCCTGGATGCCTGGCCCGCTTTTTCCGGCCTTTGGACCCGTCGGTCCGAGGGCCGGTCGCCATGTGGTCCACACCACTTGGAAGAATGGATTCCTTTATGTCGGGGCTACGTGCTAAGAATGGTCTAAACCACTGAGTGGTGTAGACCAACAAGCGGGCCGTCCCCCTTCCCGAGTGCCCGCCTCACCAGGAGGAATCCGATGAGTTCGGCCACTGCCGCGAAGGCGGCCCCCGCAAAGAAGCGGGGCTCCGGCCTGTTCCAGGGCCTGCAGAAGATCGGCCGCAGCCTCCAGCTGCCGATCGCCGTGCTGCCCGCAGCGGGCATCCTCAACCGGCTGGGGCAGCCGGACGTCTTCGGCAAGGACGGTCTGGGCTGGATCGACGTCAGCAAGGTCTTCGCCGCGGCCGGCGGTGCCGTCTTCGACAACCTGCCGCTGCTGTTCTGCATAGGCGTGGCCATCGGCTTCGCCAAGAAGGCCGATGGCTCCACCGCGCTCGCCGCGCTGGTCGGCTTCCTGGTCTACAGCAATGTCCTCAAGGCGTTCCCGGTCACCGAGGGACACATCGAGAAGGGCAAGTGGGTCGAGCCGGTCGTCAACAACCCCGGCGTGCTCGGCGGCATCATCATGGGTCTGCTCGCCGCGACCCTGTGGCAGCGCTACCACCGCAAGAAGCTGGTCGACTGGCTCGGCTTCTTCAACGGCCGCCGGCTCGTCCCGATCATCATGGCCTTCGTGGGCACCGCGGTCGGCGTGCTCTTCGTGCTGGTCTGGGAGCCCATCGGCGACGGCATCTCCAGCTTCGGCGAGTGGATGACCGGCCTCGGCGCGGGCGGCGCGGGCCTCTTCGGCCTGATCAACCGCGCCCTGCTGCCGATCGGCATGCACCAGTTCGTCAACACCGTCTCGTGGTTCCAGCTCGGTGACTTCACCGACGCGGCGGGCAAGGTCGCGCACGGCGACATCGGCCGCTTCTTCGCCGGTGACCCGTCCGCCGGACAGTTCATGTCGGGCTTCTTCCCGATCATGATGTTCGGCCTGCCGGCCGCCGCCGTCGCCATCGCGCACGCCGCCCGCCCCGAGCGCCGCAAGGCCGTGATGGGCATGATGGTCTCGCTCGCGCTGACCTCCTTCGTCTGCGGCATCACCGAGCCGATCGAGTTCTCGTTCATGTTCATCGCCCCGGTGCTGTACGCGATCCACGCGGTGCTGACCGCGATCTCGATGGCCGTCACCTGGGCCTTCGGCGTGCACGACGGCTTCACCTTCTCGGCCGGCGCCATCGACTACGTACTGAACTGGAACCTGGCCACCAAGCCCTGGCTGATCATCCCGATCGGCCTGGTCTTCAGCGTCATCTACTACCTCCTGTTCCGCTTCGCCATCAAGAAGTTCAACCTCACCACCCCGGGCCGCGAACCCGAGGAAGAGGTCGAGGACCTGACGAAGGCGTAGCGGTCGCCCCGCACACGGAAAAGGGCCCCGGAACCGATCGGTTCCGGGGCCCTTGTGCGTCCCGGCCGCGCGCCGCTCCTGCTGCGCGGCGGGCCTCAGATCTCGTAGACCGTCCCGGCCCTGGCGACCTCGACGGGCCCGTCGTAGACCTTCTGCGCGTCGCGGAGGCTGATGTCCGGGTCGGTCCACGGCGGGATGTGGGTCAGCACCAGCCGTCCCGCGCCGGCCCGCTGCGCGTGCTCCCCCGCCTCGCGGCCGTTGAGGTGCAGATCGGGGATGTCCTCCTTGCCGTGCGTGAAGGACGCCTCGCACAGGAAGAGGTCGGTGCCGTCGGCGAGGTCGTCGAGCGCCGCGCAGGTGCCGGTGTCGCCCGAGTACGTCAGCGAACGGCCGTCGTACTCGATCCGGAAGCCGAACGCCTCGACGGGGTGGCTGACCCGTTCCGCGCGGAGGGTGAAGGGGCCGATGGTGAACGAACCCGGCGTCAGGGTGCGGAAGTCGAAGACCTCGCTCATCGCCCCTTCGTGCGGCAGGTCGGCGTGCGCGGCGGTCAGCCGGCGCTCGGTGCCGGCCGGCCCGTAGACCGGCATCGGCGCGCAACGGCCGCCGTCCGGCCTGTAGTAGCGGACGACGAAGTAGCCGCAGAGGTCGATGCAGTGATCGGCGTGCAGGTGCGAAAGGAGTACGGCGTCGAGGTCGTAGAGACCGGTGTGGCGCTGCAGCTCGCCGAGGGCGCCGTTGCCCATGTCGAGGAGCAGCCTGAAGCCGTCGGCCTCCAGGAGGTAGCTCGAACAGGCCGATTCCGTGGAAGGGAACGACCCCGAGCATCCGACGACAGTGAGCTTCATACGGTCGTGAACCTCCTGGGCGGGGGCGGCGGAGCGGCAGGCCCGTGCCGTGTGGTGCGGTCCGGCGGTCCACGCAGGTTTCCTGCGGTAACCCGGCGGTACTCGGCGGACACGGGCTCTCAGTGCAGTGCCCACGAGCGTAAGGCGCAAAGGGTTGTGTGGCGCCTCCAGCGGGGCGAGCTGTGGGCGGAATCACCAGTCCGGGTGGGCAGGTGCGGCGGGCCTCTCCCCTGTGCCGCGGACGGCGGCTGCCGGTACGGTCGCAGGGACCTGCGGCGTGGAGGGAGCGGGTGTGGACACCTCGTGGTGGCCGGGTGTGGTGGCCGTGATCGCGTTGGCGCTGGTCGCCGCGGTGGTCGACGGGCGCGGGCGGAGCCGAAGGCCGCCGCGCCGCGGGCGCCGCACCACAAGGCCGGGACCGGCCCGTCCGCCGCGGCGCGGCCGGCGGACCACCGGCGGACGGCGCGCGGACGGCGGCGCGGACGGCGGCGCGCCGCGGACCGGGGCGACCACCCGTCCGGCGCCCGGCGAGATCTGGTGGGCGCGGGTGCCGTACGAGGACACTCCGGCGGGTGCGAAGGACCGGCCCTGCCTGGTGCTGTCGGTGCGCGGCGGCACGGCGCTCGTCATCAAGATCACCACGCGGCATCACGAGGAGCGGCCCGGGGTGATCCCGCTGCCCCCGGGGGCGGTCGGTGACGCGCGGGGCCGCCGGAGCTATCTGGAGACGGACGAGCTGCGGGAGGTGGCGGCGAACGCTTTCCGGCGCCGCGCGGGTGTCGCCGACCCGCTGGTGTGGGACCGGGTGCGGCATCTGGGGGGCTAGTTGCTGTGCCACCGCCTGCGGGCGGGCCCGTGAGATCCGGGCCCGCCCGCAGGCGGTGCAGAAGGGGTCAGGCGGGTCAGGCCCAGAGCTGGCCGTGCAGCGTGTCGATGGCCGCCTCGGTCGACTCGGCGGTGTAGACGCCGGTGGAGAGGTACTTCCAGCCGCCGTCGGCGACGACGAAGACGATGTCGGCGCTCTGCCCGGCGCGCAGCGCCTTCTTGCCGACGCCGATGGCCGCGTGCAGGGCGGCGCCGGTGGAGATTCCGGCGAAGATGCCTTCCTCGGCGAGGAGTTCGCGGGTACGGGCGACCGCGTCCTGGGAGCCGACGGAGAAGCGGGTGGTGAGCACCGACTCGTCGTACAGCTCCGGGATGAAGCCCTCGTCGAGGTTGCGCAGCCCGTAGACGACGTCGTCGTAGCGCGGTTCGGCGGCGACGATCTGGATGCCGGGGACCTTCTCGCGCAGGTAGCGGCCGACGCCCATCAGGGTGCCGGTGGTGCCGAGGCCCGCCACGAAGTGGGTGACGGACGGCAGGTCGGCGAAGATCTCGGGGCCGGTGGTGGCGTAGTGCGCACCGGCGTTGTCGGGGTTGCCGTACTGGTAGAGCATCACCCAGTCGGGGTGTTCGGCGGCGAGTTCCTTGGCGACCCGTACGGCGGTGTTGGAGCCGCCCGCCGCGGGCGAGGAGATGATCTCGGCGCCCCACATCGCGAGCAGTTCGCGCCGCTCGGACGAGGTGTTCTCCGGCATCACGCAGACGATGCGGTAGCCCTTGAGCTTGGCCGCCATGGCGAGCGAGATGCCGGTGTTGCCGCTGGTCGGCTCCAGGATCGTGCAGCCGGGGGTGAGCCTGCCGTCCTTCTCCGCCTGCTCGATCATGTGCAGCGCGGGGCGGTCCTTGACCGAGCCCGTGGGGTTGCGGTCCTCCAGCTTCGCCCAGATGCGGACGTCGTCGGACGGCGAGAGGCGCGGCAGGCGGACGAGCGGGGTGTTCCCGACCGCCGCCAGCGGGGAGTCGTACCGCACCGTCAGACCGCTCCGCCGGCCACGGCCGGCAGGATCGTGACGTGGTCGCCGTCGGTGAGCTTGGTGGAGATGCCTTCCAGGAAGCGGACGTCCTCGTCGTTGAGGTAGACGTTCACGAAGCGGCGCAGCTGCTCGCCGTCGACGAGGCGCTCGCGGATGCCGGCGTGCCGGCTCTCCAGGTCGGCGAAGAGGTCGGCGAGGGTCGCCCCGCTGCCCTCGACGGCCTTGGCGCCTTCGGTGTAGGTGCGCAGGATGGTCGGGATTCGGACCTCGATGGCCATGAGAGTGCTCCTGTCGGAGTGCGGTGGCGGGTGGCGTACGTCCCGAGTGCACGGCCTGCGGCGGTGCGGGTGCGTCGGGGGCGCGGAGCTGCGGCTCAGGCGGCGGCGCGGCGCGTACAGATGGCGCCGGCCAGGCGGCACAGGTCGATGTGCAGCCGGGCGGCTCCGCAGCCGAAGGCGCCCAGCAGGGCGGAGGCGGAGCGACGCGTGGCGAGCGGAGCCTGCTGGTGCATGGCCCTCCTCTTCTCGCGCACGTCGTGGTCAACCATGTGGTCATCGTAGCGATTCCCGGTCCGGGTATTGGAACCTCGTCCCATGATGCGGACGGTGGGTGTACGCCAGGTGGGACACGGTACGGGCCACCGCCTCGGCCCGTACCCGCAGCGGCCGAGGAAGCCCCAGGTCAGGCGTAGGAATCCACCAGCTCGACCGGTTCCTCTGTGACCACGCCGTCCACGATGCGGAACGAGCGGAACTGGAAGGGTCCGGCATCGTCGGCGTCAGCGGTGGATACCAGGACATAGTGCGCGCCCGGCTCGTTCGCGTACGAGATGTCGGTGCGCGACGGGTACGCCTCGGTGGCGGTGTGCGAGTGGTAGACGATCACCGGCTCCTCGTCCCTGTCGTCCATCTCGCGGTAGAGCTTGAGCAGGTCCGACGAGTCGAACTCGTAGAACGTGGGCGAGCGGGCGGCGTTCAGCATCGGGATGAAGCGCTCGGGACGGCCGCTGCCGGCCGGTCCCGCGACGACGCCGCACGCCTCGTCGGGGTGGTCCTTACGGGAGTGCGCGACGATCTGGTCGTGGAGGGCCTTGGTAAGGGTCAGCATGCGGCAAGGATAAGAGGGCCCGCCGCGGCGCCCCGGAAAGGGTGCGGACGGCCGACGGGCCCGCACGTACCGGAGAGTGGTACGTACGGGCCCGCATGCTGGGACGGGAGTGAGGGTCAGCCCTTCGTGTCCCCGTCCGAAGACGTGCCCTCCGCCGCCGGGACAGCGGTGGCCGTGGCGGCGTCCCTGCGCTTGATGGCGAGGTAGCCGACGGTCAGGATGGCGGCCCACACCGGCGCCGCGTACAGCGAGATCCGGGCATCCGGGTCCACACCCATCATCACGATCACCATCGCGATGAAGGCGAGCGCGAAGAGCGAGGTGTACGGGGCGCCCGGCGCCTTGAACTCGGACTGCGGCAGCTCGCCGCGGTTGGCCTTGGCCCGGAAGCGCAGCTGCGAGAGCAGGATGACGATCCAGGCCCACATGCCGGAGATGGTGGCGAAGGAGACGACGTAGTTGAACGCGTCGCCCGGCCACTGGTAGTTGATCCAGACACCCACCAGCATCATCGCGACGGAGACGCCGGTGCCCCAGGTGGGCAGGCCGTTCTTGCTGAGGTGCGTGAAGAGCTTCGGGCCCTGGCCGTTGAGCGCGAGGTCCCGCAGCATCCGGCCGGTGGAGTACATGCCGGAGTTGGCGGACGACAGCGCGGCGGTCAGCACGACGAAGTTGACGATGCCGGCGCCGGCCGGCAGGCCGATGTGCCGGAACGCCTCGACGAAGGGGCTGACGTTCGGCGCGAAGGCCGTCCAGCTGACGACGGACAGAATGATGATGAGCGCGCCGATGTAGAAGAGGCCGATGCGCCACGGAACGGTGTTGATCGCCTTGGGCAGGACCTTCTTCGGGTCCTTGGCCTCGCCCGCGGTGACGCCGACGAGTTCGACGGCGAGGAACGCGAACATCACGATCTGCAGGGTCATCAGCGTGCCGCCGACACCCCTGGGGAAGAAACCGCCGTCGGACCAGAGAAGGGAGAAGGAAGCGGTGTCACCGGCGTCGGAGAAGCCGAGGATGATGACGCCGAGACCGATGAGGATCATTCCGATGATCGCGGTGACCTTGACCATCGAGAACCAGAATTCCAGCTCTCCGAAGATCTTCACGGAGATCAGGTTGATGCCGAAGAGTGCAACGGTGAAGATCAATGAGGACACCCATTGTGGGATGTCCTGGTTCCAGTAGTGAATATAGGTGGCCGCGGCAGTTACCTCGGTGATGCCGGTGACGACCCAGAACAGCCAGTACGTCCAGCCGGTCACGAAGCCGATGAACGGGCCGAGGAATTCACGTCCGTACTCCGAGAAGGAGCCGGAGACGGGCCGGTACATGAGCAGTTCGCCCAGTGCCCGCATGATGAAGAAGATGACGAGACCGACGATCGCGTAGGCCAGGATGATGCTGGGCCCCGCCTTGGATATCGCCTTGCCCGCCCCCAGGAACAGGCCGGTACCGATGGCGCCACCAATGGCGATCATCTGGATCTGGCGGTTTCCCAGACCCCGCTGGTAGCCCTCTTCCGAGCCTTTCCCAGCGGCCTCATTGCCGTCGTGCTGCTTGTCGACCTGCACAGAGGTCATGAGTGGTGCGCCTTTCTCCATACCGACCCGGTCTGTCCGGATCGGGTTCCGATCCCCCCGGATGGAGTTCCTGCACGCCGACGGTCGGCCGGCTCAGCGCTCCCGCAGCGACATGGGTGGCGTCACTCACGGCAGGTCGTGAACATCTATCACGGCGCCTTGTAAGCCGACCAGGGATGCCCCGGGGCAGGGCCGCACGAAAATCAGGACAAAGTCCTAAAGACTCGGCAAGGCGCACGCGTGTGGTGATGGGATCGTTATCCGGATTTGAGCATCCGCTGAGCGAATGTCCCCGGAATGGTAACCAGGTTTCAGGACATCAGCGATTCGACAAGTGTTTCCTGGAGCCCGCCGAGCCAGAGGTAGGCCAGCACCATGGGCTTGCGCGGGTCCGTGTCGGGCAGCCGCAGCAGCTCCCCGCCGTCGTCCTCGTCCGTGACGTCGAGGCGGGTGCCGATGGCCAGCCGGAGGTCGTTGAGGGTGCCGAGCCACTGCCGGCACTCGCCGGGCGCCAGGCGCAGCACGGCGCCCGTCTCCGGGTCGGCCGACAGCGCGTCCAGCGAGCGGATCAGCACCAGGGCGTCGTCGCGCTTGCGGGCGCGAAGATCGTTCTCGGTGTAGCGGCGGAACTCGCCGGACGCGGCGCGCACGTCGTCGTCCGGCACCACGTCGGGGCCGCCGTACGCATCCGGGAAGAGGCGGGCCAGGACGGGGTCGGCGGGCGGCTCGCTGGGGCCGTCGTTGAAGACCGAGGCGAGCAGGTCGTCGCTGCCGCCGTCGCCGGGCTCGTCCCCCGGGCCGACGAGTTCGAGGAGCTGCACGGCGAGGCTGCGCAGGATGGAGATCTCGACCTCGTCGAGGGTGACGGCGGCGCCGCCGCCGGGCTGGGGCTCGAAGTGGCCGGCCATCAGCGGTCCTGCTGGAGGGTCGCCCACAGGCCGTAGCCGTGCATGGCCTGCACGTCGCGTTCCATTTCCTCGCGGCTGCCGCTGGAGACGATCGCGCGGCCCTTGTGGTGGACGTCGAGCATCAACTGGTGGGCCTTGTCCTTGCTGTAGCCGAAGTAGGACTGGAAGACATAGGAGACGTAGCTCATGAGGTTGACGGGGTCGTTGTGGACGATCGTGACCCACGGGACGTCGGGTTCCGGCACCTCATAGGGAGCCTCGCTCGACTCGGGACGTTCGATCTCCACCGGGACGCTGAGGGTGCAGCGGTGCGGCCGGAGAGTGATCGTGGGTGACGGATGAGCGCTCACGTGCCCCATGCTGCCACCCGGGGGCGGGCGGCGCACAAACGCCCCACAGGCACGCACCTCCCGCACGGTCACCGATGGCCTCCGGCTGCCACCCCGACCCGAAATCGTCAGAGTGACGAGTAATGGGGGTAGCATCTCCTTCATGAACACAGCAGACCTGGGGCTGCCGGTGGCCGTGCCGTCGACTGCGCTCTTCACCGACCAGTACGAACTCACCATGCTGCAGGCCGCCTTGCGGTCCGGGAACGCGGACCGCCGCTCGGTCTTCGAGGTCTTCACCCGGAGGCTGCCCGAGGGCCGCCGCTACGGCGTGGTGGCCGGCACCGGCCGGGTGCTGGACGCGGTGGAGAACTTCCGGTTCGACGAGACCATCCTCGGCTTCCTGCGCGAGCGCGGCATCCTGGACGAGCCGACGCTGGAGTGGCTGGCCGGCTACCGCTTCCGCGGCGACATCTGGGGCTACCCGGAGGGCGAGGTCTACTTCCCCGGCTCCCCGATCATGCGGGTCGAGGGCACCTTCGCCGAGGCGGTGGTGCTGGAGACGGTGATCCTCTCCATCCTCAACCACGACTCCGCGGTGGCCGCCGCCGCGTCCCGGATGTCGGTGGCGGCCGGAAACCGCCCGCTGATGGAGATGGGCGCCCGCCGCACCCACGAGCTGGCGGCGGTGGCCGCGGCCCGCTCCGCGTACGTCGGCGGCTTCCACACCACGTCCGACCTGGCGGCCGGCTTCCGCTACAACATCCCCACCGTCGGCACCAGCGCGCACGCCTTCACCCTGCTCCACGACACCGAGCGGGACGCCTTCACCGCGCAGGTCGACACCCTCGGCAGCGGCACGACGCTGCTGGTGGACACCTTCGACGTGGCCGAGGCGGTCCGCACCGCCGTCGAGGTCGCGGGTCCTGGACTCGGCGCGGTCCGGATCGACTCCGGCGACCTGCTGCTGATCGCCCACCGGGTCCGCCAGCAGCTCGACGAGCTGGGCGCCAGGGACACCAAGATCGTGGTGACCAGCGATCTGGACGAGTACGCCATCGCCTCGCTCGCGGCGGCGCCGGTGGACGCGTACGGCGTCGGCACCCAGCTGGTGACCGGCAGCGGCCACCCGACCTGCTCGATGGTCTACAAGCTGGTGGCGCGGGCGGACAGCAACGCGCCTGGCGCCCCGCTGAAGGCGGTGGCGAAGAAGTCGATGGGCGCCAAGTCGTCCGTCGGCGGCCGTAAGTGGGCCGCGCGCCGGCTGGACGAGGACGGCGTGGCCGAGGCCGAGGTCGTGGGGACCGGCGAGGTACCCGAGGAGCTGGCCGGGCGGCAGCTGCTGGTGCCGCTGGTGACCGCGGGCGATGTGGTGGCGCGCGAGCCGCTGGACGCGGTGCGGGACCGGCACATCGCGGCCCGCGCCGGGCTGCCGCTGTCGGCGACCCAGCTCTCCCGCGGCGAGGCCGTGATCCCGACCGAATACGTCTGACGCCGCCGGGCGCGGGCGCACGCCCCCGCCCCACCGGCCCGGCGGACGGCCCCATCCGGCCACTCCCGCTCGGGCCGGAAGGTGACTACCCTCGGTCACACCACCGGAGAACCCCGTCGCGGCGGGCTCCCCGACCTCCATCCGGAAGGCACGCACCATGCACCGGGCACTGCTCGTCGTCGACGTACAGAACGACTTCTGCGAGGGCGGCAGCCTCGCGGTGGCGGGCGGCGCGGACGTCGCCGCGGCCATCACCGACCTGGTGGGCCGCGCCGCGGGCAGCGGCTACCGCCACGTGGTGGCCACCCGCGACCACCACATCGATCCGGGCGACCACTTCTCCGACCGGCCGGATTACGAGCACTCCTGGCCGGTGCACTGCGTGGCCGGCACCGAAGGCAGCGGCTTCCACGCGAACTTCGCGCCCGCCGTCGCCTCCGGCGCCATCGACGCGGTCTTCGACAAGGGCGCGTACGAGGCCGCGTACAGCGGTTTCGAGGGCACGGACGAGAACGGCACCTCGCTCGCCGACTGGCTGCGCGCCCACCGGGTCACCGAGGTCGACGTGGTCGGGCTCGCCACCGACCACTGCGTACGGGCCACCGCGCTGGACGCGCTGCGGGCCGGGCTGCGCACCCGTGTGCTCCTCGACCTGACGGCGGGGGTGTCCCCTCGCACCACCGAGCGGACGCTGGCCGAGCTGCGGGAGGCGGGCGCCGAGCTGTCCGGCAAGCCGGTGGTCGCCACCGGCTGACCGGGCCGCCGGAGCCCGTCCCTCAGGCGGCGTTCGCGGGCCGCAGCAGCGCCCGTATCGGGTGCCAGGACTCCGTGTCGTCGTCCGGGGCCTGGCGCCACACCAGGCCGTCCGGGTGGTGCAGGACGGCGGTCACCTCGTCCGGTGTCGGCGGCTGCATGTTGCCGCGCAGGTAGACGGCGCGCAGCCCGTGATTGCGCAGCCTGGTCAGGGCGCGCTGGCGGTTCGCGGCGTGGACGAGTACGCGGACGCGACGGCCGCCGCCGCCCGGTCTCGGCAGGGCGAGGGCGACCACCACACTGCCGCCGGGAAGTCTGATGTAACCGCCACCGGTCATGGGCATATCTCCCCCGTGAGACTCAGCGTCAACAAGGAACTGTAGGACGCATCTAAACGCGATCGGCCGCCGCCCGCCAGGGGGCAACGGCCGATCATGTTTTGACCTGCGGCTTTACCGGTTACTTAGGCGCCCGTCCCACCTGGAGGGTCACCGTGGAGCCGTCCCCGGCCTCCTTGATGATCTTGATCCGGGTGTGAGTGTCAGGAACGAGGACACCACCGGTCGGGTTCGCCTTGTCGTAGTAGACGCCGTTGTGATCGTCGAAGACTGCTACGCCCTTCTTCGACTTGATCCGCACCGGCTTGCCGTCCTTGTGCAGCCGCAGGGCATCCGTGCGGTGCCGGGTGAACGTCGCGTCGTAGGTCTGGAAGCGGTTGCGCATCAGCTTGCCGTCGGCCCACTTCTCGGCCTTGGGGTGGGCGTCGACCGGCAGGATCTGGCCGCGGCCCGGGTGCGTGCCGACGTTGTTGTCCGGCTGCGAGGTGTCCCACAGCCACACCAGCACCCCGTTCTGGAACGGGAAGTGCTCGACCCAGCCCGGCCGCCCTGTGGTCCAGCCGAAGTTGTACGGGCCGGTCTTCAGGGTCGTGTCGTACGAGACGTACTGGCGGTTCTCCGCGAGGTAGTACTGCGGGTAGTCCTTGGTGAAGGACGCGCCGATCCGCGAGAAGCCCTTGGCGCTCCAGCCGTTGTCGTCGCCCTCGGCGCCGTCGGTGAAGAGCGGCTTGCCGTCGGCGACCACGCCGAGCGCGTCGGCGGCGAAGCCCTTCTGGGCCATCCCGCCGTCCGTCTGGTAGCGGAAGCGCAGGTCGATCTTCTTGCCCGCGTACGCGTCGAGCGGGAAGACCAGGTCCTGGTAGGAGCCCGCGGCGCCGGTCAGGCCCGGCTTGCCGCCGCCGTCGCGCGGGACGGCCTTGCCGTTCGCGGTGCCGTCGAGCGGCGTCCAGTCGGTGCCCCCGTCCGTGGAGACCTCGGCGTACAGGAAGTCGTAGTTCTCCTCGATGTCCCACCAGCCCTTGAGGGTCAGCGCCGCCTTGGAGACGCCGGTGAGGTCCACCGGGCGGGAGAGGGTGTTCTTGAGGTTGTCGCCCATGCCGCTCCACCACTGGTGGGCGCCTTCGGCCGGCGGGACGATGTCGGTCCTCACCGACTTGGCGGGCAGGTCGACGACCAGCGCCTGCTCGTCCTTGGTGTGGTACTCGGCGACGCCGAGCCTGTGGGTGGACGGTGTCGCGGCCTTCGCCTTGCCGTAACTGAGCCAGCCCAGCTGGAGCTTGTCCCAGGCGCTCATGTCGCCCGGCAGGTCACCGATGGCGTTGTGGCCGGTGCCGAGCCAGGAGCCCGACGACATCAACGACCAGAAGTCCACCGACGATTCGCCGGTACCGGTGGTGTCGTACTCGTCCGGCAGCCCCAGGTCGTGCCCGTACTCGTGGGCGAAGACGCCCAGGCCGCCGTTCTCCGGCTGCATGGTGTAGTCGCCGACCCAGATACCGGTGCCGCCGATCTCGGTGCCGCCCGCCCGGTTCCCCTCCGGTCCGCTCTTGCCCGCGTCGGTGCCGTACGCGTACCAGCGGTGCGCCCAGAGGGCGTTGGTCTTCTGGACGCCGCCGCCCGCGGACTCGTCCTCGCCCGCGTGCACGATCTGGAAGTGGTCGATGTAGCCGTCGGGCTCGTTGAAGTTGCCGTCGCCGTCGTGGTCGTAGCGGTCCCACTGGTCGTACGCGGCGAGGTCGGCCTTGATCTGCGCGTCCGTGCGGCCGGCCGCCTTCTGGTCCTGCGCCCACTGGTTGACGCCGTCGCGGATCAGGTCCCAGGCGCTGGGGCAGTTGGTGTCACCGCAGTAGTTCGAGCCGTACCGCGCCTCGTTCCAGCCGACCCGCACCCAGTCGGATACCTCGCCGTCGACGGAGTAGCGGCCCGACGACTGCTTCTCGTAGTACTTCGCCAGCGACTGCTTCTTCTTGTCGTGCGAGAAGTACAGGTCCTGGAAGTGCTTCCGGTCGAAGTCCCGCTGCCAGGCGGTGCTGTTGTCGTCCTTGCGGTCCGGCTCGGCGATCTCGTTGTGCGCGGGGCCCGGCTCGCCGCCGTACTTCTTCACCGGCGGCTTCGGCCCGTCGCCGTCCGGGTCGTACAGGGTGGTGTCGTCGACCTTGTCGCCGAAGTCCACCAGGATCGTGAAGATCTTGTCGGTCTTCTCCCGCGCCAGCTCGACGTACTTGCTCTTCCCCAGCTTCACGACCCGCGAGGCGCCCCGCTGCTTCGCCTCGGCGTCGCCGGATATGACCTGCTGGAGCGCTTCCTTGCGCTGCGCCGCCTGCCGGTCGCTGAACGGGCCCTTCAGGTCGTGGTCAACGGCCCGCTCGGGCGCCGGGTCCTGACGGTGCGCAACGGGCTGCGGGCGGCCGGATTCGGCCGCGGCCACCGCCCCCGACGACAAAGCAGCCGCCCCGATCGCGGCGATCGCCGTGGCCAGGGCGGCCGGTCTGAACACCCTTCTCCGATATCTCACTTGACGCTTCCCTCCCCTGTGAACGGTCACTGTTCGAGGCATTTGACCGGAAGGGCGGAGGAAAAGACAGATCTTGACTTGCTCACGTCATCGACGTACGTTGCACGGTCGGCGAGGTGCGGACACCGGCCCCCGCAGCCCCACCTTCAACGGCCGCACCACGAACACCCGTTCACCCCTGCGATGAACCGGTGCGCCCCCCGTGCGCCGGGACGGTGGGTGAGGTCACGCTTACCAGAGGTTCCTGACGGGAAGTAAGGACCGTAGAGTCGATTGGCGGCACACCCCTTGTCGACCGACATCCAGCCGACGCTCCGAGGACGGATCCCGTCATGCCTCGTCCGACCGCCGCACAGCTCGCCTACGGTTCGGCCACCGTCTTCCTGTCCACCCTCGCGATGCTGCTGCTGTCGCAGACGCGGACCGGGATCGGCGTCGCGGTCATCGCCGTCGCCGGGCTCGGGCTCGGGCTGCTGGTCGCGATGACGGTGCCGATGCCGGGCATCGCGCGGGTGGTCCGCCGCCGCGCCACCCGCGCCCGCGCCACCACGCGCTGGGAGCCCGCGCCCGCCCGCCTGCCGCACCCCCGCGTCCCCCGGCCGGCCGCCACCCGCGCCGGCGCCGGCCGCCCCTCGCGCTGAGAGCCGTCAGGCCGCCGACACCACCACGGTCTTGGCCGCCTTGTCGTGCAGACACTGCTGGTACGGCTTGTCCCAGGTACACCACAGGACGTTGACCAGCCAGAAGATGAATCCGCAGCACGGCACGATCTCCGGCAGCGTGTAGACGGCCGCCCGCAGCCAGCCCGCCTGCTGGGTCGGCACCGAGCCGTTCGACAGCATCGCCACCCGGATCTTCATCGCCATCTTGCCGAGCGTCTGCCCCCGGCTGGTCAGCATCAGACCCTCGTAGACGAGATACACCAGCATCGTCACACCGGACACCGTCGCCTGCTTGCTGGTCTGGGCGTTGCTGGTGCTGGTGTAGTCCACCCAGCCGACGATCGCGTTCATGATCAGCATGACCGGTACGCCGATGATGATGGCATCGATGATGCGCGCCACCAGCCGCCTGCCGCGCCCGGCCAGCGGCGGCATCCCGGCGAGCGGATCGGCCGCGCCGTACTCGCCGCCGTAGGGATTGCCCGCGTACCGGCCGCCGCCGTAGGGATCCTGGCCGAAGGGCGGCGGGGTGCCGTCTCCCGGGGGCGGGCCGCCAGGAGGCGGGGCGCCGGCACCGCCGTACGGGGAACCGCCGGCGCCACCCGCCGGCGGCTCCTGCGGCTTCTTCAGGAACGGGTCGTCCTCCGGTGGTTCACCGGATCCGGGCCGGGGCGTCTCGCTGCTCATGGCCCGAGTCGACCCTCTGCGGCGGCCCTCCGCATCCGGCGAAGGCCGTTCGGGGTATCCGGGCCGCGCGCCCGCCGCGCAGGGTCAGTCGGCGGCCACGAACGTGCGCGCCACCTTGTCGTGCCAGCACTGCCGCCACGGGCGGTCGAACAGGCACCAGGCGGCGTTGGCCACACCCACCACCAGGACACCCAGCACGCCGTACACCAGCCAGCGCTTGATCGCAGCCGCGACCGGCGGGGTGTCATGGCTCTCGATGTCCAGCACCCGCACCCCGCACAGCTTCTTGCCGAGGGTGCGGCCCCACTTGAGGGTCGGCAGCACCTCGATCAGGCCGCCGCCGATCAGCAGGACACCCAGCACCACGGCGAAGACCGGGAAGGTCGTGCCGTCCAGCAGATAGACCGTCACCTGCCTGCCGGACTGCTTGGCCGCCTCGATCTTGCCGTCGATGTGGTCGACGGCCGAGCCCCACAGCGGCAGCGCGGCGGCGACGGTGACGAGCAGCAGCACGGCCAGGTCGATCAGCCGGGCGCCGAGCCTGCGGCCCAGCGCGGCGGGGTGCCCCTGGGCGGCCTGCGCCGCGGCGAAGAAGACGTCGGCGCTCGGCGGCTTCCAGGGGATGACGCCCTCGTCGGCGCCCGGCCCCGACGCGGGCGGCGCGCCCGCGGGACCGCCCTGGCCCGGGAACCCGGGCGAGGGAGCGGGCGCGGCCTGACCCTGCGGGCCTGCTCCGGGACCTGCCGTGGGCTGCGGCGGGCGGCCCTGGCCCGGTACGGCGCCCGGGTGCGACGCCGGGGGTGCCTGGGGCGCTTGGGACACCTGGGGTGCCTGCGGTGGCGTCTGCTGCGGGGCTCCCGCCGACGGCAGCGGCTGCGGGGCGCCAGGACCCGACGTGCCGGGCGGCCCCGACGGTGCCGGGCCGCCGCGCGGGGGCAGCCGGATGGCCATGGTGTCGTTGCCCTTGGGTGCTCCGCCGCCGTCCGGGCGGACCGCGCGGATCGCCGTCGTGCCCTGGTCGCGGGTGGGCGGCTGGACGGCGCGGATCGTGACGGTGCCGTCCGTCCGCGGGGTGTCGGGGTCCTGCGGCGCATCCGGCTGCCGCGGCGCATCCGGCTGCCGCGGGGCCGGTGCCACAGGCGCCTGGGGCGGCTCGCCCGTGCCGCGCTCCGCTCCCCCGGCCCGCTGGTCGCGCTGCGGCGGCAGGCCGCCCCAGGCGCCCGCGCCCTGCGGGGCGCCCGGCTGGTCGGGCGATCCCCAGGAGACGCGGGCCGCGGCCTCGCCGCCGAAGCCGCCCTGCCGGGAGGCGTCGGCCTGCCAGGCGGACGCGGGCTCGGGTCCTGAACCGTGCAGCCTGGCGGGGTCGTCCCAGGCGGCGGGTGCGTCGTCGGCCCTGCGCGCGCCCGGCAGGTTCTGTCCCGCCGCTTCCTCGTCGAAGAAAACCGGCCCGGTCTCCTCGACGGGGGTGACGGGCGGCGCGGGGGTGACGGGCGCGGCCCCGGGCGGCGGTGCGGGCATCGCCTCCCCGTCGGCGGGCGCCGGCCTGCTGGTGCCCGGCACCCACGCGGCACCGTTCCAGTACCGGATGTAGCCGGGGATGGACGGGTCCGGGTAGAAGCCTGGCGTGGGGCTGCCGGCGGATCCTGAGGTAGGGGCGCTCATGTCCGAAGTCCCGTATCTGTATTCGTCCTGGTGGATGTGGGATGCAGTCTGCCGCAACGCAGCGTCCACATCTATCAGACCTCCGGTCGTCACGGCGGCGCTCGGGTCCACGACCACCTGGAAGAGGCCCGCGAAAAAAGTTGTACGAAGTTGTGTAAGGAACCGGCGGCTGCGGCCTCTCTCCTTGCGCGGGCGGATTTTCCCGGGGCCCGCGCAGCGAGCGGAGAGAGGTGGACCTCATGCACACCGTGGTGGAACGAGAACTGGAACTGGGCCTGGTCGTGTCAGCGGAGCGGAGCGTTCCGGTACCGGCCAGGCTGACCTACAGGACCGACGACCCCTACGCCGTCCACGTCACCTTCCACATCGGCTCGGACGCGCCCGTCAACTGGACGTTCGCCCGCGAACTGCTCGTCGAGGGCGTGTTCCGGCCGTGCGGCCACGGGGACGTGCGGGTGTGGCCGACGAAGCTGGACGGGCGCAGCCTGGTCTGCATGGCGCTGTCGTCGCCGGACGGTGACGCGCTCCTCGAGGCGCCGGCCGCGGCGGTGTCGGCCTGGCTGGAGCGCACCCTGCGGGTGGTGCCGCCGGGATCCGAGCAGGAGCACCTGGGCATCGACAAAGGGCTGAGCGAGCTGCTGACGCTGGCGACCCGCGACGACCTGTGGACGGCCGACCCCTGGGCGCCCGACGAGTCGTCGGAGCCCGGGGCGTAGCGCGTGGCGCACGCCCCGTCGGGCACCGGCGCGGACCGGGGAGGGTGCGGTAGCTCCCACCCGCCCTCCCGTTCATGGAATGTTCAACCATCTCGTGGTGTTCCACGGTCATGACCGCAGCGCACCACGACCCTCAGGACTTCAGGGCGTACGGAACGGCGGACGGCACGGCGAACGGCGTGCCAGGCCGCGCAGACGCCCGCCACGACGACACCTACCTCACCCACGGCGCCCCGGCCGCACGCTGGGAGCGCGCTCAGCTGTTCTTCGACGCCAAGGACTTCACCGCGGCTGCCCGGATCCTGCGCGACCTGGTCGACGAGGCGCCCGCCCGGGTCGGCCCGCGCCTGCTGCTCGCCCGCGCCTACTACCACTCGGCCCAACTGCGGCGCGCCGAGACCGAGTTGCGCGGCGTCCTGGACGTCGATCCGGTCGAGGAGTACGCCCACCTGATGCTCGGCCGCACCCTGGAGCGCCAGGGCCGCCCCGATGACGCCGCCGGCCATCTGCGGATCGCGGCGGCGCTGGGCGGGGACGTGGCGCCGGGCTGAGTCCGGGCGCCCTCTAAGCCGTGCCGTCGCGGTACGCCTCCAGCAGCCGCAGCCACACCTCGCTGATCGTCGGGTAGGCGGGCACCGCGTGCCAGAGGCGTTCGATGGGGACCTCGCCGGCCACCGCGACCGTCGCGGAGTGCAGCAGTTCGCCGACGCCGGGGCCGACGAAGGTCGCGCCGAGCACGGTCTCGCGGTCCAGGTCGACGACCATCCGGGCCCGGCCGCGGTAGCCGTCGGCGTACAGGGCGGCGCCAGCCACCGCGCCCAGGTCCTGGTCGACGACGCGGATCCGGTATCCGGCGCGCTCCGCCTCGGCGGCGGTCAGTCCGGCCGACGCGGCCTCGGGGTCGCTGAAGACGACCTGCGGGACGGCGGCGGTATCGGCGGTGGCGGCGTGCGCCCCCCAGCGGTCGGATTCCAGGACCGGTACCTGCCGGGCGCGGGCGACGATGGCGGCGCCGGCGATCCTGGCCTGGTATTTGCCCTGGTGGGTCAGGAGCGCGCGGTGGTTGACGTCGCCGACGCCGTAGAGCCAGTCGCCGTCGCCGGGTGTGGCGACCAGGCAGCTGTCGTCGACCGTGAGCCAGCTGCCGGGTTCCAGGCCGACGGTCTCCAGGCCGATGTCGTCGGTGCGCGGCGCGCGGCCCGCGGCGATCAGGATCTCGTCGGCGATGATCTCGTCGCCGGTGTCCAGGACGACGGTGACGACACCGCCCGGGGCCTCCCGGCGCACCTCACGGGCCTCGACGCCGGTGCGCAGCAGCACCCCCGCCTCGGCGAGCGATTCGGCGACCAGGTGTCCGGCGAACGGTTCCATCCGGGGCAGCAGTCCGTCGCCGCGCACCAGGAGCGTCACGGACGCGCCCAGGGCCCGCCAGGCGGTGGCCATCTCGACGCCGACCACACCGCCGCCGACGATCACCAGGCGGCCGGGTACGGATCCAGCGCTGGTCGCCTCGCGGCTGGTCCAGGGCTTGGCGTCGGCGAGCCCCGGGACCGGCGGCAGCACCGCGCGGCTGCCGGTGCAGACCGCGACCGCGTGCCGTGCGGTCAGGGTCCTGCCGTCGACGGCGACCCGCCGCGGCCCGGCGAGCCTGCCCTGGCCGCGGATCAGGCCGATGCCGGCCGACTCCAGCCAGCGGACCTGCCCTTCGTCCTTCCAGTGGGAGGCGAAGGCGTCGCGGTGGGCGAGCACGGCCTCGGCGTCCAGGGGTCCTTCCACCGCGTCCTTGAGGCCCGGCACCCGGCGGGCCTCGGACCTGGCGGTGACCGGGCGCAGCAGGGCCTTGCTCGGCATGCAGGCCCAGTAGGAGCATTCGCCGCCGACCAGTTCGCTCTCCACGACGACGGCGCTCAGCCCGGCGGCGTGCGCGCGGTCGGCGAGGTTCTCGCCGGTCGGGCCCGCGCCCAGCACGATGACGTCGTAGGTTTCGTCGGCGGCTCGGGGCGTTGCGCTGGCTGCCATCGGCTCTCGCTCCTCGGGTGGCTCGGCGGGGCCCGTGCGGATGCCGGGGTCTGGTGGAGACGTCCCAGGGCCCATCCTGGGCCCGGCGGGGCGTCAGCGCATCCGGCGCTCGACGGCCGTCTTGGCCTCGACGAGGTCGGAGCCGGTCAGTTCGCGGTGCCGCTTGATGGCCTGGATCTTCTTGCCCTGCCCCAGCAGCTCGTCGATCTCGGCGTGCGCGGGGTCATCGGGCTCCTGGAGGCCGGTGTGCGCGGACAGCAGGTCGATCCTCCGTTCCAGGCGGGCGATGCGGCGGTTCTGGGCCTTGGCGCGGCGGTCGGCGGCGGATATCAGCAGGAGGAGGGCGAGGACGAGCAGGCCGGTGACGGACATCAAGGTGGTGTTCATGGACGGAGACTCTACGAGGGCGGCGGGAGACACCGGGCCCCTCAGAGCGGGAGGCACCGGGCCCCTCAGAACAGCTTGCCCGGATTGAGCAGGCCCAGCGGGTCGAAGACGCCCTTGATGCCGCGCTGCAACTCCAGGCCCACCGGGCCCAGTTCGCGCGCCAGCCACTCCTTCTTCAGGACGCCGACGCCGTGCTCGCCGGTGATCGTGCCGCCCAGTTCCAGGCCGAGCGCCATGATGTCGTCGAAGGAGGCGCGGGCCCTGCGGGACTCGTCGGGGTCGCCGGCGTCGAAGCAGACGGTGGGGTGGGTGTTGCCGTCGCCGGCATGCGCGCAGACGCCGATGGTGAGGTCGTACTTCTCGGCGATGGCGGCGGTGCCGTCGAGCATGGCGGCCAGCCGGGAGCGGGGCACGCAGACGTCGTCGATCATGGTGGCCGACTTGAGCTGTTCCAGGGCGGTCAGGGTCAGCCGGCGGGCCTGGAGCAGCAGGTCGGACTCGGCCGGGGTCTCGGCGGGTACGACGTCGGTGGCGCCGGCCGCGGTGCACAGCGCGCCCACAGCGGCGAGGTCGGCGGCCGGTTCCGGGGTGTCGAAGGCGGCCAGCAGCAGCGCCTCGGTGGTGTCCGGCAGGCCCATCTTCGTCATGGCGTTGACGGCGCGGATGCTCGTACGGTCCATGAGTTCGAGGAGCGAGGGGGCGTGGCCGCGGGCCATGATCTCGCAGACCGCCTCGCAGGCGGCGGCGGTGGAGGGGAACTCGGCGGCCAGCACCAGCTGTTGGGGCGGCTGCGGCTTGAGGGCGAGGACGGCGCGGACGATGACGCCGAGGCTGCCTTCGGAGCCGACGAACAGCCGGGTGAGGTCGTAGCCCGCGACACCCTTGGCGGTGCGCCGGCCGGTGGTCAGGAGCCGGCCGTCGGCGAGTACGACGTCCAGGCCGAGCACGTACTCGGCGGTGACGCCGTACTTGACGCAGCACAGGCCGCCGGACGCGGTGCCGATGTTGCCGCCGATGGAGCACTCTTCCCAACTGGAGGGATCCGGCGGGTAGTACAGGCCGTGCTCGTTGACGGCGCGGGAGAGGGTGGCGTTGATGACGCCCGGTTCGACGACCGCGATCCGGTCGACGGGGTTGATCTCGACGATGGCGTCCATCTTGGACAGCGAGAGGACGATGCAGCCGTCGGACGCGTTGGCCGCGCCGGACAGGCCGGTGCGCGAGCCCTGCGGGACGACCGGGACGCGCAGCGCGGTGGCGGTGCGCATGACGTGCTGGACCTGCTCGACGGTGCGCGGCAGGACGACGACGGCGGGGGTGCCCGCCGCGCAGAAGCTGGCCATGTCGCGGGCGTAGGAGCCGGTGACGTCGGGGTCGGTGAGGACCGCTTCCCCGGGAAGTCCTGCGCGCAGGTGTGCGATGAGGTCCATGGCGTCCAGCGTCCCACCCGTGGGCGCCGCAGGGAAGATCGCGGCCCGGTGCGACGCCCGAGGGCATCGCACCGGGCCGCGCCGCGGGGAGGCGGACGGCGCTCAGGAGCGGGCGCGGCTCACAGGTTGCCGCGCAGCTCCTGCTCGCGCTCGATCGCCTCGAAGAGGGCCCTGAAGTTGCCCTTGCCGAAGCCCATCGAGCCGTGCCGCTCGATCATTTCGAAGAAGACCGTCGGCTTGTCCTGGACCGGCTTGGTGAAGATCTGGAGCAGGTAGCCGTCCTCGTCGCGGTCGACCAGGATCTTCAGCTCGCGCAGCGTCTCGACCGGCACCCGGGTCTCGCCCGCCCACTCGCCGAGGGTGTCGTAGTAGGAGTCGGGGGTGTTCAGGAACTCCACACCGGCCGCGCGCATCGCCCGGACGCTGGCGACGATGTCATTGGTGGCCAGCGCGATGTGCTGGACGCCGGGGCCGCCGTAGAACTCCAGGTACTCGTCGATCTGCGACTTCTTCTTCGCGATCGCCGGCTCGTTGAGCGGGAACTTGACCTTGCGGGTGCCGTCGGCGACGACCTTCGACATCAGGGCGGAGTACTCGGTGGCGATGTCGTCGCCGACGAACTCCTTCATGTTCGTGAAGCCCATGACCTTGTTGTAGAAGGTCACCCACTCGTTCATCCTGCCGAGTTCGACGTTGCCGACGCAGTGGTCGATGGCCTGGAACCGGCGGGGGCCGCTCTCCACGATCGGCGCGGTGGCGACATAGCCGGGCAGGTAGGGGCCGTGGTAATTCGTGCGCTCGACGAAGGTGTGCCGGGTCTCGCCATAGGTGGCGATGGAGGCGCGGACGACGGTGCCGTTCTCGTCCTTGGTCTCGTACGGCTCCTCGATGCCGGTGGCGCCGTGCTCCAGGGCGTAGGCGTACGCGGCACGGGCGTCGGGGACCTCGACGGCGAGGTCGATGACGCCGTCGCCGTGGGCGGTGACGTGGTCGGCGAGGAAGCGGCCCCAGTCGGTGGTCGCCTTGATGACGGAGGTGAACACGAACCGGGCGCTGCCGGATTCGAGCACGTAACTGGCGGTCTCGCGGCTGCCGTTCTCCGGTCCGGAGTAGGCGACGCTCTTCATGCCGAAGGCGGTGGCGTAGTAGTGCGCGGCCTGCCTGGCGTTGCCGACGGCGAAGACGACCGCGTCCATCCCCTTGACCGGGAAGGGGTCAGCCTGACGAGCCGTGCCGGGGGTGGGCTGCGTGTGCATCGTGGTGTCTGCCATGGCCGCAGATTCCCTCCGATCCACAAGGTGCGCAATAGTTTGTGCATTCACTGGGCATTATGTATAGCGAACTGGGGGTGCCACCGGTACATCTGTACAGGATGACCATCGAAAACGGAGGAGGCTGCGATGGCGATCGATCATTTGGACGGGGCGCTTCTCGAACTGCTGGCCCGGGAGCCGCGGATCGGCGTCCTGGAGGCGTCGCGGCGGCTCGGCGTGGCACGCGGGACGGTGCAGGCGCGCCTCGACCGCCTTCAGTCCAATGGAGTGATCAGAGGTTTCGGCCCGGACGTCGACCCGGCCGCACTGGGCTACCCGGTGACCGCATTCGCGACACTTGAGATCAAACAAGGGCAAGGTGCGGACGTTCGCGCCCATTTGACGACCGTTCCCGAGGTATTGGAGCTGCATACAACGACGGGACATGGGGACATGCTCTGCAGGCTCGTCGCGCGGTCCAACGCCGACCTCCAACGTGTGATCGACCGGGTAGTAGGTTTTGATGGCATCGTGCGAGCTTCGACAGCAATCGTGATGGAAAATCCGGTTCCGCTGCGCATCATCCCTCTGGTGCAACAGGCGTCGGGGGACTGACCGAGGGGAGCGCGAGTGAGCTTCTGGGAGTACGTCGGCAGCCGGCACGCCCAGTTGCTGACGGATACGCTGCAGCACGCCAGCGCGGTCATCCAGTGCATGGTGATCGCCACCGTGCTGGGGGTCCTGCTCGGCGTCCTCACGTACCGCAGCGACTGGGCCGGCAACCTCGCCACCACCGCCACCGCCACGATCCTGACCGTCCCCTCGCTCGCCATGATCGGCCTGCTCATCCCGATCGTCGGCCTCGGCGTCGCCCCCACCGTCATCGCCCTGACGCTGTACGGACTGCTGCCGGTCGTGCGCAACGCCATCGTCGGGCTGCGCGGGGTGGACCCCACCCTCGTCGACGCCGCCAAGGGCATCGGGATGTCCCGCACCGCCCGCCTCCTGCGGGTCGAACTCCCGCTGGCCTGGCCGCCGATCCTCACCGGCATCCGGGTCGCGACACAGATGCTGATGGGCATCGCCGCCATCGCCGCGTTCGCTTCGGGCCCCGGCCTCGGCAACGAGATCTTCCGCGGCATCGCCTCCCTGGGCAGCGCCAACGCCCTCAACCAAGTGCTGTCCGGCACCCTCGGGATCGCCGTTCTCGCCCTGCTCTTCGACGCCGTCTACGTCCTGATCGGACGCCTGACCATCCCCAGGGGGATCCGTGCCTGAGACGTCCGCCGCGGCCACCGCATCCGGCGCCCGCATCCATCTGGAGAACCTGACGAAGATCTACCCGGGCAATCCGAACCCGGCGGTGGACAGCGTCAACATGGAGATCAAGGCCGGCGAGCTGGTGGTCTTCGTCGGCCCTTCGGGCTGCGGCAAGTCCACCACGCTCAAGATGATCAACCGGCTGATCGAGCCCACCTCCGGGCGGATACGCATAGGTGACGAGGACGTCACCGACATGGACCCGGTCAGGCTCCGCCGCAAGGTCGGCTACGCCATCCAGTCGTCGGGGCTCTTCCCGCACATGACGGTCGCGCAGAACATCGCGCTGGTGCCGAAGATGGTGGGCTGGTCGAAGGCGAAGGTCAAAAGCCGCGTCGAGGAGATGCTCGACCTCGTCGGTCTCGATCCCGGCGAGTTCCGCCACCGCTATCCGCGCCAGCTCTCCGGCGGCCAGCAGCAGCGCGTCGGCGTCGCCCGCGCACTGGCCGCCGACCCGCCCGTACTGCTCATGGACGAGCCGTTCGGCGCCGTCGACCCGATCACCCGCGACCATCTCCAGGACGAGCTGATCCGGCTCCAGCACGAGCTGCACAAGACCATCTGCTTCGTCACCCACGACTTCGACGAGGCCATCAAGCTCGGCGACCGCATCGCGGTGCTCCGCGAGCGCTCGCACATCGCCCAGTTCGACACCCCCGAAGCCATCCTCACCAACCCGACGGACGACTTCGTGTCCGGCTTCGTCGGCGCGGGCGCCGCACTCAAACGCCTCAACCTCACCCGCGTACGCGACGTCGGCATCGTCGACTTCGCCACCGCAGGCGTGGACGACCCGCTCCAGGACATCTTCGACCTGCTGCGCTCCGGCACCACCAACGAGGTCCTGCTCCTCGACCGGCACCGCCGCCCCTACAAGTGGCTGCGCCGCGGTGACCTCTCCCGCGCCAAGGGGTCGCTGGCGCGGGCCGGGACGCTGGTGCACGACACGGTGACCCGGGACGCGACGCTGCGCGACGCCCTGGAGGCGGTGCTGACCGACAACGCGGGACGGGTCGCGGTCACCGGCAGGCGCGGCGAGTACATCGGCGTCGTCGACATGGAAACCCTGATGAACAACGTCCACGAACTGCTGGAGGCGGACCGGCTGGAAGCCGTCGAGCACCAGCACCAACTCCAGGAACAGCGGGCCCGCCAGACCCACATGGCGCAGGAGGGCATCAACGGCGCGGGCAGCTCCCGGGGAGCCGGCGCATGACGCCGCGCGACGAGCGCACCCCGCGCAGGGACGAACGGCCGCCGGGCGAACACGAGGTGCACGGGCTGGCCTTCCGCGACCTGGTCCAGGCCGAGGAGCGGGAGACCGCGACCGGCGAGGCACCCGTCCGGGCCGCACCCGGAGCCCGCCGCATCAGCTGGCAGAAGTGGACCTTCATGCCGGTCTTCCTGATCGCCGCGCTGCTCATCACCTGGCTGTGGTTCCGCGGCGCCCGCCTCGACTCCATCGCCCACCAGGCGGTGGACAACGGCAAGGTGGGCCTCGCGGTGCGCCAGCACATCCAGCTCACCGTCGTCTCCACCTTCTTCGTGCTGATCATCGCGATCCCGCTGGGCATCGCACTGACCCGCGCCAAGCTGCGCCGGGCCACCCCGGTGGCGATGGCCCTCGCCAACCTCGGCCAGGCGATCCCCGCGCTCGGCCTGCTGATCCTGCTGGTGATCTGGCTGGGCATCGGCGCGGGCTCCGCCATCGTCGGCATGGTCATTTACGCGGTGCTGCCGGTGCTGGCCAACACCATCGCAGGGCTGCGCGGCATCGACCCCACGCTCACCGAGGCCGCCCGCGGCATCGGCATGTCCCCCCTGGGCGTCCTGCGGAAGGTCGAACTGCCGCTCGCCGTACCGCTGATCCTGGCCGGGGTCCGCACCGCGCTGGTCCTGAACGTCGGCACCGCGACGCTGGCCACCTTCGGCGGCGGCGGCGGTCTCGGCGACCTGATCTCGGCGGGCATCGTGACCCAGCGGATGCCCGTACTGATCCTCGGCTCCGTCCTGACCGTGGCGCTCGCCCTGCTGGTCGAATGGCTGGCATCGCTCGCCGAACTGCTGCTGAGGCCACGCGGCCTGGAGGCGACCACGTGAGCATCCAGCGGAAACACCGGAACCACCGGCAGCAGAGCCGCCTGCGCCGCGCCGCCCTCCTCGCCACCGCGCTGCTGGCCTGCACCGCGCTCAGCGGGTGCGGTCTGGTCAGCGGCAGCGCGATGAGCGACGACGTCTCCCCCGGCCCGGACGGCTATCCGGGACGGCCGCTCGAAGGCGCCCAACTGACCGTGACGTCCAAGGAGTTCACCGAGCAGATCGTCCTCGGCCAGATCATGGGCATCGTCTTCGAGGCGGCCGGCGCCACGGTCATCGACAAGACCAGCATCCAGGGGTCGATCGGCGCCCGCGAGGCGGTCAAGTCCGGTACGGCGGACGCCACATACGAATACACCGGCACCGGCTGGATCACCTACCTCGGCCACGCCAAGCCGATCGCCGACCCGCACAAGCAGTGGCAGGTGGTGCGGGACGAGGACGCGAAGAACGGCATCGTCTGGCTGCCGCCGTCGAAGCTCAACAACACCTACGCGCTGGCGCTCAACACCGCCCACCAGAAGAAGCTGGGCCTGCACACCCTCTCGGACGTCGCGCGGCTCTCCCGCAAGAGTCCCGGCGCGCTGTCGATGTGCGTGGAGAACGAGTTCTCCGCCCGCAACGACGGCTACCCCGGCATGGCGCGGGCGTACGGCATGAAGATCCCGCCCGCCAACATCCGCAGGATGACCGGCGGCGTCGTCTACACCGAGACCGCCAAGGGCAGCACCTGCACGCTCGGCGAGGTCTTCACCACCGACGGCCGGATCAAGGCGATGCAGCTGCACGTGCTCGCCGACGACAAGCACTTCTTCCCCAACTACAACGCCGCCCCCGCGATCAACTCCGCGTCCCTGAAGAAACACCCGAAGATCGCCGAGGTGCTGGCGCCGATCACCAAGGCGCTCGACAACACCGTGGCTCAGCGGCTCAACCGCCAGGTGGACGTGGACGGGCAGGACCCGCACAAGGTCGCCCTGGACTGGCTGGTCGAGGCGGGCTTCGTCAAGGAGGGCTGACCGGGGCCGGCTCGCCCCTACGGGATCCCGCCTGCCACCGCCGGGCCATCGGGCCATCGGGCCATCGGGCCATCGGGCCATCGGGCCATCGGGCCAGGCTTCAGCAGGCGGGGACCTTGCCGCCGCCCTTGAGGGCCTTCAGCGCGTCCACCGCGCCGTCGAGCGTGGTGACGGGGACCAGCCGCATCCCCCGGGGCAGCTCGGCCTGCGCGTCGGCGCACTCCCGCTGCGGGACGAGGAAGACGGTGGCGCCGTCGCGGTGCGCCGCCTGCGTCTTCAGCGGCACCCCGCCGACCGGGCCGACCTTGCCGTCGGCGGTGATGGTCCCGGTGCCCGCGATGGTCCGGCCGCCGGTCAGGTCGTGGCCCGCGCCGTCCCCTTCCAGCTTGTCGATGATCCCGAGCGCGAACATCAGGCCGGCGCTCGGCCCGCCGATGTCCGCCAGCCGCAGGGTGACCTTGACGTCCTTCGGTGACTTGTGGAGGTGGCCGAGCGCGGCGCTGGTCGCGGAGTTCTGCGAGCCCTTCATCTGCGCCGCGTTGTGCTCGGCGATCTCCTTGATGTTGTCGCCCACCGGGTAGACCGCCTCGCGCGGCATCACGGCCTGGTCCGTACGGAACCAGCTCCTGACGACGTCCGGCAGATGGACCGGGGCGTCGGGTCCGGTGGCGACGATGGCGGTCATCCGCAGCTGCCCGCTGGTCTTGCGGACGTCCGCTCCGGAGACGGTGATCACCGGTTTCCCCTTGTTGACCCCGAGCACATTCGCCGTCGGCCCGGGATAGGCCACCGAGAACGGCAGCGGCGCGAGGGCCGCCGTCAGCAGCAGGGCGAGGACGAGGACGGCACAGATCGTCAGGGCACGGGCGCGTGAGGACACCCCGCCACCCTAGTTGACCCCCGTACGGGACGGGTCACCGCAGGCGCCCAGGCCCGTACGCCGCGCCGCGACGGCTCACCGCAGGGCTTCGGTGCCCCCCTACGGAACGAGTCACCGCAGGGCTTCGGCGACCTCCCTGGCCGCGTCGACCACCCGCGGCCCGATCCGGTCGTTGACGGTGTCGGCGAGCATCACCACGCCCACGCTCCCCTCGATGCCGCTCACCCCGAGCAGCGGCGCCGCCGCCCCGCTCGCGCCCGCCTCCAACTCCCCGTGCGTCAGGGCGAGTCCGGCGTCCTGGGTGCGGCCCTGGCGGGCCTTGAGGATCGCCCGGCCTGCCGCCCCGCGGTCCAGCGGGTGCCGGAAGCCGGTCCGGTAGGCGACGTGGTAGTCGGTCCAGGTGGGCTCCACGACGGCGACGGCGAGCGCTTCGGTGCCGTCGACGAGCGTGAGGTGCGCGGTGGCCCCGATGTCCTCGGCCAGCGAGCGCAGCGCGGGCAGCGCGGCCTCCCGGACGAGCGGGTGGACCTGACGGCCGAGCCGCAGCACGCCCAGGCCGACTCTGGCCCGGCCGCCCAGATCGCGGCGCACCAGAGCGTGCTGCTCCAGGGTGGCCAGCAGTCTGTAGACCACGGTGCGGTTGACGCCGAGCTTGTTGGACAGCTCGGTGACGGTCAGCCCGTGATCGGTGTCGGCGAGCAGTTTCAGGACACGCAGTCCTCGGTCGAGCGTCTGGGAGGTCTCCGCGGTCACGACGCCCCCTCCTGGTCTGAGTGGCGGGCTCGGACGCGGCGCGCTGTCGTCCCGGATCAGCGCGCGCAAGAGGCCGCCGGCCGCATCGCACCGGCTGCACTCCGCGGCGGCGCTGCCACGGGGCGTGTGCGTGACCGGGACAGTAGCGAGCCAGTCCGGTCAGCGGAAGGGTCCGTCCAGAATCCGGTCTTTCCTGCCCGGAATGTCCGCTCCATCCCGACCGTACGCGTCAGTAATCTTTCGGCTACGAGCGGGAGTTGACCATTCCGCCGGGTCGGCGGAGCCGGGCGCGCACGCGACGGGGCGGCACGCTCCCGGCGCACCGCCCCGTCCCGCTTCGTCCGTTTCGCTACCGCATCCGCGTGGCCCACTCCTGGACCTTCTTGATCCGCTCGCGCAGCTGCCCCGCGGTGGCCTCCGCGCTCGGCGGCCCGCCGCACACCCGGCGCAGCTCGGTGTGGATCACCCCGTGCGGCTTGCCGCTCTGGTGCACGTACGCGCCGACCAGAGTGTTCAGCTGCTTCCGCAGCTCCAGCATCTCCTTGTGCGAGACCACCGGGCGCCGCTCGGCCGGCAGCTCCAGCAGATCGGCCTCGGCGTCCGGCTTCTTCTTGCTGTGCGCGATCTGCCGGGCCTGCCGCTTCTGGAGCAGCATCTGCACCTGGTCGGGCTCCAGCAGCCCGGGGATGCCGAGGTAGTCCTGCTCCTCCTCGCTGCCCGCGTGCGCCTGCATGCCGAACTCGGCACCGTCGTAGAGCACCCGGTCGAAGACGGCCTCGGACTCCAGCGCCTCGAACGAGAACTGCTCCTGCTCGCCGGTGTCCTCGTCCTGCTGCTTCTCGGCCTCCTCCATCTCCTTCTCGGACTCCGCGTACGGGTCCTCGTCGCCGTCCTTCTTCGGCTTGTCGAGCACGTGATCGCGCTCGACCTCCATCTCGTTCGCGAACTCCAGGAGCATCGGAACGGTGGGCACGAAGACGGACGCCGTCTCGCCGCGCTTGCGGGACCGTACGAAACGGCCCACCGCCTGCGCGAAGAACAGCGGCGTGGAGATGGTCGTGGCGTACACGCCGACCGCGAGCCGCGGCACGTCGACACCCTCGGACACCATCCGGACCGCGACCATCCAGCGGTCGTCGGACTGTGCGAAGTCGTCGATGCGCTGCGAGGCACCGTTGTCGTCGGAGAGCACGAGGGTCGCGCCGTGCCCGGTGATCTCCCGGATCAGCTTCGCGTACGCGCGCGCCTGCTCCTGGTCGGATGCGATCACCAGCGCGCCCGCGTCGGGGATGCCCTTGCGGACCTCGGTCAGCCGCTGGTCGGCGGCGCGCAGCACGTTGGGCATCCAGTCGCCGCGCGGGTCGAGCGCGGTGCGCCAGGCCTGCGAGACGGCGTCCTTGGTCATCGGCTCGCCCAGCTTCGCGGCGATCTCGTCACCCGCCTTCGTCCGCCAGCGCATGTTGCCGCTGTAGGAGAGGAAGATGACCGGCCGCACCACGCCGTCGGACAGCGCGTTGCCGTAGCCGTAGGTGTAGTCGGCCGATGACCTGCGGATCCCGTCGTTGCCCTCCTCGTACGTCACGAAGGGGATCGGGTTGGTGTCCGACCGGAAGGGCGTACCGGTCAGCGCGAGGCGGCGGGTGGCCGGCTCGAACGCCTCCAGGCACGCCTCGCCCCAGGACTTCGAGTCACCGGCGTGGTGGATCTCGTCGAGGATGACCAGGGTCTTGCGCTGCTCGATGCGGTTGCGGTGCAGCATCGGCCGCACGCCGACACCGGCGTAGGTGATCGCGATGCCGTGGTACTCGCGGCCCAGCGGGCCGGCGCTGTACTCCGGGTCGAGCTTGATCCCGATCCGGGCCGCCGCCTCCGCCCACTGCTTCTTCAGGTGCTCGGTGGGCGCGACGACGGTCACCTGCTGCACGACGTGGTGGTGCAGCAGCCACGAGGCGAGGGTGAGCGCAAAGGTGGTCTTGCCGGCGCCGGGTGTCGCGACGGCGAGGAAGTCCTTCGGTTGGGTCTGGATGTACCGGTCCATGGCCGCCTGCTGCCAGGCGCGCAGCTTGTTTGCGGTACCCCAGGGGGCCCGGCCCGGGAAGGCCGGGGACAGGTGGTGGCTGTTGGTGGCGCTGGTGGTGGTAGTCACGGTCTCCGTCGGCTGGCTCGGCGATCGGCAACCGCGTCAGCCTACCGGTGCGGGCCGCCCCGCCCAGGGGCCGGACGCCGGGTCACCGGGCGGTGGGACCGAGGTCACATCCGGCGCCCGGGTCCGCCGTCCTGGCCTCCCGCGCCTTCGGCCGCAGCCGCCCCGCCAGACACGCGCCGGTCAGGGCCACCGCCGCCATCGCGGCGAAGACGGCGGCGAAGGCCGCGGGCTGCGCGGTCGGGCCGCCGGTGGCCGCGGCCTGCCCGCCGGCCGCGATCGCACCGCCGCCGAAGGCCACGAACAGCACCCCGCCCAGGCCGACGAATCCGACGTTGCCCAGGGAGTCCGCCATCTGGAGCGACGCGGAATTGCTGCCCGCCTCCTCGGGCCGCGACAGCTTCAGGAGCAGCACCCCGCCGCTGGAGATGTTCAGGCCCATGCCGAAGCCGCCGAGCCCCCAGCCGACGGCGACGGCCCAGACCGGCACCCCGTCCAGCAGCACCAGCGGCACCACGGCGATGGCGCAGCCGAGGAAGAGCAGACCGAGGCCCATCAGCCGCTCCCGGTACGCCTCCATCCGCGGCCTGCTCTGCACGTACGAGCCGAGCGCCCAGGTCAGGCCGCCGCCGGTGAGCGAGAGACCGGCGAGGGTGGGCGACAGTCCCCGCTGGGTGACCAGCATCAGCGGGATGAAGCTCTCGGACGCGACCAGCGCACCGGACGCGAGCCCCCGCATCAGCACCACGGTCGGCAGCCCGCGCGCCGCCCGGAACGTGCCGCGGGGAAGCAGCCGCAGCACCCCGGGCACCAGCAGCGCGAGCCCCGCCGCGGCCGGTATCAGCGCGTACGGGTCCGGGTGCTGGCCCGCGTACTGGAGCAGCGCGGCGCCCGCCGCGACGGCCAGGGCGAGCAGCGCGCGCCGGCTGCGCAGCACCCGGCCGATGCCGCCCGCCGCGACCGCCTCCTTCGGCAGTCCGCGCAGCGCGGGCAGCATCACACCGAGCGGCAGCAGGATCAGCACGGGGATGGCGAGGAAGACCCACCGCCAGCCCGCGTGCTCGGTGATCGCCCCCGCGACCAGCGGTCCGACGATCACCGGCAGCACCCAGGCGGCCGAGAACGACGCCATGACGGCAGGCCGCAGCCGCTCGGGATAGGCCCGCCCGACGACGACGTACAGCGAGACGATCACCAGACCGCCGCCGAGCCCCTGGACGCCGCGGCCCGCCACGAACATGCCCATGCTCTGCGCGCCGCCCGCGGTCAGCAGCCCGGCGCCGAACGCGGCGATGCCGGTGAACAGTGGGGCGAGCGGGCCGCGGCGGTCGTTCCACTCACCGGCGAGCGCCATGGCGAACAGGCTCGCGGTGAAGAACGCCGAGAAGGCGAAGGCGTACATCTCGATGCCGTGCAGCGCACGGGCGGCCACCGGCATCGCGGTGTTCACGGCGCTCGCCTCGAAGGCGATGAGCGAGACGACGGAGATGATGCCGAGGGTCAACGCGCGGTACTCCCGCCCGAGAACCCCCGTCCCACCGTCATCGGCCTCCGGTGGCCGGCCGGCTATGCCGGGAAGCTCGCCTTCGTCCGCGGCACCTGCGGCCACCGGCACGGCGGCGGTATCGGCGACGGCGTCGGCACCGTCCGTGTCGGGTGAGAGGTCGGCACTCATCGGGCCAGCGTAAGGGCCGCAGCGCGGCAACACCCCTGTCGCGGGACGGGAATCACCTCGGCCATCGGTCCTAGGGCGCCCGCGAACTTCCGTCGCCCGCCCGGAGAGCGCACTTCATGAACCGCGCATTGCAGCCTCATGGCAGCCCGCCCGGCACCCTTGCCGCGCCCCCCACCACCCGGCCTACAGTCGGCACATCGCGTCATCCCGGCCGTGTGCCCGAGTGGTTCAGGGACTCGCCTGCAAAGCGAGTTACGTGGGTTCGAATCCCGCCACGGCCTCCACTGCCTTGACCAGGCAAAAGGAACGGGCGGCACCCCATGCGGGATGCCGCCCTTTTGGCCGCCCGTCTCAGTTGGCCGGCACGAGGGCTCCGGCCGCACCGCCGTCGTCATCGTCCGGCCGGTCCGTCTCGGGCTTCCAGATCAGGCCGTCCACCTGCCTCGCGATATCGGTCCGTACCGCGTCGACCATGTGCTGATACCAAGCGGCCATAGCCGACGTCGACCAACCCATGAGGCCCATGATGGCCCGCTCGGACACGCCGATGGCGGCCGTGTGGGCGCGCGTCATGCAGACGTCCGTCACGGACCTTCGCTTCTACCAGGAGGGCCTTCCATGCGGTCCAGTCCTCCCGATGGGAAGGGGCACGGCCGTACTCGTTGGGGAACACCTAACCGCCTTCCACCCAGGTGCGGGGCGGCGCCGCCATCCACGGCCTTGTCGCCCAGCGCCATCCGGGCCTGCGACTCCGTCCCGAGCGCGAGAGAAGCATGGGTGTGGGCGCCCTCGCGAGCCAGCTTGGGAAAGTTCTGGTCGGTGGGATCCTGGGTGCCCTCCCACAGGATCACGTCGACCGCGCGGCCCTGGTTGTGGACCTTGCGGACGCCCATGAAGTGCCGGGAGGTGGCCTTGGAGCCGCCGTAGGGGCGGCCTTCCTCGTCCTTGACCGGGCACATGAACGCCACTTGCGCATCGTCCACGATGCCGATCAGCGGATCGAAGACCGCGCCCGGGTTGTTGCGGCGGGCCTCGATCCGGCGGTTCATCTCCTCCACCAGGGTTGAACTTCTGTCGGACCCTGGCGGCCCGCCGCCGGGACACGAAGAGTCCGATCCGCTGGCATTGCTTCGTCGGATCGCTGATGAGCGGGAGGATCTGGTCTCCGTCGCCGACGAGACGCTGGCGCAGTTGGAGGTGGAGGCCATTGACCAGGCTCAACCCACGCCGGGCGGGGTGGCCTTCCTTGAGGCTTGCGCAGCGAGCGGGCGCTCGGTCTGGATGGTCAGCAACAATGCGACGGTGGCCATCGACCGCTACCTGAGTACCCACGGACTCAGCCAGCTCGTTGCCGGCCAGTTCGGCCGGGTGAGCGGCCAGCCGAAGTCCATGAAGCCATCCCCGCGGCTCCTGTCCGCAGCCGTGGGGGCGGCTGAGACGAAACCGGGCGATTGCATCTTCGTCGGCGATGCGGTGCGCGATGTCGAGGCCGCCCATGCTGCCGGCATGCAAGCGATCGGGTACGCGAACAAGCCCGGCAAAGACGCGGCACTGGCTGAGGCCGGAGCCGTGGCGGTGATTGCCTCTATGGACGACCTCGTCCGGGCAGTCATGAACAGGGACGACTAGCCAGGAGCTGTTCGGTTCTCTGCCCCGGCGGCAGCGCCCCGATCCCGTTCAGTTCCGTTCGTTGTCCTGTTGTTTGTCAAGTGCACTGACGGACACCACCGTTCACCGCCGTACGCGCTCCCCGTCTGACCTACCACGCGCCCCCATAGACGCCCATACGGTCATCAGATAGTTCGTAAAAGTGATCGCAGCCCTGCGCGACCTCTGACAAGGTATGGCCACTGGGCCAGCAGAGCCTCTGACCGCCAGCAAGGATTGGGGAGTTATGGCGTACGCCGACGAACTGGAATGGGACGACGTCGACGGCGAGGCCGACGACACGACAGAGCCCGTCAGCTCAGATGACGTCACACGCGCTGTCGTCACGGACACGGACTGGACCGCTGAAACAATCTTGAGTCAGCTCCGGCGAGGGAACATTCAGCTCAATCCTCGCTTCCAACGACGCGATGCTTGGACAAAGCCCAGGAAGAGCCGCTTCATCGAATCCTTGATCTTGGGTTTGCCTATCCCGCAAATTGTTCTAGCAGAGGATAAGAATAAGCGAGGAAAGTTCATCGTGCTGGACGGGAAGCAGCGATTGCTCGCCCTCCGACAATTTGCAGCAGGATCCTCATTCGCCGTGTCGGATGGCGAAGAGGATTTCAAGGGATTCTCCCTTACTGGCCTTGAGGTACGAGAGGACCTGCGTCTCGTGACCCTGAAGAAAATGGAGAAGAACGACGAACACCTTGACGACCTAAACGCCTTTCTCAATGAGACCGTTCGGACGGTCGTAGTCAGGCGCTGGCCAAACGAGGATTTCCTTAACCTGGTCTTCTTGCGATTGAATACGGGTAGCGTGAAGCTGTCCCCACAGGAGCTCCGACAAGCTCTTCACCCAGGCCCGTTTACCGACTATCTCGATGACGCTGCCTCTAACAGTAAGTGGCTACGCAGGGCACTCCGAAACGAAAACCCGGACTTTCGAATGCGGGACGTCGAAGTCCTGCTTCGCTACTTCGGGTTCCGCTACATGCTGGAAGAGTACACAGGAAACCTCAAGAAGTTTCTGGACGACACACTGAATCTTCTCAATGATAATTGGGATAGCGACGAAGAGACAATTCGAGAAACGGGTGCCGCGTGCGATCGAGCAATTGAGGCGACCTTCGAAGTCTTCGGCGAGAACGCCTTCTATCGATGGTCGAATACTCGCTACGAGGGACGCTTCAATCGAGCGGTATTCGACATCATGACCTATTATTTCTCCGATGAGAGAATCGCAAAGCGAGCGATTGAGCAAAAAGACGCTGTCGAAGCCACCTTTCAGGCCCTCTGTGACTCGAACACGCGGTTCGTAGAATCCATTCAGACAACGACGAAGACTCCGTCTGCCACGCACCGCAGGCTGTCACTCTGGGGCGACGAGCTTTCGGGCGCACTCAAGATGGATATCGATGTTCCGACTCTACAAGAGAACCGAATTGTCCTCTAGGGGGAATCGACATGTCTTCCCTTCGGTTCCAGGAGTTGGAGACCCGAATCACAGACCTGGAGAAGCATTTACTCCCTTCCCCTTTCGACCCTACAGGAAGCTATGACGATGTCGTGTACGAGCATACGCGAGCCTTCAGGGTTCTCGTACACGCGGAGTTTGAGGCGTTCATCGAGGATCGCGTGATCGAGGTCGTGAACACGGCTTTCTCCCGCTGGGAGTACTCTGGAGTAATATCCACAAGTCTCCTCTCGGTGGTGGCCCACAAAGAATCACAGCACGCCATCCCAGAATCCCTATCGGATGCCTCACAAAAGAAGAAATATCCAGATCTGAAGGCGAGAATTGAGGCTGCAAAGAACGAATTCAATCGGTACGTCAGGACCCAGAATCACGGCATCAAAGAGAAGAACATCCTTCGCCTTCTGATGCCTATTGGGGTCACCGAGAAGGAAATGGATCCAGTGTGGCTTAGCGTAACCGAAACGTGGGCGACGGCCCGTGGAGAAGTTGCGCACAACTCTGCAAAAATACAGGTTCGCCCCGACCCTCAGAAAGAAGTCAAGACCGTCAAGCAGATCCTTTCCGGATTCCGCAATATCGACATCCTCGTGACAACGAAATAAATCCTCAAGGTGGGCAAGTTGTCATAGTGGCGTCCTGGTTCCACGAGCGGCGCTCCCGACTCGTGGAACCCTCGGCGGAAGATCATGTGCCCAGCGGAATTTCTAAGGTTTAGTGCGCGGGGCAGTAACTGCTAGCCCGAAAGGGGCGACTACGACGGCCCCTTGGAACGCGAGGCGTAGACCTTCGCTTGGCCTCAGTGTGCCGCCGGCCACAGATTTTTCCTCGTCGTGGGCAACCGCAGGGGAGGCTGAAGTCGTCGGCGTCGTGCCTCGCGTCTGACCTGATCTCGGTTCAAACTGACGGACGCCACCGTTCACCGACGTACGCACGCCTCGCCTGACCCTGCCGCGCGAACCCCGACGAACGCCCCCGTACAGTCATGCGGACAGTTGGAAAGCTATATCGGGAGCAACCCCTCGGACGTTCGAATCTCGTATCCTCCGCCAGCCCAGAGGGCCGGACCGCGGAAGCGGATCCGGCCCTGTTGCGGCGGACCTTGGTCCGTTCGATGCCCCCGCGCTGCTCGTCGCCGGATGGCGCGCCCGTCTCAGTTTCCGTCTCGTTCGTCGCCGTACGCGGCCGTCCAGAGCCGTTCTCCCTGCCCCTGTGGGCGAAGTTTCCGTACGCGACTGAACGCCAGTGAACCCGCCCGGATCACGCCCTGCCCAGCACGGACAAACCTGCAAAGCGAGTTACGTGGGTTCGAATCCCGCCACGGCCTCCGGTGCCCCTCAACAGGGGCCGCGCAAAGGGCGGTTCACCTACGGGTGGACCGCCCTTTCCGCCGTACGGCTCGGATTCCGGCTCAGCCGGTCTGCGTCGCCGCCTGTGCCACCGCCGCCTGCGGGCGGATCGGGAGGCGGCCGATGGGACGGCCGGTGGCCGCGCGGACCGCCGATGCCACCGCGGCGGGCGAGGTGACGACCGGGATGGCGCTGGCGGCCTTGGCGCCGAACGGTGCCACCACGTCGCGTTCCTCGACGAGCTTGACGATCCGGATGTCCGGGGCGTCCAGCGCCGTCGGCAGCGCGTAACCGGTCAGATCCGGGTGCCGCACCAGACCGCGGGTGGTCCGCAGGTTCTCCATGAGCGCGGCGCCCAGCCCCTGGGTGACCCCGGCCTCGATGCGCGCCCGCAGCTGCCGGGGGTTGAGCACCCGGCCGACGTCCTGCGCGACCGACATCTCCACGACCCGGATGGTGCCCAGTTCGATGTCGACGTCGGCGACGCAGCGGATCGCGCAGAAGGCGAGTCCGACGAAGGCGTCGCCCTGCCCGGTGTCGTCGAGCGGTTCGGTGGGGTGCGGCCGGCACTGGGCGGTGGCCCACAGTTCCTTGCCGTCCAGGGCCTCGGCGACGGTCGTGCTGAGCACTCCGTCATACGAGGTGATCTTGCCGTCGGTGATCTGCAGCAGCTCGGTGGACATCCCGAACTTGTGGGCCAGCGGCTGGAGAAGCTGCGTACGGACCATCTTGGCCGCCCGTTCGACGGCGCCGCCGGAGACCCAGGTGTGCCGTCCGTGGCAGGCGGGCCCGGCCGGCGGCTGGTCGGTGTCGACGGCGGCGACGCGGACCTCGTCCACGCCGAGCGTCTCCTGCACGATCTGCCGGGCCAGGGTGGAGAATCCGCCGCCGGTCTCGACCGCGGAGCAGATGACGGTGGCGACGGAGCCGCTGACCTTGACCGTCGCGGTGGACACCTCGTCGGCGCCCTCGGCGCCCAGCATGTGCACCATGCCGAGTGCGTAGCCGACGCCGCGGCGCACCGCGCCCGGCTCCCCCGCGCCCTCGGGGCCGCCCGGAAGCAGCCACTCCGCTTCGGGGGTGTCCTTGGGCAGGTCCGGCAGCGGCGCTTCCTTGACGGCGCGCAGCAGTTCGGCGACCGGTGCGGGGCAGGTGACCGTCTGCCCCGTGGGCAGCAGATCACCGGTGGCCATCACATTGCGCCTGCGGATCTCGTCGGGATCGAGCCCCAGCCTCGCCGCCAGCTTGTCCATCTGGCCCTCGTGGGCCGCGCAGACCTGGAGGGCGCCCTCACCGCGCATGTGTCCCGACGGCGGGTTGTTGGTGCGCACCGCCCAGCCCTCGATCACGGCGTGCGGCACGACGTACGGGCCGCAGGCGAAGGAGACGGCGGCGGCCAGCGCATCGGCCGAGGTGTCCGCGTAGGCACCGGCATCCATCAGGATCTGCGCCTCCACCTTCACCAACTGGCCTTCGCCGTCGGCGTGGTGGCGGTAGCGCAGCAGGGTGGGGTGGCGGTGTGCATGGGCGAGGAAGGACTCCTCGCGGGTGGCGGCGAGCTTGACGGGGCAGCCGGTCCGCAGGGCGAGCAGCCCCAGGGAGAGCTGAATGCCGGGGTCCTCCCGGTCGGCGGTCGCCCCTGGCACGCCGGTCACCACGACCTTGACGCGCTCCGGGTCGAGGCCGAAGGAGGCGGCGGCCAGGTCACGGTCGGTGTGCGGGTCGGTGGACGCGGTGTAGATCTCCACCCCGCCGTCGGGCCGCGGCACGGCGAGCCCGGCCTCGGCCCCGATGGGCGCCGGGTCCTGACGCCCGATCCGGTAGAGCCCCTCGACCATCACCTCACCGACCGCATCGGCGTCACCGAAGCGGAGCGGGATGTGCCGGATGAGGTTGCCGTCCGGGTGCAACGGCTCGGCCTCGAAGGCGAGTTGCGGGTCGGTGACGGCGTCCAGCAGCTCGTACTCGACGGCGATGGCGGCGGCGGCGAGCCGGGCGGTGTCGGGGTGGTCGGCGGCGACCGCGGCGATCGGCTCGCCGTGGTGGCGCACCTCGTCCTTGGCGAACACCGGCCGGTCGGCGGTGCCCCGGCCGTGCCCGGCGTCGCCCGGTACATCCTCGTGCGTGATGACGGCCCGCACCCCGGGCATCTCGGCGGCCTGCCGGGTGTCGAGGGACACGATCCGCGCGCGCGGGTGCGGGGAGCGCAGCACCGCGGCCCACAGCAGGCCCTCGGCCCACAGGTCGGCGGCGTACGGGAACGTCCCCTGGGTCTTCGCCGGGGCGTCGGCGGGCGGCAGGGAGACGCCCAGGCCGTGCGGCGGCGGCTCGACGGGGGGAATCGGGATGCCGGCCGGAGGGGTCGCGGTGGCGGCTCCGGCTCCGTCGGTCGTACCGCTCATGCGGGGCCTCCCGTCTGCGGATCGGCGCCCGGCCCCTGGTGGTGCGGCCCGTGCGGGTCGCCGGGCCGGTGGCCGGTGTGCTCGTTCTCGTGCGCTGCCGGGTCGTGCGGGGCACGGCCCTCGGGGTCGGCGGGGCCGGCCTGGTGGGGGATGCGGGCGGTGTCGTCCGCGGCGGCCTCCGGGGCGGCTGCCGCCTCGGACGCCTGGGCGCGGGCCTGGACGACCGCGTCGACGGCGTCCAGCACCCCGCGGTAGCCGGAACAGCGGCAGAGGTTGCCGCACAGCGCCTTGCGGGTCTCCAGTTCGCTGGGGGCGTGGTTGCCCTCCAGCAGGTCGTGCACCGTCATCGCCATGCCCGGTACGCAGAATCCGCACTGCACCGCACCGGATTCGGCGAGCGCGCGCTGCACGTCGGACGGCGCGCCGTTCTGCGCCAGACCCTCGACCGTGCGGACCTCGCAACCGGCCGTCGTGGCCGCCGGCACCAGGCAGGAGGCGACCAGACGGCCGTCCACCTGGACCGAGCAGGCCCCGCACTCCCCTTGCGAACAGCCGTCCTTGGCCCCGGCGAGGCCGAGCCGCTCCCGCAGGACGTAGAGCAGCGACTCGCCGATCCACGCGTCGGTGACCGGCCGGTCGGCGCCGTTGACCCGCAGCACGTACGAGGCGTGCGGGTGCTCATCGGCATAGGCGTCGGAGCTCGCGGCGAGGTCGGGGTCGTGGTGCGGGACGACCTGGGGGGCGCCTTCGGGGGCAGCTTCGGGGTCGGCGTGCGGGTCGGAATCCGGGACGGGGTCCGGGGTGGCGCGTGCCGCGTCGGTGGCCGGTCCCGGCAGCTCGCCGTGTCCGGCGGCCAGGCCGTCACTCTCGGCGGCAACTGCCGCACCGCTGGGGGGAGTTGACCCGGGTTTGGCCGCGGCGTGACCGTCACCGGGCGCGGCCGGGGCCGCACCGGCCTCCGGGACGGGGCGGCCGGACGGGTCGTCGAGGACGGACGGGTCGGTCACGGCGCCCACCGGGCCGGCGTCGGCGGCAACGGCCGCGCCCGCCGCCGTCATTGCCGCACCGGCGGCGTCATCGGGCTCGCCGTGCGCACCCGGCGCCGAGGGCTCGGGCGGCGCGAAGGCCCCGCCGACGGCGTCGCCTTCACCGCTCCCGGCGTCGCCCCCGAGGCCATCCGCCTCCGGGGCCACGGTCGCTTCCGGGACCGCGCCGGCCGCATCGGCCACCGGGGCGGCGTCCGCGTGCTCCGGCTCCTGCTGCGGCTGCTGCTGCGCGGCCGGCTCCTGCTGCGCGGCCGTTCCCGCGGGCCCGGCCTGGGGTACGTCCGTCCCGTCGGGGGTCTCCGGCGCCGCTTCGGGTGCCGGTGCCGCCGTGCCGGGGTGCGGCCCTTCGTAGGGCGCCGCCTCGTACGCCGGGTACGTGCCGTATCCGGTCCCGTGCGCCGCTCCGGTCGTGAACCCGCCCGATGTGTCCGGCTGTTCGTCGCGTGCCGCCGGGACCGCCCACGAGGATCCGCCGACCGGCGCGCCGCCTTCGGTGCCGTCCGCCGGGCCGTGGTCCGGTACGACCGGTGCCTCGGTCGTGTCGTGCCGGGGCGCGGCCTCAGCGGCCGGCGGCCACTGGGCCAGGGCGTCGGCCGGCAGCGACCAGTGCCCGGTCGTGCCGCCCGTCGGGGCCTCGGGGACGGCCGGGCCCCTCCCGTAGGGGTCGTCCGCCCGGTGCGCGTCGTCCTGGCCCGGCAGGCCGCCGCCCGGCGCGTACGGATCGTCCGCGATGCCGCCGAACAGCGGGTCCTGCGCCATGAGGTGGCCCGCCGGGTCCGGGACGGCCGGGATGTCCGTGCCGTCCGGAACGTGGCCGGTGGGCGCCTGTTCCGTGGGGAAGTGCTGGTGGACGGGCTGCTGTCCGGCGCCGTGGCCCGTGTCGTGCGCGGCGCCGCCGTCGTGGTGACCGACGTCCTGCCCGGCGCTCTGCGGGGTGCCTGACGTGCCGCCGTAGAGGCCGTGCGCGCCGCCGTAGGTGTCGCCGGAGTGCCCGTAGCCGACGGCCTGGCCGCCGTAGGTGTCGCCGGACGCCCCGTAGGTGAGGCCCTGACCGTAGGTGTCGCCGGAGCGGGCGTAGCCCTGGCCGGGGTCGCCGTAGCCGCCCTGCCCCGGGTGGCCCGGATGCCCGGTCGGGCCGTCGTTGCCGACGAGGTATTCGCCGGACTCCTCCAGGACGTCGTCCGGCGCGGCGGGTACCGACCACGGTCCGCCGCCTGCCGCCTCCGCGCTGCCCGCGACCGGCCAGTCGACCGTGTCGCCGCCCCACTGCCGGTCGCCCCCGGGCGCGTTGCCCGGGTGGCCCGCCGACGGGTCCTGGTGCGGGGCGTCCTGGGCCGGGTAGCCGGCCGACGGGTCGGCGTATCCGGCGGAAGGACCCGCGAACGGCATCGTCCACTGGCCGGTGGCCGACGGATCGGTACCGGCACCGGCGATCGGCGGGGTGAAGGAAGCCGGCGGGACGTAGCCGTGGCCGGGTGCGGCGAGCGGGTCGGCGCCGGGCGCGTAGTAGTCACCCGGTGTACCGGCGCCGCCCAGGGCCCCGGTGGTGAAGCCTTCGGGCAGCTGCACGAAGGCCGTTGCCTCCTGCTCGTACTCGCCGCCCTGCGGCAGTGGCTGCCAGCCCTGTTCGGGCTGCTGCCTGCGGTTGTCTTCGCTCACGAGAGCGCCCTCCCAAGTGCGCGGCGGGCCAGGGCTGCCACCGTACGGCGCAGGTGCAGCGCGGCGGGCGGCAGGGTCTGCGGCTCGGAGCCGTCCTGCGGCGGCGCCGGGTCGGGGATGCAGGCGGCGGCGACGTAGTCACCGAAGGCCGCCAGCGCCTCCGGAACCAGGCCGCGTTCGCCGTCCCAGTCGATGAGGGATGCCACCCACTGCTCGGCCTCCAGGGGGCGCAGCGGCATCGCGGCGACCGCGCCCACCGCGCAGCGCACGCCGCGCCTGGCCGGGTCGAGCACCAGCGCGACGGACGCGGTGGCGCGGCCGGGGCCGGTGCGGCCGGTGGCCTTGAGGAAGGTCTGCGGGGCGTGCAGCAGCGGCACCCGTACGTAGCCGACGAGTTCGCCGGGCCGCAGCATCTCGCGGCCGGCCAGGAGGTGGCTGACCGGGATCTCGCGCCGGTCACCCCCGGGGCCCGCGATGATCAGGGTGGCTTCCAGGGCGGCGAGCACCGGAAGGGTGTCACCGGTCGGCGCGGAGCTGACGATGTTGCCGCCGAGCGTCCCCGCGTTGCGGATCTGCGGCGGGCCCGCCGCGCGGGCGGCGGCGGCGAGTCCCGGGATCAGCGCGGCGAAGTCGGGGCGTCCCATCCGGGCGAGGGTGAGTCCGGCGCCGAGCAGCGCGTGCCCGTCCTGGTACTGCCAGCCGCGGATTTCGCTGATCCGGGCGAGGCCCACCAGTCCTGCCGGTCTGAGGAGTCCGGCGTTGACCGCCGCCATGAGATCGGTGCCGCCCGCGACGGGTACGGCGGCGGGCATGGCGGTGAGCGCCGCCACCGCCTCGTCGAGCGAGGCCGGCAACGTCACCGTGTGCGACGCCTGCGGTGCGTGCATGGTCAAGCCAGCTGCCCCTTCCCCGGTGTCCCGGCAGTTCCGCTCCGCCGTACGGTACGTGCTCACGGCCCGGACGTGGCAACTCTGGCACATCTTCCCGGGCCCACGGCGCGAGGGTCCACGAAGCGGTATTCCGTCCCCGACGGGGGTGCTGGTCCGGTTTCGTCCGCCGTGCCGAAGACCCCGAAGGAGGCGCGGTGGGCCCCCTGGTGGTGCGTCGAGCGTGTGCGTCCTGCGGTGCGGGCCGCCCGTGCGGCGGTGCGCGGACCACAGTCCCAGGGACCGGCCGCACGGGCGCCCTCCTTGCACTCGGGCTCACACGTTTGGGGGCGCCCCCTCGATCGGGCGTCCGAGCAGTCCGGGGCGCTTCTGCCAAGGGAGCGGGCCGGTGGGCGGGCGGTAGGCGACGCCGAGCGCGTCGAGCCTGCGGTAGTGGACGGTCATCCGCCGGGTGAATTCCTGGTAGTCGCGGTCCTGCGGGGGCGGCAGCTGCGACCAGGCGACCTCGGCGAACGCGGCGAGGCGCGGAAAGACCTGGTAGTCGATGCGCTCCCGGCTCTCCAGGACCTCGGTCCAGACGTTGGCCTGGGTGCCGAGCACGTGCGCCGCCTCGCGGCCCGTCAGCTGGGGCGGCAGCGGATCAAAGCGGTAGACGTCCTCCAGGGTCCGCACGAAGCCGAGCGGCACCGGCTCGTCGGGGCCCGCGTGCTGACGGTGGTCCAGATAGACCTGCTGCTCGGGGCAGATGACGACGTCGTGGCCCGCGCGGGCGGCGGCGATCCCGCCCGCGTAGCCGCGCCAGGAGGCGACGGTGGCGCCCTGGGCGAGGCCGCCTTCGAGGATCTCGTCCCAGCCGATGAGCCGCCTGCCGCGGTCGGCGAGCCAGCGGTCGAAGTGCCGGATGAACCAGCTCTGCAGCCCGTCCTCGCCGTCGAGACCGAGTTCGGCGATGCGCGCCTGCGCGGTGGCGGACGCCTTCCACTGGTCCTTGGGGCATTCGTCGCCGCCGATGTGCACGAACGGCGAGGGGAAGAGTTCCAGCACCTCCTCCAGGACCTCTTCGTAGAAGCGGAGGGTGTTGTCAGTGGGGGCGAGTACGTTCGGGTTGACGCCCCAGGTGTCCCAGACCTTCAGGGAGGTGGTGTCGATGACGTCGGTGTTGCCGAGTTCGGGGTATGCCGCGATGGCGGCCTGCGCGTGGCCGGGAATGTCGATCTCCGGGACGACGCTGATATGCCGCTGGGCGGCGTACGCGACGATCTCGCGGATGTCGTCCTGGGTGTAGTAACCGCCGTACGGGCGTTCGTCCCAGAGCGGGGAGGCCCGGTGGCCGAGCTTGGTGCGTTCGCGCCAGCCGCCGGTCCTGGTGAGTTCGGGGTGGCGGGCGATCTCGATGCGCCAGCCCTGGTCGTCGGTGAGGTGCAGGTGCAGGACGTTCAGCTTGTGCGCGGCCAGCAGGTCGATCCAGCGCAGCACGCCGTCCTTGGGCGTGAAGTGCCGGGCGACGTCGAGCATCATGCCGCGCCAGCCGAAGCGGGGGGCGTCCTCGACGCGGAGGGCCGGCAGGGCCCAGGCGCGGACGTCCGGGGCGAGCGGGGCCCGCCGGAAGGCGTCGGGGCCGAGGAGTTGACGGAGGGTCTGGGCCCCCCAGAACAGCCCGGCTTCGCCGCCGCCCTCCAGGGTGACGAGCCCTTCCCCGATGGCGAGGCGGTAGCCCTCCGGCCCGAGACCGCTCCCGGTCTCCGGTGTGACGCGCAGCAGGATGCGGCTGGTGCAGCCGGCGTGATGGGGCGGCAGCGGCAGTCCGGTGGCGGCGCCGACGGTGGCCCGCAGCCACTGCGCGACGAAACCGGCGCCCGCCTGCGCCTCGATCCCGGTGCCCTCGTCCAGCAGGCAGCCCGCGCCGCCGTCCGTACGGGCACCGGCCCGGCGCGGAAGCGGAATGACGTGGTGTGCCGTGGTGCCTTCGGTGTCGTTCATGCCATCAGCCCTTCACCGCGCCGCCGAGGCCCGAGACCAGTCGGCGCTGTACGAGTACGAAGAAGACGAGCACGGGGATGGTCATCACGGTCGATGCCGCCATGATGCCGCCCCAGTCGTTCTCGTCCGGTTTGAAGAAGACGAGGAGTGCCATGGGGAGCGTGGAGTTCTCGGTGGCGCTGATCAGGAAGGACTTGGCGAACAGGAAGTCGTTCCAGGTGGAGATGAAGGAGAAGACGCTGGTCGCGATGAGTCCGGGGAGGACGAGCGGGAAGAGGATCTGCCACAGGAAGCGGGCGCGGCTCGCGCCGTCCAGGTAGGCGGCCTCCTCCAGGGCTTCCGGTACCGCCTTGACGAAGCCGCGCAGCATCCAGATGGCGAACGGGAGGGAGAAGGCGAGGTGCGGGAGGATCAGTGAGCCGAGGGTGTTGAGGCCGATGCCGGGCACCGCCCCGCCGAGGTCCCGCATCAGGAAGAACAGCGGGATGGTGAGCGCCTCGACCGGCACCATCTGCGCGACCAGGAACATGATGAGCAGCGTCGTACGGAACCGGAAGCGGAAGCGGGTCACGGCGGTGGCGGCGAGGAACGCGATCAGGGCCGAGGCGAGGACCACGACTCCCGCGACGAACAGGCTGTTGAGGAAGTAGCGGCCGAAATCCTGCTGTTGGAAGACGCGCCGGAAGGCGTCGAGCGACGGGTCGAGGGTCCAGGGTCGCGGCGTGCTCGACTGCACCTCCCCCGCCGGTTTGAAGGCCGACAGCACCATCCAGTAGAGCGGGAAGGCGACGGCGGCGGCGATGAGCAGCGCACCGGCCTCCGCGGCGAGCCGCCAGGGCCTGCGGATGCGGGGAGTTCTCATAGTTCCTCCCCTTGGCGGCGCAGCAGTCGCAGATAGCCGAGCGACACCGCGAGCAGGATCAGCAGCATCACGACGCCGATCGCCGAGCCGAGGCTGTACTGCGCGGAGGCGAAGGCGGTTTGGTAGGCGTAGACGTTCAGGACGAGGTTCTGTTTGGCGATGCCGCCGCCGTTGGTCATGACGTAGATCTGGGTGAAGACCTTGAAGTCCCAGATCACCGACTGGAGGGTGACGACGACGAGAATCGGCCGCAGCATCGGGGCCAGCACGCTGCGCCAGATCCGCCACTGCGAGGCGCCGTCCAGGGCCGCGGCCTCCAGCACCTCGCCGGGTATCGCGCGGATCCCGGCGTAGACGGTGACCATCACGAACGGGAAGGAGCACCAGACGACTTCGAGGAGGACCAGCGCGAAGGCGGTGTAGCGGTCGTAGGTCCAGGAGTAGTGGGCGAAGCCGCTCAGGCCGATGGCCGAAAGGACCTTGTCGACCGGGCCGAAGTCGGGGTCGAAGAGGAAGAGCCAGACCGTGGAGCCGGTGATGGCGGGGGTGGCCCAGGCCCCGAGCGCGGCGAGCATCAGGGCGAGCCTGGGCAGCGCGCGGATCCGGGTGAGGAGGACGGCGAGTGCGCAGCCGACGGCCAGCGTGGCCAGGACGCAGGAGCCCGCGAACAGCACGGTGGCCAGGAGGACCTGCCAGAATCTGCCGTCGCTGAACAGCGTGGCGTAGTTCCCGAGCCCCTGGAAGGTGGTCGGTTCGCCGCCGCTGACCTGTGCCTGGGTGTATTCGAGTAACGAGATCAGGCCGAGTTGGTAGATGGGGTAGACCAGCAGTCCGCCGAGGACGATCAGCGCGGGGGCGAGATACAGCCAGGGTGTCCAGCCGCCGCTGCGTCTCTTACCGGTACGGGTGGTGCGTGCGGGGCTCAGGATGCTCGCGCCGCTCACTTGCGGAAGACCTCGTTCATCGCCTGCGCGGCGGCGTCGGCGGCGGTGTCGATGTCCTTCCGGCCGCTGACGATCTGCTGGAACATGGTCGGCAGCACCTGCGAGGCGTCGATGGCGCCCCAGCCGGGCGACGCGGGCACGAACTCGGCGCCGGCGTCCAGGGTGTTGACGAAGGGCGCGAGGTAGGGCCGGCGGGCGGCGGCCTCGGCCCGTACGTCGGTGAAGGTGGGCAGGAAGCCCATCGCGTCGAACAGTGCGCGCTGGGTCTTCTTCCCCGCCAGCTGCTTCATCAGGCCGACGGCGAGGGTGCGGTGGCCGCTGCTCTTGAGGACGCCGATGTTGTTGCCGCCCGCGAAGGCCGGCGCTATCTCGCCCTTGCGGACGCCGGGCAGCGGGACGACGGCGTAGTGGCCCTTGGCCTTGCCCGCCTCGACGGCCTGGTGGTTGAAGTCGCCGCCGATGGCCATGCCCGCCTTGCCGGACGCGAAGGCGGTGACGGTGTCGTTGCCGCCCATGTCCGCGCACTTCGACGCCGGGCAGTTGTCGTCGCCGAACAGGCCGGTGTAGGCGGCGATGCCCTTCTTCGCCGCGGGGCTGTTGACGGCCGCGGTGTAGCGGCCGTCCTTGCGGGTGGCGAGTTCGCCGCCGGCCGCCCAGATGAAGGGCATCGCGCCGTAGGTGTAGGCGCCGCCGACCGCCAGGCCGTACATATCGGGCCTGGCCCGGTGGATCTTCTCGGCGGCGGTGGCGAGTTGGTCCTGGGTGGTGGGGGGTGCGAGGTGCAGGTCCTTGAAGACGTCGGTGCGGTAGTAGAGCGCGCGGACGCCGACGAACAGCGGTGCGCCGTAGATCTTGCCGTCCACGGTCACCGACCGTTTGGCGGTGGCGTCGGTGTCCTTGGCCTCCGGCCAGGCGCCGAACTCCTCGGTGACGTCGGCGAGTCCGCCGTCCTTGACGTAGCCGGCGGTGTCGGTGTTGCCGTACTCGATCACGTCGGGGGCGCTCGCGGGATCGTTGAAGGCGGCCTTGATGCGTTCGGCGCGGGTGTCGACGGGGATGTAGTCGACGGTGACCTTGACGCCCTTGTGGGCGGCGGTGAAGGCCGAGACGGCCTGCTGGACCGCCTTCTCCTTGGGGGTGTTGTCGACCTCGCGGAAGAGCCAGACGCGCACGGTGCCGGTCGCGGCGTCACCTGCGGCGCCGGGGCCCGCGGTGGACGGTGCGCAGGCGGTGACGGTGAGCGCGGTCAGGGCAAGTGCCGCGGCTGCGGCGGATGTTCGAGCAGAGAGGTGCATGGCAGAACCCTCCGATTCGTTATTGCAACATGCGCAACGGTCGTTTCGCAGTGCACAATTCACAGGAGATTAAGGGTGGTTGCCCGGCCGGACAAGGGATCATCAGAGGTCTCCACCACTCCGTGACCGGCACCCGCCCCGCCCCCGGGCACGACGAAGGGCCCGGGTCCATGAAAGACCCGGGCCCTCGCCCTGCGACTGCCTGCGCCGGAGGCCGCTCACCCCCGCGGGCGGCGTACCCGTACGCGCACGGCCCGGCCCGCCGCGGCGGGCCTGACGGCTACTTCTTGCCGCCGTCCTTACCGCCCTTGCCGCCCTTGTCCTTGTCGCCACCGGCGCCCATGGACTCGTAGATCTCCTTGCACATCGGACAGACCGGGTACTTCTTCGGGTCGCGGCCCGGTACCCAGACCTTCCCGCACAGCGCCACGACGGGCGTGCCGTCCAGCGCGCTCGCCATGATCTTGTCCTTCTGGACGTAGTGGGCGTAGCGCTCGTGGTCTCCGTCGCCGTGCGACACCTGCGGTGTCGGCTCTACGAGGGTTCCCGTACCTGCCCCGCGCTCGGGCTCAAGAGGAGTGCTCATAACTGCCAAGGGTACTCACGCGCCCGGCAACCCGGGAGCGTCGACCCGCCGCCCCGTGCACGACGAGACCCAGGGCCGCCACCCCGGCCGCGACCCACGGCAGCGCGTACGGCGCGAGACCCGCGGCCAGCGCGAGGCCGCCCAGCGCGGAGCCGACCGCACTGCCCAGATAGAGCGCCGAGTTGTTCAGCGCGAGAACGATCGGACCGCGGTCCGCGCTCAGCTCCAGCAGCCGGTGCTGCTGGGGCACCTGGAACGCCCAGCCCGCCGCCCCCCAGGCGACCAGCAGGGCCACCGCACCGGGCAGCGCCACCGACGCCAGCGAAGGCAGCAGCGCCTGCGCCGCGACGACCATCACCAGCAGCACGCCGACCAGCACACGGACCCGGCCCTTCGTACGGTCCACCAGCGGACCGGCCAGCACACTGCCGAGCACCCCGCCCGCGCCCCAGGCCCAGAGGTACGGCGCGACCTCGCCGACCCCGCCGGCCGCGGCCAGCACCGGCGCCAGGTAGGTGTAGAGCCCGAGGCTGGCGACCGCGGCGAGGAACGACACCCCGACGACCGGTGCCACCGCGCGGTCGGTGAGCGCGGTGAGCCGGGCGCGCACCGGCACCGCGGGCCCGGCGGGCACCGGCGGCAGCAGTCCGGCCAGACCGGCGAGCGCGACCACGCCGAGGCCGGTGACCAGCCACATCGTGGCGCGCCACCCCGCGTGTTCGGCCAGCAGTACGCCCAGCGGCACCCCCAGGACGGTGCCCGCGCTCATCCCGCCCATCACCAGCGCCAGCGCGCGTCCGCGCCGCTCGGGCGGCACCAGCGCGGCGGCGGCTGCCGTGGAGAGCGCCGAGTACACCCCGGCCCCGGCACCCGCGACCACCCGGGCGGCGAGCAGCCCGCCCAGCGAAGGCGCCACCGCGGTCAGCGCGTTGCCGAGCGTGAACACGGCCAGCGCGGCGATGAGCAGCACCCGCGGGCGCACCCCGGACAGCAGCCCGGCGACCAGGGGCGCCGAGATCGCGTACGCCAGGGTGAAGACCGTCACCAGTTGGCCGGCCAGCGAGACCCGGGTGCCGATGTCGTCGGCGAGCACCGGCAGCAGCCCCGCCATCACATAGGCGTCCAGGCCGAGGGTGAAGGCCCCCAGCGTCAGCAGCAAGACCTTGCGCACCTGCTCAACTCCCCTGATCGTCCGGGGCTTCGAAGGCCCCGGCTCACACCGACCGGGGAAACGTAGGCACTCTCCGGATGCTCGGGGAAATGCCCGCGGCGGTGCACTTATGCTGGTGCGGCATGAATGCGGAGCGCGCCGGAGAGCGGCACGTGACAGCCGGGACGGACAGGGGCGCACCGATGAAGCCGGACGACAGGGACGGACACCCCGTGGACACCGCGCCACGGACGCCGGACGCGCCCGACGTCCTCGACGGCCTGCGGGGCATCGAGCTGCGGCACCTGCGCGGCTTCCTCGCCGTCGCCGACGAGCGCAGCTTCACGCACGCCGCGGCCCGGCTGCGGATCGGCCAGCCCGCGCTGACCCGGACCGTCCGCGCCCTCGAAGCGACGCTCGGCGCCCGGCTCCTCGACCGGACCACCCGCCGCGTCGAACTGACCGAGGCAGGCCGCAGGCTGCACGCCGACCTCGCGCCGCTGCTCCCCCGGCTGGCCGCCGCGCTGCACCCCGCGGGCCCGGCCGCCCTGCGCCTCGGCTTCACCTCGCTGCTGCCCGACGCCTGCGCCTCGCTCGCCGCGCGGTTCAAGGCGGCGAGCGGCGCCGGAGTCCGGCTGGTGCGCCGGGACTCGCCGCTCGCGGGCCTGGAGAGCGGGGAGTGCGACATCGCCGTGGTGCGCGGCGACGTACCCGCGGACGCCGCGCTGCGCACCACGGTGCTGCTGCACGAGGCACGGGTCGCCGCGCTCTCCCGTACGGCGGCCACCGCCCGGCAGGAGACGCGCCCGGGGGAGGCGGCTGCCGTGCGGGCGGTGGCCGGGCGCCGGGTCCTGGACTGGGCCGAGCTGGCGGACCTGCCGCTGGTGGTCAACACCGTCACCGGCAGCACCCGCCCCGAACTGTGGCCCGCGGACCGGCGCCCGCAACTCGCCTGTACGGCGGGGAACTTCGACGAATGGCTGGAAGCCGTCGCCGCGGGGCACGGCGTGGGGGTGGCCCCGGAGTCCGTCGCCCGGCGGCACAGCCATCCCGGGATCCGCTACGTCCGCCTGAAGAACGCGCCGCCGGTGCCGGTACGTCTCGCCGTCCCGGCCCGCGACACCCACCCGCTGGCGGAGCGGTTCTTCGCCCTCGCCCTCGTGCCCTGAGGCACGGCGGCACGGGGCCCGCCCGGCGAAATCGTCAGTTCAGCGATGGGTCGTCCGGATATGTGGCGACCATCGCCAGTTCGTTGCGCTGCCGCCGCAGGACCGCGCGCCAGAGCTGTTCGGGGTCGGGCGACGAGACGTCGCCCGGTTCGGAATCGACGACGTACCAGGCGCCTTCGACCAGTTCGTCCTCCAGCTGGCCAGGCCCCCAGCCCGCGTAGCCCGCGAAGATCCGCAGGCTGCCCAGCACCGTGGCCAGCAGTTCCGGCGGGGTCTCCAGGTCCACCAGGCCGATCGCGCCGTGCACCCGGCGCCACCCCAGCGGCTCCTCGCCCGGCATACCGCCGTGCGGGGCGTCCGCCCGCGCCCCGGCCGCGGCGGTCTCGGCCGCTTCGGGCCGTACGCCGCTCTCCAGGGTGGCGACGCCGTCCGCGCCGGACAGGCCGCCGGGGATGACCGCGACACCCAGCGCGGAGTCCAGCGAGACCGGGCCGCCCTGGAAGACCACTCCCGGATCGCCCGCCAGCGCCGCCCAGGGCGCGAGGATGTCGCCGACCCCCACCGGGGTGGGGCGGTTGAGGACCACGCCGAGCGAGCCCTCCTCGTCGTGATCGAGGAGCAGCACCACCGCGCGGTCGAAATTCGGGTCGGCGAGCGCGGGCGTCGCGACGAGCAGCCGGCCTGTGAGCGAGGACACCTCGGTCATGGCGACATGATCCCGCACTTCGGCCCGGAGCGGGGAGTCAACGCCAGGACCCGTGCGAGAGCAGGGCAGGGCGTACGGCGGCAGCACCGGCGCACATCACTACCGACAGAAGACACATTCGAGACATTCGCTGTCATTTTTGGCCAAATGGCGATTACAGATCAAAGGCGGCTCGTAGCCGAGCGTGTTGTGACAAAGCCATTACATGGCCGAAGCCAGTACGGCCCTACGGGCACCCCCTCCGGCCCCCTTACCATTTCTCATTGGCCCCTGCCCGTCTCCAGGAACGCGAGATCCATGACCGTCTCTACTGACGACGTACTGCTTGTCCACGGCGGCACCCCGCTGGAGGGCGAGATCCGGGTTCGCGGTGCGAAGAACCTCGTGCCCAAGGCCATGGTCGCGGCCCTGCTCGGCAGCGGTCCAAGCCGGCTGCGCAACGTGCCCGACATCCGCGACGTCCGCGTCGTGCGCGGGCTGCTGCAGCTGCACGGCGTCACGGTGCGCCCCGGCGACGAGCCCGGTGAGCTGATCCTCGACCCGTCGCACGTGGAGAGCGCCAACGTCGCGGACATCGACGCGCACGCGGGCTCCTCGCGCATCCCGATCCTGTTCTGCGGCCCGCTGCTGCACCGCCTCGGCCACGCCTTCATCCCGGGCCTGGGCGGCTGCGACATCGGCGGTCGCCCGGTGGACTTCCACTTCGACGTGCTGCGCCAGTTCGGCGCGACGATCGAGAAGCGCGCCGACGGGCAGTACCTGGAGGCCCCGCAGCGACTGCGCGGCACCAAGATCCGGCTGCCGTACCCGTCGGTCGGCTCGACCGAGCAGGTGCTGCTGACCGCCGTCCTGGCGGAGGGCGTCACCGAGCTGTCGAACGCCGCGGTGGAGCCGGAGATCGAGGACCTGATCTGCGTCCTGCAGAAAATGGGCGCGATCATCTCCATGGACACCGACCGGACGATCCGGATCACCGGCGTCGACAAGCTCGACGGCTACACCCACCGCGCCCTCCCCGACCGCCTGGAGGCCGCCTCCTGGGCGTCCGCCGCGCTGGCCACCGAGGGCAACATCTACGTCCGCGGCGCGCAGCAGCGGTCGATGATGACCTTCCTGAACACCTTCCGCCGGGTCGGCGGCGCCTTCGAGATCGACGACGAGGGCATCCGCTTCTGGCACCCGGGCGGCTCGCTCAACGCCATCGCGCTGGAGACGGACGTACACCCCGGCTTCCAGACCGACTGGCAGCAGCCGCTGGTCGTGGCGCTGACGCAGGCGTCAGGGCTGTCCATCGTCCACGAGACGGTGTACGAGTCCCGGCTCGGCTTCACCTCCGCGCTCAACCAGATGGGCGCGCACATCCAGCTCTACCGCGAGTGCCTGGGCGGCTCCGCCTGCCGCTTCGGACAGCGCAACTTCCTGCACTCCGCGGTGGTTTCCGGGCCGACCAAGCTGGAGGGCGCCGACCTGGTCATCCCCGACCTGCGCGGCGGCTTCTCGTACCTGATCGCGGCGCTGGCCGCGCAGGGCACCTCGCGGGTGCACGGCATCGACCTGATCAACCGCGGCTACGAGAACTTCATGGAGAAGCTCGTCACGCTCGGCGCCAAGGTCGAGCTGCCGAACGGCGCACTGCGCGACTGAGGTTCAGGGGCGGGGCCGGGGCCGCCGAGCGGCTCCCGGCCCCGCCGTCCGCTACCGCGCCCCTCGTGCGGCCACCAGCACCGGATTGTCGTGCGGCAGCAGCACGCACCGCGCCCCCGGCACCAGCCCGCCCGCTTCCCAACTGGGCAGGTCGGCCTTGACGCCGGTGCCGTCGTCGCAGGTCAGCTGCAGCCGGGTGGTGGCGCCGAGGAAGGTCGCCACCCGTACGGTCGCGGGCGCGCCCGCCGTGTCCGCTCCCCCGTCCGTGCCCGCTCCCGGGCGCACGGCCAGCCCCTCGGGCCGCAGCAGGACATCGACTTCGGTGCCCGCCGCCGGCACGTCCCCGTGCACCGGCAGCCGGCGGCCGAAGAGTTCGACCACCCCGCCGTCGCGGACCGTGCCCGGCAGCCGGTTCATGGTGCCGACGAATTCGGCGACGAAGGGTGTCGCCGGGCGTTCGTACAGCTCGGCGGGGGCCGCGCACTGTTCGAGCCTGCCGCCGTGCATCACGGCGACCCGGTCCGCCACGGACAGCGCCTCTTCCTGGTCGTGGGTGACGAAGACCGTGGTGATGCCCAGTTCGAGCTGGATGCGGCGGATCTCCTCGCGCAGGGTGAGCCGCACCTTGGCGTCGAGCGCGGACAGCGGCTCGTCCAGGAGGAGCACCCGCGGCCGGACGGCGAGCGCGCGGGCCAGCGCGACGCGCTGCTGCTGACCGCCGGAGAGCTGGTGCGGATAGTCGCCCGCGCGGCCCGGAAGGCCGACGAGTTCCAGCAACTCCCCGGCCCGCGCGGCGCGTTCGGCGGCCGGGGCCTTGCGGACCCGCATGCCGTAGCCGATGTTCTGGGCGGCCGTCATGTTCGGGAAGAGGCTGTAGGACTGGAAGACCATGCCGATGTCGCGGCGGTGGGCCGGCAGGTGCGTGACGTCCTCGCCGTCCATGGTCAGGCTGCCGCTGTCGGCGCTCTCGAAACCGGCGATGATGCGCAGGGCGGTGGTCTTGCCGCAGCCCGACGGGCCGAGCAGCGCGATCATCTCGCCGGGCGCGATGTCCAGATCGAGGCCGTCCAGCGCGGTGGTGGCGCCGAACTTCCGGCGCAGCCCGGCGAGTTGTACGGGCACACCGGCCGACGTGGCATCCGGTGCGGTCCCCCGCGTCGTGGGCAGTACCGACACACTCATGACGACTTCCTTTGCGTGCGCGGGCGGCGCGCTCGGCCGCCGGCCAGGGTGGTGAGCAGGAGCAGCAGGCCCCAGGTGAGGAAGAGGCTCAGCATCGCGGCGGCACCGGCGAGTTCCGCGTCCGCGTCGCCGACCTCGACCATCCAGACGGCGAACGGCCGGTAGCCGAGCACGGAGGCGACGGTGTACTCGCCGAGCACCATGGCCAGGCCGAGCACCGCGCCGCCGACGACGGCGGAGCGCAGGTTGGGCAGCACCACGCGGGCCAGCGTGGCGAGGCGTCCGGCACCGAGGCTGCGGGACGCCTCGACCAGCGTCCCGAGGTCGACGGCGCGCAGCCCCGCGTCCAGCGAGCGGTACAGGAACGGCAGCGACATCACGGTGTAGAGCAGGACCAGGACCAGCGGGAAGTGTTCGTCCTGGATGACCATCAGCGTCCGGTAGAAGGGCGTACTCGCCAGATCGGGCGCCCAGGAGAGCACCGTGTTGACGCCGGCGACCAGCGCGATGGGCGGCACGACCAGCGGCGTCATGCACAGGATCTCGACGACCGGACGCAGCCGGGGCAGCCGCAGATGCACCACGACCACGGCCGGGACGACGACGAGGAGCCCCAACGCGACGGTGGCGAGGCCGAGTTCGACGGACAGCAGGAGGCTGCCGAACATGTCGGCGGAGACCAGGTGGCCGGTGTAGACGTCGAGCGAGAGGCCCTGGACGGGGTCGTCGACGGTGAACCACAGGGAGGCGGCGACCGGAACGGTGAAGTACAGGAGGGCGAGGAGAAGGACGGCGACGCGCCCGTAGGGGCGGCGTGCGCGGCCCGCCCGGGGGCGCGGCGCGTCCTCGTCGGCTCCGGGGCGCAGCGCGGGCGCCGGTGGGGCGGTGGTCATCCCAGCCATCGGGCACTCCTGCGCTGCAGCGGCATCTGTACGGCCATCACCAGCAGCGCGATGACGACCATGTTGAGGCTCATGGCGAGGGCCAGGTTCTCCTGGCCGACCAGGACGTTCCCGGCCAGCGCGTTGGAGATCTGCACGGTGATCAGCGGCACCGAACTGCCGACCATGACGGCGGCGGTGGCGTGCGAGGCGAAGGCGGTGCCGAAGAGCAGCACCGCGCCTCCGAGCAGCGAGGGGGTGAGCACGGGGATGCCGATGTGCCGCCAGAACTGGCCGCGGGTGGCGCCGCAGGACGCGGCGGCCTCCTGCCACTGGGTGCGCAGCCCGTCGAGCGCGGGCAGCACGGTCACCACCATCAGCGGGATCATGAAGTACAGGTAGGCGAGCACCAGTCCGGCCCTCGTGTAGAGACTGAACCCGGCGTCGCCCAGGGACAGCAGCCGGGTGAGGGTGCCGGTGGTGCCGAGGGTGGCGACGAAGGCGAAGGCGAGCGGGGCGCCGCTGAAGTTGGCCAGCACGCCGGACGCGGCGACCACGGCGCGGCGCAGCGCGGGACGCCGCGAGGAGACCACGGCCTGGGCGACGAGGGTGCCGCCTGCGGTCGCCAGGAGGGCGCAGATCAGGGAGAGTTCGACGCTGCCGCCGAGTCCGGTGGCGTAGCTGCCCCTGAGGGACTGGCGGACGTTGTCGAGGGTGGCGTGGCTGCTGCCGGTGACGGGGTCGACGGCGGTGAACGCGCCGTACACCATGGCGCCGGCCGGCAGCCCGAAGCACAGAGCGAGGAAGGCGAAGAACGGGACGAGCGCGGGCCAGTGGCGGCGCCGTCCGGGGCGGTGGGTGTGCACGGTCATACGCGGGGGGTTCCTCCGGGAGGCGGGCGGGCTGCGGTGGGTGACGCGGGGTCAGCCGACGGCTTCGCCCCAGCCCTCGTTGATGGCCACCTTGGCGGCGTCCTCCTGTTCCGGCGTGGGGAACTCGGGGGTGCCGTGAACCGCGGGGAGGCGGGCGGCGGCCTTCTTGTCGACGGTGCCGTCCCTCGTCATGTCGTCCAGGAGGGCCGGCCGTGCGTAGCCTTTGAGCCAGATGTTCTGGCCCCGTGGGCTGTAGAGGAATTCCAGCCACAGCCGGGCGGCGGCGGGGTGCGGGGCGTAGGCGTTGATGCCCTGGTTGTAGTACTGCGCGTACGGGCCGTCGGACGGCACCGCGACCCGCCAGTCGACGCCCTTGGCCTTCAACTGCTCGCCGTAGCCGAGGTTGAGGTAGTCCCAGTCGATGGAGATGGGCGTCTCGCCCTTGCGGATGGTGGCGGGCGAGGACTCGACGGGGACGAAGTTGCCGCGCTGTCTGAGCTTCTTGAAGTAGTCGAGTCCCGGCTGCACGTCGCCGAAGGATCCGCCGTTGGCGAGGGCCGCGGCGAAGATCGCGGAGAAGGCGGACGAGGACTCGGAGGGGTTGCCGTTGAGCGCGACCTTGTTCCGGTACCGGGGGTCGAGGAGTTCGGCGAAGGTCGTGGGGCACTTCTTGACGGCCCTGGCGTCGCAGCCGATGGAGATGTAGCCGCCGTAGTTGTTGAGGTAGGAGCCGTCGGGCTGTTTCTGGGCGGCGGGGATGTCCCGCCAGCCGCGCACCTTGTAGGGCGCCAGGAGCCGCTTGCCGCGGGCGTTGCGCATGAAGGAGGTGCCGAGGTCGAGTGCGTCGACGGCGCGGTCCTGGCCACGGCGCTTGTCGGCGGCGCCGAGGGCGAGCTGGCTGCTGCCGCCGGGGTTCTCGTTGTTGACGTGGATGCCGTAGGTGTCTTCGAACGTCTTGATCATCTCGCCGTAGTCGGCCCAGTCGGGGGCGAGCGCGTAGACGTTCAGGCGGCCTTCCTTCTTGGCGGCCCTGACCAGCGCGTCCATGCCGCCGTAGTCGGCCGCCGACCGTGCGGTGGCCGCCTTGCCGGTGACGGCGGCCGGGGCGTAGCCGCAGCCCGCGGTGGCCGTCGCGGTGACGAGGAGCGCGGCACAGCCGGCGAGTGCGCGGTGCGACCGGGCCGTTCCGGGTGGCGTCACGATAGCTTCTCCTGGATCTTCGGCCGTCCACCTGTATGAACAAGCCGCCGTCAGTGAGCCCCGGCAAGCTAACAGCAAGAAGACCTCGGAACAAACCCCTGAGACCAATAAAACCGCAGGTCATAAGCGTTATGAAGGATAAGGTTTAGAGCTTCGCGAAGCGGTTAGACGCATACCCCGTGCCCGTGGAGATGCGGACAACTGCGCACAGGTGACATGATCGCCTCCGAGGCGGGGGAAGACACAGGACACCGCCGGGCAAGGCCGCAGGAACCGCCGCGAGGAGCTCGTGTTGACCCGACGCCACCAGCAGATCGCCGAGACGCTGCGGCAGGCCGTCACCGCAGGTACGCACCCGGTGGGCAGCGCACTGCCGTCGGAGGCCGAACTCGCCGCGGCCCACGGCGTCTCCCGCGGCACGGTCCGCCAGGCGCTGGCCGCCCTCCAGGCCGAGGGGCTGATCGGCTCCCGCCAGGGCGCCAGGCACCTCGTCCTGAGCACCGCGCCCAGCCAGAGCTTCACCGAACTGCGCAGCTTCGCCCAGTGGGCGCGGGCCGGCGGACGCACCCCGGGCGGCCTGGTCCTGGAAACGGCGCGCGGCACGGCCGACGGCGAGGAGGCGGCCCTGCTCCAGGTCCTGCCGGGCGCCGCCGTACTGCGGGTGCTGCGGCGCCGGACCCTGGACGGCGAACCGGTACTCCTGGAGCGCACGGTCTACGCGCACTGGGTCGCCGACGCCGTCGAGGCGCTGCCCGCCGACTGCGAGTCCGTCACCCAGGCGCTCCTGGACTCGCCCGGCCTGGTCTGCGCGCACGGCGAGCACCACATCGACGCGGTGGCCGCCGGCACCGTCGACGCGCGGGAGCTGCGGGTACGGCGCGGCAGCCCGCTGCTGCGGGTACGGCGCACCACCACCACGGCCGACGGCCGCCCCGTCGAGACCTCCGACGACCGCTACCGCCCCGGCGCGGTGGTCTTCACCGTGCGCAACTCCGCCCAGGCCAACCCCCTGGCCCGCACCCCGGCCGGCTGACCGCCCGGCCCCCGTCCCGTCCCCACCCCAGCGAACTGCGAGCCCGCATGCCCTCTTCGAACGCCCCAGGCCCCGCCCTCCCCGCAGCCCTGCTGTGCGACATGGATGGCACCCTCGTCGACACCGAGCGCCAGTGGCTGGCGACGGTGGCGGGCCTGCTGCGCGCGCACGGCGCCCCGGACGGGCCCGATGCGCTGGCCCCGTTCGCCGGCGCCCCGGTGGCCACCGCCGCCGAACTCCTGGCGGACGGCTACGGCATCGGCCGCGGCACGGCGGCGACGGCCGCGCTCCTGGACCGTGATTTCACCGCCCGGGTGGCGGCCGGCGTCACCGTCCAGCCCGGCGCGCTGCGCCTCCTCGACCGGGCCCGTGCGCTGGGGATACCGGCGGCCCTGGTGACCGCGTCCGAGCGGCACGTCGCTGACCTGGTGCTGCGCACACTCGGCGCCGACCGCTTCGCGACGTCGGTGACCTCGGGCGATACGCCACTGGGCAAGCCGCACCCCGACCCGTATCTGGCCGCCGCCGCCCGCCTCGGCGTGGCGCCCGCCGACTGCCTGGCCGTGGAGGACACCCCCACGGGCGCCGCCGCGGCGCTGGCCGCGGGCTGCCGGCTGCTGGCGGTGCCGACCGTGCCGGGCATCGCACCGGGGCCACGGACCGCCGTGCTCGCTTCTCTGGAGGACGTCGACCTGCTGGACCTCCCGTTCGCTCCGGCGGCCTGAGCGCCGCCACCAGCGGTCCGCACGGGCGCACACAGAAGGGCGGCCACCCCCCGGGGAGGGGGCAGCCGCCCTTCAGAGCCGTGCTGAGGGACTTACTTGCCCTTGGCGGCTTCCTTGAGCTTCGAGCCCGCGGAGACCTTCACGCTGTAGCCGGCAGCGATCTGGATCGGCTCGCCGGTCTGCGGGTTCCGCGCGGTGCGAGCGGCACGGTGGGTGCGCTCGAAGGTGAGGAAGCCGGGGATGGTGACCTTCTCGTCGCCCTTGGCGACGACCTCACCGACGGTCTCGGCGAGGGCGGCCAGAACGGCGTCGGCGTCCTTGCGGGTCACCTCGGCACGATCGGCCAGAGCGGCCACCAGCTCACTGCGGTTCATGTTTGTACTCCCGTGTTCTTCTTGCCAATGGGCGTGCCCTGCGGCAGAGCCGCAAATAAGGCACAGCGAAGCCGATGCTGCCAGGGCCCTCGGACAGTCCCCGGACCCGGGTCTGCTGCCAGACCCTCGCGCCCGGTTACGCATCCTGCCCCCACCTGCGGCGGTAAAGCCAATCCGGCACCCTGGAGGGTCACACGGAAAGCCGTCACCGCCTCATCCTGGTGACGTTCCGCAACCGTGCCGCTCCGGGCCGGCCGACCACACAGGGCGGGGGGCCGTTTGCTGCCCCGCCACCCTATGGGCGCGTCCGGGACGGCATGTCCCGCGACGCGCCGTACTCAGAGCGCCGTGGCACCCGTCACAGTCGGATCCGCGGACTTCGCCGCGTCCCGCACCGCATCCGCCACAGCGCCCGCGACCTTGTCGTTGAAGACGCTGGGGATGATGTAGTTCGGGTTGACCTCGTCCTCCAGGACGACGTCCGCGAGCGCGCGGGCCGCGGCCAGCATCATCTCGGTATTCACCGTACGGGACTGGGCGTCCAGCAGGCCGCGGAAGACTCCGGGGAAGACCAGGACGTTGTTGATCTGGTTCGGGAAGTCGGAGCGGCCGGTGGCCACGACGGCCGCGGTCTGCCGGGCGATGGCCGGGTCGACCTCGGGGTCCGGGTTGGCGAGGGCGAAGACGATCGCGCCGTCCGCCATCTTCGCGACGTCGTCGCCGTCCAGGACGTTCGGGGCCGAGACACCGATGAAGACGTCCGCGCCGACCACGGCCTCCTTGAGGGTGCCGGTGACGCCCTCCGGGTTGGTGTTGTCGGCGATCCAGCGCAGCGGCGAGTCCGAGTCGGCGTCGACCAGGTCCGTACGGCCCGCGTGCACGACACCGTGGATGTCGGCGACGACGGCGTGCCGCACACCGGCCGCGATCAGCAGCTTGAGGATGGCGGTGCCCGCGGCGCCGGCGCCGGACATCACGACCCGCACGTCCTCGGTCTTCTTGCCGACCACGCGCAGCGCGTTGGTGAGGGCGGCGAGCACCACGATGGCGGTGCCGTGCTGGTCGTCGTGGAAGACCGGGATGTCCAGGGCCTCGCGCAGCCGGGCCTCGATCTCGAAGCAGCGCGGCGCGGAGATGTCCTCCAGGTTGATGCCGGCGAAGCCGGGGGCGATCGCCTTGACGATCTCCACGATCGCGTCGCTGTCCTGGGTGTCGAGGCACAGCGGCCACGCGTCGATGCCGGCGAACCGCTTGAACAGGGCCGCCTTGCCCTCCATGACCGGCAGCGCGGCCTTGGGGCCGATGTTGCCAAGGCCCAGCACCGCGGAGCCGTCGGTGACGACCGCGACGCTGTTGCGCTTGATGGTCAGGCGGCGGGCGTCCTCGGGGTTGTCCGCGATGGCCTGGCAGACGCGGGCGACACCCGGCGTGTAGACCATCGAGAGGTCGTCGCGGTTGCGGATGGGGTGCTTCGACGACATCTCGATCTTGCCGCCGAGGTGCATCAGGAACGTACGGTCCGAGACCTTGCCGAGCGAAACGCCCTCGATGCCGCGCAGCTTGCCGACGATCTCGTCGGCGTGCGCGGTGGAGGTCGCGGCGATGGTGACGTCGATCCGGAGCTTTTCGTGGCCGGACGCGGTCACGTCGAGGCCGGAGACCGACCCGCCGGAGGACTCCACGGCCGTGGTGAGCTGGCTGACGGCGGTGCCGCTCGCGGGAACTTCCAGTCGCACCGTCATCGAATACGAGACGCTAGGCGCCGTTGCCATGGCCGACTTCCTCTGCTTTCCCTGGTTTTCACTCTGCGCGCCGCTCCGTGACTCGGGGGTGCCGGGCCGGAGCGCGTTGTCCGATCGTCCCACCTACCAGCCGGTATACGGTAACCAGCCTCGAATTACGGAAAGACGCTTCCACCATACGAGAGATGATCTGTCGAGCGGAACCCCTTCCGGGTGGCGGCTTCCGGCCGCGGACCGAAGCCTCCCGCACGGCCGGGCCCCGGAACGCATACGGGCGCCTCTCCCGGAGGAGAGGCGCCCGTTGTCACGCTTCAACGGCACCGACCCGCCATGCTCGCCTCGCGGCAAGTGGTCGCTCGTAGCGACGATGGTTGGGCCCGGGGGCTTGGATCGAGCCGGTGCCGTCACCAAGGCTAACAAACCATCCCCGGAAGCGAATCCCGTCCCGGTCCACCTTTTCCGCGCCTCCCGGACGGCCCCTCGGGGCACGCCCGGGGCGGCTCAGTCGCGCAGCAGGTCGGGCACCCCGTGGGCGTCCGGTTCGTCGCGGCTGCCGGAGAGCACCGTCAGCTGCTGGGTGGCCCGGGTCAGGGCGACGTAGAGCACCCGCAGGCCGGCCGGCGACTCGTCGGCGATCTCCGCGGGGGCGACCACCAGCGTCGCGTCGTACTCCAGACCCTTGGCCTCCAGGGAGCCGAGGGCGACCACCCGGTCGCCGAGACCGGCCAGCCAGCCGCGCGCCTGCTCCCTGCGCCGCATCGCCACGACCACCCCGACCGTGCCCTCCACCTCGCCGAGCAGCCGTCCCGCCTCCTCGGCGGTGGCCCGTGCCAGCGCCTCGTCGGTGACCGCGCCGCGCTCGCCCGTCGCCGGGGTGACGGCGAACCGCGGCCGGAGCCCGGTGGAGCGGACCGCGGCCGGGGACTCCATGCCGGGCATCGCCAACGCCAGTACCTTGGCGGCCAGTTCGGCGATCTCCGCGGGGTTGCGGTAGTTGACGGTGAGCGTGAAGCGGCGGCGCGGGCGGGTGCCGAGCGCTTCGTCGCGGGCCTCGGCCGCCTCGTCCGGATCGGACCACGAGGACTGCGCCGGGTCGCCGACGACGGTCCAGGTGGCGTGCCGGCCGCGGCGTCCGACCATCCGCCACTGCATCGGCGTCAGGTCCTGCGCCTCGTCCACGATCACGTGGGCGTAGTCGGTGCGCTCCTCCTCCAGGCGCTCCCGGCGGCTGCGGCCCGACGCGTTGCGGTCCGCATACGTGGTCAGCTCCTCCAGGCCGGTCAGGTGGTCCAGCGGATCGGCCTCGCGCTTCCTGGCCTGGCGGGCCGGGGCGCCCAGGATCAGCTGGAGTTCGTCCAGCAGGGCGATGTCGTGCACCGACAGCGGGCCATGGCCCCCGGCGTCGAGCCGGCTCAGCGAGCGGGCCAGCAGGCGCGCCTCGCGCGAGGTCAGGATGCGGCGGGCCCAGCGGCCGAGCCGGCGCTCGTCGGCCATCGCGGCCAGCACCCCGCGCGGGGTCAGCTCCGGCCACCAGGCGTCCAGGAACTGCTGGAAGTCCGGTTCGGTGAGGAGGTCCTCGTCGAAGCCCTGGCGGGCCTCGGCGGCCAGTTCGGGGTCGGAGTGGCGCCGGTCGGCACCCGACTTGGCCCACAGGGCGTCCAGGATCAGCCTGCGGGCGCGCGGGCGCAGCAGGTTGACCGGTGCGGTGCCGCCGAGCGCGGCCTGCCGGATGCGGCGCAGCTCGGCCGCCTCCAGTTCGATGCGGGCGCCGAAGGCCACCACCCGCAGCCGGTCGGGCGCCGCGGTACGGCCGGGCGCGGTGTCCTCGCCGGGTTCCGGGTCGCCCGCGGAGGCGAAGAGGCCCTCCAGGGACAACTGGCCGTCCGCGCCCGCCCGTTCGTCTTCCTTTTCCTTGGTGCCGGACCGCGGCTTGGCCGGCCTGACGGCCTCGCCGCCCGCCGCCGCCTCCAGCGCCCCGCGCGCCGCCTTGCGCAGCAGCTTCTGCATCCGGCTCGATCCCTTGATCCGGGAGACCTCGGGCGGGTCGTACGCATCGCCCGACGCGTCCGCGCCCTCGACGAGCGAGCCGAGCGCGCGGATGGCGACCTGGCCCTCCTCGCCGAGCGAGGGCAGCACGCCTTCGGTGTAGGCGACCAGCAGCGGCGTCGGCGAGACGATCAGGATGCCGCCCGCGTAGCGGCGGCGGTCCTGGTAGAGGAGGTAGGCGGCGCGGTGCAGGGCGACGGCGGTCTTGCCGGTGCCGGGGCCGCCCTCGACCTCGGTGACGGAGGCGGCGGGCGCCCTGATCACCATGTCCTGCTCGGCCTGGATGGAGGCGACGATGTCGCGCATGGCGTGGCTGCGGGCCCGGCCGAGCGCGGCCATCAGGGCGCCGTCACCGATGGCGGGCAGCTCCTCGCCGTTCAGCGTCGCCGTGACGTCCGGGCGCATCAGGTCGTCCTCGACGCCGAGGACCTTGCGGCCCTTGGAGCGGATGACGCGGCGGCGCACCACCCGGCCGGGTGCCACCGGGGTGGCCCGGTAGAAGGGCGCGGCGGCCGGCGCCCGCCAGTCGATGACCAGGGGCGAGTAGTCGGCGTCGAGGACGCCGAGGCGCCCGATGTGCAGCGTCTCGGCGATCGTCGCGCGGTTGTTGACGATCGTGCCGTCGGCGGGCTCGACGGAGGTGTACGCCCCGTCCGGGCCCTTCTTGCCGTCCTTGCCGAGGAGCAGGTCGATCCGGCCGAAGAGGAAGTCCTCGTACTCGGAATTGAGGCGGTTGAGATGGACGCCGGCCTGGAAGACCTGGGCGTCGCGCTCGGCGTACGCGCCGGGCGTGCCGACCTGGCCGCGCTTGGCGGCGTCGTCCATCAGGAATTCCGCTTCGTGGATCTTCTCCTCGAGGCGCCGGTAGACGCGGTCCAGATGCGTCTGCTCGGATGCGATCTCCCGGTCGCGGATGCCGGGCGGCACCCCTTCACCGGACGGATCCGAAGCGTGGTCCGGTGCGTGCGTGGCGTTCTGCGCGGCCACCCAGGCCCCCTTCTGCTGTTCATAGGGCAGCCGTCAACCGTACGCGAACCGAGCAGCCTGCGCACCTGGTCCCCCGCGTGACGCGACGCTCAGCGGGAGCGGTCCGCCCGCCGCCGGTGCCTGGCCACCCGGGCGCGATTGCCACAGGCCGAGCTGGAGCACCAGCGCCTGCGCCGCCCCCGTGACGTGTCGAGGTAGACCAGCGGGCAGCTCTCGCCCTCGCAGTGGCGCAGCCGGCCGCGGGCCGCGGTGTCGGTCAGCAGCGTGAGCGCGTCCCGTGCCACCGCGGCCAGCAGCGCCGCGCAGTCGGGCGGGCCGGGGAGGGTGCGGACGAGGGCGCCGTCGGGGCCGCGGACCGCGCGGACGGCGGGCGGATCGGCGGCGGCTGCGGTGCGGTTGAGCAGGTCGAGGTCCCCGGTGGCCGCCCGGCCGCCGAGTTCGTCCTGCACCACGCGGCGCAGCAGCGCGCGCAGGGCGCGGAAGCGGACGACCCAGCGGCCGTCGACGCCGTCCAGTGGTGCGGCCCCCGGCACCACGCCGGCTCCGGCGAGCCAGGCGCGCAACTGCTCGGGCCCGGTGAGCCGTTCGGCCGGCGGGCCGTCGGTGGCCATCAGGTCCAGGCAGATCCGCCCGCAGTCGAACCGCAGGCCGTCAGGCGCCGCCATGTTCCTGTCACTCCTTAGCCGAACTGCGCGAGAGGAATTGCCCGAACGGTGAGAGGCTTCGAGAACCAACCGGCACCGTGAGTGCGTCGTCCTCCAGAGTGCCCCGCCGTGCGGTCCCGCCGGAACCCTGCCGGCTCCCCCGCGTTGCGGTGCGCGTTCGCCCGTCAGCCCATGTCCCCCATGTACCCCCTCTCTATACATTCTGCGTATACAACTGCTGTATAGTCCCGGGCGTGGCGCCGCGGTCACTCCGCTCGGCCCCCGCGCCGCCCGTCGGCCCCGCCCGACCCGCCCGGCTCCTCAGGACGAAGGTCTCCATGTCGCGCACATCGCTGAACACCAACCGCTCCAGCATCACGCACAAGATCGGTTACGCGGTCCGCAACCCGGCCAAGATCACCCCGTACGTCAAGCGCACCGCGCGCGACACCTGGCTGCGGGTCAAGCACCCCAACCACGTGGACTATTACCGGGCCGTGATGGCGTCCGACGCGGGCCGCAACCCGGAGGCGGCGGTGGGCAGCCAGACCCACGACCGCTGGCTGGCCCTGGGCAAGATGCAGTTCGACTACCTCGCGGAGCACGGCCTCACCCCGCGCCACCGCATGCTCGACATCGGCTGCGGAAACCTCCGGGCGGGCTGGCGCTTCATCGCGCACCTCGACAGCGGCAATTACTACGGCATCGACATCTCGCCCGACATCCTGATATCCGCGAAGCAGACCCTGACGACGTACGAACTCCAGGACAAGCTGCCGCATCTGACGATCGTTCAGGACCTGAAGCTGGAGTTCCTCCCGGACGCCCACTTCGACATCGTGCACGCCCACAGCGTCTTCTCGCACTCGCCGCTGAGCGTCATCGACGAATGCTTCTCCCACGTCGGCCGGGTCCTGGCCCCCGGCGGCTTCTTCGACTTCACCTTCGACCGCACCGAGGGCACCGAACACCAGGTGCTGCGCGAGGACTTCTACTACCGGACCGAGACCCTGCTGGAGCTGGCGCGCAAGCACGGCCTCGAAGCCCGTTTCATGGAGGACTGGGAGACCCGCAAGCACGGCCAGTCCAAGATCCGGGTCAACAACCCGTCCTGAGACGGGACCTGAACCCGTACGGGGCGGTCCTTCCCCCGAGGCCGCCCCGTACGACCACCCCGCACCTCCGCGGTCAGACGCCGTACTTGTCGGTGTCCGCGTGCGGGTCGAGCGACAGCCGGTAGCCGCGCTTGACGACCGTCTGGATCAGCTTCGGGGTACCCAGCGCCGCCCGCAGCCTGGCCATCGCCGTCTCCACCGCGTGCTCGTCCCGCCCGGCCCCTGGCAGCGCCCGCAGCAGGTCCGCGCGGGAGACCACCCAGCCGGGCCTGCGGGCCAGCGCCCGCAGCAGCGCCATGCCGGCCGGCGGCACCGGCCGCAGCCCGCCGTCCACCAGCACCGCGTGCCCGCGCAGTTCGAGCTGCCGCCCGGCGACCGGCAACGTCCCCGCCCGGCCGGGGAGTTCCCGGCACAGCAGCTGCACCAGCGGCCCGAGCCGGAAGCGCTCCGGCTGGTGGGTGGGGACGTCCTGGGCCTGGAGGGGCAGCGCCGTCACCGGGCCCACACAGGCCGCCAGCACGTCCCGCCGCAGGGCCGCCAGCGCCGCGTCGCCCATCCCCCGCTCCTCGGCCCTGCGCAGCAGCGAGGCGGCGGCCGGCGCGCTGGTGAACGTCACCGCGTCCACGCCGTGGCAGGTCATCAGGTCGAGCAGCCGGTCCACCGGGCCCAGGTCCTCCGGCGGCATCCACCGGTAGACCGGCACCCCGACGACCTCGGCGCCGCCGGCCCGCAGCGCCTCGACGAAACCCGGCAGCGGCTCACCGTGCAGCTGGACGGCGATCCGCTGCCCCCGCACACCCGTCTCCAGCAGCCGGTCGAGCACCTCGGCCATCGACTCCGACGCGGGCGACCACTTCTCGGTCAGCCCGGCGGCCCGGATCGCGCCGCGCACCTTCGGCCCGCGCGCCAGCAGCTCCACCCCGGCGAGACGCGCCAGCAGTTGCTCGCCCAGACCCCAGCCATCGGCGGCCTCGACCCAGCCGCGGAACCCGATCGCGGTGGTGGCGACGACCACGTCGGGGGCGTGGCCGATCAGATCGCGGGTGGTGTCCAGCAGCTCGGAGTCGTCGGCCAGCGGCACGATCCGCAGGGCCGGGGCGTGCAGCACCTGCGCGCCGCGCCGCTCCAGCAGCGCCCCCAGCTCCGCCGCCCGCCGGGCCGCCGTCACCCCGACGGTGAACCCGGCCAGCGGCGGCACGGCGGCGGGGACGGCCGCCGCCCGCTGTGGCCCGCCCGCCTCGTGCCCGTCCGTCCCACGGCCGTCCGCGCCGTCCGCCGGCGCTGCCTGCCCTTGCTCAACGTGCATGGTCCTCGTCCCGCTCCGCCCCGAGTGGTGTGGTGCCTGGTGCTCCCGTGCCGCCCGTGGCCACGGAGGTACCGGAGCGCCGAGCCTGCCAACGGCAGGTGACACGCGAGGTCCCACCGTATTTCCCGGCTGTTACGGGGCCGTTCCGGTAGCCGGTGTATCAGACCTCCGCACGGACCCGCGCCGGCGTCTCACGCGCCGCCGCACGGCCCGCCCCTGCCCCGTGCCCGCCGGGCCGCAGGTATACGGCCCAGGTCACCGCGGAGCACACCGCGTAACAGGCCAGGAAAGACACGAAGGCCGGCGTCCCCGACCCGGTCGCCCCGAAGGACTGCCGGAACGCCAGGTTGATCCCCAGCCCGCCGAGCGCACCGACCGCGCCGATCAGCCCCATCGCGGCCCCCGACAGCCGCCGCCCGTACGCCACCGCCGCCTCCCCGGCCAGCCCGCGCCGCACCGCCTGGGCCTGGAATATCCCCGGAATCATCTTGTACGTCGAGCCGTTGCCGATGCCGGTCAGCACGAACAGCGCGGTGAACCCGGCGAGGAAGACCGGCAGCGACCGGGCCGCCGACGCCTGGATCACCACTCCCGTCGCCGCCGCCATCGCCACGAAGTTCCCCAGCGTGATCCGCGCCCCGCCGAACCGGTCCGCCAGGCGTCCGCCCACCGGCCGCAGCAACGACCCCAGCAGCGGCCCGGCGAACGTCAGCGACGCCGCCTGGAGCGGGGTGCGCCCGAACTGGCTCTGGAGCACCAGCCCGAACGCGAAGCTGTACCCGATGAACGACCCGAACGTGCCGACGTACAGCAGCGACATCACCCAGGTGTGCGGCTCACGCGCCGCGTCGCGCGCCGCACCGGTGTCGTGCGTGACCGGCCCCAGATTGTCCATGAACCGCGCCGCGAGCACCGTCACGACCACGATCAGCGGCGCGTACACCAGCGGCACCAGCCGCGGCTGCGCGGCACCCGCCGTCCCGATGACCAGCAGCCCCACCAGCTGCACCACCGGCACCCCGACGTTCCCGCCGCCCGCGTTGAGACCCAGCGCCCAGCCCTTCTTCCGCAGCGGATAGAAGGCGTTGATGTTCGTCATCGACGAGGCGAAGTTGCCGCCGCCGACCCCGGCCAGCGCCGCGACCACCAGGAACGTCGCGTACGACGTCCCCGGCGTCATCACCCACGCGGTCGCCAGCGTCGGCACCAGCAGCAGCAGCGCGCTGACCACCGTCCAGTTCCGGCCGCCGAACAGCGCGACAGCGAAGGTGTACGGCACCCGCAGCACGCTCCCGACCAGCGTCGGAACCGCCACCAGGAAGAACTTCCCGGCCGGATCGATCCCGTAATCGGGCCCCATGAAGAGCACCATCACCGACCACAGGCTCCAGACCGAGAACCCGATGTGCTCGGACAGCACCGAGAACACCAGGTTCCGCCGGGCCACCCGCTCCCCCGACGCCGCCCAGAACCCGGCGTCCTCCGGATCCCACCGCTCGATCCACCGCCCGCCTCGCCTCGTACGGCCACCGGTACCCGCGCGGCCGTCCGCCGCTGCCTCGTCCGTCATCGACTCTCCCAGGGTCAGGTCAGGCCGCCGACGGTAGCCGCACCGGATTTCCGCACCGTGCCGCCCCGTGACGCGGACGAAACCGTGGTCTCACCGGGCGCCCCGCGGCCCCGTGAGCAGCGCCGCGGGCGCCCCCCCGTGCCCCGTCAACGGGGCGGTAGGATCCGCGGGTCGGGCCGGGCCGCGCAAGGGGAAACACGCGAACGGCCGCGACGGACCACACGACGGGAGAAAGGGGGGCCGCATGATTCCGTTCCTGGGACTCTTCCTCTTCGGCCTCGGCGTGGTGAGCGCCTTCCAACTGCGGCGCGCGAAGAAGCGCATCCGCACCATGGTCACCACCGAAACGCTGTCCGCGGGGGAACTCGGGCAGCTGCACCGGGCGGCGCTCGAAGCGGTCGGCGCCGGCGCGTTCCGGCAGCTCGCCGAGGTCGCCGGGGTCACCCGTGCCGCCGCCACCGGCCCGCTGACCTCCCAGCTGAGCCGGACGGAGTGCGTGTGGTTCCGCACCCGCGTCACCCGCACCTACGAGACCCGCGGCAACGGCCCGCGCCAGGTCCGCAAGAAGAGCGAGGTGGTGTCCGACTTCCTCAGCCCCGCGCCCTTCCTCGTCGAGGACGCGTCGGGCCGCACCGCGGTCGTCCCCGAGGGCGCCGTCGTCGACCGGGCGCCGAAGACCTACGACCGGTTCGAGGTGTACCGGCCCGGCGACAACCCGCCGCTCGGCGGCCTCGACATCCCCGGCATCACCCGCAATCAACGCACCCTCGGCTTCCAGCAGGAGGAATGGGCCGTCGCCCCCGGCGCCCTCTTCTACGCGCGCGGCGAGGCCAGGGACGACGAGCGCGGCGAGCTGGCGGTGGGCGCCCCCGCGGACGGCAGCGCGTTCCTGATGGCCGCCGCTTCCGAGCAGGAAATGATCGCCGCCGAGCAGCGCAAGCAGACCGTCTTCGCCATCTTCGCCTGGGGCTGCGTACCGGTCGGCGCCGTACTCCTCGCCCTCTCCTACGCGCTGGATCTGCTGTAGAGCTGTCGTTGCGGCGCCGGAACGCCTACCCGACGCCCATCGCCTCCGCGTCATCCGGCGGCAGCCACCACATGCCCCCGGGGACGGCCAACCAGCCTTCCGCCACGGCCAGTTCCCCGGCCGCGTCCCGCAGCGCGTCGAGCCCCGGATGCCGCAGCCCGTTCCGCCACACCATCCCCACCGGCGACAGCGGCACCGGATCCACCACCGGCCGCAGCACCATCCCGGGCACCTCAATGAACTCCACACTCGCCAGCACCGACCACCCCCGCCAGGACCGCCGTCCCCGCCACCGTCATCGCCGCCGCAGGCTCCCTCTCCCTCCTCCTCTGCGTCCACCACCACGCGCCCGCCTGGACCCTCTTCGCCTCGTACGCGGCGACCGCCACCACCCCCAACACCGGCGGCCTGTCCCGGGCCCGCTGGGCCCACCTGCTGTGCGGCGACCCGGCGGCCCTGCACACCGCCCACGCCTTCGAACAGGCCGCGGACGAACTGTGCTTCCTGCTCGGCCCTGTGCTTGCCACCCTGCTGTGCACCGCCGTCCACCCGGAAGCGGGCACCGCGGTCGCCGCCGCGCTCCTCCTCACCGGCATGCTGCTCCTCGCCGCCCAACGCCGCACCGAACCCCCCGTCGCACCACGTATACCGGCCGCCCGCACGCCCTGCGGGCGGCGCAGGACCAGCCCCTGACATGACTCAGGCCCCGGTGTCCTGACGGACACACGGGGCCTGGGCCTCACATGGGAATTGTGGAGATGGCGGGAATCGAACCCGCGTCCAACGGTGCGGAATCAGGGCTTCTCCGAGTGCAGTTCGCTGCGATTTTCTCGGCCCCGGAGATCACGCGAACAAGTCTCCGACGGGCCCAGTCACTGTTTGATTTCCTTCTACACCCCGCGACCGGGTCTAGAAGTTTAGTTCCCTAGCTGATGCCAGGATCCGGGTCGGGAACACCCCCGGGCTGACACTTCGCAAGTCGCTACTTAGGCAGCGAGGGCGAAGGAATCGCGCTTGGTATTGGCGATTATTGTTTGCGACACATGGTTAACGAGATCATTGCCGCTTCCTCGACTCGCTTCCCCTGCTTCGACATCCGCTGTCGAAACCGATCATCCCCATGTTGTTTTTTCAAGAAATAGCCGACCCCTGACAGCTGAGCTGCGGCTACCTGCTGCACACCCTCCGTGGGGTGCGTTGCCATCGTACGTGACCAACGTCCGAGGGTGCCAGCGAATTCCCCGGCCCTGCCTCCGCCGGCCCCCTTCAGGACCGCTGGCGCCGCTTGGCCGCGGAGATCGCACGGTCCGTCTCGCGCCGGTCCTGCTGCTCGCGGAGCGTCTGCCGCTTGTCGTACTCCTTCTTGCCCTTGGCCAGCGCGATCTCGACCTTGGCCCGGCCGTCCTTGAAGTACAGCGCCAGCGGCACGATCGTGTGGCCCGATTCCTGGCTCTTGGCCGCCAGCTTGTCGATCTCAACGCGGTGCATCAGCAGCTTCCGCTTGCGGCGGGCGCTGTGGTTGGTCCAGGTGCCCTGTGCGTACTCCGGAATGTGGACGTTGTGCAGCCACGCTTCGTGGTCGTCGATCTGGATGAAGCCGTCCACCAGCGATGCCCGGCCCTGCCGCAGCGACTTCACCTCGGTGCCGGTCAGCACCAGACCACACTCATAGGTGTCCAGAATGTGGTAGTCGTGCCGCGCTTTCTTGTGCTGCGCGACGAGCTTGCGCCCGGGATCCTTGTCCTTGCCCTTTTGCTTAGCCATAGTGCGGCCATTTTCGCACTACGCACCGCCCCCGAGGCCACTCAATACTGTGCGGGCCCGCTGCACGGCACCGTCGCCCGCCGCGAGGTCGGGGGTGATGCCCCGGCCGTCGACCGCCCGGCCCGCCGGAGTCCGGTAGTGGCCGACGGTCAGCTCGGCCACCGAACCGTCCGGCAGCTCACTGGGCATCTGCACCGAGCCCTTCCCGAAGGTCGGGGAGCCGACGACCACCGCGCGGCCACGGTCCTGGAGCGCACCCGCCAGCAGCTCGGCCGCGCTCATCGTCCCGCCGTCGACGAGGACGACCAAGGGGATACGGGTGTCGCCGCCGCCGTCGGCGTACAGCGCGCGCTGGCTGCCGTGCACGTCGTACGTGGCGACCAGGCCGCCGTCCAGGAAGGCGGAGGCGGCGGACACCGCCTCGGCGACCAGGCCGCCGGTGTTGCCGCGCAGGTCGAGCAGCAGCCCGGCGTGCGGCGCGGCGGCACGCACCGCGTCCCGGATCTGCGCGCCGGTGCCCTTGGTGAACGCCGCGACCTTGATCCGGGTCGGCCCGGCGGCGCCGGCCGGCCGGTCCGTGCGGACGTCATCGCTTCTGAGGCGGACGCGGTGCAGGGTGACGCTCCACTGCCGGGCGCCGCGCTGGAGGTCGAGAGCGACCGGGGTGCCCTCGGCGCCGGAGCCGCCGTCGCCGCGCAGCCGGGCGACGACCTCGGTGACCGGGCGGCCGCGGGACGGCCGGCCGCCGACGGCGCGCAGCCGGTCGCCCGTGGTGATGCCGGCGCGGGCCGCGGGCCCGTCGGGCCGTACCCGGGAGACCACTATGCGACCGCCCGCCGCCTGCCGCAGCCACAGGCCGACCCCTACGTAGTCGCCGTCGAGCTGCCGCTGGAAGTCCTCGAATTCGCCGGCCGTGTAGATCGTCGACCAGCGGTCGCCGCTGCGGCTGACGACGTCCGCGGCGGCCTGCGCACCGGACTTGCCGTCCGCCATCGCCTGCGCCGCCGCGCCCTCGACCGCCTCGCGGTCCGCGGTACGGCTTCCGGATCCCGGCGCCGCGGCCGGCTTTCCGTGGGAGCGGCCCTCGCGTCCTGCGTGCCAACTGCCCGTCGCGGCACCGGTGGCCAGCACGCTCGCGACGACCAACGTCAGGGCCGCCCCGCGGCGGCTGCGGCGGGGCCGGACGAACAATGACGTGCCCGACATGGCCGCGAGTCTAGAGGACGCAAAGGCGCCGCACGGTGAGTTGACCGTACGGCGCCCTTGGCGAAGTTCACACCTTGAGGTACTTGCGCAACGCGAAGAACGCGGCAATCGCGGGCATCACAAGGCCGATCAGCAGGACCAGCGGCAGCACCGAGGCGACCGAGTCCCAGCCGATGAAGTCGACCACCTTGATCTTCTGCGCCAACCAGTTGTTGATGAGCGCGTACTTGCCGCCGACGATCAGCACACACGCGAACGCGGCGCCGATCAGGCCCGCGATGGCGGCCTCCATGATGAACGGCATCTGGATGTAGAAGCTGGACGCTCCCACCAGCCGCATGATGCCGGTCTCCCGCCTGCGGCTGAACGCCGACACCCGCACGGTGTTGACGATCAGCAACAGCGCAACGACCAGCATCAGCCCCATGACACAGAGCGCCGCGATCCGCATGCCGTCCAGGAGGTTGAACAGCGGCTCGACGGTTCCCCGTTGGTCCTGCACCTCCTGGACGCCGGGCCGTTCGGAGAACGCCGACTTGATGACCGCGAACTTCGTCGGGTCCTTCAACTTGACCCGGAAGGACTCCGGAAGCTGGTCGGGCGTCACCAGACCGGCGACGGGCGTGTCACCGAACTGCTGCTTGTAGTGCTTGTACGCCTGGTCACTGGACTCGTACTGCACGCTCTCCACGAGCGGCAGCCGGTTCAGGTCGGCCTTGATCTCCGCCTTCTGCTGCGCGGTCGCCGCCCCCTTGGCGCAATTGCCGCCGGAGTCGTCGTTCTTGTTGCAGAAGAAGATGGAGACGTTGACCTTGTCGTACCAGTAGCCCTTCATGGTGTCGACCTGGTCGCTCATCAGCAGCGAGGCGCCGAACAGGCCGAGTGAGAGGGCTACGGAGACGATGACGGCGAAGGTCATCGTGAGGTTACGGCGGAGACCGACGCCGATCTCCGACAGGACGAACTGGGCGCGCATGGCGTCCTTTCAGTGCTGGTAGCCGTACACGCCGCGCGACTGGTCGCGTACGAGCCGGCCCTTCTCAAGTTCCATGACCCGCTTGCGCATCTGGTCGACGATCTGCTGGTCGTGGGTGGCCATGACCACCGTCGTACCGGTCCTGTTGATCCGGTCCAGCAGCTTCATGATGCCGACGGAGGTCTGCGGGTCGAGGTTGCCGGTCGGCTCGTCCGCGATGAGCAGCATCGGGCGGTTGACGAACGCCCGCGCGATGGCGACGCGCTGCTGCTCACCGCCGGACAGCTCGCCCGGCATCCGGTCCTCTTTGCCGCCGAGGCCGACGAGTTCGAGGACTTCGGGGACCGTCTTGCGGATCTGGCCGCGCGGCTTGCCGATGACTTCGAGGGCGAACGCGACGTTCTGGCCGACCGTCTTGTTGGGGAGCAGCCGGAAGTCCTGGAAGACCGTGCCCACCTGGCGGCGCATCTGCGGCACCTTCCAGTTGGACAGCTTCGCGAGGTCCTTCCCCAGGACGTGTACGGCACCATGGCTGGCGCGCTCCTCGCGCAGCAGCAGGCGCAGGAAAGTGGACTTACCGGAGCCCGAGGACCCCACCAGGAAGACGAACTCGCCGCGCTCGATCTCCAGGGAGACATCCCTGAGTGCGGGGCGGTTCTGCTTCGGGTAAGTCTTGGAGACGTTGTCGAATCGGATCACTGATGCACCACGGTCGACCTGGATAGGGACACGGGTTGCCGGGTTGCGGCTCCCGTCGGTGTGCGTGACCCTACGCGAACCTCAGACGGCGGCGCAGTCGGCGACCATGGTTGGTGCGTTTATTCACGGCGCCTACGGGACAAAAGCTGCGCATTCCGGCGGGGCGCGCCGTTCCGTCACGGAGCTGGCACAGTGGTAAGGGGAACACTCACGCTTCCCCGTGCGTTGGGGCTGTGGAGAAGGAGGTCGCATGACGTACGACCGATTGGTGTGCGCCAACTGCGCGGCCCCTGTGAGTGAGGGCCGCTGCCCTGTGTGCCGCGCGAACAGAGAGCGGCTCCAGCAGCAGGCGGGCGGGATGTTCGCCCAGCTCAACCCGGTGATGCTGCTGGCGCTTCTGGTGGCCCTGATCGCGGTGGGCCTGCTGCTGCACCAGGCCGTCTGAGCGCCCACCTGCCGCAGGCCGTTTCCGGCCGTATCGACGCACGGCCGAGGGGCCCGGAGTGTGTGCACTCCGGGCCCCTCGACTGTGGAACGGGTCGGCGTCAGGCCGCTGCCGCGCCGCCACCGTTCTTGTTGATCAGGCGGGGCATCAGGCGGAAGCCGATACCACCGGCGATCATCGTCGCCGCGCCGACGAGCAGGAAGGTCGTACCGGAAGCACCGGTCTCGGCCAGCTCGCCACCCTTGGCCTGCTGCTTGGCCGGGCCGGGGGTGTCCGCGATCTGCTCCTTGGACTGGCTCGGCTGCTCGATCGGCTTGCTGCCGGCGTTGTCCGTGCCGGTGCCGTCGCCACCGGTGGTGCTGCCACCCGTGCTGCCGCCGCCGGTGGTGCTGCCGTCGTGGCCGCCGGTCTGGCCGCCGTTGCCGTGACCGCCGGTCTGGCCACCGTTCTCCTGGCCGCCGTTGCCGTGACCGCCGGTCTGACCGCCGTTCTCCTGGCCGCCGTTGCCGTGGCCACCGGTCTGGCCACCGTTCTCCTGGCCGCCGTTCTCCTGACCGCCGTCTTCCTGACCGCCGGTCTGGCCACCGTTCTCCTGGCCGCCGTCTTCCTGACCACCGGTCTCCTGACCGCCGGTCTGGCCACCGTTCTCCTGGCCGCCGTTCTCCTGGCCGCCGTCTTCCTGGCCGCCGGTCTCCTGGCCACCGGTCTCCTGGCCGCCGATCAGGCCGCCGTCCTCCTGGCCGCCGTCCGTGCCGCCGTTGTCCTGGCCGCCGTTGTCGTCGCCACCGGTGTCGCCACCGTCGTCGTTGCAGAACAGGTGCAGCGGGTCCAGCGGGCTGCAGTCGCTCGCGCCGCCCTGGCCGCCGGGCGTGGCCGCGGAGGCCGCGCCGGCAGCGGTGAGCGACGCTCCGGCCGCGATCACCGCGCTGGCCGCAATACGCGCAACGCGCAGCCGCGTCTTCTTGGTCATGTGTCTGCTACCCCCAGTAGCTGAACTCGTCAATGGAGCATCTCTGTTCGGGGCCACGGCGCCAGGGGTTCACGCGAGTACTCGGCGCCGCTCACCGGCGGGCCACTCAAATTTCCCCGTTCACACACGCGCGCCCCAGACAGACGCATGCCGCGCCCAGCCTTCCCAGTTCTCCGGGCAACGTCAAGGTCGAATAAAGCCTTTACGCCCGAATCGCCGAAGAATCGCCCGTTACATGGACGTACGACTGTGACCTAACCGCCATAGCAAAAACAACTGCCCCCTCGCGGGGAACAGTTGTTTCCGGGGCGGAACGGGCCGATACCGCCTGCTTACTTGCCCTGTTCCTGCTGCTTGCGCCAGCGGATACCGGCCTCCAGGAAGCCGTCGATGTCGCCGTCCAGCACACCGGTCGGGTTGCCGACCTCGAACTCCGTCCGCAGGTCCTTGACCATCTGGTAGGGGTGCAGGACGTACGAACGCATCTGGTTGCCCCAGGAGTTGCCGCCGTCGCCCTTGAGCGCGTCCATCTTCGCCTGCTCCTCCTGGCGGCGGCGTTCGAGCAGCTTGGCCTGGAGGACGTTCATCGCGGTCGCCTTGTTCTGGATCTGCGAGCGCTCGTTCTGGCAGGAGACCACGATGCCGGTGGGGATGTGCGTCAGACGGACGGCGGAGTCCGTGGTGTTGACGCCCTGGCCGCCGGGGCCCGAGGAACGGTAGACGTCCACCCGCAGCTCGGACTCGTCGATCTCGATGTGGTCGGTCTGCTCGACGACCGGCAGCACCTCGACGCCGGCGAACGACGTCTGGCGGCGGCCCTGGTTGTCGAACGGCGAGATGCGCACCAGGCGGTGGGTGCCCTGCTCGACCGAAAGGGTGCCGTAGGCGTACGGCACCTGGACGGCGAAGGTGGTCGACTTGATGCCGGCCTCTTCGGCGTAGGAGGTTTCGTAGACCTCGGTCTTGTAGCCGTGCCGCTCGGCCCAGCGGAGGTACATGCGCTGGAGCTTCTCGGCGAAGTCGGCGGCGTCCACTCCGCCGGCCTCGGCCCGGATGTTGACGACGGCCTCACGGGAGTCGTACTCACCGGAGAGCAGGGTGCGGACCTCCAGCTCGTCCACCGCCTTGCGGACGGCGTTCAGCTCCGCCTCGGCCTCGGTACGGGTGTCCTCGTCGTCCTCGGCCTCGGCCAGCTCGAAGAGGACCTCCAGGTCGTCGACCCGGGCGCGCAGCTCTTCGGCACGGCGCAGCTGGCCCTGGAGGTACGAAAGGCGGCTGGTGATCTTCTGCGCACTCTCCGGGTCGTCCCACAGGGACGGCGCCGCGGCCTGCTCCTCAAGCACGGCGATATCGGCCCTCATCTTGTCGAGGTCCAGGACGGCCTCGATCGACCCCATGGTCGAGGAGAGGGACTTCAGCTCTTCGGAAACATCGACGACTGCCACGCACCCAGCCTAACGGCTGCCGCCGACAGCGTGCCCAAGCCCCGTCACGGCGACCGCTCACGCGCTCCGCGCCGCCCGGTACCGCCGCCCTCCGGCCGTCACACAGCGCCACGGCCGGGGGCGGCCCGCGGAACCCGGTGGCCTCAGGGCGCGGCGGGATCCGGCTGCTCGATGCCGGGTCCGGCGTCCCCGTGGGTGTCGTCGCCCGAGGCCAGCCAGCCGCCGATGCCCGCGGCGACGACCAACGCGGCTGCCGCGGCCCCGAGCCTGATGCGGCGCTTGCGCACCGCCTCCGGTGACGAACGGTGACGGGCCGATCCCGCCCGGCGCTCGCCCGCCGCCCGCGGGGTGCGCGCGGTGCCGTGCGCACCGCCCGCCAGCTCGTCGGGGCCCGGCACCCGCATGCTCGTGTGCGTCTCGCGGTTCGAGTCGGGCGCTGTCCCCTGCACGAGCGGTACCGCTCCCCGGGCCGGGGTGGTCTCGGCCGGCGCCACCGGGGGATAGAGCCCTTCCTCCTGACCTCCGGGGGACGCAGCGTCCTGCTCGTCCTCCGGGTCCTCGCTGCCCGGCTCGTCGATGTCCAGCGGCGGGATGCCGGCGAGCCCGGGGAGCAGCTCGCGCAGCCGGGCGGCCAGCTCCGGTGCGCGCAGCCGGGAGGCGGGCGCCTTGGCGAGGCACTGGAGGAGCAGCTGCCACAGTTCGTCCGGGATGCCGGGCAGCGGCGCCACCCGTTCGGTGACGTGGCGGCGCAGCACCGCTCCTGGATGCCCGCCGCCGAACGGCGTGAAGCCGGCCAGCATCTCGTACAGGACGGTCGCCAGCGCGTAGACGTCCACGGAGGCGCGTGGCGGCAGCCCCTCGATGATCTCGGGGGCGAGGTAGTCGGGGGTGCCGATGACCTTGGTGGCGCGCGTTCTCCGGGGGGAGTCCACGAGGCGGGCGATGCCGAAGTCGGTCAGCAGGGCGGGGTGCGCGCCTCCGGGTCCGAGCGGGCCCTGCATGTCCAGGAGGACGTTCTCCGGCTTGACGTCGCGGTGCACGATCCGGGCGGCGTGGGCTGCGGCCAGCCCGTCGGCGACGTCGGCGGCGATGGCGCAGGCGGCCTCCGGTGGCAGCCGCCGCTCCCGCTCCAGCCGGGTCCGCAGGTCGGTTCCCCGTACGAGGTCCATGACCAGGGCGAGGTCGTTGCCGTCGACCACGAGGTCACGCACGCCGACGACCCTCGGGTGGTCCAGGCTCAGCAGCGCCGTACGTTCCTGTACGAAGCGGCCGACGAGTTCCTGGTCGGATGCGAGGTCCTCACGCAACAGCTTGATGGCCACGGCCCCTTCGGGGCCCTCGCCCAGCCATACCGTGCCGGCACTGCCGCGTCCCAGGATCTGGTGGGCGGTGTACCGGCTGCCGATCTTCCGTGCCAAGACTGCTCCGACGTGTCGGGCCCCCGAGCGTCCTGCGGAGGCTGAAGTTGGCGTCAAAGCTACGCGGGTACCGGGGGGTTCCGTGCCCCTGAAGGCGGCAACCCGCACTTCTGTGGGAGAAATCGCCGTTGGATGTCGACAAATCCACAGAGTTGCCGGGAGGCGGGGTCTCCGCCCGGGGACGGGCCGGGCTCCCGGGATGCCCCCGGGAGCCGTTAGGGCCCGGTCAGAACTTGCTGCTCAGTCCGTTGACGAAGTCCCGCACGCCGGCGAAGACGTCCCCGATCTGCGTGAAGAACCCCTTGGTGGTGCCGATCCACTCCTGGAGCGGGGTCAGCTCCCAGATCAGCCAGCTCGCCACGAACAGGATGACGATCGTGAACAGGCAGCCCTTGAGGCAGCCAAGGCCCGGGATCCGCATCGGGTTGGCGCTGCGCTGACGGGGCTCGCGGCGCGGGCGCGGCTCAGGGGCGGGCGGGCGCTGCGGTTCGTAGCGCTGCGGCGGCGGCTCCTGGCGGCGCTGCGGGGCCTGCGGCTGCTGCGGCTGCTGCTGCGCGTACGGCACCGGGGCCGGCTGCGGGCGGTACTGAGGCGGCTGCTGTTGCTGCTGGGGCGGCGGCTGCGGGGCGGCCGGGCGGCGCTGCGGGCGGCGGCGCAACGGGTCGTCGCCGGGCTCCAGGTACTGCACCTGGGTCTGGTCGTTGCGGTCGCGCGCGGCCCGCATCTGGGACTCCCAGGGATGCGGCCCGTCAGGGTCCTGCGGGCCGCCACCCGGCGGGCCGCCCGGCATCGGGGGCACCGGCGGCATCGCACGGGTCGGGTCGGCGTTCGGACCGCCGGGTGCGCCGGTCTGCGGCAGCACGCTGGTCGCCGCTGCCGGGTCGAAGGACCCGGCGTTGGACGGCAGGACCTGGGTGGGGTCGGCTTCGCCCGTACCGGGGCCGCCGTTATCCGTCCCCGGCACCGTCGCGGGCGCCGGGTCGGGGGCGAGCAGCGCGGCGACGCCGAGTGCCGCCTCGGCCTGGGCCGGGGTGGCGTGCACGCCGACACCGGCCGCGACGGTACGCAGCGCGCGGGCGAGGTTCTCGGCGCTCGGCCGGCCCTCCGGCTGCTTGCTCAGGCAGCGCTCTATGACCGTCCACAGCGGTTCGGGCACCGAGCCGGGGCGCTGCGGCTCCTCGCTGAGGTGGCGGTGCAGCACCTCCAGGGCGGTCGATCCGGCGAACGGCGGGCGGCCGGTGACCAGCTCGTACAGCAGGATGCCGGCGCCGTAGATGTCGACGGCCGAGGTCTGCGGGCGGCCCTCGGCCGACTCCGGGGCGACGTAGGCGGGGGTGCCGACGAATTCGTGGGTGCGGGTCAGGCCCGGGGAGTCGGCGAGGCGGGCGATGCCGAAGTCGGTCAGCATCGGGTGCATCTCGCTGTCACCGTCGGACCCGGCGAGCAGGACGTTGGCGGGCTTGAGGTCGCGGTGCACCACGCCGTCGGCATGGCTTGCGGCCAGTGCGTCGGCGATCTGCGCGGTGAGCAGGGAGGCCGCCACCGGGCTGAAGGGACCGTTGTCCCTGAGGTAGCGGTGCAGGTCGGGGCCGTCGACCAGGTCCATGACGAGCGCGAGCATGTCGCCCTCGACGACGAGGTCGCGGGTCCGCACGATGTTGGGGTGGGTGAGCCGCAACAGGACGGAGCGCTCCCGCAGGAAGCGCATCACCACATCCGCGTCGTGCGCCAGCTCTTCCTTGAGGACCTTGATCGCGACCGTCTCGCCGGGCTCGCCGGCCACCGCGGCCTCGGCCCCCGCCGCCTCCCGCTGACGCGCACGCCAGACGGTGCCCGTGGCGCCGCGTCCCAGCGGCTCCTCAAGCAGGTACTTGCTGCCTACCGGCCGCACGTCATGCGCTCCCTGGTCGTGATCGAACTCTGTCCGGCCCGCTGGGTCAGCTCGCGGCCCGTCGCCCCACTGTAGTGCCGACGTACAAGCCCGTCGGCGTGGCGGAATCGTACGGGGCTCGTGGGGAAGACGCCCGTTCCGGACGGATGGTTGCCACGGGGCGGCGGGCGATGTGCGCGGCAGGACCGGGTGGCCGGAACGGGCGGACCGCGCACGCCGCGGGTCCGCGGTTTCCCTGTCCGGCCGGCAACCGGCAAGATCATTGAGTGCCGGTCGGCGGGCGTGTTGTCAGTGGCAGGTGCGAGGATGCATCCAGCACGCATGCGGAGGGGGAGCGCGCTCTCGGTCGCACCGTGCACTTGGGACTTGTACGAGCCGACGCGCTCGGGCGCGGTGGGGGATTGAGCGGGGCCCCTGCCGAACTCCCCGGGCAGAAGGGACCGTTGACGGCGATGCAGATCCGGCTGACCGTCCTCGGGCCGCGCAGCGGCCACCCCACGCGGGCCTGTGACGTGCTCGTGACGGCCCCTGCCGGGACCGCACTTGCGGCGGTGGCCGGTTCGCTCGCCGCGTCGGTCGCCGGCAGCGGCGCGGACGTCGGCGCGTCCGGTGGCGGGCCCGTCGTCCTCTTCGCGGGCGCCGAACGGCTCGATCCGCAGCGCGCCGCGCTCGGTGAACCCCCGCTGATCGACGGCGCGGTGCTCTCCCTCCAGGCCCCCGGACCCGACCCCGCCCACGGCCTGCCGCACGGCCCGGCGAGGCTGCGCGTGGTCTCGGGCCCCGACGCCGGCGGCGTCCATCTGCTGCACGGCGGCCAGATCCGCATCGGCCGCTCCGGCGACGCCGACGTGCCACTCGACGACCCGGACGTCTCCCGGCTGCACTGCGCCGTGACGGTCGAGGCGGACGGCTCGGTCTACGTCGCCGACCTGCGGTCCACGAACGGCACCGTCGTCGACGGCACCGAACTGGGCGCGCACCCCGCGCCGCTGCACGCGGGCACCCTGCTGCGCATCGGCGAGTCCGCGCTGCGCCTCCAGCCCTCGTCCGGCACCCCCGATCCGGCGCTCCAGGCCACCCCGGACGGCGAGGGCCACCTCCGGGTGCGCCCCGGCGACCCGGGCGCCCCGGAGACCGACGGCGGCGCGGACGAGGACCGCGGTCCCGGCGCACGGGCGGTCGGCGCGGCGGCGGGCGGCTCGTACGACGCGTCCGACGGGCGCGGCGGGTCGGCCGGCGGTACGGCTCCGGTGGGCATTCCGGGGCAGTCCGTCGACGGTGGCCACGAAGCCGGGGCGCCGCACACCGGACCGGGCGACGGCGCGCGGCCCGGGGCCGTGCGCGATCCCCGTGCGTACCCGGGCGGCGGGCTGAGCAGCGCCGTGGCGGCCGGTGCCGCGCGCGCCCAGGAGCGGCAGGACACGCCGCTGCACGGCACCCCGATCGCCGCCCGCGGGCAGCAGCACCCCGGCGGCACGCCCCCGCGGCCCGTGGACGACGCGCCCGTCCACGGCCGTCCCGGTCACCCGGGTCACCCCGGGCCGGGCGCCCCGTACGGCGGTCACGACCCGCGGGACGACCGCTTCGCCGTCCCCCAGGGCGCTCCGGACGATCCCCGCGCCCAGGAGCCGTCCCGGCACGGCACCCCGCTGCGCGGCACCACCGCCGACGGCTTCGGTCCCGGGGTCCGCGTGCGGCCGGACGCCGGGCCCGCGGGCGCCGGTGAGGGCACGCACGGCGGGCAGCAGGAGCTGGCGCCCCCCGAGGGGATGTCCCGCAGAGGCGGGCGGCGCGGCGGCATCGGCGCCTGGGCGCGCCGGCTCGCGGGCGGCCGTCCCGCCGTGGACGGCCCGGATGAGGCCGCCGCCCCGGAGGCCGGACCCGCCGTGGTGGCGGCCGACGCCGGCCACCCCGCCGACGAGACGGCGCAGCAGGCCGAGCCGCCGTCAGGGCCGGCGGCGCACGAACGATGGCCGGACGCCGCCGCCGTACTGCTGACGGCGCTCGGTCCAGGACCCCGCCTGTGGGAGCGCGACCAGGACCATCAGGACGCGCTGACCGTCCGGCTCGGCACCGCGTCCAGGGCAGGCGGCCGGACCGCCGTGCCGGTCACCGTCGAGCTGCGCCGGGCGGGCGCGCTGGGCCTCGCGGGCCCGCGCGCCCGCCTCGCCGGGCTTGCCCGTTCGGCCCTCGCCCAGCTCGCCGCGCTGCACGCACCCGGCGCCCTCGAAATCGTGCTGATCAGCACGGACCGCACGCGCAGCACCGAGGAGCGGATCGCCGACTGGTCCTGGCTCGGCTGGCTGCCGCACGCCCGCCCCGCGCACGGCCAGGACTGCCGGCTGCTGCTCGCCTACGACAAGGAGCAGGCGGCGGCCCGCACCGCCGAGCTGGTCCGCAGGCTCGACGACGGGCCGCTCGGCCCCGGCTGGGCCAGCGCCGAGCGCGCCGAGGTCGCGGCGGCAGCCGCCCGGTACCGCGGCCCGTTCACGGTCGTGCTGGTGGACGGCGACCTGGGCTCGTCCGCGCTGCGCGAGACCGCGGCGCGGCTGGCGGCGGGCGGGCCCGCGGCCGGTATCCACCTCATCTGCCTGGCCGAGACCCCCGCCGCGTCCCCGGCCTTCCCGCTGGCCGCGACGTACGAGGCGGCCCGCGCCGCGTCGCCCGCTTTCGGCGAGTGCGGGGCGGTCGCGGTGCTCAGCGGCGACGTCGCCACCGCGCTGCGGGTCGTGCAGCCGGGCTCCGGGCCCAACGGCACGGTCGCCACCCTCGACGCGGTGTCCGGCGCCTGGGCCGACCGGTTCGCCAGGGCGCTGGCGCCGCTGCGCGAGTCCGAGGCGACGGCGACGGTCGGCGGCCGTCCGGTGCACCGCGCCGCCGCCCCGCTGCCCGAAGCCTCGCGCCTCCTCGACGAGTTGGGCCTCGCGCGGGCCACACCCGCCTCGCTGATGGCCCGGTGGGCCGCGGCCATGGACACCGACCGGCCGAGCATCCCGGCCGTGCTGGGCGCGGGTCCGCACGGCCCGGTCTGCGCCGATCTCGCCGCGGACGCCTCGCACCTCCTCCTGGAGGGCGCACCGGGCAGCGGCAAGACCGAACTGCTGCGGTCGCTGGCCGCGTCGCTCGCCGCCGCCGACCGCCCCGACCTGCTGTCGATGGTGCTGGTGGACGGCGGCGGCAGCGAACGCGGCGAGGGCCTGCGGGTCTGCACGGACCTGCCGCACGTCACGACGTACCTGGCGGCGTCGGATCCGGTCCGGATGCGGGAGTTCGCGCAGGCGCTGTCGTCGGAGCTGAAGCGGCGCGCGGAAATACTGGCCGGCACGCCGTTCGCGGAGTGGCGCGCCAAGCATCTGCCGGCGCCGCGCGTGGTCGCACCGCGGCGGACGACGGAGGGCGCGCCGGGCGGAGCGGAGGCCGATCCTTCGACGACGGGGACGCTGCGGCTACGGCCGCGCAGCGGTCCGCAGCCCGGGGATGAGCCCGTGGCCGCGGTGCCGATGCCCCGGCTGTTCGTGCTGGTCGACGACTTCGACGCGCTGGTCTCGCCCGCGCTGGGCAGCACCGGCCGTCCGTCGGCCGGTTCGGTGGTGCGCGCGCTGGAGGCGGTGGCCAGGGACGGCGCGGCGCTCGGCGTGCACCTGATCGCCGCGACCGGCCATCCGGACCGTACGGCCGACACCGCGACCTCGGAACGCGCCGGTCTGCGCGTCCAGTTGGGGTCGCCGGCCGATCCGTCCGACCCGGTGCCGCCCGGCCGGGGCCGGCTGCACCGCGCGGAGGACGGCTCGTCAACCCCGTTCCAGGCCGGACGGGTGACGGGCCGGATACCCCGGACGTCCACGCTGCGGCCGACGGTCGTACCGCTGGAGTGGCAGCGGATGGGCGATCCGCCGGCCCGGCGCCCGCTGCGCGAACTGGGCAACGGCCCCACGGACCTGGCCCTGCTCGCCAGCGCCCTGCAACGAGCCGCCCAGTCATCGGGCGCCCCGTCGGCCCCGCCCCTGGCCTGAGCCGCCCGCCGGCCCCGCCCCCGTCCCGGTGCATTCCGCCCGCACCGGGACGGCGGGCCCGGCCGGACGACAGTGCAACCGTGCGGCGGAACGCCCCGGACTACGGCACGACCGGGCGAGGGCACGACCGAACGACGGCGCAACCGGGCGAGGGCACGACCGAACACCCGGCCGACCGTGCGACACCGAGGCCGTCAACTCCGGTGCCCGCACACCAAGTTGACACCCCACTCCCCCGCCCGCCGCTGCGGTTTCCCTTCGCCCCGCCGCGCGCCATCTTCCGTTCACTTTCCTCCGCCTACGATGACGGCCGCGCCGTACCCCCGGTATCCGGCACCACAGGCGCGCCTCCTGCGCTGCCCGCGTCGCATGCCGTCAGAGATTCCCGACCGTCTGGAGACGGACCGCACATGACTGCCCCCACCGCAGACCAGAGTGCCGAACAACTCCCGCGCCCCGCCCGGCTTTCCGACGTCAAGGGCTGGTTCTTCACCGCCGACCAGCTGCTTTTCGACTGGATCCTCGAATACCAGCGGGACCGCTCCGCCACCGGAGACCTGCTCGAACTGGGCGCGTACCTCGGCAAGAGCGCGATCTTCCTCGGGGCGCGGCTCGGCCCCGGCGAACGCTTCACGGTCTGCGACCTCTTCGACTCCCCCGCCGATGACGCCTCCAACTCGAAGGAGATGAAGAAGTCCTACGCGACGCTGACCCGCCGCGCCTTCGAGGCCAACTACCTCGCCTTCCACGAGGAGCTGCCCACCATCGTCCAGGGCCTCAGCTCGATCGTGCGCGACCACGTCGCGGACCGCAGCGTGCGCTTCGCCCACATCGACGCCTCGCATCTGTACGAACACGTGCACGGCGACATCCTGGCGGTGCGGGAGCTGGTCACCGACACCGGCGTCGTGGTGCTCGACGACTTCCGCGCCGAGCACTGCCCCGGCGTGGCCGCGGCCACCTGGCAGGCGGTGACCAACGAGGGGCTGCACCCCCTGTGCATCACCGGCACCAAGTTCTACGGGACCTGGGGCGATCCGGGGCCGCTGCGGGAGGCCCTGCTGGACTGGCTGAAGAGCCGCGGGGACATCTGGCACGAGGTGCAGTCGGTCAACGGCGCCCCGCTGATCAGGCTCAGCGCCAAGGGCGCGAAGGATCCCGCGCACCCGGTGTCCCGGCATCGTGCGGCGGCGTCCGGGCGGGCGCCCGAGCACGTCCCGGGCCGGGCGGCGGACCGGGGTCAGGCCGCCCGTACCGGCGGGCGTCCCGGCCGCGCGCCGCGCCCGGTGCGCGCCCCGCTGCGCCGTCTCGCGGTCGACTGGCTGCCGCCCGTCGTCACCAGGGCCATCGTGGCGGCCCGGCACCGGCCCCGCTGACCTGCGGCGCGGCGCGGGAGGGCCGGCCCGCGCCGCGCCGCGTTCACGCCGGCACCTGCCCGACCAGGACGAACGCGTTGGCGTCCAGCAACCGACCGGCCGGGCGGGGCAACGGGCAGGAGTAGGTGCGGCGGACGGACAGGCCCGCCGACTCGGCGAAGACCCGCAGCAGCGCGAAATCGGTGAAACGGCCGGGGGCCTCGGCGCTGCGGTGCCCGGCCTCCTGCGGGGTGATCAGCACGACGCCGCCGCCCGGCCGCACATACGGCAGGTAGGCCCGCAGCAGGCCCTCGACCTGCTCGTCGTCGAGGTGCTGGAGCACCTGCGCGGACAGCAGCGCGTCGAAGGCCCCTGGCCTGGCGTGCGGGCTCGCGAGGAACGCGTCGGCGGTGTAGGCGGTCAGGCCGCGGGCCCGGCAGATGTCGACGGAGTGCGGGTCGTGGTCCACGCCGACGCTGCCAGGCGCGCAGCCGGCCAGCGTGTCGCCCGATCCGCAGCCGATGTCCAGCACCCGTCCGGAGCCGATCCGGCGCAGCTGCCTGCGGTACGGGGCCCGCGGCGGTCGCAGCCAGGGCAGCAGGGGCCGCGGTCCGCTGCGCGCCCGCGCGGGCGGCGCGGCGGCGGCGCGGACGGCCTCGGGGGCGGGGGCGGGCGGCGTTACGGGCCCGGCGCCCGGGGCGGAGCGGGCGGCGGGGGCCGAGGGGACGACGGGAGCGGCGGGACTGCCGGTTCGTCCGGACATCGTGGTCACCTTTCCCTGGGCACGGCGCGGGGCGCGCCCGCTCCGTGCGGCGGTCTACGACATCGGATCCTCGGCCGCTGCGGCGTCCGCTCGGATCCAGGAGATCGGGTCTGCCGAAGGCCGCCGGCTGCGGGGTACCGGCGGCCACGGGTCCACGGCAACGGTCTACGGCATCGGGCCCGGTCCCGGCGCACGGCACGCCGACCGGCCCCGGCCACTCCCCGGCACGGCGGCGCACGGGTCCGCCGGGCGGTCGTGGGCGGCGGCCGGTTCCCGGTGACGGAACGGCCGGTCGCGGACGGGCCGCGGAGCGCCGCGGCGGAACCCCGCGGCCTCACCCTTTCAGCGCAGCTGCGGTGACCGCGTCACGGGTGTGCGAGTTGAATGCCCCGGGGGATGCCCCCTGTCTCCCGCTTTCTCGCATGTCATCCGTTTCGCCCGTTTCACCTGTTCGGAAAGGCTTGGTCCGCGCGCATGAAGCCACGGCTCACCGTCGTCGTTCCGGTGCATCGCACCGAGGGATCCGAGCGGGATCCGGAGGAGTGCCTGGAGTCGCTCGCGGCCCAGACGCTGACGGCGCTGGACGTGGTGATGGTCGTCGCCGGATCCTCCGATGGCGCACCGGCCGCCCTCGCCCGCCGCTTCGCGGAGCGGGATCCCCGCTTCCGGACCGTCCGGCACACCGGGGAGCCCGCCGACCCCGGCACGCTCCGCAACACCGGCGCCCGGCACCCGTATCCGCACACCACGTACCTGGCCTTCCTCGGCCCCGGCGAGGTGCTGCTGCCGCGCGCGTACGAGGAGCTGACCGCGCTGCTGGACATGTCGGACGCGGACCTGGCGAGCGGCGGCGTCCGCCTGCTCGGGCCGGACGGCCGCAGGTCGCCGCACGAGCCGGCCGGCCGCGCGAGCGCGCTGCGCACCCACATCACCGAGGACCGCACCCTGCTGTCCGACACCCCGGCCGCCAACAAGGTCTTCCGGCGCAGCTTCTGGGAGCGCCACGAACTCGCCTTCCCTCCGGGGGAGTTGTACGACGAGGCGCCCCTCACGCTGCGTGCGCACTTCCTCGCCGACGCGGTGGACGTGCTGCCCGCGCCCGTCTGCCGGCTGCGCCGCCCGCAGGACACCGCCCGGCAGCCCGGTGTGCAAGAGGTGCGCGAGCGGTTCGCCGCCGTCGGGAGCGTCGCCGCCTTCCTCGCCGACCCGGCGCGCACCCGGGGCGTCCCCTGCCGCGACGACTACGACAGGGAGCGGCTCACCGACGGCCTGCGCGACCTCGTCGAGGCGCTGCCCGCGGCCGGTCCCGAGGTCCGTACCGAGTTCCTGGAGCAGGCCCGCGGCTACCTCGCCCGCGTCGGGCCGCAGGTGTTCGGCACGCTGCCGGTGGAACTGCGGATGCGCTGGTACCTGATCCGCGCCGGACGCCTCGACGATCTGCTGCGGCTCCTGGCACACGAGCGGCGCAATCCGGCCGCGTTCCGCGTCGCGGGGCCGCCGCTGCGCCGCCGGGCCGTGCTGCCCGTGGACCCGCCGCTCGGCCTGCCGCCGGGCGTCACCCGGCTCGACCGCGGCGACTTCCCCGTACGGGCCCGCGTCCAGGAGGCGGTGTGGCGGGACGGCGCGCTGCGGCTGCGCGGCTACGCCTACATCCGCAACCTCGCCGCGCCCGGCCGGCACAGCTACCTCGGTACGGCGGTGCTGACCCAGGGCAGACGCCGGATCCTGCTGCCGCTGCGCACGCTCCGGATGCCGCAGGCCACCCTCGATTCCGGGCAGGAGCAGCACTGTTACGACTGGTCGGGCTTCGAGGTCACGCTCGATCCCTACCGGCTGCGGCGGGCCGGGCGGTGGCAGGAGGGCAGCTGGCAGGTGGGGCTGGTGATCATCGCGGCCGGTGTGCTGCGCACCGCCGCGCTCGGCCCGTCCGAGAGCGGTTCGGGCGCGTCGCCGTGCCCGCACGACACCTTCGACGGGGTACGGATCACCCCCGGCTACCCGGACGGGCGGCTGGGCCTGACGGTGGAGCGCGTCACCCGCCGGCTGACCGGACGCGAGCCGGCCGGTGCCGGGGCGCTGGATCTGACGTTCCGGGCGGCGGGCCCCGCCCCGGTCGCCCTGCGGCTGACGCATCAGGGGACGGGGGCGGTGGTGTCCTTCCCGGTGGAGGACCGGAAGGCCGGGGAGAGCGGGGACGCCGCTCCGGCCAAGGCAGCGGGGAGGCCGCGCAAGCCCGCGGGCCACACCGTGCGGGTGCTGCTCGACGCGCTCGCCGCCGCCAGGCCTGCCCGCGACGGCGCGCCCCGCGGGAGCGCACCGGCGCACGACGAGACCTGGGACGCCGGCCTGGTGCTCCCCGGCGGCGGCACCGGACCGGTCTCCTGCGAGCCCGCCCTGGCGCCGCTCGCGCTTCCGCTGGCGCACGGCAGGGAGCTGGTCGTGGCGGCCGGGCCCACCGGGCGTCTCGTCCTGCACGACCGCACCCCGCAGCCGTACCTCGACCGCGTCGTCTGGCGCGCGGACGGCACCCTGCTGGTGGCCGGTGCGCTGCCGGCCGCCGCGCCGCACGCCACCGAACTCGTCCTCACGCACACCGCGCACGCCGTCGAGACCGCCGTCCCCACCACCCACGACTCAGGCCGCTTCCACTGCGCCCTGCCGCTGGCCGCGCTCCCCTCCCCCACGGGGCCGCTGCCGCTGCGCGCGGGCCACTGGGCGCTGCGGCTGCGCGAACGCGGCGTCCCCGGCTCAGCGGCCGACGTCCCGGTCCGCTTCGCCCCGTCCGTTTTCGACGGGCTGCCCGCCTCCCGTACGGTCCGCGGCAAGCCGTTCACCCTCGACCGGCGCGACCACGACGAGGCGTTCCTGGCCGCCGGGACGACGCTGCCGGCCAACGACCGCGGGCCCTACCGCCGCCGGGTGCTGCGCGAGTCGCACTACCCGCTGCACCGCACCCGCCCGCTGCGCGACGCCGTCCTCTACAGCAGCTTCGGCGGCCGGGCGTACGGCGACTCGCCCCGCGCGGTGCACGAGGAACTGGTGCGCAGGGGCATGGACGCGGACCACCTGTGGGCGGTGCGCGACGCGCAGACCACGGTTCCGGCGACGGCCCGCGCGGTGATCGTGGGCAGCGCCGAGTGGCACGGCGCGCTGGCGCACAGCAGCTGGGTGGTGACCAACACACACCTGCCGGGATGGTTCACCCGCCGTCAGGGCCAGATCGTCGTACAGACCTGGCACGGCACCCCGTTCAAGCGGATCGGCGCCGGCCTGGCGGGCACGCTGTGCGCGCAACTCGCCCATCTGGCGCCGCGGCCGGGCCGGGCCCGCCAGTGGAGCGTGCTGCTGTCGCCCAACGCGCACAGCACGCCGGTGCTGCGCTCCGCGCTCGGTTTCCCCGGCGAGCCGCTGGAGTCAGGACTGCCGCGCACCGACGCGTTCTTCGCCGCCGACCGCAGGTCCCGTGCGGCGGTGGTCAGGGCCAGGCTCGGCATCCCGTCGGGCAAGAAGGTGGTGCTGTACGCGCCGACCCCGCGCGACCACCTCGCCTACGACGCGGCCCACCACCGTATGCATCTGCCGCTCGACCTGGACGCGGCGCGGCGGGCGCTGGCCGACGACCATGTGCTGCTGGTCCGCAGCCATCCACTGGTCGCCGACCGGCTGCCGGCCCACCACGCGCCGTTCGCCGTCGACGTCACCGGGTACCCCGATGCCACCGAACTGCTGCTCGCCGCCGACGTGTTGGTCACCGACTACTCCTCGCTGGCCGCCGACTTCGCCGACACCGGCCGCCCGATGCTCTTCTTGACCCCTGACCTGCCGCACTACCGCGACCGCCTGCGCGGCTTCACCCTGGACTTCGAGGCCAGGGCGCCGGGCCCGCTGCTCACCTCGACCGGTGAACTGATCGACGCGCTGGGCGACCTGGACACCGTCGCGCGGTCCTGTGCCGACGCGTACGCCGCCTTCCGCCGGGCGTTCTGTCACCGCGACGACGGAGGTGCGGCCGGACGCGCCGCCGACCTGCTGCTGAGGTGACAGGACGTAGGTCGCCGTATGGAGGTTTGGCGGACATCGGAATCCGGCGGCGTTCGGATCGTTACAGCTTGTGCAGGCGTCCTCACCGTGCCAATACCCGCCCAACCCTGGTTTTCCGGACCGTCATCGGACGGCAATGAGGCGGAAAACCGTGGTGGCGGGTGCAACCGCACGGCGGAATTCCCCCTCTGATCCAGGGAATGGGAAGTCCGGAGCCCGCTCGCGCCATGAGATGCCGTCGACACGAAATGTAGATGTAGTGACTGTGAAAGAAGCCCACGAGCCACCGCCTGGGCCCACCATCACGCCGGCCGCGCAGATCAGCATCGTCGTCATCGCCTTCAACGACGTCACGCACGTCACCGACGCGGTGCGCTCCGCACTGGCGCAGGCCGCCGACGGCGTGACCGTCGAAGTGATCGCCGTGGACGACGCCTCCACCGACGGCACCGGCGCCGCCCTCGACACCCTCGCCCGCGACGAGCCACGGCTGCGCGTCCTGCACCGCACCGAGAACAGCGGCGGCTGCGGCACCCCGCGCAATGACGGGCTGCGCGCCGCGGCGGGCCGGTTCGTGATGTTCCTGGACAGCGACGACGTGCTGCCGGCCGGTGCGGCACCCGCGCTGCTGCGGGCGGCGCTCGACGCGGACGCGCCGGTGGCGTCCGGCGCCTGCGTCCGCAGGGAGCTGCCGGACCGCCGCGACGTCCCGTGGCAGCCGGGCATCTACCGCGGGACCACCGTGCACGCGGCCCCCGCCGGCAGCCCGCAGCTGGTGCGGGACACCCTGTGCGTGAACAAGCTCTACGACCGGGCGTTCCTCGCCGAGCACGGCATCGTCTTCCCCGAAGGCCGCTTCACCTACGAGGACTTCGTCTTCACCGCGCGGGTGCTGGCCGCCGCCCCGCGGCTGGTGACCATCCCCGACAGCGTCTACATCTGGCACGTCCGGCGCGCCGCAGCCAAGCAGTCGATCTCGCTGGCCCGCAAGGACGTCGCCAACTGGCAGGCCAGGATCGACGCGCACCGCACCAGCGTGCAGATCTTCCAGGACGCCGGGCACAAGGATCTCGCGCAGGCCGCCAGGACCAAGTTCCTCGACCACGACCTGCGGATGTACGTCCGTGAACTGCACACCCGCGGCGCCGACTACCGCACCGCGTGGTGGCGGCTGACCGCCGGCTACCTGGCCGGCTTCGACGAGGCCGACCTCCAGGCCGCCCGCGCCCCGGCCCGCTGGCTCGCCCGGGTCGTGTCGGCGGCGGACGGGCCGCCCGACGGCCTCGACCGGCTGACGCAGCTGGCGGACAGGCCGGGACGGCTGCTGCCGCCGTACGCCAGGAACGACGAGGGGCGCCCGGTGTGGTCGGCGCAGCTGCCGCAGGTCGAGCTGGACGGGATCGACTCCAAGCCGACGCACCGGCTGCCGGTCACCATCGACGCGGAGCCGGTCATCGGCCGCCGCAGCGTGCTGCGGCTGCGGGTGCACGAGCTGTACGGGCGGCTCGCCGATGCCGGGCCGCTGAGCATCGACGTCGAGCTGCGGCGGCGGGCCGACGACCGGCGCGGCCCGGTGCACACGGCCGCGCTGACCCCGGCGCCCGGCCCCGACGCGTCCTGGACCGCCGAGGTGGTGCTCGACCTCGGCGCGCTGGTCGAGCGCGGCGACCGGCAGGCGGCCGGGCCCGACCCCTGGGACCTGATGGCACAGGTGCGCTGCGCCGACGGCTCCGGCTTCCGCGCCTCGCCGCGCGCGGTGGGCCCGGGGCTGCGCCGCCGGATACTGCCGAGCCGCCGCTTCGCCGTGCTGCTGGTGCAGCCGTACGCGACCACCGGCGGGGCGCTGTCGCTGCGGATCGCCGCCGGGCTGCGCAGCGTCCGGCGGATCGCCGCGGCGCGGCTGCGCCGCTGACCACCGGAGGGCCGGGCACCGCCCGCCCTCCCGTCCTCCCCAAGCACCCGACCCTAGGATGGCGCCATGTCTTACTTGATCACGGGTGGTGCCGGCTACATCGGCGCCCACGTCGTACGGGCCCTGCGGCAGGCGGGCGAGCCCGTCATCGTGCTGGACGACCTGACGACGGGGGTTGCCGCCCGGCTCCCCGAAGACGTGCCGCTGGTCGTCGGCTCCACCCTGGACCGCGCGCTCCTGGACCGCACCATCGCCGAGCACGGCGTCACCGACGTCGTGCACCTGGCCGCCAAGAAGCAGGTCGGCGAGTCCGTCGAGATGCCGCTGCACTACTACCGCGAGAACGTCCACGGTCTCCAGACGCTGCTGGAGGCGATGGCCGCGGGCGGCGTCGGCCGGTTCGTGTTCTCCTCGTCGGCCGCGGTCTACGGCATGCCGGACGTCGACCTGGTCACCGAGGACACGCCCTGCGTGCCGATCAACCCGTACGGCGAGACCAAGCTGGTCGGCGAGTGGATGGCCCGCGCGGCCGGGCGGGCGCACGGCATCAGCACCGCCTGCCTGCGCTACTTCAACGTCGCGGGCGCCGCCGCCCCCGAGCTGGCGGACACCGGCGTCTTCAACATCGTCCCGATGGTGTTCGAGAAGCTCACCGCCGGCGCCGCGCCGCGGATCTTCGGCGACGACTACGACACGCCTGACGGCACCTGCATCCGCGACTACATCCACGTCGCCGACCTCGCCGACGCCCATGTGGCGGCTGCCCGCAAGCTCGCCGAGCCGGGTCCTGTCCGCGATCTGACCCTCAACATCGGCCGCGGCGAGGGGGTTTCGGTCCGCGAGATGATCGATCTGATCGTCGAGGTCACCGGTCACTCGGGCGTCGCCGCCGAGGTCACGCCGCGCCGCCCCGGCGACCCGGCCCGGGTGGTCGCCGCCGACGACCGGATCGCGGCCGAGCTGGGCTGGAAGGCGCACCACGACGTCCGCGACATGATCACCTCGGCGTGGGCGGGCTGGCAGCACCACCACCCCGAGGCCCGCTGACCCCGTACGGCGGACAGCCGCCGTGCCCCTCCTGGTGAGGGGCACGGCGGCTGTCGTCTCTCCGGGCGGCTCGGCGTCCGGCGGATCAGCGCTCCAGGAAGGCGAACAGCTCTTCCCAGCGGTGGGTGATCCGGTCGGTGCAGTAGCGCTGGACGTTCTCGCGCGCGGTGGTGCCGAGCCGGTCGCGCAGTTCCTTGTCGGTCATCAACGCCTCGATGTGCGCGGCGAGTTGGTTGATGTTGCCGGGCGCGGCCAGCAGCCCGTCCTCGCCGTCCTGCACGATCTCGTGGACGCCGGGCGCGCAGTCGAACGCGGCGCAGGGCACCGCCGCCGCCATCGCCTCCATCAGTGACAGCGGGAAGCCTTCGGCGCGGGACGCCTGGGCGAAGAGGGAGGCGCCGCGCAGCGCGCCCGGCACGTCGTCGGTGCGGCCCATGAACTCCACCGACCGCTCCAGGCCGAGCGCGTCGCGCTGCTTGAGCAGGATCTCCTCGTCCTCGCCCGAGCCGTAGATCCGCAGCAGCCAGTCGGGGTGCCGGGGCGTCAGCAGCGCCCAGGTGTCCAGGAGCAGGTCGACGCCCTTCTCGTCGGAGAGCCTGCCGATGCTGGCGACGACCTTCTCCGTGCGCTCGGAAGGGGTGTCGGGCATGACGGGCAGCGGGTTCGGCATGTAGTCGGCGTTGTCCATGCCGGCCCTGATCCACATGTCGGCGTCCTCGCGGGTCAGCGCGAGCAGCCGGTCGACGCCCTTGTAGTGCCGCTTGACCCGCCCGAAGCGCGAGGAGCCGCGGCAGGCGCCGAACGACTCGTGGGTCATGCCGATCACGGGCATGCCCGCGGTGTCGGCGAGCTTCACCCATTCCATGGCCCACACCTGGGTGCAGATGACGATGCCGCCGGGGCGCGCGGTGCGGAGGATGCCGCTGAGCCGCTCGGCCGCCTCGCGCATCCCGGCTTCCCTGGCGGCCCGCCTGCGCCGCTCGGCGAGGTTGAGCCGGCCCTTGACGCCGCGCACCGGGCCGACGTGCGGCGGGTGCACGGTGTAGAGGGTGTCGGTGGGGTACGGGAGGTCACCGAGGTCGGTGCGGAGCTCCTCAGGCGCCGGGACGATGCCGATGACGCGCGGGCGGTGGCCGCGCTCGGCGAACAGCCGGGCCATCTGGTGCGACCAGGTGGTCACCCCGCCCATCTCGTTGACGTTGTTGGAGACGAAGTAGATGTCGCGCCCGGTCACTTGGCGCCTCCTTCGCGGTGTCCCGCACCGAAGAATCTGCCGACGACGCGACGGGCCGCGTCCCCCTGGTCGTACTCGCCGTAGGTGGCGGTGAACTGCGCGCGGGCCTCGCGGTGTTCGGCGTCGGCCGCCTTGAGCCGGTCGATGGCGTCGAACAGCGCGTCCTGGGTCTCGACGAACGGTCCGGGCGCGGTGCTCTTGAGGTCGAAGTAGGTGCCGCGCGCCTCGTTCGCGTACTCCTCGTAGTCGTAGGCGAAGAACAGCATCGGCCGGTCGAGGAGTGCGTAGTCGAACATCACCGATGAGTAGTCGGTGATCAGGCCGTCGGCGAGGGTCATCAGCGGGGCGATGTCGTGGTGCCCGGTGACGTCGATGACGGTGCCGCGTACGGACGGCGGCAGGACGACGTGGTTGAGGTAGTGCGAGCGGATCAGCAGCACGAAGCGGTCGCCGAACCGCCGGGTGAACTCGTCGACGTCGAAGGGCAGCTCGAAGCCGCGTACCGCGCCGTTGGGGCCCGCGCGGAAGGTCGGCGCGTAGAGCAGCACCGTCTTGTCGTCGGGGATGCCCAGTTCGGCGGCGAGCGGGCCGCGGGTGCGGGTGCCGGAGCGCTCCTCCTCCCTGCGGGCGGCGACCAGGGAGTCGTTGCGCGGGTAGCCGCTGCGCAGCAGGACTTCGGGGCGCAGCCTGAAGGCGCCCGCGAGGGTGCGTACGTCGTGTTCGGAGCGGACCAGGAAGTGGTCGAAGCGGTCCAGGACCTGCTGGTAGGCGTCCTTCGCGGCGCGGGCCTGGAGCCGCAGCCTGGGCTCGTCGAAGCCCATCCGCTTGAGCGCGGAGCCGTGCCAGGTCTGGATGTAGGTGGTCTCGGGGCGCTTGGTGAGCTTGAGGGGGTAGCCCTGGTTGTCGATCCAGAACTCGGCCTGGGCCAGGGCCCTGAGGTAGGGCCAGCCCCAGCGCTTGACGAGGGTGGCGTCCTCGGGGAAGCCGGTCGGCTTCTTTCCCGCGTAGCTCCAGACCGCCTCGAAGTCGATGCCCTGGCGGCGCATCTCCTCGTAGAGGGCGCGGGGGCTGTCGCTGTACTGCTTGCCGAGGTGGCTCTCGAAGACCACGAGGCCCTTGCGGACGGGGAGTTTGCTGAACACCTCGTGGTAGACGCGGAGTTTGGTCTGTCCTGAGTTCAGCTCCCGCTTGGCCTTGCGGGCCGTGCGCACACCGGTCTTGGCGAGCGCGGCGGCCGGGCTGTGCAGCGCCTGTCCGAGCAGTTTCTGGGTGCCGCGTGACGCCTTGCTCTGCGCGTGCAGCACGAAGGTGAGGTGGCCGCGCTTGGACGTGGCGGGCTCGATGCGGTCGGAGACCAGCCGGGTCAGCCGGGGCCTGATGCGCAGCGCGCGGGCGTCGTCGAGGTCGACGCCGCCGACGGTCAGCCGGGTGCGGGTGGTCTCCCCGTCGGCCTCCAGGATCAGCCTGGCGTCCCAGACCGCGTCGATCACGCCGAGCGGGCGCAGGCGGCGGGCGAGGTCGAGCGTGGCGTCCCAGTCGACGCGGTCGCCGCGCAGCCGCAGCGAGTTGAGCGGGAAGCTGAAGGTCTGCAGACTGCGGCGGCGGGCCTTCAGCTCGATGCGTCCGCGCAGCCGGGTGGCGGGGGTGATCGCGCCGAGCGGGTTGACGACCGAGCCGGCCAGCTCGACGGTGCCGCGCCCGTCGTCGGCGTAGGAGGTCAGCTGGTTGCGCAGGAAGAGCCGGCCCAGGGAGCGGGTGTGGTAGCCGGCGTCGGTGACGTCGAGTACCCGGCGGCCCTCCGGGTCGTCGAGGTGCCGGTCGGTCCAGTAGACGCGGCCCTCGTGCTCGGCGAGCGGGGTGGAGAGCTTGTCGCGGTTGATGAGGGTGTCGACCGCGGGCATCAGGGCCTGCCAGTCCTCCTTGCCGAGGAGGTAGGCGCAGATGGCCTGTATCGGCTGCACGCGCTCGTACGCCTCGGGGGCGATGCCGGCGAGGTAGCCGTTGGCCATCTCGGCGAACTTCCGCCGGTAGGTCTCGTCCAGGAGCGGCAGGTCACGCAGGTGCAGGACGAGGTCGTGCTTGAGGAATTTGACGTCTTTGTGGAACTTCAGCTCGTCCAGGCCCTGTTGGGCGAGCAGTTCGTCCACTCTGCGGTGAATTTCCATCCGATGCGCAAAGTTGGCGATTTCGTGCCGCCGGTTGCTGATGGATTTTGTCGCCGCCTTCTCGAACACATTCCAGAAGTAGACGTGATTGGGAATGAGGGTGATGCGCCGGGCCGCCACATACGCCTGGGCGGAGAAGAGCAGGTCCTCGTAGTGAATGCCGACGGGGAATTCCAGTCCGGCTTCGCGGAGGAATTCCCGGCGGTAGAGCTTGTTCGTCGACAGGGTGTCGAAGACCAGCAGGTCAGGGAGTTCGGAGACCGATTCGATCGTGCGGGTGCGGGCGTAGAGCCACGGGTACCACTCGACGGTCTTCTTGGTGCGGGTGTCGACGTGGACCCGCACGCACATGCCGGACACCAGGTCGGCGCCGGTGCGTTCGGCCGCGTCCAGCATGTTGCGGCAGGCGTTGGGTTCCAGGACGTCGTCACTGTCGAGGAACATGACGAACTCGCCCCGCGCGTGGGCGATGCCGTGGTTGCGCGGGGCACCGCAGCCCCCGCTGTTCTCGGGAAGTTGCAGGGCACGGACCCTGCCGGGGTGGGCGGCGGCGAGTTCCTGGGCCACGGCGAACGATCTGTCCGTGCTGCAGTCGTCGACGATCACCACGTCGACACCGTGCAGCGTCTGATCCATCACGGACCGGACGGCGGTCGGCAGCCGGTTGGCGTCGTTGTAGACGATCACGACTACGGAGACGTCAGGCACGGGCACCCCTATCCTCTGTTCCTTGTGCCGTATTGGGCCATCAAAACTACCGTGCACCCCTGCCCTCGCCCTGTCGCGCCGGACGGGCAACAGCGGGATTTCCTGCGGTTTTTCGTGCGCCTGACCACCCGTCCGTGGCGTGTCCGAACCGGCCGTTCGAGACGTATATCCCTACGACCGGACACATATGCCACGACGGCCGAATCGGGCGCTTGGCGCATTTGCCGTGAGGTGCACGCTCGTTGATCACAAAGAAGCGCCCAAGGATCCGACGCCTCTGACACCCAAGAGGCCCTGCACAGCAGGGGGGTTGCACGAAATTCCCGTGAGTTGGCACACGCGCCCCGGGACGGCTCATCGCGCACGGACGATTACGGGCGTCCGGGCGGGCCACGGCGGGCGTACCGGCCGGGCGCGGCGGACGCCTGGCGGGCGGTCCCGCACACCGATCCGGGGGCGTACGAGTGCGTCCGCGCCGGACGGCGGGCCGCACGGGTCCACCGGCACCGGACGGCGGACGACGGATAACGAGGGAATGACGGCCGGCACCACACACCCACAAGATCCACATTCGCCCGCCCCGCGCCCTCGCCCGTATTGTCGCGACTTAGCGCGATGTGTAATGAGGGCCACACAACTTTCGGGTTACAGGCTGCAACCGTTGGCGGTGAACGACAGTCATACAACTGGCATAGAATTTGCTTCCGAGCGATTTCAGCTTTCTGTACTCGGCTCGTCACGAGGAGTAGCACCGCATGTCCGAGATAGGCACCGAAGCCGTACCCCGCTTCAGCATCATCGTGCCCGTGTACAAGGTGCAGGGATTCCTGCGCGAATGCATGGACTCGGTGCTGGAGCAGGAGTTCACGGATTTCGAGCTCATCGCCGTCGACGACTGCTCTCCCGACAGCAGCGGCGCGATCCTCGATGAGTACGCGGCCCGCGACAAGCGCGTCATCCCCGTGCACCGCGCCGAGAACGGCGGCATCGGCCAGGCCCGTAACACCGGTGTCGCGCAGGCGCGCGGCGACTACCTGCTCTTCCTCGACAGCGACGACACCTACGCGCCGGGCTCCCTCCAGGCGATGGCCGACCGTCTCGCGGTCACATCCGACCCGGAGATCCTGCTCTTCGACCACGTCCGCACGTACTGGTGGAACAAGGTCCAGCCGAGCGCCAGCGTCGAGATGCTCCAGGAAGCCGGGACCGAGGTCTTCCGGCCGGCCGACCGGCTGGAGTTCCTCAACATGTTCGCGGTGGTGTGGAACCGCGCCTTCCGCCGGGACTTCTTCACCGGCAACGGCTTCCAGTACACCGACGGTCTCTACGAAGACGCGCTGATGGTCTACACGACCATGCTGACCGCCGAGACCGCAGCCTGCCTGGACCAGGTCTGCGTCGAGTACCGCCAGCGCCGCCAGGGCAACTCGATGAAGACCCCGGGCCGCAAGCACTTCACGATCTTCGAGCAGTACCAGCGGCTCTTCGACTTCCTCGACACCCGCCCGGACCTGAACCGGATCCGGCCGCTGATGTTCGAGCGGATGGTCAGCCACTTCCTCTTCACCTTCGCCCGCGACACCCGGGTGACCCCGGGTGACCGGCCGGAGTTCTTCCACCGGGCCGCCGTGATGTACCGGCGCCACCTGCCGGCCGGGTTCGTGCAGCCCGAGGGCATCACCGGCGCCAAGTACCAGGCGCTCGGCCGCGGCTCGTACCGCGCGTTCCAGGCGCTCAAGTTCGTCAACGGTGCCCGGGTGTCCGGCCGCGACCGGCTGCGCAAGACCAAGCGCACTCTCGGCAAGCAGGCGTTCCAACGCTTCTACCAGGTCCAGCTGCACCGCCCCATCGACGAGAACCTCGCGGTCTACTCCGCGTACTGGAACCGCACCCCCGCCTGCAACCCGCTCGCCATCTACGAGAAGGCGAAGGAGCTGGCGCCGCAGGTGCACGGCGTCTGGGTGATCAGGAAGGGCCAGGAGGACACCCTCCCGGCCGGTGTCGACCACGTCGTGGCGAACTCCCCCCGGTACTGGGAGGTGATGGCCCGCGCCAAGTACCTGATCAACAACGTCAACTTCGCGGGCGAGATCATCAAGCGGCCCGGTCAGATCCACCTCCAGACCCACCACGGCACCCCGCTCAAGCGGATGGGCATCGACCAGCAGAAGTACCCGGCCGCCGCCAAGGGCATGAGCATGCGCAAGCTCCTGGAGCGCGCCGACCGCTGGGACTTCAGCCTCTCCTCCAACCTGCACGCCACCGAGCAGTGGGAGCGGGTCTACCCCTGCTCCTTCCAGTCGCTCGACGCCGGCTACCCGCGCAACGACGTCTTCTACCGCGCCACCGCCGAGGACGTGCGGGAGATCCGCGAGCGGCTCGGCATCGCCCCCGGCCGCATCGCGGTGCTCTACGCGCCGACCGTCCGCGACTACCAGACCGGTTACGTGCCGCGGATGGACCTGGAGCGGGTCACCCGCGAGCTGGGCCCCGACTTCGTCCTGCTGGTCCGTACCCACTACTTCTACGGCGCGGACTCCCGCCTCGCGGAGCTCCAGGAGCGCGGCGCCCTGATCGACGTCTCCTCGCACCCGGTCGTCGAGGAGCTGTGCCTGGCCGCCGACGCGCTGATCACCGACTACTCGTCGATCATGTTCGACTACGCCAACCTCGACCGGCCGATCATCAACTACGCGGACGACTGGGACACCTACGTCCGCTCCCGCGGCGTCACCTTCGACCTGCTCTCCGGCGACCCGGGCGACACCCCCGGCGTCGTCGCCACGAACGAGGACCAGCTGATCGACGCGTTCCGCAGCGGCCGTTGGGACGACGCGGACGCCGCCGAGCTGCGCGCCGCCTTCCGCGCCCGGTTCTGCCAGTGGGACGACGGGCACGCGGCGGAGCGTGTGGTGCGCCAGGTCTTCCTGGGCCAGGAGGCGCGTCCCGCGCCGCTGCCGCCCGCCGAGCGCACCGTCGTTCCCTCGCCGCGCGCCGCCGAAGCCGGGCTGCGCCCCGGCGCACCGGAAGACGAGCTGCCGATCGCTCACGAGGCGGCGGCCGACGTGTCGCCTTCGGACATCGGGCTGGCCGGCTGACGCCCCTGCCCACGGGGTGCCGCGCGGCCGTCAACGGTCCCGCGGCACCCGGAGCCCGGCCCTTCCCGGCCGGGCGGCACACACGCCGACGGGCGGCCCGGAATTCCGGGCCGCCCGTTTTTCGCACTCCGGCCTTCTCACTCCCGCCTTCTCACACCCGTTTTCTCACTCCGCGCCGAGTGCGCCGGCTACCGCGTCCGCCAGTTCGTCCAGGTAGTCGTCCGGCAGGTCGTCCCTGACCACCACCAGGCGCCAGTACAGCGGCCCGGTCAGCAGGTCCAGGGCCAGCCGCGCGTCCACCCCGGCCGGCAGTTCGCCGCGCTCGACGGCGCGCGCCACCATCGCCGCGGCGACGCCTTCCTGGCTGTCGTGCAGCGCGGCCTTGAGCGCACCGGCCAGCTCCGGGCTGCGCGCCGCCTCGGCCAGCAGGTCGGGGATGATCTGCGAGGCCATCGGGTGCCGCAGCGCACGCGCCGCGACCTCCAGCAGTGTCCGTACGTCGCCGCGGAGCGTGCCGGTGTCCGGGGTCGGCAGCCCGTCGGCGGCCAGCGCGGAGACCACGTCCAGGACGAGGTGGAGCTTGGAGCGCCACCTGCGGTAGACCGCGGTCTTGCCGACCCCCGCCCGCCGCGCGATGCCCTCGATCGACATCCGGGCGAAGCCCACCGTGGCCAGTTCCCCGAAGACCGCCGCGCGGATCGCCGCGGTCTTGTCCTCCCGTAGTACGGCGGCGCCGGCCGGAGCCCGGCGCGCCGCCGCGGGATCGTCTTCGCTGCCGTCTTTTGCCATGCCTTGAGCATAGCGTCACGACGCTACGGTTGCGTTTCGACGTCCGTTCGCCCTACTGTCAACGTCGCGACGATACGGACCCGTCCCGACGTAGTGGCCGTCCTTCCCGTCGCCCCCTGCCGACCTGTCGTTCCGCCTCGTCGTCATGCCCCGTCGCCATGACCCGTCCCGGTGAGCGCGCCGTGCACCGCGCGCGCCGCCCCGACGCCGTCACGTACGAAAGCGGCCCCCATGCCCCAGACCCTCGCTCCCCCGGACTCCGCTCCCGCACCGGAAGGCCCGCACGCCGGACGCCCCGACCCCGGCGCCGCGCCCGATCCGCGGCTGCGGGAGATGGCCGCACGCCACGGCCTGGAGATCAGCGGCGCCCGCCCGCCGCTGCCCGAGTACACCCGCAGACTCTGGTCCCGCCGGCACTTCATCGGCTCGTTCGCCACCGCCCGGCTCACCGCGCTCTACACCACCGCCAGGCTCGGCCAGCTCTGGCAGGTGATGACCCCGCTGTTCAACGCGGGTGTCTACTACTTGATCTTCGGCGTGCTGCTGCACACCAACCGCGGGATCGCCAACTTCATCCCGTTCCTGTGCACCGGCATCTTCATCTTCACCTTCACCCAGTCCACGGTGCTGGCCGGCACCCGCGCGGTCTCCGGCAGCCTGGGCCTGGTGCGCGCCCTGCACTTCCCCCGGGCCTGCCTGCCCATCGCGTACACCCTCATCCAGCTCCAGCAACTGGTCTTCTCGATGGGCGTGCTGGCCGCGATCGTGCTGCTCTGCGGCGTCCCGCTGACCTGGCACTGGCTCTTGATGGTCCCGGTCCTGCTGCTCCAGTCCGTCTTCAACACGGGCCTGGCGATGATCATGGCCAGGATCGGCGCCCGCACCACCGACACCGCCCAGCTGATGCCGTTCATCCTGCGCACCTGGATGTACATCTCCGGCGTCTTCTACAACCTCTCGGTCTTCACCCAGAGCGCCCCGCAGGCCATCGCCGTCGCACTGAACGCCAACCCCGCGCTGATCTACATCGATCTGATGCGGTACGCCCTGATCGACACCGTGCACGCCAAGAGCCTGCCGCCGCACGTCTGGCCGCTGGCGCTGGGCTGGGCCGTGCTGTCCGGAGTCGTCGGATACGTCTTCTTCTGGAAGGCGGAGGAGGAATACGGCCGTGGCTGACACCGTCACCGTCAACGGACCCGCCGGCCCGCCGGACGCTCCCGGCAGCCGCCCGCTGCCCGTCCCGGCAGCCGACACGGCCGGTGAGCGCGTCCCCACCGTGATCGCCGACAATGTCCACATCGTCTACAAGGTGCACGGCGCGGGCAGCGGTCGCGGCAACGCGGTCTCCGCGCTGCGCCGGATCGTCCGCCGCACCACCACGGCAGGCACCCGCGAGGTGCACGCCGTCCGGGGCGTCACCTTCGTCGCCCACAAGGGCGAGGCGATCGGCCTCATCGGCTCCAACGGCTCGGGAAAGTCCACCCTGTTGCGGGCCATCGCGGGCCTGCTGCCGCCCGCGAGCGGCCGGGTCTACACCCACGGCCAGCCGTCCCTGCTCGGCGTCAACGCGGCGATGATGAACGACCTGACCGGCGAGAAGAACGTGGTGCTCGGCGGCCTCGCGATGGGCATGAGCCGCGAGGAGGTCAGGGAGCGCTACGACGGCATCGTCGACTTCTCCGGCATCAACGAGAAGGGCGACTTCATCTCGCTGCCGATGCGCACCTATTCGTCCGGGATGGCGGCCCGGCTGCGGTTCTCCATCGCCGCCGCCAAGAACCACGACGTGCTGATGATCGACGAGGCGCTGGCCACCGGCGACCGCGCCTTCCAGAAGCGCTCCGAGGCCCGGATCCGCGAACTGCGCCAGGAAGCCGGCACGGTCTTCCTCGTCAGCCACAACAACAAGTCCATCCGGGACACCTGCGACCGGGTGCTGTGGCTGGAGAAGGGCGTACTCGTCATGGACGGGCCGACCGACGAGGTCGTCAAGGCGTACGAGGCGCACAAGTAGCGGACACCGGCCCCAAGGGCCCAACGGGGGACGGCCCCGGAGCAGTTGCTCCGGGGCCGTCCCCTTGTGCCGTACGCGGCGCACACCGGCGTGCGGTCAGCTGTGCGTCCGCATCAGGGTGCGCATCGTCCGCATGGCCACCGAGAGGTTCGCCAGGTCGAAGCCCTCCGAACCGTGGATCTCCTCCAGCGTCGCGCGGGCGCGGCCGAGGATGGCGGCGTTGTTCTCCTCCCACGCCTTGAACCGCTGCTCGGGAGTCGATGAGCCGTTGCCCTGCGACAGCACGTCCGAGGTCAGCGCGGCGTGCACGGCGAACAGGTCCTCACGGATCGAGGCGCGGGCCATCGACTGCCAGCGGTCGTTGCGCGGCAGCTCCAGGATGCGGTCCAGGAGCTGGTTGATCCGCAGCCGCTCGCCCAGGTCGTAGTAGACCTCGGCGACGTCCAGCGGCTCCTTGCCGGTGCGGTCGGCGATGGCCACGATGTCCAGCGCGGGGAAGACCGAGGAGAACCCGGACACCTGGACGGCCAGCGCATCGGGCACCCCCGCCTCGGTCAGCTCGCCGAGGGTCGCCCGGTACCACTCCAGGTCACGGCCCTGGAGCAGCTTGGGCAGCTCGGACCAGACCTCGGCGACCCGCTTGCTGAAGAACTCGATGGTCTCCGAAAGCTCCAGCGGCTGCGGGCGGTTGTTGAGCAGCCAGCGGGTGCCGCGCTCGACCAGCCGCCTGCTGTGCAGCCGGATCCGGGTCTGGACGTCGGCCGCCACGCGGTTGTCCAGCGCCTCGACGTCGTCCCACACCTGGTTGAGCCCGAAGATCGCACGGGCCGCGGTGTGCGCCCGCACCACCTCTTCCAGCGAAGCGCCGGTCTCCTCCCGCATGCGGTGCAGGAAGCTCGTACCGCCGGTGTTGACGGTGTCGTTGACCATCACCGTCGTGACGATCTCGCGGCGCAGCGCGTGCCCGTCGATCTGCGCGGAGAACTCCTTGTGCAGCGCCGAGGGGAAGTAGGCGAGCAGCAGGTGCTGGAGGTAGGGGTCGTCCGGCAGGCCGGTCCTGATCAGCTCGTCGGCCACCGTGATCTTGGTGTAGGCCAGCAGCACGGCGGTCTCGGGCTGGGTCAGCCCGCGGCCCGCGTTCAGCCGCTCGCGGATCTGCCGGTCGGCGGGCAGGAACTCCAGCGCCCGGTCGAGGTGGCCGTCCCGCACCAGGCGGCGCAGGAAGCGCTGCTGGGCGTGGAGCATGCTGGAGGACTGCGCCTGGGCCAGCGCCAGCGCGGTGTTCTGCGCGTAGTTGTTGCGCAGCACCAGCGCGCCGACCTCGTCGGTCATCTTGGCCAGCAGGGAGTTGCGCTGCTTGACCGTCATGTCGCCGTTGGCGACCACGGAGTTGAGCAGGATCTTGATGTTCACCTCGTGGTCGGAGGTGTCCACACCGGCGCTGTTGTCGATCGCGTCGGTGTTGATCTTCCCGCCGGCCGTGGCGAACTCGATGCGGCCCAGCTGGGTCAGCCCGAGGTTGCCGCCCTCGCCGACGACCTTGACCCGCAGGTCCTCGCCGTTGACCCGGATCGCGTCGTTGGACTTGTCGCCCACGTCGGCGTTGGACTCGGCCGACGACTTCACGTACGTGCCGATGCCGCCGTTCCACAGCAGGTCGACCGGCGACTGGAGGATGGCCTTCATCAGGTCGGCCGGGGTCATCTTCTTGACGCCGGCTTCGAGGCCGAGTGCCGCCCGCACCTGCGCGTTGATCGGGATGGACTTCGCCGACCGCGAGTGGATGCCGCCGCCCTGCGACAGCAGCTCGGTGTTGTAGTCGGCCCACGACGAGCGGGGCAGCTCGTAGAGCCGGCGGCGCTCGGCGTACGAGACGGCGGCGTCCGGCTTGGGGTCGATGAAGATGTGCCGGTGGTCGAAGGCGGCGACCAGGCGGATGTGCTCGCTCAGCAGCATGCCGTTGCCGAACACGTCGCCCGACATGTCGCCGACGCCGACCGCGGTGAAGTCCTCGGTCTGGGTGTCGTGGCCCAGCTCGCGGAAGTGCCGCTTGACCGACTCCCAGGCGCCGCGGGCGGTGATGCCCATGCCCTTGTGGTCGTAGCCGGCGCTGCCGCCGGACGCGAAGGCGTCGCCCAGCCAGTAGCCGTACGACTCGGCGACCTCGTTGGCGATGTCGGAGAACTTCGCCGTGCCCTTGTCGGCGGCGACGACGAGGTAGGTGTCGTCGCCGTCGTGCCGCACGACGTTCTGCGGGTGCACGACCTCGCCGCCGACGAGGTTGTCGGTGATGTCGAGCAGGCCGGAGATGAAGGTGCGGTAGCTGGCGATGCCCTCGGCGAGCCAGGCGTCACGGCCGAGCGCCGGGTCCGGCAGCTGCTTGCCGACGAAGCCGCCCTTGGAGCCGACCGGCACGATGACGGTGTTCTTGACCATCTGCGCCTTGACCAGGCCGAGGATCTCCGTACGGAAGTCCTCCCGGCGGTCCGACCAGCGCAGACCACCGCGCGCGACCTTGCCGAACCGCAGGTGGACACCCTCGACCTTGGGCGAGTACACCCAGATCTCGTACGCCGGGCGGGGCGCGGGCAGGTCGGGGATGGCCTGCGGGTCCAGCTTCATGGACAGGTAGGAGTGCGGCCTGCCCTCGCTGTCGCGCTGGTAGTGGTTGGTGCGCAGGGTCGCCTTGATGACGGTGAGGAACGACCGCAGGATGCGGTCCTCGTCCAGGGATGCGACCTGGTCGAGCGCGCCGTCCAGCTCTTCGAGCAGCCCGTCGATCAGCTCCGTGCCGGCCCGCTGCCGCTCCGGCGACATCCGCGCCTCGAAGAGGGAGACCAGCAGCCGGGTGGTGTGGACGTTGTTGGCGAGCGTGTCCTCCATGTACGTCTGGCTGAAGGTCGCGCCGGCCTGCCGCAGGTACTTCGCGTAGGCCCGCAGCACCATCGCCTGGCGCCAGTTGAGCCCGGCCCGCAGCACCAGCTGGTTGAAGTCGTCGCTCTCCGCCGCGCCGTTCCACACCGCGGTGAACGCGTCCTGGAAGCGCTCGCGGGCGTCGTCGCCGTTGACCTTGTCGGGCAGCCGCAGGCCGAAGTCGTAGACCCAGGCGACGGTGCCGTCGGCGCAGGGCAGCTCGTAGGGACGCTCGTCGACGACCTCGACACCCAGGCGGTTCAGGCCGGGCAGCACCTTGGAGAGGGAGACCGGCTCGCCCCTGCGGTAGATCTTGAAGCGGCGTTCGTTGGGGGCCGCGCCGACCGGCTGGTAGAGGCTGACCGAGAAGTCCGCGCCCTCCTCGCCCGTGAGCTTCTCCAGGTGCTGGAGGTCGGCGACGGCGCTGCGCGGGGAGTTGTCGGCCTTGTAGCCCTCGGGGAAGGCGTGGGCGTAGCGGCGCAGCAGCTCGGCGGCGCGCTCCTCGCCGACCTCGGCGGTCAGCGCCTCGGCGAAGCCGTCGGCCCAGGAGCGGGCGGCCTCCACCAGGCGGGCCTCGATGCGGTCCACGTCGGCGTCGGTGAGGTCCGGCAGGGAGGCGCCGGACTCGACACGGACGACGAAGTGCAGCCGGGAGAGGACCGACTCGGTGTTCCAGGCGGTGAAGTCGACGCTGGTGCCGCCCAGTTCTTCCTTGAGGATGTCGATCAGGCGCAGCCGCACGCCGGTGGTGTAGCGGTCACGCGGGAGGTAGACCAGCGCGGAGTAGTAGCGGCCGTACTCGTCCTGGCGGAGGTACAGGCGCAGCCGGCGGCGCTCCTGGAGGTAGAGCACGCTGGTGGCGATGGAGCGCAGCTCGTCGGCCGGGGTCTGGAACAGCTCGTCACGCGGGTACGTTTCGAGGATCTGCAGCAGGTCGCGCCCGTCGTGGCTGTCCGGCGTGAAGCCGGCGCCCTCCAGGACCTCGGCGACCTTGCGGCGGATGACCGGCACCCGGCGCACCGACTCGGTGTACGCGGCGGACGAGAACAGGCCCAGGAAGCGGCGCTCGCCGATGACGTTGCCGTCCGCGTCGAACTTCTTGACGCCGACGTAGTCGAGGTACGACGGGCGGTGGACGGTGGCGCGGCTGTTGGCCTTGGTGAGGATCAGCAGCTTGTGCTCGCGGGCCTTCGCACGGGCGTCGGCAGGCAGCCGGTTGAAGGACGGCGACACCGGGTGCCCGTCCTCGTCGGCGTGCGCGGGGTCGGCGCGCAGGATGCCGAGGCCGGTGCCGGGCACAGCGGACAGCATGTCCTCGTCGCCACTCTCGCCGGGGCCCGAGATCAGCTCGTACTCGCGGTAGCCGAGGAAGGTGAAGTGGTCGGCGGAGAGCCAGCGCAGCAGCTCGCGGGCCTCCTCGATCTCCTGGTCGCGCAGGTCGTCGGCGGTGGGCTCGGCGGGCAGCTCCTCGGCGATCCGCAGCGCGGCGCCGCGCATCTTCTCCCAGTCCTCGACGGCCTCGCGGACGTCCGAGAGCACCCGCAGCAGGTCGGCGGTGATCTGCTTGAGGTCGTCGCGGTCGGTCTCGCGGTCCATCTCGACGTGGATCCACGATTCGGTGACCGCGTCGTGCGGCAGTTCGGCGGTCTTGCCCTTGCCGGTGCTGCCGTGGGCGTCACAGCTGGAGTCGAAGACCTCGATGAGCTTGCCCGCGACGTCACGGCGGACGATGACCTGCGGGTGGATCACGACATGGATGCCGCGCCCCTGCCGGGACAGCTCGTTGGTGACCGAGTCGACGAGGAAGGGCATGTCGTCGGTGACCACCTCGACGACGGAGTGGCTGCAGGTCCAGCCGTTCTCCTCGACGGTCGGGGTGTGCACCCGGACGTTGGCGGTGCCCTGCGGACGGTTCTCCGCGAGGCGGTAGTGCGAGATCGCGGCGCCGAACACGTCGACGGGGTCACGGTCCGCGAGGTCCTCGGGGGCCGTGTGCAGGTAGTAGCGCTGGAGGTATCCCGTGAGGGTCTCCTTGTCGAGACCTCGTACCGGGTTCTTGGTCCCGGCCGGGCTGCTTTCAACGACCCGGGCGGCCCTGGCGAGCAGCTCGGTCTTGGCTTCGTCCAGCTTGGTCTGCATGTCCTCTGGCTCCTGTCGCGCGCCGTTGCGTGACGTTGTGGAAGAACTCCGTGGATGCTGCACAACGCCGCTGCGACGCGAGGTGTCCGGTCGGTGTCGACGCTATGCCGCGATGAGAGAAGGCCGTGCCGTCTTCGACTGTTCTTGACGCAGTCGACACACGCTCTTGGCCGCAAAGACCAGCGACCGCCCGGTCACGGTGGTGTCCCGGGCGCACAGCAGGGGCCTCGACGCCCCCGCGGGTTATCGCGCTGATCACGCTGCAAGGCTATCGCTCTTCGCACCGATGCCGTCATGGGGCTTGTGCGTACAAAACCCCACGCCGAACTTGGCCGTTCCGAACAACGGCGCGGCGGACGGAATATGCGATGCCTCAACAGCCGACGACGGAACGGCGATCAGCCCCGGAGGCCGGTCCGGTCGGGGTCGGTGGTCCGGCCCGACGATCCGGCTACGCCGCCAGGCTCGCCGCTGCCTCGACCGCCTCCGCGAGACTGTCGACGATCGGCACCCCGGCACCCGCGGCCTCCAGGCTGCCGCGGCTGTGCGAGCCACCGGTGTAGAGCACCGCCCGCGCCCCCGCGTGCCGCGCCGCCACCGCGTCGTCCACCGCGTCCCCGATCACGACCGTACGTCCCGGCTCCACGCTCTCCAGCGCCGCCAGATGCCGCACCATGTCGGCGCTCTTGCCGCCGCGCCAGGCCCCCTTCCGGCCGTCGACCCGCAGGAAGTGCGACTCGATGCCGAAGCCGCGCACCAGCGGTATCAGCTCGTCATGGCCGAACATGCTCAGGATCGACTGGCTGCCACCGCCCGCCAGCCACTCGGCCAGCAGCCCGTCCACACCGTCGGCGAGCGCACAGCGCGTCCGGTACTCGCTGTAGTGCCGGTGGAACGCCTCGTCCATCACCAGCCACTCGGCGTCCGTCGGCATCCGCCCCATCCGCCGCTCGTAGAAGAGCGGCACGGGCACGCAGTACAGCTCGCGGTAGCGCTCCAGCGTGATCGGCTCAAGACCGATCACGGCGAACGCGGCGTTCGTCGCCCCCAGCACGGCATCGATGTCGTGGAAGAGCGTGCCGTTCCAGTCCCAGACGAGGTGTGTCGTGTGCCTTTCCATGTCCTGCCCCCTGCTCCGTCCCCGGCCTTCCCCACACCGAAAAAGGTACCCGCGCCCACTGACAACGCCCCGGCCGCGCGCCACCGTGCCGTGGCCGCCGAGGCACACGCGGGGCGCGGCGGATCACACACCGGGCGCAGGGCGGCAGCGGGAACGGCCGCGGCACAAGCCGCGCCGGACCGCCGCGGCCCTCAGCTGACCAGCTGCGGAATCTCCTGCACCCCGAACCACATCAGGTCGTGGTCCTCCGCGCCGTCGACGGTGAACTGCGCATCGGCGTCGCCCTGATCCGCCGCACCGAGCGCCGCCGCGGCAGCCGCGACATCCGCCTCGGCGTCCGCGGAGTCCACATGCACCGACGCCGCCTTCGTCATCGGCACCGGCCCGGCGATCCGCACCTCACCCAGCGCCCCGCGGTCCAGACCGCGGTCCGGATCGGCCACCGCCGTACCCTCCGGCACGTCCACGGCCACCACGACCCGGCGCCTGGCCGCATCCGGGTGCCCCGCCAGCTGCCGCAGCGAAGCCTGGGCCGCGCGGTTCAGCGCCGCGTACTCCAGCTCCTCGATGTCGTCGGAGACGTACCACTCGCGCAGCGCCGGCGTGACGGCGTACGCGTCCAGGGGGCCGGGGCCCAGGGCGCCGTTCCCGTGCGCCTCGGCGAGACCGGGAAGGGTCAGGGGAACATAGACGCGCATGACCGTCGCTTTCACTCAATTCGTCGAGCCCGGAGCAGTGCCCCGTCCCTGGGAGACGCCAGCCAGCATACGGGCGCACGTCCCCCATCGAGGTGACCGTACGGACCGCCCCGCGCCCTCCCGGGGCCGCCCGCGCACCCGTTCCGAGGCTTGTTCAGGCCCCTGTCACCCGCAACGGTGAATTTTGTGCGGCCCTGGCTTTCGTCCGCCGCACGTTGCCGCCGCCCCGTCCGCGCCGATAGAAGAACTCCCACCGAAGCTACTGCCCGGTAAACAACCGGGCCCGGCAGAACGGGGGCGACCACATGACCGGCACCACGACCACACCACGCACCACCACCGCACCGCAGCAGACACCCCTCCCGGGGCCCGTCCCACCGCCCCCGGCCCCCGTCGGCCCGGACACCCCCACCGTCCCGCACCCCCGCCGCGCCCCGACCGACACGACCACTGGGGCGGACCCGTCGGCCCCGTCCGGCACCACCATCCGGACGGACGCGACGGAAGCGCCTGCCACCGGGACCGGGACCGGGACCGGAGCATCAACGGCCGGAACACCGGCCCGTTCCGGACAGGACCGCGTCCCGGCACAGGCGCAAAGGCACAAGCACAAGCAGAAGCCGAATCAGTCACAGCCACAGGCATCCGCGGACGCCTCCCCCGGAACGACGGACCCCGGCGAGGCACCCGCCCCCGGAGCGGCCCCCGAAGAGACCCCTCCCGGTGGCGCCAGGGGCCGGACCGCCCCGCCGCCGCGCCGCCCCGCTTCCGGCCGCGCCCTGGCCCGCCGCGCCGCTCCGGGAGGACGCGGCACAGCCGGCCCCGCCGGCCGGGCGGGCACCGGGCCCACCGGCCGCGCCGGGACCGCCCCCGCCGCGGGCCGCCCCTCACCCGGCCGCTCGGCGGCCACTGCGGCGGCTGCGAGCCGGCGGGCGGTGCAGCCGGCCCCGCTGCCGACGCCGGGCGCTCAGCGCCGCGCTCACGAGCGCAGGCCGCACCACTGGTTCGCGCACCAGCTGCTGCTCACCCTCACCGGCGAGCGCCCCGTTCACGCGCTGCTGGGGCACGCGCTGCCCGCCGCCTACGACCGGCTGGTGGAACTGGCGCCGCTCGCGCCACTGCGGCCCGCCCCGGGCCCCGGCGGGCCTTCCCGCGCCGTCCCGACCGTGCGCGACTGCGGCCTGTACCGGCCGCGCAAGGGCGTCATCGAGGCGTTCGCCCGCATCGCGTCCGGCGAACGGCTGCGCGCCCTCGCGTTCCGCCTGGAACTGGGCGCGGACGCCCGCTGGCGCTGCGCCGCCCTGGACATCGGCCCGACCCCCGCCGTCCGGGCCACCCTCACGGGCCCCGGCGCCGCCCCGCACCCCCACCGGGAACAGCGGAATCCGTAGCCCGCCCCGGGAGGCCCGACGGCACACGGGCCACGCCCCCGCCCCCCAACGAACGAGGGCGGAGCCCCGGGAATCACCCGGGGCTCCGCCCTCATCGACCGCAGCGGCTGCCGCTCACTTCTTGCGGCGGCGGCCACCCTTCTGGGCCTTGCGGCGCTCGGCGCGCGTCAGGCCGTCCGACTCCGAGCGGGCCGGGGCCTCGCCGTCCTCGTCACTGGTGAAGTCGCCCTCGATGACGCCCCCTTCACCGTCGACCGTGGGCGCCGAGAAGTGCAGCCGGTCCGGCCGCTGCGGCGCCTCCAGGCCCTTGGCGTGGATCTCCGGACGGCCCGCGCCGGCCGGCACCGCTTCCTGCACGTCCTTGTCCAGCGACGTCTGCGCGGCGGCTTCCTCCACGGGGACCTCCTCGACCTGCTGCTCCACCTGGACCTCCAGGTTGAACAGGTAGCCGACGGACTCCTCCTTGATGCCCTCCATCATCGCGGTGAACATGTCGAAGCCCTCGCGCTGGTACTCGACCAGCGGGTCCTTCTGGGCCATCGCGCGCAGGCCGATGCCCTCCTGGAGGTAGTCCATCTCGTAGAGGTGCTCGCGCCACTTGCGGTCCAGGACGGACAGCACCACACGGCGCTCCAGCTCACGCATGACGTCCGAACCCAGCTGCTCCTCACGGGAGGCGTACTGCTGGGCGATGTCCTCCTTGATGGCGTCGGCGATGAAGTCCGCGGTGATCCCGGCGCGGTCGCCGGCCTCGTCCTCCAGCTCCTCGACCGTGACCTTGACCGGGTAGAGCTGCTTGAACGCGCCCCACAGGCGGTCCAGGTCCCACTCCTCGGCGAAGCCCTCGACCGTCTCCGCCTGGATGTAGGCGTCGATGGTGTCGTCCATGAAGTGCTTGACCTGGTCCTGCAGGTCCTCGCCCTCCAGGACGCGGCGGCGCTCGCCGTAGATGACCTCGCGCTGGCGGTTGAGCACCTCGTCGTACTTGAGGACGTTCTTGCGGGTCTCGAAGTTCTGCTGCTCGACCTGGGACTGGGCGGAGGCGATCGCCCGGGTCACCATCTTGTTCTCGATCGGGACGTCGTCCGGGACGTTGGCCATCGCCATGACCCGCTCGACCATCTGCGCCTTGAACAGCCGCATCAGGTCGTCACCGAGCGAAAGGTAGAAGCGGGACTCACCGGGGTCGCCCTGACGGCCGGAACGGCCGCGCAGCTGGTTGTCGATCCGCCGCGACTCGTGCCGCTCGGTGCCCAGGACGTAGAGCCCGCCCAGCTCCTTGACCTCTTCGAACTCCGCCTTGACCGCCGCCTCGGCACGCTCCAGCGCGTCCGGCAGCGCGGCGGCCCACTCCTCGACGTGCTCGACCGGGTCGAGGCCGCGCCCGCGCAGCTCCGACTCGGCGAGGTCGTCGGGGTTGCCGCCGAGCTTGATGTCCGTACCGCGGCCCGCCATGTTCGTGGCGACCGTCACGGCGCCCTTGCGGCCCGCCTGGGCGACGATCGACGCCTCCCGGTCGTGCTGCTTGGCGTTGAGCACCTCGTGGGAGACGCCGCGCTTGTTGAGCTGCTGCGAGAGGTACTCGGACTTCTCGACGGAGGTCGTGCCGACCAGGATCGGCTGGCCCTTCCCGTGCTTCTCGACGATGTCGTCGACCACCGCGTCGAACTTCGCGGGCTCGGTGCGGTAGATCAGGTCGGCCTGGTCCATGCGGACCATCGGGCGGTTCGTCGGGATCGGGACGACGCCCAGCTTGTAGATCTGGTGGAACTCGGCGGCCTCGGTCATGGCCGTACCGGTCATGCCGGAGAGCTTGCCGTAGAGGCGGAAGAAGTTCTGGAGGGTGATCGTGGCGAGCGTCTGGTTCTCGTCCTTGATCTCCACCCCTTCCTTCGCCTCGATGGCCTGGTGCATGCCCTCGTTGTAGCGGCGGCCGGCGAGGATACGGCCGGTGTGCTCGTCGACGATCATGACTTCGCCGTCGATGACGACGTAGTCCTTGTCGTTCTTGAACAGCTCCTTGGCCTTGATCGCGTTGTTGAGGTAACCGACGAGCGGGGTGTTCACCGACTCGTAGAGGTTGTCGATGCCCAGCCAGTCCTCGACCTTGCTGACACCGGACTCGTGGATACCGACGGTGCGCTTCTTCTCGTCGATGTCGTAGTCGCCGGTCTCCTCGACGCCGCGCTGCGGGTTGGCGGCCTCGCCCTTCTTCAGGCGGCGCACCAACTTCGCGAAGTCGCCGTACCACTTGGTGGCGGAGTCGGCGGGGCCGGAGATGATCAGCGGCGTACGGGCCTCGTCGACGAGGATGGAGTCGACCTCGTCGACGATCGCGAAGTTGTGGCCCCGCTGGACGAGTTCGTCCTGCGACCAGGCCATGTTGTCGCGGAGGTAGTCGAAGCCGAACTCGTTGTTCGTGCCGTAGGTGATGTCGCAGCCGTACTGCTCGCGGCGCTGCGCCGGCGTCATGTCGGCGAGGATGCAACCGACTTCCAGGCCCAGGAACTTGTGGACCCGGCCCATCATCTCGGAGTCACGCTCGGCCAGGTAGTCGTTGACCGTGATGAGGTGGACACCCTCGCCGGAGAGCGCGTTGAGATACGCCGGCAGGGTACCGACGAGGGTCTTGCCCTCACCGGTCTTCATCTCGGCGACGTATCCGAGGTGAAGGGCCGCGCCACCCATCAGCTGGACGTCGTAGTGACGCTGGCCGAGCACGCGCTTGGCGGCCTCACGGACGGTGGCGAACGCCTCGGGCAGCAGGTCGTCCAGGGTCTCGCCGTTCGCGTAGCGCTCTTTGTACTCGTCGGTAAGCGCCCGCAGCTCGGCGTCGGAGAGGGCCGCGAAGTCCTCCTCGATGGAGTTGACCTGGCCCGCGATGCGGTGCAGTTTGCGCAGGATCTTTCCTTCGCCTGCACGCATGAGCTTGTTGAAGACGGACACTTGGGCTGGTCTCCTTGCCGGTCGGGCCTGCACGGTCGAGTGCGCGGGCGCGGCATTTTTCCAAGGGGCAGGCCCCGCCGCAACGGCCATCGTAAAGGAGGACGCTGCCGGGCCGGGAGGTCCGCCGCAGCGAAGCCCGGTATCCCCTCCTCCCGTGAACGCGCGAGGCGGCGGGAAGGTGCCGGGCGCCACCCCGAAATCCCGTCGCGCGGCCCGCCGCCGCCCAGCACACTCCCTCCATGGAGCCTGTCACTCTCACCACCGAGCGCCTCGTCCTGCGCCCCTTCGCCCCATCCGACGCCGCCGCTGTGCACGCGGCGTGCCAGGACCCGGACATCCCGCGCTGGACGCCCGTGCCGTCGCCGTACTCCTTCCAGGACGCCGAGATCTTTGTCGGCACCCGCTGCCCGGAAAGCTGGCGCCAGGACACCGAATACTCCTTCGCCGTGTGCTCCCGGCAGGACGGAGCCCTGATCGGCGCGATGAGCCTGGTGCGCCTCGCCCAGCTGCGCGCTCCGGGACACCAGGCCGAGCTGGGGTACTGGACCGCCAAGGAGCGGCGCGGCCGGGGGTACACCGCCGAGGCGGCCCGCGCGGTGGCGCGCTGGGCCTTCCACGACCTGGGGGTGGAACGGCTGGAATGGCTCGCCGAGGCCGGAAACGAAGGCTCCCGGGCGGTCGCCCGCAAGGCCGGCTTCCACATGGAGGGCACGCTCCGCGCCAAGCTGGTACGCGCCGGTACCCGCCGCGACATGTGGATCGGCTCCCTGCTCCCGTCGGATCTGCCGGACTCCACCGGACCGTCCGGAACCGCGGGCACCACCGGTGCGCCCGGTGTCCCCGGAGGGACGGGATCCGGGACGACCCCGTATCTGCCGTACACCGGCTGAGCGGCCGGACGTCCCGCGGTGGCGGCCGGTTCCTGCGGCTCCGACGGATGCCGCGGGAACCGGCGGTTGTCCACAGCCCCGGCGCGATGTCAGTGGCCGCCCCTACTCTTTCGGCATGACCGCAGTGACACCGCCTGGACCGCAGCCCGTGACCACCCTGTCGCGTGATGACGCGCGCCGGATAGCGCTGCGCGCGCAGGGCCTGCTGGGCGCGCCCGACCGCGGCGCCGGGGTGCGCGGTGTGCTGCGTGACCTGGGCGCCGTGCAGCTGGACACGATCTCCGTGCTCGCCAGGTCGCACGAGCTGATTCCGTACGCCAGGCTCGGCGCGGTCGGCCGCCCCGAGATCGAGGCTGCCTACTGGAGCGACACCCACAGCTTCGAGTACTGGTCGCACGCGGCCTGCATCCTCCCCATCGAGGAGTGGCCGCACTTCGCCTTCCGCCGCCGCGCCTACCGAGCCCGCCCGCAGTGGCACCACGAGCTGCGGCAGTCCGCGTACGACGCGGTGATCTCCCAGCTCGCGGCCGATGGCCCGCTGACCGCCACCCAGCTGGGCGGGGCGAAGAACGGCGGGGAGTGGTGGGACTGGAGCGAGTCGAAGGTCGCCGTGGAGCGCGCGCTCATGTACGGCGAGGTGGTCTGCTCCCGGCGCCGCGGCTGGAAGCGGGTGTACGACCTCGCCGAACGCGCCGTTCCCGAGCGGCTGTACAAGGACGACCTCGACGACGCCACGTGCATCCGGCGGCTGGTCGCGCAGGCCGGTGCCGCGATGGGCGTGGCCACCCGCGCGGACCTCGCGGACTACCACCGCCTCAAGAAGAACCAGGTCGACGCCGTGCTCGCCGACTCCGGCCTGCTGCCCGTCGAGGTCGAGGGCTGGGCCGATTCCGCCTGGGCCGACCCCGCGGCCCTCGCCGCCCCGCCCCGCGGCCGGCACCGCACGACGCTGCTCTCGCCGTTCGACTCCCTCATCTGGGACCGCCCTCGTACGGAACGCGTCTTCGGCTTCACCCACCGCCTGGAGGCGTACGTCCCCCGCCCGAAGCGGATACACGGCTATTTCGTGATGCCCCTGCTGGCCGGCGGGCATCTGGTGGGCCGGGTGGATCCGGCGCGCGAGGGCAGCACGCTCATCGCCCGCCAGGTCTCGATGAAGGGCCCGAAAGCCGTCCGCCCGATGGCCCAGGCGCTCTACGAAGCGGCCGGCTGGGTGGGCTGTGACACGGTCCGCGTGGAGCGCTGCGACGACGCGTCACTCGCCGCCGCGCTGCGCCGCGAGCTGACCCTCATAGGCGGCTGACCGGCCGGGAAGGAGCCGTACGGACCGGCGCCGTCCACGGTGCTGCCGGCCGTCGGCCCGCTCCGCCCGTGTCAGCGGATCTCCAGGATCTTCTCCCGCATCGCGTACACCACCGCTTCCATCCGGGAGTGCAGCTGCAGCTTCTCCAGGATGTTGCGGACGTGGTTCTTCACGGTGTTCTCGGAGATGAAGAGTTCCTTGGCGATGTCGCGGTTGTTCATGCCCGTGGCGACGAGCTTGAGGACCTCCAGCTCACGGTCGGTGAGCCGGGGCGCGGGCACCAGGCGCCGCTCGTCCGTGCGCTGGATCATCGACTTGAACTCCGTCAGGAGCTTGGAGGCCATCGACGGGCTGATCTGCGACTGTCCGTCCGCGACGGCCCGGATCGCGGTCGCCACCTCGTCGGTGGAGATCTCCTTGAGCAGATAGCCCGTGGCCCCGGCCTTGATCGCATCGTAGAGGTCGGCCTCTTCGTCGCTGATCGTGAGCATGATGATCTTCGCGCTGGGGGCCACCTCCTTGATGGAGGTGCACGCCTCGATACCGCCGCGCTTGGGCATCCGGACATCCATCAGCACGATGTCGGGCAGCAGATCCGCGGCCTTGTCGACCGCCTCTGCGCCGTCACCGGCCTCGCCGATGACCTGGATGTCCTCCTCCTGGGCCAGAACGATCTCCAGACCACGCCGGAAGAGCGCGTGATCGTCCACCACCAGGACCCTGATCGGCTCCTTGCGCGGCATGCTCGTCCGCATCCCGTCACCGCCCCCGGCACCGCTTCCGTCATCGTCCGCGTCGCCGCGCACGGGCCCGAAGCTGTCCCCCATCATCCCTCCCCGTCAACTACTCGGCCGTACGGCCTGAGCTTGGAAATAAGGCTGGTTGACAACAGCCCCCTGCGGCCAGCCCGAACAACGCCATACGACCGTCTCCCCGGCACCACGCCATCACGTGCCCTCGTACTCCATGGCTGGCACCAACTCTATACGGCCTCAACTCCGGGCCTCCGCAGGCACGATGGTGCCCCCGGCACGCGCCAGGGGCACCGAACGGATGAGGTCAGCCGCCGAGGGCGCCGCCGGCGCCGCCGGGCCCTTCCTCCCCGAACGAATCGGGGTTCAGGTGGATGACGCCGTAGTCGTAGCCGTGCCGCCGGTAGACGACGCTCGGCTGCTTGGTCTCGGCGTCGACGAAGAGATAGAAGTCGTGACCGACCAACTCCATCTCGTAGAGCGCCTGATCGAGAGCCATGGGTGCCGCGGAGTGGGTCTTCTCGCGGACGACCAGGGGGCCTTCACCCTGCACGTCCAGCGAGCCCATCTTCTTGGTCGGCACCCTCTCCTCAACCGCCGCGTCCACGGCGAGTTCACCATGGGTGTTCAGGCTCGCGGCATCGGGAACGCTGACGGCGACGTCGCTCGCCGGGATGCGGCCGTTGCCGCGACGCGAGTTGCGCTTGTCGTGCTGCTTCCGCAGACGCGCTTCCAACTTGGCAGTGGCCAGATCCAGCGCGGCGTACGGGTCGCCGGCAGCCGCCTCGGCCCGGACCACCGGGCCACGGGAGCGAAGGGTGATCTCCACTCGGTCGGAACGGTCGGCCTGCCGGGGATTGGGCTCCTTGGACACTTCGACGTCCAGGCTGATCACCTTGCCGTCGAGCTTCTGGACCTTGTCCAGCTTCAGCTTCTCGGCCACGTGCTTGCGGAACCGCTCGGGCACCTCGGTCTTGCGGCCCTTGACGACGATGTCCACGCAGAACTCCGTTCCCGGATCGCCCCGCACTACGGGCGGAGCAATTCCTTCTTGCACCAGGCTCCGGTGGGTGCCGAAGCCTCGGACTTGGCGACTTTCACCTCCTCCTCCCCCGAGGACAAGATCTCCACTCCCCCCCTTTTCAGGGTCGCCTCGAATGCCCCTGAACGCACTCAGCACGACATTCGATGCAAAGCGTCCGCCAAGTCCTCACAACCGAACATAGCTCGCCCGGACGGGTGTCGGCACCCCCTCACCGCCTCCGGCTCCGTTTGAGTGACTTTTCCTCCTCATTACCTGGAACGCTGAGCTTTCACGTTCCGTTCCGAACGGCGACGAAGGTGCCGCGCGGCGCCGCGACCACGGCCGCCCCGACCGCCTCACCGCCCGCCGCCGCGACCGCACGCGCCGCCTCCGTGAGCGTCGCCCCCGTCGTCACCAGGTCGTCCACCAGCACCACTGACGCCGCCGCAGACGGCCCGCGGACCCCGCCCCGCACCTCTATGGCACCCGCGACGTTCGCCGACCGCTGCCGGGCGCTCAGCCCCGCCTGATCGGCCACCGCCCGGCGCTGCCGCAGCCCCGCGCACACCCACGCGGCCACTCCGGTACGCCGCAACTCAGCGGTCGCCGCCAGCGCGATCCTGCGCACCGGGTCGTGCCCACGCCCGGCCACCGCCTTCCTGGCCGACGGCACCGGCACGAGCAGCAGCGGCCCGGCGCCCGCCCGCCGCACGCCCAGCCCTCGCACCGCGCCCGCCAGCGCCGCACCCAGCGGCTCGGCGAGCCGCAGCGCGCCTCGCTCCTTGTGCGCGAGCAGCACGGCCCGCACCTCGTCGGCGTAGACCGCACCGGCCCACACCTCGGGCAGCCCCCGTGGCCGTGGCGCGAGCCGCACCCGCCCGGCACCCCGTCCGCCGCGTGCCAGCGCCCGGTGGCACGCGGCGCACAGCTCCGTACGCGGCCGGCCGCACCCCGCGCAGTCGACCGGCAGCACCAGACCGGCCAGCTCCCGCCACACGCCCCGCATGACTCCACTGTCCCGCCGTCCGCACACCGCCGCCACCCCTGTGGATAACTCCGCGGAACGGCCGGTCGGCGGCCCCCGGAACGACGCAGCGGCGGGGAGGGCCGCCCCTCCCCGCCGCTGTCTCCGGCCCACCGGGTCACCCCGGGTAGACCGGCACCGAACCGTCCTTGGCCACCGTCTTCCAGTTCGCGTCCGGAGGCAGCCGCACGATGCCGTCATCGGCGTCCGCGATCAGCGGCCTGGTCTCGTCCTCCGACGCGGCCACCGCCTTCACGCCGTTGACGCCGGGCAGCGTCTCCGCGTTGGACGCCGAACCGTCCGTCTCCATGAACTGCATCTGCTGCACGCCACCGGACTCCCGCCCGACGACCACCAGCCGGCTGCCGCCCGCCCAGGACGCGGCGACCACATCCTCCAACTGGGGCGCGATCGGCCGCAGTTCCTCGACCGAAAGCTCCGGGTGCGCCGACGAGCCGCCCCGCTCGACCCGGCCGAGCTGAAGCGTCGTGCGTCCCTTGTCCTCGACCAGCATCGCGATCCGGATGCCGTCCGCCGCGACCCGGATCGCCTTGATCCGCCGCTTACCCAGACCGGGCACCGCCACCTCTTCGGGGTCGCTCTTGCCCTCGCGGATCCGCAGCAGCCGTGAGCCGCCGCCGGAGCGCCCGGAGCGGTCCGCGATCCACAGGTCCCCCAGGCCGTCCCAACTGGGCGCGGTCAGGCCGTTCTTGACCGCGCTTGCCAGCAGCGGCCCGCCGTGCACGGCACCGTCCTCCATCGGGGCGACGTACAGCGACCTGCCGTCGGTCGACACGCCTGCCGCGGTGTCCTCGTCGCGCGAGATGGCGACCGAGCTCAGCGGGAACTTCCCCGAGCCGAACGGGCCGGGCACCGGCGTCGGTTCCGTGGCGGTGTCCGACATGGCGACCAGCTTGCGATCAGCGTCCAGGTAGTACTCATCGGCGGTGTGCCCGGCGCGCCGGTGCGGCGCGAAATCGCGTTCCGCCTGCTCCTGGCCCAGCACGCACAGGGAGTTGCCGTTGTTGTCCTGGAGCTCCACCTCACTGATCTTGGACGCCCTGGTCATGTCCTGGACAGTGAAGAAGAGCTGAGCGGCCATCCGCTTGCACTGGTCGGTGTCGGTGCTCACCGCCTGCCTGCTGAGCTTCACCTGCAACGCGTTGGAGTCGTCGAGCGCCAGGCTGCGGCTCGCCAGCCGGGTACCGGGCGGGAACGCCGAAGAGGTCACCTGGTCAAGCCAGTTGCTGGGGCCCGACAGCAGCGCCTGCACGCTGGCCGTGACCGGATCTATCCGCTGCCGCAGGTAGACTGGGTCGGCGACCAGGACGTTACGGCGCGCCTTCGGCTCCTCCGACTCCGTCTTGTAGGAGGCGAAGTAGTACTTGTTGACGGACTGGTAGATGCGCTGGAAGTCGGACTGCCCCAGTACCAGCCCGTTCGGCAGCCGGTCGATCCGCCACTGATCGTCCTCCTTGATGAGGTGGATCGTCTGGTGGTACGGCTTCTCCTCGGGCGTGTACGCGTGGTTGTCGTCCACCGTCGCCACCTGGCTGCCGGAGAGCGTGACCGTGTAGCCGTCGGGATCCTGGCCGTGCGGCATCACCTTCGGCTCCGGCTTGGGGCGCTCCTGGAGGACATTGGTCACCAGGAACGGCCGCCAGGTCTGCCGCGCGGATTTGGCCAGGTACTGGGTGGCCGTGCGGAAGTCCGCCTCGTCACTGGTCGTCGCGTCGAGGAAGCTGCGGACGATATTGGTCGGCTGCGCCCCGTCCTGGGGCGGCACGCCGTACACCCGCACCTGGGAGTCCCCGTCGGAACGCGGGGACTGCTCGACGGACTTGACCTCCCCGCTGTCCGGCATGGAGGCGCAGCCGGCCAGCAGCAGCGCCGCAGCGCCCAGCAGGGCCGTGGCCCGCGCCGCCCGGGGCCGGTCGGCGGGCCTGCGGGCAGGCTCACCTGCGGGGGCGTGCGCGGCCCGCACCGGCCCTGCGGGGGTGTGCGCAGCACGCGCCGCTCCTGCGGCGCCGCCGCTGCGGTCCCTCGGCGCCGCGTCCACATCCCGTCCGTGCTCAGCGTCCACGCAGCCCGCCCTCTCGATCCGCGCCCTGTCCCTCGTCGTCCACCGGCCCGCCGTCGGAAGCGCCGTCCTCGGTCGCCGCGGGGCGCGCACCCGGCCCGCGCGCCGCTTCCCCGCCCCGTACGCCCTCAGGCCGCTCCGGCGTGCGGGCTCCGCTGCCGGGCGCCGCCTCCTGGTCCGCCGCCCCCGCAGTCCCGCGGTTGCGCCGCGAGTCCTCCGGCTCCAGCGGTATCGGGGAGCCGCGCAGCGCCTCACCCGCCGTACGCGGCAGGGTCAGCCGGAACTGCGAACCGCCGCCCGGCTCGCCCCACGCCTGCAACCAGCCGCCGTGCAGCCTGGCGTCCTCCACGGCGATGGACAGCCCCAGTCCCGTACCACCCGTCGTACGGGCCCGCGCCGGGTCAGCTCGCCAGAAACGGTTGAAGACGCGGGCCGCCTCGCCCGGCTTCAGCCCGACACCGTAGTCGCGCACCGCGACGGCGACCGCGCCGTCGCGGCGACCGCCGCCCGACGCCAGCCGGATCACGACATCGCGGCCCTCACCGTGCTCGACGGCGTTCACGACGAGATTGCGCAGCACCCGTTCCACCCGCCGGGAGTCCGCCTCCGCGATCACCGGATGTTCGGCGCCGCGCACGACGATGCGGGTGCCGGTCCGCTCGGCCAGCGGTTCGGCGCCCTCGATGACGCGGTGCACCACATCCCGCAGATCGACCGGCTCGGCCTCCAGCGCCGCGGCGCCCGCATCGAACCTGCTGATCTCCAGCAGCTCCGCGAGCAGCGATTCGAACCGGTCGAGCTGCCCGCGCAGCAACTCGGCGGAACGCGCCGTGGCCGGATCGAAGTCCTCCCGCGCCTCGTGGATGATGTCCGCCGCCATACGGACGGTCGTCAGCGGCGTCCGCAGCTCGTGCGAGACGTCGGAGACGAAACGGCGCTGCATCCGGGACAGCTCCTCCAGCTGCTGGATCTTGACCTGGAGGTTCTGCGCCATCTTGTTGAAGGACTCGCCGAGCCGCGCGATGTCGTCCTCACCGGTGACCTTCATCCGCTCCTGGAGGAGACCGGCGGCCAGCCGCTCGGAGATGCCCGCCGCCATCCGCACCGGCGTGACCACCTGCCGCACGACGAGCCAGGCGATCGCCCCGAGCAGCGCCACGACGAACACACCGGCCGTCGCGAGAGTGCCCGTCACCAGCTTCAGCGACTCCGCTTCCTGCGTGAACGGGAAGAGGTAGTAGAGCTGGTACTGGTTGCTGTTCGCGTCGTTCAGCCGCTTGCCGATGATGATGGCCGGCACGCCGTCGTCCGACCCGATGCGCTTGATCTGCGTGTACTCGCGGAACGTGCCGGTGTTCGTCTCGATCTTCCGGCGCAGCTCGGGCGGCACGCTGCGTTCCGGATCGACGTCCCCGGAGGCACGCGGGCCACGCGTGCCGCGGCTGGCGTCGCCGAACGGCTCCTCCGTGTCCGAACTGAGCGCCACCACCGAGAACACGCCCTGGCCACCACTGGCCAGCTGCTCGACCAGGCTGGTCAGCCAGGTCGCGGAGTCCTGGGTGCCACGATTGCCGGTACGAGCGGCGTCGTCGGCGTCCGTGGTTCCCGCCCCCGCGCCGTCGGCCAGCTTCTGGGCCACGCCGAAACCGCCCACCGCCTGACTCTGCGCGGCCTGTGCCTTGGCGGTCAGCAGTCCGTTGCGGACCTGCCCGACGACCACGACGCCGAGCAGCAGCACCACGGCGAGCGACATCAGCAGGGTGGTCGCGACCACCCTGAGCTGGATGTTCCGCCGCCACAGCCGCAGCGCCGGCAGCAGCGGACGCCGCACCCAGCGGCTGAACAGCCGCAGCAGCGGGTGGACGGGGCCGCTGACCGCGCCGTCGGGCAGCAGTTGGCCGCCCCGCAGGAGCTTCGCCGACAGCCGCCCAGAAAAGGACATATCACCCGCCGGGTCGACGGTGCGCCCCCGCTTTCCCCCCGGGGCCGAACCGTCCCGGCTCATATCAGCTGGGCCCCGCCTTGTAGCCGACGCCGCGCACGGTCACCACGATCTCCGGCCGCTCCGGGTCCTTCTCGACCTTGGAACGGAGCCGCTGCACATGGACATTGACCAGCCGGGTGTCGGCCGCGTGACGGTACCCCCACACCTGCTCCAGCAGCACCTCACGCGTGAACACCTGCCACGGCTTCCGCGCCAGCGCCACCAGCAGGTCGAACTCCAGCGGCGTCAGCGCGATCGACTGCCCGTCCCGCTTCACGGAGTGCCCCGCCACATCGATGACCAGGTCACCGATGGCCAGCTGCTCGGGCGCCGGCTCCTCCGAACGCCGCAGCCGGGCCCGTATCCGCGCGACCAGCTCCTTGGGTTTGAACGGCTTGACGATGTAGTCGTCCGCGCCCGATTCGAGCCCGACCACCACATCCACGGTGTCACTCTTCGCGGTCAGCATGACGATCGGCACCCCGGACTCGGCCCGGATCAGCCGGCTCACCTCGATGCCGTCCCGTCCGGGCAGCATCAGGTCGAGCAGGACAAGATCGGGCTTGGTCTCGCGGAAGGCGGCGAGCGCCTTGTCGCCGTCCGACACGAACGACGGTTCAAAGCCTTCGCCGCGCAGCACGATGCCGAGCATCTCTGCCAGTGCGGTGTCGTCGTCGACGACCAGGACGCGTCCCTTCATTCGGCCATCATCCCATTGCCTGATCGTGACGAACTCCATCGTGACGTGGAACACAGCTCCGCGAGCCCGTCCCGGGTCACCGGAGACACCACACCGGCTTCCGTCACGATCGCCGTCACCAGTTCCGCAGGCGTGACGTCGAACGCCGGGTTGTAGGCCCCTGATCCCGCCGGAGCGACCGGAATCCCGGCACCGGCACCCCGCTCCGACGGCACCGCGAACTCGGTCACCTCCCGCCCCGGACGCTGCTCCACCTCGATGTCCGCGCCCTCCGCGGTCCCCGGATCGACCGTGCTCATCGGCGCCACCACCACGAACGGCACGTGGTGGTACCGGGCCAGCACCGCCAGCGGATAGCTGCCCACCTTGTTGGCGACCGCTCCGTCCGCCGCGATCCGGTCCGCGCCGATCAGCACCGCGTCGACCTCTCCGGCGGCGAACAACGAACCCGCCGCGCCATCCGCCAGCACCGCGTACGGCATCCCCGCCCGCGCCGCCTCGAACGCGGTCAGCCGCGCCCCCTGCAACAGCGGCCGTGTCTCATCCACCCACAGCTGACGCAGCTCACCGCCGCGATGCGCCGCCAGCGCCACCGCCAGGGCGGTCCCCTCGCCGCCCGACACCAGGGCACCCGTGTTGCAGTGCGTGAGAATCCGGTGGCCGCCGGCCGGCAGCAGCTCCTCAAGAAGCCGCAGGCCGTGCTCCGCCATCCGCTTGCTGGCCTCGGCGTCCTCGGTGTGCACGGCACGTGCCTCCGCCAGCGCGACCGCCGCGGCGGCCTCCTGACCGGCGCCGCCGCCCGTCGCCGCCCGGTACGCGGCAGCCGCCCGGCGCACGCCGTACCCGAGATTGACCGCCGTCGGCCGGGCATGCGCCAGCGCCTCGGCCGCCTCCTCCACATCGTCCCCACGGGCCGCGGCCAGCGCGACGCCGTAAGCACCCGCGATACCCAGCAGCGGCGCACCGCGCACCGCCAGCGTCCGGATCGCCTGCACCAGCGCAGGCACATCCGCACAGACCAACTCGGCTTCCTCCGCAGGCAGCCGGGTCTGATCGAGCAGCACCACCACCGGCCCTTCGGGCGGATCCGCCCAACGCAACGACGGGACAGCGGGCATCGCGACGCCCGCTCCTGATTCCTCGCACCGATCGACCATCCGCTCAGTCTGCCGGTGACCGACGTCCGAACAGAAGGTCCCTTACCCCTCAGGCCCCGGGTACGCGAAACCACCCGCCATGACACGATGACTGCCACCGCGGACGCCGGTCCCCGCCCGCCCAGGCGGACGGGCAGCATGAAGGAGCGACGATGAACAACTCTCCGGGCTGGGCCTCGCCCGGATCCGCCCCCTCCGACGAGCCGGACCGCGGCACCCAGGAGCACCCCACCCCACCACCCGCACCGGAAGACCAGCCCGGGACCGACGAGCAGCCCGCGCCGCCGAACTGGTCCAAGCAGCAGCCGCCCGCAGGTCAGTGGTCCGCCCCCGGCACCATCCCCGGTCAGGGCGGCCCCGGCACCCGCGGGCGCGCCGCCTCCGGCGCAGGCTGGGGCGGCACCCGGCCGCCCGGCCCGAACGGCGGCCCCGGCTGGGGCGGCGGCTGGGCCCCCGGCCCCCAGGCGGCCAAGCCCGGTGTCATCCCGCTGCGCCCGCTCGGCGTCGGCGAGATCCTCGACGGCGCGGTGGCGACCATGCGCGCCCACTGGCGCACCGTTCTCGGTGTCTCGCTGGTCATCGCGATCGTCGCGCAGACCGCCATCACCCTCATCACCGGGGTGTGGTTCCAGGACACCGGCAGGACGACGACCCTGGAGATCTCCCCGGACGCCCCGTTCGGCGAGGCACTCCGCGAGGCCGCCAACGCGCTCGCCGGCAGCGCCCTCACCTCGGTGGTCGGACTGCTCGCCACGATCATCGCCACCGGCCTGCTCACCATCGTCGTGAGCCGGGCCGTCCTCGGCCGCTCGGTCACCACCGGGGAAGCCTGGCGGGAGGCACGGCCCCAACTGCCGCGGCTCTTCGGCCTGCTGATCCTGCTGCCGCTGCTCCTCACCGCCGTCATCGTGGCGGGAACCGTCCCCGGCTTCCTCGTCGGGCTGGGCTCCGCCTCCGCCGGCCTGGCGCTCGGCCTGCTCGGCGGCCTGGCCGGCACCGTGACCGCCGTCTGGCTGTGGGTCCGCTACAGCCTCGCCTCGCCGGCTCTGATGCTGGAGAAGCAGGGTGTCTTCGCGTCGCTGCGGCGCTCCGCCAAGCTCGTCCGCGGCTCCTGGTGGCGCGTCCTGGGCATCCAACTGCTGACGTACGTGCTGATCGGCATCGTCGAGTTCATCGTCCAGATCCCCGCCACCCTGATCGCCTTCCTCATCGACGGCGACACCCTCATGGACTGGGCCAACGGCACCGGCGACTCGACCGGCTGGACGTTCCTGACCGTCCTGGGAGTCGGCGCCGTCATCAGCTCCGCCATCACGTTCCCGATCAGCGCCGGCGTCACCGCGCTCCTCTACATGGACCAGCGGATCCGCCGCGAGGCCCTCGACCTCGAACTCGCCCGCGCCGCCGGCCTCCCCGACTACGGCACCCAGGCCACCACCCCGCAGCCACGCGCCGGCGGCCACCCCACCACGGGCTCCCCGGCAGCCCCCTCGGGCAGCCCCGCCACGCACCCGGACGGCACCACGGGGCCCACCGGAACCGCCGGTACCGCAACGGCCACCCCCACGGCCCCGCCGGCCACCGGACCGGACGCCACCATCCCCGAGCCCAGGCCCACGGGCGCCGCCGACCTCACCAAGGCCGAGCCCGGCAGCTCCCCCGCCACCGATCCGACCGCCGCGGACGGCTCCGGACCGCAGCCCACCGACCCCGCTCCGGGAAGCTGATGCGGTGACCACAGGGGGGATCACGGTCGCGTTGGGCCGGCTCATGGCACGGCCCGACGACGACGGGCCGGTGCGAATACCTCGCGTTCCTGCCCGCGAAGCGGCGGAGCGCGAGCTGTCCGACCCGCGGTACCACCAGCACGACCCCAACCCCGTCCAGCGCGCCCTCAATTGGTTCTGGAACCACGTCGACGCGCTTTTCCAAGCGGCAGCCGGCGTGACACCGGGCGGCTGGACGGGCCTGCTCGTCATCGTCGCCGTCGTCGTCCTGCTCCTCGTGGCACTCCGGCTGCGGCTCGGCGCGATCCGCCGCACACCGGCCCCCAGCCGCGCCCTCTTCGCCGACGCACCCCGCACCGCGGCCGAACACCGCGCCGCCGCCGACCGGTACGCCATCGAGGGCCACTGGAGCCACGCGGTCCAAGAACGCCTACGAGCGATCGTGCTCTCCCTCGAAGAGCGAGTGCTGCTCACTCCGGGGCCGGGGCGCACCGCCGACGAGGCGGCAACCGAGGCCGGCCGCGCGCTCCCCTCGCACGCCGAGCGGCTGCGCGCGGCGGCCCGCGCCTTCGACGACATCACGTACGGCGGCCACCCCGGTACCGCCGACGCATACGCCCTGATGAGCGCCCTCGACACGGACCTACAACAGGCCAAGCCCCACCTGCCGACCCCCACCACCGGGAGTCGGCAATGAGCGCCACCACCGCGAGCGCGTCCTCCCTCACGCCTACCGGCCGCCGCATATGGATGCGGTCCCGCGGACTCCTGTACGCGCTGCTGCTCCTCGTCATCTGCGGCGTGGTTCTCGCCGCGCTCCAGTCCGGCCAGCAGCACGGCCGGCTCGACCCCCGCTCGGCCGACCGCCTCGGAAGCCGGGCCCTCGCCATGCTGCTGGCGGACCACGGCGTCACCACCAAGGTCGTCACCACAGCCGAAGAAGCCGCCGCCGCTACCGGACCCGGCACCACGCTCCTCGTCAGCGACCCGGACGTCCTCACCCGACGGCAGCTGACGGGGCTGCGCACCGCGACCGCGCACACCACCGGCCGCACCGTCCTCCTCGCCCCGAGCGCCACCGCGCTCAAGCCCTTCGCCCCGCAGGTTAAGGCGGAGGCCCCGGCCACCGTTGCGCCGCGGACACCCGGCTGCGCCCTGCCCGACGCGCGACGAGCCGGAGATGCCCTCATGGGAGGTGTGCGCTACGCGGCGCCGCCCGGCACGGCTACGGACAGCTGCTACTCCGCCAACGGCCTCCCCACTCTCCTGCGCCTGCCGGCCCCCGACGCGGGCCGGGACATCCTGCTCCTCGGCTCCCCCGACTTCCTCTACAACCACCGTCTCGCCGAGCAAGGCAACGCCTCGCTCGCCCTTCAACTTCTCGGCGCGCACCACCATCTGGTCTGGTACCTCCCCTCCCTCAGCGACCCGGCATCCGCACAGCACGATCAACGCGGATTCCTCGACCTCATCCCCTCCAGCTGGAGCTGGGGGCTGCTCCAACTCGCCTGCGCCGCGGGCTTCGCCGCCCTCTGGCGTGCCCGCAGACTCGGCCCTCTCGTCCCCGAGCGGCTCCCGGTCACCGTCCCGGCCGCTGAGACCACGGAGGGACACGCCCGCCTCTACCAGCAGGTCAACGCCCGCGACCGGGCCTCAGCGGTCCTGCGCTCAGCGACCCGCACCCGGCTCGCCCCCCTCATCGGCGTGCCTCCCGCGCACGCCCACACCCCCGACATCCTTCTTCCGGCCGTCCGCGCCCATCTCCCCGAGGCCACCGACGCCCCGGCCGACCTTCCCGGGCTCCTCTTCGGCCCGGCACCGGCCGACGACAAGGCCCTCGTGCGCCTGGCCGATCACCTCGACGACCTCACCACCTCGATCGTTTCCCAAGAGAGGCACGCCCCCCGTGAGCACCCCGACCGCTGACAGTGCCCGAGCCTCACTCGAGGCCCTGCGTACCGAGATCGCCAAGGCCGTCGTCGGCCAGGACCCCGCAGTCACCGGCATGGTCGTGGCCCTGCTCTGCCGCGGACATGTGCTGCTCGAAGGCGTCCCCGGCGTCGCCAAGACCCTGCTCGTCCGCGCACTCTCCGCCGCACTCGAACTCGACACCAAGCGCGTCCAGTTCACCCCGGACCTGATGCCCAGCGACGTCACGGGATCCCTCGTCTACGACACGCGCAGCTCCGAGTTCTCCTTCCAGCCTGGCCCCGTCTTCACCAACCTCCTTCTCGCCGACGAAATCAACCGCACCCCTCCCAAGACCCAGGCGTCCCTGCTCGAAGCGATGGAAGAACGCCAAGTCACCGTCGACGGAACACCTCGTCCCCTCCCCGAGCCGTTCCTCGTCGCCGCCACGCAGAACCCGGTGGAGTACGAGGGCACCTATCCGCTCCCCGAGGCCCAACTGGACCGCTTCCTGCTAAAGCTCACAGTCCCGCTTCCGGCCCGCCAGGACGAGATCGACATCCTGACCCGCCATGCCGACGGCTTCAGCCCACGCGACCTGACCGCGGCGGGCCTTCGCCCCGCAGCCTCCGCCGCCGACCTCGAAGCCGCCCGGACCGCGGTCGACAAGACCGCTGTCTCCCCCGACGTCGCCGGCTACATCGTCGATATATGCCGTGCCACCCGCGATTCCCCCTCACTCTCCCTCGGCGTCTCCCCACGAGGCGCCACCGCGTTGCTCTCCACCTCCCGCGCCTGGGCCTGGCTCACCGGTCGCGACTACGTCACCCCCGACGACGTCAAAGCCCTCGCGCTCCCCACACTCCGCCACCGCGTCCAGCTCCGCCCGGAAGCCGAGATGGAGGGAGTCACCGCAGACTCCGTCATCAACGCCGTACTCGCCCACCTCCCCGTCCCCCGCTGAGACGACACCGTGGCCCTCACCGGACGCACCGCCCTCATCGCCGCACTCGGAGCCCTCTTCGTCGGCTTCGCACTCCCCAGCTGGCTCGGCATCCTCACCGTCCAACTCGCCTTGCTGATAGCAATCCTGTGCGATCTGGCCCTCGCCGCGCCAGTGCGAAAGCTCCATTTCACCCGTACCGGTGACACATCCGTTCGACTAACAGGAGAGGCGGAAACGCACCTCACCGTCACCAACCCGGACCGCCGCACGCTGCGCGCCACCATCCGCGATGCCTGGCCCCCGAGCACCCTCACCACCGACACCAGTGCTCCCACGTCCCACCACACGGTCCGGATACCCGGCGCGGAACGCCGCCGCCTCACCACCGTGCTCCGCCCCACCCGCCGAGGCGACCACCACGCCGTCCGCGTCACCGTCCGCTCCCACGGGCCACTCGGCCTCGCCGCCAGGCAGGGAAGCCACCACGTACCGGGCACCGTGCGCGTACTCCCGCCCTTCACCAGCCGCAAACACCTCCCGGCCAAGCTGGCCCGGCTCCGCGAACTCGACGGCCGCACCAGCATTCTGACCCGCGGCGAAGGCACCGAATTCGACAGCCTCCGCGACTACACCCCGGGCGACGACACCCGCTCCATCGACTGGCGCGCCACCGCCCGCCGGCAGGCCGTCGCGGTCCGCACCTGGCGCCCCGAGCGTGACCGCCGCATCCTGCTCGTCCTGGAGACCGGTCGCACGTCGGCCGGACGCGTCGGCGACATCCCTCGCCTCGACGCCTCCATGGACGCCGCACTCCTGCTCGCAGCTCTCGCCGCACGAGCCGGCGACAGGGTGGATCTCCTCGCCTACGACCGCCGCGTACGCGCCTCCGTACAGGGCCGCACGGCACGCGACCTCCTCCCGGCACTCACCAACGCCCTGGCGCCCCTCGAATCAGAACTCATCGAGGCGGACGCCCGCGGCTTGGCCGCGACCATTCACCGCAGCGCACCACGCCGCTCCCTCATCATCCTTTTCACCGGCCTCGACACCGCGCCCGTGGAAGAAGCACTGCTCCCGGTCCTCCCCGGACTCACCCAGCGGCACGAACTCATCGTCGCCGCCGTGGCCGACCCCCGCATCGAAGAGATGGCCGCCGGGCGCCACACCCCTGAGGCCGTCTACGCAGCAGCAGCCGCGGAACAGACCCGCACCGCCCGCCGCCGCACCGCCGACCGCCTGCGCCACCAGGGCATCACCGTCATCGATTCCACCCCGGACCACCTCGCCCCCGACCTCGCCGACGCCTACCTCACCCTCAAGTCCACCGGCCGCCTCTAACAAGCCTCTCCACCCACCAGCTCACGCCCAGCACAACTCCACACAACACGGGGCTACGGGGCTACGGGGCTACAGGGCTACAGGGCTACAGGGCTACAGGGCTACAGGGCTACGGGCAGGATCTCGGACGCAGGTGCACTCGAACTTCCACACGGCACCGCTGTTCCGCCACACCCCCATACAGATATCCCGGGAAGCAACATAGCCATAACCCTGCATTCGTGGGTGTGATGAGTGTCCGGGAACGCAAAAAAGCTCCGGTTCCCGAACCAAAAGGTCCAGGAACCGGAGCTGAAAAATTGTTCGGCGGCGTCCTACTCTCCCACAGAGTCCCCTCTGCAGTACCATCGGCGCTGAAAGGCTTAGCTTCCGGGTTCGAAATGTAACCGGGCGTTTCCCTAACGCAATGACCACCGAAACACTATGAAGAAAACAAACTCCAGCCAACAAGGCGAGTTCGTTACTTCAGAACCTACACAGTGGACGCGAGCAACTGAGGACAAGCCCTCGGCCTATTAGTACCAGTCAACTCCACCCGTTACCAGGCTTCCATATCTGGCCTATCAACC